>NZ_JBIUBT010000021.1:0-110892 GCF_044548235.1 Streptomyces sp. NPDC052043
CGGTTCTGTACACCCGCCGACGTGGCCGCGTTCCTTACCTCCGACCCCACCCAAACCAAGGTCAAAAAGACGAGTTAAAGATCTGCACGCCCTAAGTCACATGATCGGCAGGGGCGGGACCCGGGTCGGCGCAGGTCGGCTGGTTGCCGACTCGGCTCGCGCAGCGGTTGCTCGCCGACAGCGCACAGGCGCAGGATGCGGTCCTGGACGAGGCCCGGCTCTCACTCAGCCTGCGGAGCCGTACGCCCGTAGGAAGGCTCGAACCCCGGCTGTCGTGAGCCGGTCGGTTTCCTCCCGCGGGAGCGGGTTCACGCCCCAGTAGGACCGATGCACGATGTCAGTCGAGGTGAGCGTCATGAAGTGCGCGGCAGCCTGGGCCGGGTCGCCGTGCGCATCGATCAGGCCATGGCCATCCAACACAGCCATGACGGAGCTGAATTCGCGCCCCACCGCGCGCGGCCCGGCCTCCCGCCAGGCGTCCAGGACCTCGGCCGGGACGTGCCCAGCCTCCGCGAAGATGTGCCGGACCAGTGAGAAATGGTTGCGGAAGTCCGTCATCAGGCCGATCCAGGCGCGGGCGAGGGCGAGTAGGTCGCGCTCCAGGTCCTCGGGGCGCGGCAGGCGCTCCAGGTCCAGGTACTTGTGCAGCAGCGCGAGCTGCTCGTCCCGTACCTGACCCGAACTCCACTGCACCACGGTGCGGAACAGCTCCTCCTTCCCGCCCGGGAAGTGGTTGTAGAGGGTGCGGGTGGAGGCGTCGGCCTCGGCGGCGATCGCGTCGATGCTGGCGCGGGAGTAGCCATCCCGCCCGAAGACCTCGCACGCGGCCTGCGCGATCGCTACCGCCTTGTTCGCTCGGCCCCGCCGCGGTGGGGCCGTTTTCGCCGTCTTCTCATTGGCGTTCGTACTGGTCACCGACGCTCCTTTCGCATGTTCACCAAGGTAACTACAACGCACGTTGCACTTCTAACAACGTGCGTTGTAGTTTATCCGCCGTGGCCGCAGCCCGCGACCCGCAACGAGGGAACCAAGGGGATCCACCATGTCCGACACCATGCCCACCAACGACTCCGCTCTCCGTGTCGCCGTCATCGTCGGAAGCGCCCGCGGCGGCCGCCTCGGCCCTTCCGTCACCGACTGGTTCACCGGCCACGTCGGTCACCGCACCGACATCGAGTTGGACGTCGTCGACGTCGCCGACCTGGCCCTGCCGGTGTCCATGCCCGGATGGGACGGCATCCCCGCCCCCGCCCCGCAGACCGGCGCCGCGCTCGCCGACGTCAGCCCGCGGCTGGAGGCCGCCGATGCCTTTGTGGTCGTCACCCCCGAGTACAACCACAGCTTTCCGGCCTCGCTGAAGAACCTCATCGACTGGCACTACACCCAGTGGCAGGCCAAGCCGGTCGGCTTTGTCTCGTATGGCGGGCTGGGCGGCGGGCTTCGCGCTGTCGAACAGCTGCGGCAGGTCTTCGCCGAGTTGCACGCCATGACCGTGCGCGACTCCGTCAGCCTGCACGGCCCCTGGTCCGGGCTGGGCGAGGACGGCATGCCGCTCGACACGGCGGTGTGCGAAGGCGCCGCCAAGGGCATGGTCGATCAGCTGGTGTGGTGGGGCCGCGCGCTGCGCACCGCCCGCGCCGAGCACCCGTACGGGAAGTGACGGCACTATGAGCGCCGCGACCACCACCCTGCCTCCAGGGCGCGGACAGCGCTCGCCCGGCTCGGCGTGTACCCCACCCTGATCAACGGTGACGGCCTGCTGGGGCACCCCGACGGCGCCCCGTACGACAGGGTCATCGCCACGTGCGGCGTGCGCACCGTTCCCGCGGCGTGGATCGAACAGACCCAGCCCGGCGGCCTGATCCTTGCGACGATCGGCGGGTGGCTGGGCTCCTCGGAGCTCGCCCGGCTCACCGTCCACGACGACGGCACCGCATCCGGACCGTTCCTCGGCGGCGGGGTCAGCTTCATGCTCGCCCGACCGCACACGCCGCCCCCGCTCGGCCTGTTGCCCGACCTCAGCGCAGGTGAGGAGCGCAAGGCCATCGTCGGAGCCGACATCCTGAGCGACTGGACATCCCGGTTCGTCGTACAGACCGCCGTACCTGCCGCACAGCAGCTCGCCCTGCAACATGAGGGCCAGGCCGAGACCGTTCTCATCGACGTCGCCTCGGGTTCCTGGGCGGCCCTACGCGAAGAAGACGGCCACTGGATCGTCCGCCAGGACGGCCCCGAACTCTTGTGGGACGCTGCCGAGGACCAGTTGGGCCGCTGGCGCGCCTGCGGCGCCCCGACGCTGGAAGAGTTCACCATCCATGTCACCCCCGAAGGCCAGACGATCCGCTGGTAGAACGCCAAGTCCGGGTCCCCCTCGTCCACTCCCTGGTGGATGGGTGGGCTCGGGACCTCCCGCGCTGAGAAGGAGTGCCTGGAGCGCGCCATTGACGCGTTCGCCCACTACCTGGGGCAGTCCCGGCCGGACGGCATGGTCTCTGACCTCGCTGAGGAGAGGTCCGTGCGGAGTCCGAGCGCAGGCTCCGTCAGCCGCGCATGGCGCGGACCGGGCATGCGAAGTCGGTGACCCTCCTTCACCACTGGCCTAGGCCGAGGCCCAGCGCGAGGATCAGGCACGGCGGGCCGAGGAGAGGGCCGAGCAGCTGCTCGCACTGCTGAAGGCCGGCGCCGAGGAACGCGCAGTCCCGTCCTGGCGGACCGGCGTCTACGGCACGCTCTCCCCGCAGGAGCTGAACCGGAGGATCGCCGAGGGCGACCGGCTCGCCGCCGATGCCGAGGCCGTTGCCGCCAAGGCGGGGACCGAGGCCCATGGACTTGCCGCGCGCCTTGATCGCGAGCAGGCCACCGGCCAGCCCACCCGAGGACAGCGGTTCGCCGCCGAGGCCGGGCAGATCCTCGACCAGGCGGAGGCGCGTCTCGAGGCCCGTCACCGTGGCTTCGGCAACCGCGGCGTCATCGCCGACAATGCCCCCGTCGAGCAGGAGAAGGCGATGAAGTTCAACGCTCTGCTCACGAACGCGGTGATCTTCCACAACGCCCTGGACATCGCCGAGATCGTCCGCCAGCTGCTGGAAGAGGGGTGGGAGATCACCCTGGAGGACCTGACCCACATCTCGCCGTACCTGACCGAGCACATCAATCGGTTCGGCGAGTACAGCACGCATGAGCTCGGCATCCAGCCCGAGGCGTACGAGACGGAGCTGGATGTCGACTTCACCCCGCTGCGCGAGCAGGACCCGTCCACGGCCGGTTTCGGCACGGCCGCCTGACGCCGGCTGCCGCTGGCCAGGTCCGACGCCCGGCGTAGGATCGGTTGCCGATATCGGATTCGTCACTGCCAGAGAGAAGATTTCAGGCAGACTCGAATGTGCGCTCGTATTCGCTGTGGTCAGTCGGTGCAGCAGTGCGGCGGGAGCGGGCCAGAGCCAGTCCGCCGAGGACCATGGCGATCAGTCCCAGCACCAGGGCCAGGGCGCCACCAACTACTCCATTGCCGGTGCCGGGACCACCGTCGGCGACGGCCAGATTCAGCGCACCGTTAAGCACGGCGATCAGCCCGGACGCCAGGGCCACGACAGCCCCCCTTTTCCCACGGTTGCCGATGCGGCGGACGGAACGTGCCAGCGCCAGCCCGCCGATGACCGCACCGGCCAGCCCCAGCAGCGCGGCCGAGGAGGCCCACAATCGCGCGGCGGTCAGGGTGTATGAATCGACGTGGGCCGACTGGGCCAAGGCGTGCGCGGCCGAGGGTGCGGCAAGCGTAAATCCGACTGCCATGAGGTACTCCTTCTCGTCCTGCGACTGGTCAGGGCCTGAGCATGTCCGACGGACCCACCGCCGGTCGTTCCGCAGACGCAGACACTTTGCGCTACCGCCGATGCCGCAGGCACCGCGAAACTACCGCGTGCGCGGTAGCCTGCCGCTCGTCCACGAGCGGGACTCGCCCGCCGCGACATCCGGCTAGGGTGCGCGCATGGTCAAAGGACGGATCCGTGTCCCGGCCGCTGTCGCAGACTGGGCGATCGCCGCCGGAGTGGCGGCGCTGCTTCTGGGCACGGGGCGGTCCGGGGGGCACCCCGCCACGGGACCCGATCTGTTCGGCTACGCGCTGCTGGCGGCCGGCGGACTGGCGCTGGCCGCACTCCGCCGGGCTCCGCTTGTCGTCCTGGCCGTTACCGGGCTGTGCGCGGTGGGGTATCAGGTGGCCGGTTTCGACGTGCTCGCCGTGTCGTACCTGGTCGCGGTCTACGGCGCGGTGCGCGCCGGGCACCGTGCCATCACGGTGGCGGCGTCCGTGACCATGCTGGTCGCGCTGAACCTGACGGCACTGGTCTTCCACGACGGGCCTGCGGGCGAGGCGCTCGCGCGACCCCGCAGCGTCCTGGAGTTGGCCTGGCTGATCGCCGCCCTTGCCGCGGGGGAGGCTGTGCGGCAGGCCGAGCGGCGGGCGGACGAAGCCGAGCGCACCCGTGAGGAGACCGCGCGACGACGGGCCGATGAGGAACGGCTGCACATCGCACGTGAGTTGCATGATGCGCTCACCCACCAGATCTCGATCATCAAGGTGCAGTCCGAAGTTGCCGTCCACCTAGCCCGTCGGCGCGGCGAGCAGGTGCCGCACACCCTGCTGGCGATCCAGGAAGCCGGACGTGAGGCGACTCGCGAACTGCGCGCGACCCTTCAAGCACTGCGCGACGACGACACCGCACCGTCCCGTGGGCTCGACCACATCCCGGAGCTGGTGGAGCGGGCCGGCAGCACCGGTCTGAAGACGACGCTGACCATCAAAGGACAGCGGCCCGATGTATCGGCCGCGGTGGGCCGGACCGCCTACCGGATTGTTCAGGAGTCGCTGACCAACATCGCCCGCCACGCCGCCGCCGCTACCGCGTCGGTCCGGATCGACTACCGGCCCGACACCCTCGCGATACGCATCGACGACGACGGCAAGGCCACGCCAGACACCGCGCCAACGCTCGGCCTCGGACTGCTCGGCATGCGCGAACGCGTCACCGCTCTCGGCGGGCGACTGCGCGCCGAACCCCGCAGCGAGCGCGGCTTCACCGTCCAGGCCGAACTCCCCGTGGAGCAGACATCGTGATCCGGGTCCTGCTGATCGACGACCAGCCACTCATTCGCAGCGGTTTCCGCGCGCTCCTCGACCTCGAGGACGACATCGAGGTGGTGGCCGAGGCTGCCGACGGGAAGGAGGGCCTGGCGCTGGTCAAGGAACACCTGCCCGACATCGTGCTCATCGATATCCAGATGCCGGTCGTCGACGGCATCGAGGCCACCCGGCTCATCGCCGCAGACCCGGCCCTGGCCCAGGTGCACGTCGTCATCCTGACCAACTACGGCATGGACGAACACATCTTCAACGCGCTGCGCGCCGGCGCCGCCGGATTCCTCGTCAAGGACATCCTGCCGGAAGACCTCCTACACGCCGTACGCGTTGCCGCCCGCGGCGACGCCCTTCTCGCACCGTCCATCACCCGCAAGCTGATCAACCGGTACGTCGCCCAGCCGCTCAACGCCACTGCCGGCACCGGACTGGAAGAGCTGACCAACCGCGAACGCGAGGCCGTCGCACTGGTCGCGCAGGGCCTGTCCAACGACGAGATCGCCGACCACATGGTGATCAGCCCGACGACCGCGAAAACCCACATCAACCGGGCCATGACCAAGGTCCACGCCCGTGACCGCGCTCAGCTCGTCGTCCTCGCCTACGAATCCAGCCTGGTAGCCCCGCGCAGCTCCTGACATCCACGGCCCAGGTGCAGGCCTGACCACGATGATCCTCGCCGAGGACGCCGACAGCACCGAATGAGCCTGGACGCCTTCAGGGCTTCAAGATCAACTCATTGCCCCATTGACGCGTATCTGGGTCACACCCCTTGTCGACGAACTCCCTGGTATCCACCTGCCCGACGCTGCCGAGCTGCGCGCTCGGGGCGTGCTCGGAGCTCCCACGGCGACGCTCCCCACACCGCGGCGGACCCTCGGAGCCGGCGGCCGCGCCGACGAGGAACCTCCCCACCCTGGCGCCTGACGCGCCCTCGCCGTTACCGGGCTTGAGGAACATCGGTACAGCGGTTGGCGCTGAGAACGATCACGGTTCCCGGGTGGCGGTCTCCGAGTTCGGGTGAGGCTGGGTCTGGAGTCGCTGGCGGAGATCGGCTTCTTCGGCTGTGAGCGGGTCGCCTGGGCGACGGATGCGGACTCGGCGGGGGCGGGGGATGTCGTCGACGTCCTGGAGGTCGGCGAAGTCGGCGCGGGCCGCCGCGACGGCCTCGGGGTACGCCTCCTGCTTCTCGTGCTCGGCGAGCGCGCGGTAGATGCTCGCGACGCTGGGGGCCTGACCTTTGCGCTTGCCGGTGGGGATGATCAGGTCGGGCTGGATCTGCTCGACCGACTCGCCGTTTGCCCGGCGGCGGAGCACGGTGTGCAGCATGTCCTCGGTGATGACGGGCGGTCGGCCGCCGTGCTTGCCCTTGCGGGCCGCCGCGTCGAGTCCTTCGAGGGTCGACTCCCGGATGTTTTCCCGCTCGGTCTCCGCCATCGCCGCGAAGAACGCGAACAGCAGGCGTCCGGGCCCGCTCGGGTCATACATCCCGGGCAGCGGCCCGGCGAGCATCTCCAGGACCAGGCCGTGGGCGGTGAGATGGTCGGCGAGCGCGGTGAGTTCGGCCGCGTCGCGGCCGAGGCGCTTCATCTCGTACACGGTGAAGATGACCCGGCAGTGCGGGGCATGACCCTTGATCTGCCGGGCCAGTGCAAGGGCGGCCTCGAACTGTGGGCGGACGCGTACGCGGGTGCTGATCTTCTCGGAGAACACCTTGTCGCGCGGAATGCCGTGCTTGGCGAGCGCGTCGAGCTGCGACTGGAGTTCCTGGGTGAGCGTCGAGCAGCGGGCGTAGCCGATGCGGATGTCGGCGGTCGGGGTGTCGGGCGCGAGGGCGAGCGGGACGGGGGTGCCGGGCCGCCACGGCTGGCCGGGCCCGCGGTCGGCGGGGGTGGACACGCGCAGGAGCTTGGCGAGCCGGGGCACCTTGGTGAAGCGGCCGGTGTGGTAGGTGCCGGCGACCGCGCCGGAGCGCGAGCGGCACGGCGAACCGGGCTCGGCCTTGCAGCGCGGGCAGGGGTGGCACTCGACGTCGTCGGCCTCGCTCGCGGAAGCCTCTTGAGGGACCGTCATGACCGTGGATGCTGTCACAAACGATTCTCAGAAGTACCCCGAACCCACCTTTGAGTGAGAACGGGTTCTGCGAACCGAACTGGCGCTTCGTGGGTTCCGCACGGCCCTGTTTGATCTTGCTCGGGCAAAGGACCGTTTATGAGAATCGGGGCAGGGGGCCGCGCTGCGCCATCCCGGAGAAACGGGACCAGGCCGCCGCCCGCTGGAAGAAAATCGTGCGCCCTGTCTTTCCCGGCGGGCGCCGACAGGCGAATACCGACACGCGCCAAGGTGGCGTTAGGCGGGCTGCGGGGCGGGCGTTGCCGGAGCGGCCGCGACCTTGCGGGTCTCGCGCATTATCAGCAGCCCGTTGACCACCATCAGTGTCGCGGTCAGGCCGTGGATGCCGAGCGCGGTGGCCACGGAGCCGTGGTGGGCCAGCACGGTGGCCATGTCGCCGTACGCGGCGAGGGCCTCCACCAGCAGCACCCAGCCCAGCGCCCGGCGGTGGCCCGTCACCAGCAGGATGCCCAGGACCAGGGCCAAGACGACATCGCGGATTCCCTTGATGATCAGGAAGCCGTCGCCGTCGCCGGACGGCCAGCTCGGCAGGCCAAAGCCCGGCGCCGTCGTCTCAGGGCTCAGGATGAACTCGATCCCGAACCAGAGGATGAAGAGGATGAAGGCGGCGGCCAGGACGGTGTTGATCTTCTTCAGCGACATTGTTCTTCTCCTTGCGAGTCTTCGCCAACTTGGTGAGCTTCGTGGAGCTTGCTGAGTCGTGTAGGGCCCGATCAGGCCGCGCGGACGCGGCTGATCGAGGGGCGTAGCTCGTCGGGATCGCAGTTGTGGGATCTGAGCGGCAGCTGCATCCCCGGATGCCTTTCGGTTGCCAGCTGCCGCCCGGGGGTGGGGGTTGTGCGCCACTGGCGCGGGGCCGGCCCGCGGGGTCAGAAATCCGAAGCCCTGTCGGGCTCACCCCGACGGGGGCGAAAGCCGTCGACATACAGGGGCAAACCAGTGCATGTCTGAGCGACTTTGATATCAGGTGAGGGCGGCGACCAGCAGGGTGAAGGCGCCGATGAGGACGGCGACGCGGACGTAGTGCCAGCGGTCCCAGCGGTTCATCTGCTCCTTCCAGCCCTCCGGCCGGTTCTCGGGGGTCCACGTCTTGCCCTGGTTGTTGATCGGGACAAGCACCAGCAGCGACATGATCACGCTGACGATCAGCAGCGCGGCGCCGGTGACGACCAGGCCGGTGCCCTCGTGGTGCCAGCCGGCGACGGCCCAGACCGCGCAGAGGACGACCGAGCCGATGTACCAGAACGGCATCACGGCGCCGAGCATCCGGCCGCCGTGGCTGCGGCCGAGCTGGCCGGCGTCGCCGGGGAGGGCGTCGAGGATCCGGTTGATGACGAAGGCGACGGAGAACTCCACCCCCACCATCAGGCCGACGACCACGGTGGTGACGACCTCAAGTGCGTTGAGCATGACGGCCCCTCCAGATATCTAGCGTTGCTAGCTGTCGAGGTAACGCTAGCGCTACTGCCGCTCCGTTGTCTAGCGGTGCTAGGATCGAACTATGTCGGTACAGGAACGCAAGCAGCGGGAACGAGCGGAGCGCGAGCGCCTCATCGTGGCGACGGCCCGTGAACTCGCCGAGCAGCAGGGCTGGGGCGCGGTCACCACGCGCCGGCTCGCCGAGCGCATCGAGTACAGCCAACCCGTCCTCTACAGCCACTTCCGCGGCAAGCGCGAGATCATCGGCGCCGTCGCCCTCCAGGGCGCTGCCGAGCTGGCCGTCGCGGTGCGGGCCGCGACCGCCGCCGCGGACGGTCCGTGCGCCCGGGTCACCGCCCTCGCCCGCGGCTACCTCGACTTCGCCGAGCGCAACCCGGCGGTCTACGACGCCCTGTTCCAGCTCGACGGCGGCCTGGCGTACGCACAGGAGGACACCCCGGAACCTCTTAAGGATGCCTTCGCCGCCTTGCTGGAGTGCCTCAGCGAGGTCGCCGGGGACGGCGTCCACCCGGGGCTGTTCACCGAGGTGTTCTGGGCGTCCCTGCACGGGATCGCGACCCTGACCCGGGCGGGACGGCTGCTGCCGGAGGACACCGAGCAGAGGGTGGAACTGCTGGCGGACCGCCTCGCCGTGCTCTGACACACCATCCCGGCGGGCACGCAACCGGGGTCCTCGGGCCCCGCCGCTGCCTGCCCGCGGCATCGCTTCCGGTCACGCGCGCCCACATGGCGCAGCCGCAGATCGCCGGGCCTCGTACCCCAGAGGGGCACCCGCCCCGGAATCTGCGATGATCATTGATCACGCCCCGGTACGCGCCCTAACGCCGCGTCATTCGCCGTTGCCCTCGTCGTCCTCGTCGAGGTGGACGGTCGCCGGGTCACGCAGTGGGCGCAGGCCCTCACGTGGCGGGCGGGCGGCGAAGCTGTAGCGGCCCAGGCAGTTGAGGTTGGCGTGCTTCAGCGGGGAGACCCGGGCCACGTCCTCGTCCAGGACGTCATGCTCCCGTTCCTCGGGCGGGGTGATGGGGATATTTGGATTTCCCCACTTGTCGCTCTGGGGTGGGACAAACCTGCTCTCTTGATCTCCCCATCCATTGTGTGATCCTCCCGGCGTGTCGAACTGGGGTCGGCGTGTCGTGGAGAGCCTGCGTGAGCTAGGAGTTCGGCCTGTTCGGGGGCCCGGTTGCTCACTCGGGAGGAAGACGTGGACGCTCATGCTCTGCGTCGTCAGGGGTGGACGATCTCGGCGATCGCACGGCATCTGGGCCGTGATCGCAAGACGATTCGTGCCTATCTGAACGGCGAGCGAACCCCCGGCCAGCGGCGTGGGCCCGGACGCGTTCGTGCCGTTCCTGCCCTATTGCCGGCAACGCCTGGCCGACGACCCGCATCTGTGGGCCTCGACCTTGTTCGACGAGGTGGTGGAACTGGGCTACGAGGGCGCCTACTCGACGTTCACCCGGGCCTTGCGCCGTTACCAGGTCCGCCCGCACTGCGAGCCCTGCCGCGCCTCCGGTGTCCAGTAGCCCGCCCACATGGTCAAGTACGGCGCCGACGTGCACGTCCTTGTGGGTATCGACGCCGAGCACCACCGAACGCGGCGCAGCGGCGGCCTCGGCGGCTTGGACGGTGCGGAAGGCAGTGGGCATGCTGAGGGTGGTCACGGTGCTCCTGTTCGACGACGCAGTGCCGATGGCCAGCGCCGGTCGGTGGAGCGGTCAGGACTGTGACGGTGCCTTCTAGGCCAAGGCCCCTATCGGGACACGCTCCGCCGGCCCGGGGCCGGTACGCGCCGCTCCGACCGGGCCGACAGATCAAACACAAGGCACAAGCAGCCAGCCGGAGTACGAGTCAAGCCACGGCCGGAACGGCACGACCATCATGCTCACAGCCGGAGTAGAAGGGCCGGTCCGCGGTGATCCGGTCGATGGGCAGCAGCGTGCCGTCGAGCAGGACGAACGCCTTCATCGAGGCCGTCCGGACCGCCTCGGCGAGTGTAGGGGCGAGGTTGGCCAGGAGGCCGACGGCCTCAGTGATGTAGCGGTAGGCGGTGGCGATCCCGATGCCGAACCCGGCAGCGAGCCGTGCGTAGGTGTCGCCGCAGCGCAGATGGGCCAGAACCAGGAGGGCCTGGCGTCCCGGCGCCGGGCGCCGCCGGCGCGAGTCGATCTCTCGGCGGTAGACGGTCAGTTGACGGGTGAGGTAGCGCAGGTGCGTGTTGGACAGACCAATCGCCGACGGGTAGACAAGCACGCGAAACTCCTGGTGAGCATGGGGGATCGTGGTCGTGAACCCGTCTATCAGGAGCTCTGCTGTTGGGTGTGACCAGGACCAATGAAAAGTCGGCAGGTTGGCAGAAGCTCGCTGTACCGGCCCCTTTTAGGAAGGAGCTTTGATGAAGGTCGCGCGCACTGCGATGCTCACCGTCGTCGGCCTCGCCGTCGGAATGGCCGGCTCTTGAGCGCCCGCCGGTGGATCATCGCCGTCTGGGCGGTGCTGTGCCTGGCCGGCATCGCCGCCACCTCCGCCCTCAACGCCGGGCCGTACACGGACAAGCCGGAATCTCCCACCGAGGAACCGGTACCGACGGGCACGTACGTCGTCGACTGCAAGGCGATCGCCGACGACATCGAACAAGCCCGCGCCGAGGCGGAGCGGGAGCGGCAGGAAGAGCCCTTGAAGGGCAGGGCCACCGCGAAGACTGTCTGGGTACCAGAGGAGTGCGCGGACGAACTCGAAGACCGTGGCCTGAAGACACGCTGAGGATGGCACTTCCCACGACCATGCGTCCTGGCGCCTCCTGCGCCAGCCACGATGCAGCACCAACCAGATCACAGACCTGGTCAAAGCCGTCCTCACGCTGCACCTCGCCAGGTTCAGCGTGAGGTTGGAAAAGGCTCAGTGTGAGGCGATGACGCCGACTCGCGGTCCTCGGAGACTGCGCGCTCACCCTGACGCCATTGCGGCAGCGCGACGCAACCGCCCATCTGGCCCTCGCGGTTATAGTTCCAGGCAGCGTCGCGTGCCGGTGGCGGATGGATCGTCAGGCATGGAGGCGTCGTATCGAAAGGTGGCTACGGCCATTCCCGCCCCAATTTCACAGAAGGTCACGCTTTACCCCGCCGAGGACCGGTTCTTCGGCCCCCGACCCGCCGTCCTCGTCCTGCCCGGCGGCGGCTTCCGGGAACTTCCACCGCACGAGGGCGAAGGCTACGCGCGCTGGCTGTCCGGCCTCGGCATCCACGCCTTCGTCCTGTCCTACCGGCTGCTGCCGGACCGGTTCCCGGCCCCGCTCGAAGACGCCCGGGCCGGGTTGGACCACATCCGCAACGGCGACCACGGCCTCGACGTCGGCCGGGTCGGCGTCATCGGATCAAGCGCGGGCGGCCAACTCGCCGGCCTGCTCATGACCGGCCGGGTCCTGTCCATCGAGGAGGGCGTCGCCGACCCGCCCCGACCGGACTTCGCGATCCTGGCCTATGCGCTGGCCGACCTCGACCTGCTGCCGCCGTCGGTGGTCGAGAACCTGCTCGGCGACCTGCTGCCCATCAAGGACGAGCTATCCCCGGCCAAGCATGTGGACGCGTCGGTGTGCCCGACCTTCGTATGGGCCACCGCTCAGGACCCGCCGGGCCTGCCCAACGCCCTGGAGTGGACCCGGGCGCTGGCGGCGGCCGCGGTACCGGTGGAGTTGCACGTCTACCCGGGCGGCAGCCACGGTATCGGCCTGGCCGACGGCGTGGAATACGGCGGCGAGCCGCATAAGTTCATTGCGCGCGAGCCGCACACTGCGTCCTGGACGACCGCGTGCGCGGCCTGGCTGCGACGGGAGGGCGTTCTTGCCGACTGACCGCGTCACCGCCTGGGGCGGGGAACTGCAGCGGGTGCACGGCAAGCTGCGCAATGCGCTGGCGCGGGCGGGACTGGACGGCGGCGACCCCGCCGACGCCGCCACCGACCTGCTGTTGTTCTGCCACGGGTTCTGCGCTGCCCTGTCCGGCCACCATCGCGCCGAGGACGGTTCGCTGTTCCCGGAACTGGTACGGGCGCGACCCGACCTGGCGCCGGTGGTCGCGAAGCTGACTCAGGACCACAACATGATTGAGCACCTCATCGGTGGGTTGCAGAAGGCGGTGGCCGACTCGACCGACCCGGAGGTGGCACACCGTCACCTGGACTGGATCGAGGCGGTCATGGAGACGCACTTCAAGTACGAGGAGAAGCAACTGGGAGCGGTGCTGGACGGCATGGATGCCGACTTCGACCGCACCGAGATCTTCGGCCCGATTGGCTGAGCCGCGTCCCGTTCGCGCCGCCCGCCGACGGCGCGAACGGGAATCCACACCGGGGTTCGCGCGGAACCGCCACCGCCTCGCCCGGGTCCTGAACCGCGACCGCCGAGGTTTCGGTGGAGCGGTGAACCGGGCCGTGTCACGAACCGCGACCGGCCCTAACTACACGAGCCGAAGGGCGCGGTGTCGTTTGTGGCTTCTGGCAGCCGTCGTACGACGCCGTTGTCGGTGACTTGCCTGCGCAGACGCTCGATCTCGTCGTGCTGAGCGGCAAGGCGAGAGATCGCCAGGGTTCTGAACTCGGTGAGCTGCGCGATCTGCTCGTCGCGGGTGACGATGCGCGCTTTGAGCTCGGCACTTTGTGCCTTGAGTCGTTCAATCTGCGCGATCCGGGGATCGGCGATCTCTCCGGCGTCGCGGAGTTCGTTAAACCTGCGCTCGAACTCCTCGGCGAGGTGCCGGTAGGCGCCGGGCCGGGTGGTTCCGTCGCGGTTCTTCTTGGGATAGAAGCCGGTGCGGGTCACGCCGGCCAGGGCGGCGAGGGTCTTCAGATCGGCCTTGCCGCCGGGTGGGAGATCTCCCTTCAGGATCCGTTCCGGGACGGCCCCAAGCCCCTGCACGTCCGACAGTGGGCGTGCGGCGAGTGCGGCATCCTGCACGACCGTGACCACAACGCAGCCCGCAACGTCCTCTTCGAAGGACGCCGTATCGTCGCCGCCGGACGGGCGGAGACGCTAAATGCCTCGTGGAGCGCCGGTAAGACCAGGACGAAAGTCCCGGCACAGCGCGTTGAAGCAGGAAGCCCCCGGAAGGGTCGGACGACCCAGACTGGAATCCCTGGACTTTAGGCCAGGGAGCACGTCAACGGTCCTGTCTCAGCGGTCGTAGGACTGCCTCGCTGGCACGCACGAGTGCGGACAGCGGTTGTCCGGCCCGGTCGGTGAGTGCGCGGGCAAAGGAGAGGTCCAGTTCGATGATCACCTTGACGTAGCGGGTATCCAGCCGAGTGACTTTGGTGGGAGCGGAAGCGGGGGCTGTCGTCTCAGGTCGATGCTGCAGGGCGGCTCGATAGGTGTTCTTGCGCTGGTTCATACCCTGTCCTGACGGTTGATGAGGGTCATGTCCCCTGTCGGGGTGTAGGGGATCAACGTGGAAATCGGCAGGTCACGTCCACGATTCGCCGATCGGCGGACCTTGGTCATCTGACGCTGCGCGTCAAGCCGGACTCGCTGCGCGCGGCCACTGCCGGCATCCTCGTAGGCGTGACTTCGGACGCAGGTCACCCCCTAGATGTCCGCCGTGACCTGCGCCTTCTCGTCTTGATCCCCTACACCACTTGGCGGGACGCCATCTTGATGAGCTCCTGGGCGAGATCCATGTACGCCGTGCCCTTCACCTCGACGGGGCTGCCGAATGACTGGGAGTACAGGTCGAGCCGCGGGATATGCGTGGACAACACGTCGAAACCCCGCTCTGTGAGGGCTTCGCGGGCGTCGGCGTCGGGACCGGTACGCGTGGCGTCGGGACGATTCGTGCGGTTCAGCAAGACGGCGGCGCGGGCCGGGTGGGAGCGCAGGGACTGCATGTCATCCATTTCGCGGTCGATGGGCGCCATTCGGTCCAGTTCGATCGGGGCGGGGGTCACGGGCACGATCCACTCGCTCGCGTACCGCATGACGCCCCGGGCGATGTGGGCGTGGTCTTCCAGCTGCGGGGCGTCGAACACCACTGCCCGTCGGTTGTCGAGAAAGTCGTTCACCCGCCGGTGTACGTCGCCCACCGGAAGGGCGAGCACAGGGAAGGGAAAACCGCCCGCAAGTTCGCTCCAACGCAGCGCAGAAGAGGCGGGGTCGCTGTCCACTAGCAACGGTGACAGCCCCGATGCGTGCAGCGCGTGGGCCAACCAGACGGCGCTGGTCGTCTTCCCCACCCCGGGTTTGAGGTTCACGAATGCATAGCTCAACGGCACAGGAGCCGACGCTAACGGCCCAGCGGCGTCGACTGCCGTTGACGCGGAGTCACCGTGCACGGTTCACCCTGCGGCGCCGGTGAATCATTCGTACGGGCTAACCTCCCGGGCTCGCTTTGGATGGCTGAGCCGTTCTGATCGCTGGGGTATGTGGGATCCCGCCAAACCGTCCGACCAACGGCTTCCTGCCGGTGCGCCCTCGCGCTACACCGCTTCGGCACTGGACTGCCCGCCCCTCGTCCGTACGTTCGGCTGGCCCAACAGCACAGCGATCCACCTTCTGCGCATGCTCGCGGACAACGGCGCCGCTCTCAGCTACCACGACGACTTCGACGGAGAAGGCTGTCCTTGCCGAACCTCATCCGTGCAGGTGGGAGGAGGTGGGCGGCCTTCGCGATCGACGCTCACTCCAAGACGCTTCTTGCGCTGCAGCCGATCAGCCCGGCAACGTGATCGCCCATGCTGCTGCGACTGGCCTACCTGGGCGTGAGCAATGCACTCGCGCTGCCACGCCTACTGCCGGTCAGCGAACGGGACAAGGACATCGAGATCCTGGCCCTGCGGCATCAGGTCACGGTGCTGGAGCGGCAGCTGGGCAAGCACAGGCCGCGATTCGACGCAGCCGACCGGGCGTTCCTTGCGGCGCTGCTGCACCGGCTGCCGATGGATGTGCTGCGCCGGGTGCGGCTGCTGGTGCGCCCGGAGACGGTGCTGCGGTGGCACAGGGACCTGGTCGCGCGTTGGCGCGGTCGCCACAGCCAACGCCGAACCAGGACCTGACGCGTCGCCGATGCCCGCCGTCGCCGCCGCGGAGGCCTCGCCGACGGCGGTGGCCGCCCCGCCCCTGGCCCTGGCGTCCGCCCCGCAGGCACCACCGGCGCCGATGCCCACCGCGCCGCCGGTGCCTCCGCCGACGGCAGGCGCCACCGGTGAGCTCTCCGGCGAGCAGACGGACACCCCCGACCCGCAGCAGCAGGCCGAGACGGTGAACACCGCCCTGCGGGGACCGACACGCAGGCCGAGGGGCTCAAGGACCTGCCGGAATGGCAGCGGCTCCAGCAGTCCGTGGGGCTTGGACGCACCCCTGGAAGGCCGTCAAGGGCCGGGTCGGGGAGCACTTCGACCGCCTGAAGAGCGACAACCGCGTGGGCGAGTTCTTCCGGAAGGTCTCGCTGAAGGTCTGCGAGAAGGTCGCCGAGTGGGCGCAGGCGGCCGCCGACAAGCTCCGGCGGCCCGACGAGCGTGACACCGAGGCTACGACCGAGTTGCCCCGCACTGCTCGGGCGTCGGCGACGCGGCCTTCACCTACAGCTCCCCGCGCCGGAGCCCCGGCGGTGGCACCCCGCACGCCTTCTCCGGCCCCGCCGGCCGGGAGGTCGACGTCCTGGCCATGCGCAAGATGGGGGAGGCCTTGAGTCGGCCGATGGCGACCGCGAAGGGGCCCAGGGCGACGCCCGGGCAGGGCTCACCGTCAGGCGAAGACGGAGAGCAGCAGGGCCATGCCGAGACCGATCACGCTCACCAGTGTCTGTACGACGGTCTGGGTCCTGGTGGCCTGTATGAGATCCATCCCGAACGACTCCTTGACCAGCCAGAACCCGGCGTGGTTCACGTAGTTGAGACCGAGGGAGCCGGCGCCGATGGCGACCACGAGCAGCGATGCCTCAAGGCCCCCGCCGGTGCCGACGAGCGGGGCGACGATGCCGGTGGCGGAGACGATGCCGACCGTGGCCGAGCCGGTGGTGAGGGAAAGCAGCAGGGCGATGAGCCAGCCGAGGACGATGACGTTGAGGTGGGCGCCCTTGGCCGCGGACGCGATGGCGTCGCCGATGCCGGAGTCCTGGAGTACCTGCTTGAACGCGCCTCCGCCGCCGATGATGAGCAGGATCGCGGCGATCGACTTGAGGCTGTCCGTCATGGAGGTGCGGGTCTGCTCGCCGGTGCCGTTCCCGCGCCAGAGGGTCACGCCCAGAGCGAACAGGAACCCGGCGAGCATCGCGACGAGCGGTTCGCCGACGAAGGTGAGCGCGGAGCGCAGTGCATCACCTTCGTCGAGCACCGTCTCGGCGAGGGTGCGCAGCAGCATCAGGCCGACAGGGATCAGGACGGCGGTCACCGCGAGGCCGACGCCCAGGCCGGCACGGGGGTCGACGTCGGTGCGCGACTGTGCGCCGGGACCGG
The DNA here is from genome assembly GCF_044548235.1 of Streptomyces sp. NPDC052043. Classification (NCBI taxonomy): domain Bacteria; kingdom Bacillati; phylum Actinomycetota; class Actinomycetes; order Kitasatosporales; family Streptomycetaceae; genus Streptomyces; species Streptomyces sp. NPDC052043. The sequence continues at coordinate 17,153 of NZ_JBIUBT010000021.1, forward strand.
CCGAAAGCGCGGCCGACCGGTCGTCAGTACCCCGTCCCGCGCCCGTGAACTGGGCCACCAGCGCGGCGTCGGGACGGACTTCGGGGAGCCGGGGTGCGATCCAGCGGGCATAGACGGGACCGGCCAGGACGACAGTGGGGATGGCGCAGACGATGCCGACGCCGAGCGTCAGTCCGAGGTCGGCGTGGAGTCCGGTCATGGCGGTCAGTGGACCGGGGTGGGGCGGCAGCATGCCGTGCAGGGTCGACAGCGCGGCGATGGCCGGCACGCCGAGCAGGACGTACGGCGAACCCTTCGTGTCGCCCTGGTCCTCCAGCCGGCGGGCCACGCTGAAGATCAGCGGCAGCAGCACGATCAGACCGACCTCGAAGAACATCGGTATGCCGATGACGAACGCGGCGGCGGTGACGAGCCAGGGCAGCCGGCGTGGCGTGGAGCGGTCGAGGATGGCGTGCGCGATGGCGTCGGTCGCCCCCGAGTCGGACAGCAGGCGCCCCAGCATCGCGCCGAGGGCGAGCGTGAGACCGACGTCGCCCAGGGTGCTGCCGGCTCCGTCCTCGATGGACTCGATCAGTTCGTTCACGGGTTCACCGGCGGCCACGCCGGTGGCCACGGAGACGACGATGAGGGCGACGAACGGGTGGATGCGCAGGCGGGAGTTGATGAGATAGATCAGTGCGGTGATCGCCACGGCGAGGATCAGCAGCAGTTTCCAGGTGTGCGAGGTCATACGGGGGCCTTTCCGGTTCCTGACGGTGGGGGTGCACGCGGGCATGCGGCACCGAGGTGATGGCTCGTGCGAAGGGGATGAATGAGGGCGGACGCCCTTTACTGCAGCCCGAGTTGGGTGACGAGACGGCTGATGGCCCTGTCCTGCTGTGCCAGGAACGCCGCGAACGTGTCCCCGGTGGCGAAGGCGTCAGTCCAGCCGTGCCGGGCGAGTTCGGCCTTCCACTGGGGGGAGTCATGCAGCGCGGTCAGCGCGTCGATCCAGACCTTGCGGTCCTTGTCGCTGATACCGGGCGGGGCCGCGATTCCCCGCCAGTTGTCGAAGACCAGGTCGATGCCGGACGACTTGAGCGTCGGGATACTGGGCAGGGCTCCCACCGGCCGCGCGCCGGTGACCGCCAGAACTCGGAGCTGACCGGCCTGGATCTGGTCGAGGAACTCCCCGAAGCCGCTGGTGGCGAAGTCGACCTTGCCGTCGAGCAGCGCGGGGAGCAGATCGCCCCCACCACCGTCGTAGGCAACGTAGGAGACCTTCCTGGGGTCGATGCCGACCGCTTGTGCGAGCTCCATGGGGAGCAGGTGATCCGGTCCGCCCGCAGAGGAGCCACCGCCCACCGTCACCTCTGTGGGGTTCTTGCGCCACGCGGCGACGAGGTCACCGATGGTCCGGTACGGCGAGTTCTTGGCCACCACCACCGCACCGGATTCGTTCAGCAGCCGGGCCAGCGGCGTGGTCTGCGCGAGGGTCGCCCGCGACTGCGAGATGTGGGAGGCACCGACGATGCCGAGGCCCATCTGGAGGGCGAGGTCGCCGTTGCCCCGCTCGTTCACGATGCGTTGCAGACCGACCGTGCCGCCGGCGCCCGGCAGGTTGAACACCTGGACGTCGGAGGCGATCCCTGCTTCCTCCAGCACCCTGGCCATGGTCCGGGCCGTGGTGTCGTACCCACCCCCAGGGGTGTTGGGGACCATGATCCGCAGGTTGTCCGCAGGCCTGTCCTCGGTCTCCGGCCAAACTCCGCATCCGCCGACGACCAGCAGCGACAGAGCGGTGAATGCAGCGGAAACTGCGCGTACCAGACCTTTCATGGCACCTCTCCTCCACAATCGACGCTCCGGCCACCCGCTCTTCCACTTTCACCGGGCTGGCGTCATGATTGTGCGGCTCGGCGCCCGAGCCGCCCAGGTTGTGTCGGCAACAGAGATTGAGTTCATTGTGGTCAGCGCGTTTCGTCGCCATACCCTCGCGGGCGAGATGCTGGTGCTGCAGCTGGCGATCGTCGTGGTCGTGCTGGTCGCGGTGGCCGCAGTGTCGCTCGCCCAGTCGGCGGCAACCTTCCACCGAGTCGAGGGGCGTCGGGTCAGCGCACTGGCCGAGCAACTGGCCGCCAATCCGCTGGTGCGCAGCCAGCTCGTGCGGTCCGCGTCGGAGGAGACCCTCGCCCCGCTGGTGCACTCCACGCAGGCGCAGTCCGGGATCACCTCGGTGACGGTGGCCGACGCCGACGGCCGGGTTGTCAGTTCCACGAATCCCACGGTGGTGGGGGACCGGCTACCCCTGGGGGCGGGTCCTGCCAAGGCCCGCGGCTGGTCCGGTTCGCTGACCCTGGACGGCAGCCGTGAGCTGGTGGCCCAGGTGCCGGTGCTCGGAGCGACGCAGGGCGACGTCGGATCGTACCTGGGGACGGTAATGATCGGCGAGGCGTCCCCCACGGTGTGGCAGCGCCTCAGCGGGGCGTCCTCGTATCTGCTGGCGTATCTCGGCATCGCCAGCGGGCTCGGCGTGGCCGGCTCCTGGCTGCTGGCCCGGCGGGTGAAGAGGCAGACGCTTGGGCTGGAGCCACGCGAGATCACCGGCCTGGCCGAACACCGGGAGGCCATGCTGTACGGCATCGCGGAGGGCGTGGTCGCCCTGGACCCGCAGGCTCGGATCACCCTGGTGAACGAGGTGGGCCGGCACCTCCTCGGCCTGCCTGCCGACTGTGTGGGCCAGAGCCTGGCCGGCGTAGGCGTCGACGGGCGGCTGCGCGATGTCCTCACCGACGCCACGGAGGAGCGGGACCAGGTCGTCGTACGCAACAGCCGGGTGCTGGTGCTGAACCGGATGGCGGTCGTCAAGGACGGCCGCCTGCTCGGCTCTGTCACCACGCTGCGGGACCGCACCGAACTGGCCCGGCTCGAGCGGGAGATCGGCTCCTTCCGCAGCTCCTCCGAGCTGCTGCGAGCGCAGGCCCACGAGTTTGCCAACCAGTTGCACACCATCTCCGGACTGATCCAGATCGGCGAGCAGGACGAGGTCGTCCGCTACATCCGCGCGTTGAACCAGCGCCGCCAGGCACTGGACGTCACGCTCAGCCGCCGGGTGCGCGACACAGCCGTAGCGGCCCTGCTCATGGCGAAGTCCTCGCTGGCGGCCGAACGTAGGGTCACGCTGCGCATCTCGGACAGTACGGCCCTCGACCGGCTCGCGCCGGAGGACGCCGCCGATGTGGCGACCGTGGTGGGCAACCTGGTCGACAACGCGGTGGACGCGGCCGCGACGACGGCCGAAGAGGCCTGGGTGGAGGTCGAGTTGCGCCAGGACACCTCTAGTGTGGAGATCGTGGTGCGCGACTCCGGTCCCGGCGTCGCGCCGGAACTTGCACGCGAGGTCTTCGCCCACGGCTTCACCACCAAGGCCGCCCAGGAGGGCGAACGCGGCATCGGCCTGGCCCTCACCCGGCTGGTCTGCGAACGTCACGGGGGCGAGATCTCGTTGAGCAACACCCCCGACGGGGCCATGTTCACCGCGCGCATGACGGTCAGCCACCCGGCCTCGATGGTGGCGGAAGGGGCACCCCGATGAAGGAGATGCAGGAAGCGATCGACGTTCTCGTGGTCGACGACGACTTCATGGTGGCGAGGGTCCACCGCACCTTCGTCGAACGCGTCGCGCCGTTCGGGGTCGTGGGGACGGCGGGCACCGGAGCAGAAGCGATCTCGGCCGTCGGTGAACTCCGCCCTGACCTGGTCCTGCTCGACCTGTATCTGCCGGATGTGTTCGGCTTGGACGTCGTCTCTCGCCTGCGCACCGATGGTCACGACTGTGACGTCATGGTCATCAGCGCGGCGCGCGAGGCCGACACGGTCCGCGGCGCAGTACGGCACGGCGTGGTCGACTACCTCCTCAAGCCCTTCGAGTACGAGGATCTACGACCGCGTCTGGAGCGGTACGCGGCCCGCCGGGCCAGCCTCCACTCGACGGTCGTCCGTGGCCAGGCCGACGTCGACCGCGTCCTTGCCGGCGCGATCGCACCCCTGCCCCGCTCCCTGCCCAAGGGCATGAGCGTGGAGACCGCCGACCTGATCGAACGCACCCTCCGCGACGCCGACGGCACCCTGTCCGCCGCGGAGTGCGCAGCCCTGACCGGCATTTCCCGCGTCAGCGCCCGTCGCTATCTGGAGCACTTCCACGCCACAGGGAGCGCGGACGTGTCCCTGCGTTACGGCAGTGCGGGACGCCCGGAGCGCCGCTACAGCCGGCGTTTGTGAGCCCGGCAGGCTCGCCCGCAACACCCTCTGCACTTACCCCCAGGCCACTGCCCTGGGGTTTCTGCTTCAGCGGCGACGCCCGGACCGCGGCCAGTGCTTGGCTGGTTCTGTTCACCAGATTCGATTCTGGCTCAGCTTCAGTGCAGCGGCCACTGTGAGTGACAGCAGAGAGGCTACCGCCCATTCGGCATCGCATACTGAGGCGGCCAGTCGCTGGCCTCATCGTGACTGCTGTGGCGGGTGTAGGCCCGTGGGTATGGGAGCCCTGGGTTGATCGCACTCCGTTCACGGCTTACACCGTCGCCGTGCAGGATGAGCAGTACACCGTGCCTGGCTCGAATCCGGGAACATGCATACGTACGGCCGCCTCCGAGACAGAGACCGTCGTCTACGACGAGGAAGGCAATCGGCTGACGGCGGGGCGCGCCCCCAAGGAGGGGGAGCGGCCCGGCGAAGGGCGGGATGCTGACGCGCAGGCGCGCTGCCGGATCTACTTGGCCCACAGCAGGGGCATGGCGGAAGTTCTTGGCCTTGGACGCACGTCGATACATCAGCTCCGAGACTCGTCTGCCGAAGCGCCGGGTGGCATGGTGTGGCCATGCAGTATTCGGTTTGCGTTCCGAACTTCGGCGAGTTCGCGGAGCCGGAGGTCTTCGCCGAGGCGGCCCGTCGGACAGAGGAGGCCGGATGGGACGCGCTGCTGGTGTGGGATCACGTCGTCGAGCAGAAGAACCTGCGCCGGGAAGTCGCCGACCCTTGGATCCTGCTCACCGCCGCGGCCCTGGCCACCTGCCGGATCCGGCTGGGCACCGCGATCACGCCCGTGGCTCGGCGGCGGCCGGCCAAGCTGGCCAGGGAAGTAACCACCCTGGATCGGCTGACCGGTGGGCGCATGGTCCTCGGTGCCGGGCTGGGTGCTCCCGTGGCCGACGAGTACGGGAGCTTTGGCGACACGACCGACCCCCGGATGCTCGCCGAGCGCCTGGACGAGGGCCTGCATGCACTGGATCTGCTCTGGTCCGGGGAGCCGGTGACCTACCGAGGCAATCAGATCACGATCGACGATGTGGTCTTCCGGCCGACCCCGGCGCAGCGTCCGCGGGTGCCGATCTGGGTCGGAGGGTTCTGGCCGAACAAGGCACCGATGCGCCGGGCGGCACGGTGGGACGGGGCCATCCCGGTCATGGCCGGGGTTGAGGCCGCGCGGCCACCGGGTGTGAGCAACGTCCGGGAACTGGTGCTGTTCCTGCGCGCATGCCGCGCGGGGCACGGGCTCGCGGACCAGCGGTTCGACATCGTCATCGGCGGCATGAGCCCCGCCGGGACTGCGGGGCGTGACCTTGTTGGCCCGCTGGCCGACGCCGGGGTCACGTGGTGGGATGAGCGTATGCCCTGGGGTGATGACCTGGAACGTGCCGAGCCGATCCTGCGCCGGATCGAGCAAGGCCCGCCGCGTATTTGACCGGATCTCTTGAGCGCAAGCCCCGTCCTTCAGGACGGGGTCAGCTCATCCTTGGCGCGGAGCCGCGCAGCGGCGGAGTTCTCTGCGTTGTCAGTGGCGCGCACTATGGTGATCGCACCAGTTGCAGGGGGGTGTTCTCATGCTGTCAGGTCGTCGCTACCTGCTCGACCTCTCGTCCGAACAAGAGGAGATGTGCGAGGAGTTCGGCGGCATCTGCCGGTCGGTGTGGAACACAGCCCTGGAGCAGCGTCGGGAATACCGGCGGCGCGGGGCGTGGATGAACTACGTGCCGCACTGCGCCGAGTTGGCCGACGCCAAGCGTGAGCACCCGTGGTTGAAGGCGGCACCGTCGCACGCATTGCAGCAGACGCTCAAGGATCTGGACCGGGCCTGCCGGGATCACGGCACGTTCACGGTGCGGTGGCGGTCGAAGGCACGTTGGTCGCCGTCGTTCCGGTTCCCCGACGCCCAGCAGATCAGCGTGGAGCGGCTGGGACGCAAGTGGGGCCGGGTCAAGCTGCCGAAGCTGGGCCGGGTCCGCTTCCGCTGGTCCCGCCCCCTCGGTGGTGAGATCCGTTCCGCGACCGTGTCCCGCAAGGGCGGCCGGTGGTTTGTGTCGTTCCTCGTGGACGACCGCGCGGCCGCTCCCGAGCGGCACGCCATGCCCGGTACCGCCGTGGGCATCGACCGGGGAGTTAAGACCGCCGTCGTCACCTCGGACGGCGACTTCCACGACCGGCCGTTCATCACGGCCGGCGAGAGCGTCCGATACCGGCGTCTGCAACAACGCCTCACCCGGTCCAAACGCGGCAGCGCGAACCGGCACAAGACGATCAGGGCCATAGGCCGCATCATGTCCCGGGTGTCGGACCGGCGTGGGGACTTCTGCGCACAGCGGGCCGCCCGGATCGTCGCGAAGAACGCCCTGGTGGTCCTCGAAGACCTGCGGATCAGTGGGATCGCTGGCCCGGGAATGGTCTGGATCTTCAACGATGCGGCATCGCAATTCCCTCGGCCTTGCCAAGTGAGTGGCCTGGATCTGCGGCGACGCGTCTCCGACCCAGCCGCAGGCACGCTGAGTGACTGCGGTGGGTGGGCTGCTTCACACACTTGGCTCTGCCAAGGACAGTTGTCCTGGAAGAGACCAGCGGACGCCGTGACCTGCGCGTTGAGAGGCGGCGTGGGCGGGCGGGTGGCTGCGGGACACCTCCACGTCGGGGGGAGGAGGACCCGAAGCTAGGAGTGTGGGTCAGTATTCGCCGTCGTGTCAGTCCAGGCGATCTTGAAGTACCTGACGCGTTCATCTTGTCCGGCCGGCCGCATGCCGGCTGCCGTCATGACGTGCTGGGACGCGATGTTGTCGTGGTCGGCGTCGCCTTTCACGCAGGTGACACCGCGTGCCCGCGCGAACAGCAGCAGTCCGCGGAGGGCTTCGGAGGCGTATCCCTTGCCTCGCGCTGACGGGATGAGGCCGTAGCCGATCGTGACGCTGCCGTTCTCGTCCGCAGGTCCGTGGAAGCCCAGGCCGCCGATCGCCTGACCGTCCTCACGGCGACGGATCTCATAGTTGCCGAACGGCTGGGGATCACCGGTGTTCGCGCAGGTGCCCAGGAAGCGCCTGGCGGCGGACACATCCCCATCGGTGGGGTACCCGGGCGCCCATCGGGCACCGCTGTGCGACTTGCCCGCCACCACTTCCTCAGCCTCGCTGACGGTCATCGGATGAAGCACGAGCCGCGCTGTCACAAGATCGCCCATGGCAGGCAGGAGTATCACGCGGGGCGGCCAGACCGCACTTGGATTATCCGACCGGTCAGCGCCCCACCTCCGGTTGAGGATCGCAGGTACGGAAGAATCGCAGCATGCGCGGTGGGATGGGCTGTTCGAGGTCGAGCCTGTGGAAAAGCAGCAGCCGGTGCGCCTGCTGATCTACGGCTACACCACCGGGGTGTGCTCCTCGCGGGCGATCGAGCGCAAGTGCGCCGACGACATCGCGTTCCGGTTCCTGGCCGCCGGCCAGGCCTCAGACTTCCGCTCGATCTCGCGGTCTCGCCGCCGCCACCTGGACGCCCTCGCGGACCTGTTCACCCAGTCGCTGCACCTCGCGCAGAAACTCGGCATGGTCAAGGGGGGCCGCGTTGTCCTGGACGGCACCAAGTTCGAAGCGAACGCCTCCAAGCACAAGGCGACGAGCTAAGGCCGCCTGGTCGACAAGGAGGAGCGGATCGAGGCCGAGATCGCCGCCGCGGCGCGGCTGGGCCGTGTCCCCAAGCTCGGGGAGTGCGCCGTGCGTAAGGGCGGATCGGCCAGCGTGAGCGAGTCCTACCGGTTGGAGGGAGCCACCGGCCCCCGGGCGATCAGGACGTCGGCTTCGTGGCGCCAGCCGAGGGAGGAGTAGAGGCGCTGGCCTTCCTCGCTGGCGATGAGAAGACCGGTACGGGCGCCCTGGGCCACGGCGGCCTCCGCCAGAGCGCTCATCATGGCGCGGCCCAGGCCGCGTCGCCGGTGCGCCGCGTCCGTCTCGATGCGATCGGCGACCGCATCAGCACCGACCACGGCGATGGTGCCACGCGCCGCCACCTCTCCGGAGGAGTCATGGAGGGAGACGACCGTGACTGGTCCCTCCGTGCGGACCTCGCGCTTGTACGGCGCGGCCGGCGCGTACTGCGGGTGCTCGGCCAGATCGGTCGTCATGAACCACTCGGACCGGTGGAGCACCTCCAGTCCGGCGGCGCCGACGACGGCTTCGACGGTGCCGGGGCGCAGCGTAGGTACCGTGAGCCAGGTGATCTGCCTCGCGGCGGCGACGGCTGCCGCCAGCCGTGCCAAGGACTCGGGCTCCTCGTCCGCACGCAGCGCGAACACCTCGACCTCGCGGCCGGGTTGGTCGCACTTGGACCGCAGGCCGTCCCCGGCGGACTCGACCGGCTCGGCCTCGGGCAGGTGGCGAGCCACGGTCCAGCCGTTCAGCCAACGTCGTATCAGCTCTGATTCGATCTTCGTCATCCGGTGATTAGAGCATGACTGCAACCGGTGGACGGGCGAATAACCATCCCTCGTCGTCCGCCGCCGCCAGGCGACACCGGCCTCCATTTGCCGGTCGATCTGAAACCGGCATAGGTGGCAGTGAGCAAGAGAAGCGTCAGTCGGCCACGTGCTCCTCGCGCCGGAAACCCAAGGCATGAAGAGCCCCAGCTCGGGGGCAAACTTGATGTGGATCCCGGGTCCGTTCACCTGGTCAGGATGGCATGGGAGCGGCTCAGCCTCTCTCGGCGCGAACGGCGCCTCCAACACCTTCGGCGACCACACCCCGAAGGAGCTGTGGGACGAGTATCGCGCGCTGGTGCCGCACCTGGGCTGACGCCGACGGGCCGGGGCCCCGCACACGAGGGTGCGGGGCCCCGGCCCGATGTCACTTCGAGCGGTCCTCCAGATACCGCGTATGGGTCTCCTGCCGCCGTGCCTCCGTCTCGCGCAGCGCCGAGGCCAGCCGGTCCGCCTCCTCGTGCAGCAGGGACAGCTGTCTCTCCAGATGGCGCTCCGGCGGCTCCTGCCCGGGGGTCAGCCGGCTCCACCAGCGGGTCCGTACGAATGTGTCGACGGCCTCCGGGACGTCCTGCCGCACGGCCCGCGACAGCGTGTGCACGGCCTCCGGATCCTGGACGAGGACATCGGCGACCCAGCCGGGATCGAGCAGCGCCGTCAGCAGTTCGGTCAGTTCGGTGAGGCGGCCGGAGGCGGCGGGCGGCAGCTCCACATCCGCCAGATAGGCGCGCAGCGTCCCGAAGTCGGCCCGGAGTTCGTCCAGCTGGGCCGACGCATCGGGAAAGTCGGGCACCGACGGGCGCTCCGGCGGGGCGATCAGCGCGCCCGCGCCGTACAGACCGGCCACCACGACGGGCCAGTAGGGGCCCGCGACCCCGGTGAAGGTGAGCGCGAGTCCGACGATCCCGGAGGCGCTGCCGGCGATGTTCTTGCGCGACTCGAGATAGCCGAGCGCCCTACTGGTAGCCACGGATCTCCTCGAAGGCTCCGTCCAGCGAGCCCTTCTGGGCGTCGAAGAGACGGCCGCCGGTCAGTTCGGCGATGTGTTCCAGCTCCGTGCGGTCGGAGTCGCCGAAGAGGATGGGGAAGACGGGGATGTCGCGCTGGTGGGCGTCCAGCCGTCGGTAGAAGGCGTCGAAGTCGACGGCCTCGGCCCCGGTGGTGTTCTCGCCGTCCGTCATCAGCACGATCGAGGTGAACGCGTCACGGTCCGTCCCGAGGTGCTCGTACGCCTTCTCCAGGGAGGTGTAGAGGGCGGTGCCGCCGCCGGCGGTCAGCGCCTCGGTGTCCGCGCGGATGGCGTCCGCCCCCTGCCGCGGATCGGACGGATCGACCACATGGGTCCGTACGGACTTCACCGCGGACCCGAACGCCATCAGGGTGACCTCCTCCCGGGCGCGGAAGTCGCCGGTCAGGCCCGTGAGGGCCTTCTTGAGCCGATCGAGACGGTCGCCGGCCATCGAGCCGGAGGTGTCCAGGACGTAGACGGTGCGGGAGGGGCGGCGCAGCGTGTTCTCGTACGCCCCGAGCAGGCCGTCGGCCACGGACCGGGTGCCCGGGAAGGGGAGTTCGCGGCGCCGGCCGGTGTCGAGCCCCGCGGCCGGGGACACGGACGCGACCACCGGACGGCGATGGGTACGTTCGGTGATCAGCCGCTGCACCGCCGGGGCGCGCAGGGCCTCGACGAGCCGGCGGACGTCCTCGCGGGTGGCCTGGCTCGTCGAGGAGAGGGAGGAGAGCGGGTAGTCGGCGGTGACCACGCCGTCGCGGGGGCGGATCACCGTGAGCCCCGGGATGCCCTGGAGCACGGACTCGTAGTTGAGCAGCGCGTCGACGTCGCCGCGGCGGGTGTAGGCGGAGGCCAGCCACCCGGAGGACCCCGAGGTCAGCTTCTGTCCCTTGAAGAACTCCTTCAGCCTCGGGGCGGCCTTGGCGACATCCGCGTCGGTGAGCGCGGATTGGGCGCCGGAGAGCGCGGAGGCCACCGCGATCAGTGTGGAGAACCCGGAGTTGGAGCGGGCCGGGTCGGTCATGCCATAGGTCAGCCTGCCGTCCCGCACCGCCTGCTCGACCTGTGACCAGGTGACGTCGTCGGGCTTCCAGTGGAGCGCGCTCACGGTCGCGGGCTTGACGCCGAGGGCGACCGGACTGGACATCACCGGGGTCTCGGAGACGACCTTCTTCGCCGCCTCGGGGTGCAGCCGCAGATAGTCGTCGGAGGAGAGCCACAGCGCGTCGTAGCGGCCGTCCACCGTGCCCTCGGCGAGCTGGTCCACGGCGTCCAGGGTGCCCGTATAGGTGGGACGGACCGTGATGCCGGTACTCTTGCGGACCTCGTCGAGGACCGGGGTCATGTCGGCGAGCTCGCTGGAGGCGAGCACCCGAAGGGTGCCGGGCCGGGGGGCGTCCGTGTCCCGGGGCTCGGGGGTCGTCGTGCACGCCGTGAGCAGGACGGCGAGCCCGGCGAGCACGGTCGGTCCGCCAAGACGCAGCCTCATGCGGAACCGCCCTCCAGCGCACCCTGGGAGCGGCTGCGCTCCAGATAGGCGCTCGCGTGCTGGAGTTCGGTGGTGAGGGACTCCACCGTCGCGGCCATGGTCTCCGTCGCCTGGACCTTGTAGGTGTCGATGGCGTCGAGGGTGCGGTAGATCTGCTGGAAGGCCGAGCGCAGGGTCTCCGCGCCGACCGCCGGGTCGGCGGCGATCCGCTGGATCTCCCCGCTCTGGGTGGCGAGCATCTCGGCGTTGCCGCGGATGAGGTCCTCCGTGGTCCCGCGCAGGGCGTTGACCTGGTCGACGACCTTGCGCTGGTTGTCGAGGGCGGAGGCCAGCATCACCGAGATGCGCAGGGCGGAGACAGTGGTGGTGGCCGCCCGGTCGACGCCCTTGATCAGTTCGTCGTTGTTGCGGCGCACCACGTCCATGGCGAGATAGCCCTGTGCGCACACCGCGAGCTGGGTCAGCAGGTCCTGGTGCTTCTGGCGGACCGGGAAGAGCACATCGGCGCGGAGGGCGTCGGCCTGGGCGGGGTCGGCCGCCTCGGCGTCCGCGATGTGCCGCTCGACGGCCGTGTCCAGGGCCTCGGTGAGCACGACGTACTCCTGGAGCCTGCCCATGGTCTCCCAGAGACGGACGCGTTCGGTCTGGAGGGCGGCGTTGTCGCGGCGCAGCTCGTCCTGGCCGCCGCGCAGCGAGCCCACGATCCTGTTCAGCGTCCCCTGCGCGGAGGCGTACTTGGCGAGGTGGTCGCGGAGCCGGTTGCCGCCGGGCAGCCTGGAGAGGAACCGCCGCCCGCGGCCGGCCGGAAGATCACGGGGGTCCAGGTCCTCCACCACCCGCCTCAGTTCGACGAGCGAGGTGCCGACCCGGGACTGGGCGTCGTCGCCCTTGCCGGGCAGGGTCCGGACCGAGCGCTCCAGCATCCGGTTGGACTGGGCGGACGCGCTGCGCATCTCGCTCGCGCCCAGCGCGGTGATCTCCCCGACCTTGCCGGCGAACTCGGGGGAGCGGGCGTCCAGACCGGCGAGCCCCGTGACATAGTCGGCGGCCTTCCTGGCCATGTCCGCGTGTACGGAGTCGTCGAGCGGTACCACCCCGCCCGCCTTCTCGCGCGGGACCGGGGCGACGGGCTCCGGCGGGGTGAGGGTGAAGGTGTCGTTGTCGGTCACGTGTTTTCCCCTTGGCCCCGGGCCCGGCGCGCCATCTCGTGCAGCACCGCGGAGGTGGGCACGGGCGCCTGCCGGACACCGGTCAGCTTCTGGTTGAGGTACGAGGTGTGGGAGGCGGTCGCCGCCGTGAACTCGGCGGTGTCGCCCTGCGGCCGGAATCCGTGCCGGACGGCCAGCCGGCGCAAGGTCGGGTCGGTGCTCAGCAGATCGCCGAGGTCACGGCCGGCCGGGGTGAGGGGCACGACGGTGTGGTCGCTGTTGACGGTGGTGTCCGGGTAGAGGACGGTGAGGTCGTCCAGGCCCTGGCCGTCGGTCAGCAGCGCCGCCACCTGGGACTCGTAGACGAGGACGAGCGGATTGCCGACACCGCTGACGAAGTCCCGGAACGCGGCGTCCGAACTGGGCTGTTGCGCCCCCTGGACGCTGATCAGCTTGTGCATCAGGGGCGCGGTGTGCTCGATGTCGGCCTTGCTCGCCGCCACCCGCCCGCCGCCCGCGACATACGAGGCCGCGGCGAGGTAGAGGGCGCCGGAGTTGGAGGTCTCCGGGTCGGTGCTGGCGATGTAGAGCGTGCCGGTCAGTTCGCCGTGCCGCTGGGCCCCCTTGAGCTGCTGCCAGGTCCGGTCGTGCGTGGCGGCGTCGAGGTAGCGGGCCGTGTGCAGCGTGCCGCGGTGCCGGTCCAGACCGGCGAGCCCGTTCGCGGCCAGCACCTCGGCGGCGTTGCGGTGCGCCACGACGACCAGCGGCGAGTAGAACGGCCGCGGCAGGGGCTTCTGCACGTGGTACTTGGCGGCGAGCGCGTCGGCCGGGGCCTGGCTGGAGGGGAAGGCGAAGTCGTACCCCGCGAGGTCGAGCCCCTCCATGGCCCAGGACCCGGAGGTCTCGGTCCTGACGGTGTAGCCCTTGGCTGCGAGGGCCTTCACCACGGCGGGGTCGGCGAAGAAGTCCGACTTCTCCGATCCGATCACGCCACGCACGGTCTTCGTTGCCGTGCTCGTGTCCTGTCCTTCACGGCCTGCGACGACGGCGGTCACCACTCCGCCGATCAGCAGCACCGCCAGGACTATTCCTGCGATACGTCTCACGCCCGGGAGCGTGCTCCCGGAACCCGACATTCCCCCTGCGCCCGGGTGAAGGGAAGGTGACAGGCCGATCCCGGTATGCAACAGGAATGAAGCGTTCCGGAAGCCGCACCCCTGGGCCGGAGCGAGCCGGAACGGTCGGCGGGCGCGGACCCGTGTGGCCGGTCGGAGCCTCCCGGCGAGGCGGTGAGAGCCGTCAGCCGGAGGTGACCGGTTCCCGCGGCTCGGCCAGGGCGGCGGTGTGCGCGTCCATCCGTTCCGCCGTCAGGATCGCCGCCGCTGAGTCCTCGCGCGACGCCGCCAGAACTTCGGGACTCTTGGCCCGCGGACCAGACGACGACCTCCAACATCCGGTAGTGACGCCCGACTTGGAGACCCTCTTGACCACACCCCAGGTGAGGATCGACGACGAGATCGGAGGAGCAGGCCGCGCCGAAGGTGCTCTACCTCGCGGCGCGTGAACTGATCGCTCCCAAGGCCAGCGGTGTCAACCACGTCGCGGCACACTGGAAGAAGGCATTGAACCAGTTCTCACTGTTCTTCGAGGCCTGGCTCAACACCAGGTGACCCCCGAGGACTTACGCAAACTCACTGGTACGTCCGACAGCTCACATTGAGGCTTTTCCAGCCTGATGCTGGAAAAGCCTCAATGCCTGAGATGAAACTACAGCCGCCATGGACGCCCCTGAGGAGGGGTCGTAGACGACGCTTGTGCGGCAGCGCTTTACTCGGCCGGGATGATCCCGAGCTGCTGGAGGACCTTCACGCCGTCGTCGAGGCCGATCTCCTCGACGATGAGCCCGTCGACGACCTTGAGGACGGTAGTGCCGGTGAACCGCATCGTCTTGCCGGAGGCCGCAGGGACGGATCCGATGGGCAGGTCATCGAAGACGATCGGCCCGGTGTGAGTGCCGCCGCCCTCCCACTGGCCGACGACGTAGTCGCCCTCGGCGATGAGGTCGGCGGTGCCCCAGAAGTTGAGGTCCGGGAACGCGGTGCGGAACCGGGTCGCGAACTCGCGCACCTCGTCGCGCCCGTTCATGGGCTCGTGCAGCGAGTAGTGGAAGCGGATGTCGGGGGCGGCGAGCTCGTCGATGACAGCGGGGTTGAAGTCACTGCCCCAGAACTCCGTGAACCAGCGCCCGACGATGGCCTTGTTCTTTTCGACCGACATGGTGTGCTCCTTCTCTCGTGTGGCTGGTCGGTTGACGGTGGTGGTCTCCGACATGTGGAAGACGCCGGGCCCGGGCAGAACGTGAGATCCGGACCGCGGACTTCCGGGGCGCGTCTTCGCCAGTCGGCGACCAGCGCGAGACTCATGTGGAAGATCTCTGAGTCCGCCTCGTCCGGGGTCCAGAGCGCGATGTGTCCGGCTTCCTTGGCGTCACAGGTCGCGATGCCGTCGTCAGTACCTCCGGCAGGCTGAGACGCAGTGGTACCCGCGGCCCTCGGGCGCGGTCCGGCCGTGGGTACCGTCGGAGCGAGGCTCCGACGCCTTGAAAACGGCTCGCGGTGGCGATCCGTGAGGTCGTCAGGCCGGCAGGACCCCGAGCGTGCGGAAGTACCTCGACGATCCCGGGTCGCTGTTCCCCCAGATCCGGGTGGCGCCGGCGTCTGCGGCACGGCCGAGGGCGTATGTCTTCATCATGGTTCCCAGTACGCAGTGCCGGACCATGGGGTGGATCCAGGTGAGCTTGTCGAGCGGTCCCTTTCGGTGGGGCCTGCGCCGTTCTCGCTGAGCGTGGTGAGTTGCAGCCGCGGGGCGGCGAACGGATCTGCTCCGACGAACAGGCCGTCGAGGGCATAGAGGATCTGTTTCATGGTTCCACCCGCGCCCCGGTCGTCGCGGTGCCGCGGGCGCGGGGCGCTGCGCTCGCAGGCATGCCTGGGCCATCGCCGGACGACGGGAAGACGCTCTGCCTCGCTGATCCGTGAGATCACAGGTACGCGGCGTCCGTCCCCAGGTGCAGGAGCGCGTAGGAACGGTACGGGTCCCAGGCTGCTGATCGTTCGGCGGCGGCCTTCTGTTCGAGTCCGAGGGCGCGGCGTGCGACGAGGTCGCCGGGAACGAAGGTGTCCGGGTGCTGCAGCGCCCGCACCAGCAGGTAGTCGGCGGTCCAGGGCCCGATGCCGGGGATGGTGAGGAGGACCTGACGGGCTTCGTCGGCGGGAAGCCCTTGCAGTACGGGGCCGTCCGCCCACCTCACGGCCACCTCGTGGAGGGTTCGTGTGCGGGCGCGTGTCAGGCCCGCGTGCTTCTGGATCTCGTCGGCGTCGCGCTGTGCGAGGGTCGTGGCATCCGGGAAGGCGTGGAGGTCGTCGATCTTGTGTCCGCAGGCAGTGACGAGTCGGCCGGCGAAGGTGCGTGCTGCTGCCAGGGAGACCTGCTGGCCGATCACGGTCGCGGCGACGGCTTCGAACTCGTCGGGGTAGCGAATGAGTCGCAGTGCCGGCCGGCGTCTGACCAGCCCTGCCCGTCGCGGGTCCTGCGCCAGGGCCCTGTCGATGGCGGCCGTGTCGGTGTCCAGGTCGAACCAGGCGCGGACCATGGCCGCGGCCGTTTCACGGTCACTGATCGGGGGCTCGAACGAGGCGGTCATGCCGTGGCGGTTCAGGTCGAGCGTGACGACGGTGTGCTCGTCCTCGACGGCGAGGACGCGCCGGTAGCGCGTGCCATCGACCTCTTCCGTGCCGGGGATGGCGTGGGCGGCGAGCAGCGCGAGTGCGGCCGTGTGGTGGAAGGGGCCTCGCGCGTCGATGCGGATGATGCTCATGCGGGCCAGATGCCGGAGGTGCCGCGCCGGTGGGAGCCGAGCAGGTGCGTGTCGATGATCCCGATCGCCTCCATGAGGGCGAACATCGTGGTCGGGCCGACGAATGCGAAGCCGCGCCGACGCAGTTCCTTCGACAGCGCCACCGACTCCGGCGAGGTGGTCGGGATGTCCTCGAAGACCCGCGGCTTGGGCGTGGTCTCGGGCTGGAACGACCAGATCAGCGCGGAGAGTCCCCTGTCTTCCCGGAGTTCGATCGTCGCTCGCGCGTTGCGGATGGTGGCGAGGATCTTCTGGCGGTTGCGGACGATGCCGGTGTCGGCCAGGAGCCGTTCGACGTCCTGGTCGTCGTAATCGGCGATGGTGTCGGGGTCGAAGCCGTCGAACGCGTCGCGGAATGCGGGGCGCTTGCGCAGGATCGTGGCCCAGGACAGTCCTGCCTGGAATCCTTCGAGCGAGACGCGCTCGAAGACTCCGCGTTCGTCGGTGACCGGCATCCCCCACTCCGTGTCGTAGTAGTCACGCAGGAGCGGGTCGGCAGATGCCCATGCGGGTCGGGCGAGGCCGTCCTCCCCGATCACGACGCCAGGGTCTTCGAGCAGTTCGTTCATCTGGTTCGGGGTCCTTGTCAGTCGGTGAGGCCGGTCATGCGCATGGTGATGTTGATCCGTCCGCTGTCCAGGCCGCAGCCGTCCGGAGCGGTGAACGGGTGGACGCGGGTGACGCCGTGGTAGGCGAGCCGGGAGGCTCCGCCGTGGTCGTCGGGTCCGAGCTGCCAGGTGTCGCCGTCGCGCGTGACGCCGGAGATTCCGGGCAGGTTGTGGCGCCCGACGAGGTCGAGCGTGCGGCGGTCGGAGACGGCTCCGGTCAGGAGCGTGTGGGCCGGCTGCCACGGCGTGGACCACAGCAGTCGCCGGGTCATCTGCGCCCATCCGAGGGGCGGGCCGTGCATGATCCACAGGTCTGCCTCGGCGGCGGCGAACCGTGTGGCCTGTCGCAGCCACGAGGCTGCGGTCTCGGGCCAGGTGAGTTCCCGCGCCATCTCGCCTCCTGCGCGCTCCCATGCCTCCGCTATCGCACGCATGGACTCGTGGGCGAGCGGGTCGCGGCCCGATCCGATCGCAGCCGTCTGCGCGCCTCGGGAGCGCGCCAGGGCGACGAGCGCGCTCACCTCTGCTTCGGTGATCATGGTTTCGCACTGCGATGCCGGGCGTGTGCTGCGCAGGAGCGGACTGGTCAGGGTTTCCATGGCTGGCCTTTCTCCTTGGCGCTCTTCCACGCCTGGTAGCGGTCCTTGCAGCAGGCTCCGCACGGGCGGTAGCCGGCCGCGAGAGCGGTCTGCTCGTCGGTGAAGAAGACGCGGTCCTTCGCATAGCCGCCGCGGGCGAGCGCGCGCAGCGCGGCCGGGCAGTCGAGGCGTCCGTAGATCTTTCCGCCGCGGTGGCCGCCCCAGTCGCCTTTGACGGGCGAGGCGTAGGGGCGGCCGTCGCTTCCGGTGAGTGTGAAGCTCTTCGCGGTGTTCATGCGGCGTCGTGGAAGACGAGGGCGAGCGTGTGCCGCTCGCCCGAGCGGATCGCGGAGACGCCGTGCCGGACCGGGGCGGCCGACCAGCCGCGCGTGGATCGCACCGGGCGGTCCCGGGTGGTGAACACGTAGCCGTGCCCGTGCGGCAGCAGGGTCGCCGTGCCGCGCGACTGTGCCCGCGGCCGCTGTTCCAGAAGCAGGAACTCGCCGCCGGTGTGGTCGACGCCGGGTTCGTTCAGGTTGATGACGACCTGCAGCGGGAACACGAGGTCTCCGTAGAGGTCGCGGTGCAGGGCGTTCCAGTCCTTCTCGGTGTACTTGAGCAGGATGGCGGTGGACTTGGTCTGCCCGGCGTCGTGGCACATCTGCAGCCACTCATCCAGCGTGTCCGGCCAGGGAGCGGGCCGGCGGAGCTTGGTCCACCAGTCGCGGGCGATCGGCAGCAGCCGCGGGTAAAGCGCCTGCTTCAGCCGTTCGATCGGTTCTGGGTAGGGAGCACGGAAGTATTTGTACTCGCCCTCTCCGAACCGGTGGCGGCCCATGTTGATCGTGCTGCGGAACAGGTCGTTGCTCTCGTAGAGGCCGCGGATCTCCCGTGTCTCCTCGGGCTCGAGCAGCTGGGGCAGGAGTGCCCCGCCGTACTCGTTCACCTCGTCGGTCACTGCCGACCAGTCGGCCGAATCGACGCGGTCGCGCCAGAGGTCGGCCGGTCGGGTGCTCTTGGTTCTCATGCCGCCTCCAGATTGAGCAGGGCCGTCTTGGCCTCGAGGCCGCCGATGTAGCCGCCGAGGGTGCCGTCGGTGCGGAGCACGCGGTGGCATGGCACGACGACCGGGAGCGGGTTGGTGGCGCAGGCGGTGCCGACGGCGCGGACGGCCTTGGGGCTGCCGACCATCTCGGCCATCTCCTTGTAGCTGCGGGTCTGCCCGTAGCCGATCTGTGGCAGGTGCTTCTGCACGAGCTGGCGGAATCCGCGGGAGAGCGACAGATCCAGCGGCAGGTCGAACTGCTGTCGGCGGTGGTCGAAGTACTCGTCGAGCTCGCGGGCGACCTCATCGAGTTGCTTCGGCGCGCGCAGGATGCGCGGGCTGAGCTTTGCGGCGAGGGCTTCGAGTACCTGGTCGTGGTTCTCGCGGGCGTAGGCGACGCGGACGAGTCCTTTCGGGGTCGCCGCGAGCAGCAGCTTCCCGACCGGGCTGTCGACCGTCGTGTAGGCGACGTCCACGAGGCCCTCTGCCTGGGCGGCGGCTTCCAGCCGCTGGTGCAGCATCGCCAGCTTCTCCGGGTCGATGGGCGCCGACAGGGCAGCGAGGGTGCCGTCGTTACGGATGTCACTCATGATCTTTCTCCTTTCGAGGTCGCGCCCGGATAGGTGTTTCTGAGCTTCTTCATGCCGTCGGCGGATGCCCTTCGGGCCGCGTCGACGCTCCCGCCGAGGATCGCCGCGATCTCCGCGTACGACATCCCGACGAGATATCGGTAGGTGATCGCCTGCCGCTGCTTCTCGGGCAGCCGGTCGACGAACTCCCACAGGTCGGTGTCCTCGACACCGGGGACGCCCAAGTCGGTCGGGGCCTCGGGAAGCTCCTGTACCGCCAGCGGATTCCGCTTCGCGGCACGGTGGACATCGATGGCCTTGTGGCGCGCGATGGTCACGAGCCACGCCTCGACGTTCGCCGTCTCCGGAAGCTCCGGATAGGCACGCATCGCGGCGAGGAACGTCTCCGACCACGCATCGTCCGCGTCGTCCACTCCGAGGAGCGAACGGCAGACACGCAGAACGGTGACCCCGTGGCACGCCACCACTGATTCGAACGGCTGTTTCATGTTCATCTCGCTGAAGACGCTGGAAGGGTCACAGTCGTGAGATCCGTTCAGAAGAGTCGTCCGGCGGCGGCCTGTACGGGCTCCTCATGCTCCAGCAGCGCCCGCTTCCGCTTCAGCCCCCCGGCATAGCCGGTGAGGCTGCCGTCCGCGCCGACAACACGGTGGCAGGGCACGAAGACACACAGCGGGTTCGCCCCCACGGCCTGGCCGACCTGGTACGCGAGGGACTTGTCACCCAGCTGCTCCGCGATCGCGCCATACGTGGTGGTCTCCCCGAACGGGATCGCCGCCACTGCGGCCCACACCCGGTGCTGGAACTCGCTGCCGGCCGCATCGAACGGCAGGTCGAAGCCGCGCCGCCCGCCCCCGAGGTAGTCGTTCAGCTGCACGGCAGCCTCCGCGAGCAGCGCATCCGTCGCCAGCGGGACCTCGGTGCCGAACGTCTCCTGCGCGGGGCGACGGACGTGGTGGGCGAAGTACAGACCCGTGACCGCATCGTCCGAGGCAACGATCGTGACAGGGCCGAGCTCGGTGGCGACCACGATGTGCTTGGTGTTCATGTCGATTCCTTCCGTCTCGTACTGGAGACGCTCGCCGAGGTACGAACGTGAGATCGGACGACGAGATCGGCCGGCCGCAGCCGCAGCCGCAGGACTGGGCAGGACACGTGCACCGTGTACGGGACGCTGACGACGGGGAGCCCCGGACTCACTGCCCCGTACGCTCACGAGCCGTACGAGCCGTACGAGCCGCGCCAGTCGGCGCCGACAAAGGACACACCGAGCTCCGTCACGCGGTTGAGGGCTCGATCCGCGGCCTTGTAGCGGAGCCAGAGAACCAGCATGGTCGCGCTCACGGACAAATTGAATGCGTAGAGAGCCCATGCCGGTCCGACCGGAAGGCTGACGACGTAGACGCCGTAGAGGAGGTTCCCCGTGTTGCTGAGTATGAGATTTCCCCCGCTGTACGAGGCGAGATCGCGGGTACGCACTGCCTTCACGAGCATAGGCAACGTAGATGCCACGAAGACGACCGTCGAAAGAGTGCCCGCGACAACTTCGACATTGCCAATCATTACGAATCCTCCCCTGTAGCTGGAACGCAGACCTACGAGAGGTTCTCGGCGGTCCACGATCGGTAGACGCCACGGGGAGCGGATCCGTGAGATCCCTGGGATCGTCCGCGGCTTCCCCTCCGGGCTGCTGCTGGTGCGCGGGACCGTCCAGGCCCGCGGAACCACGCGGGCCGACGGGAGCGGGGCGCGGCGGACCGTGGTCGGCCAGGCGGGCGGCAAGGGTGGAAGCGGCGCCGCGACGGGGCGGCCGCAGCGGAGGCGGCGGGTTGCCGGGGCCGGGTCAGGCTGCGGGCTGGGGGTGCCAGGTGCCGTCGAGCGGGATTCCGGCAGCGGCGGCGATCCGGTCGCGGGATTCGAGGAGGCGGGTGCGCAGGGCGGTCAGGTCCACGCCGAGCAGGGCGCCGTCGCGCTTGATGATGCGGCCGGCGGCCAGGACGGTGTCGACCAGGCCGGGGTGGCCGGCGCTGACGACAGTCCCGGCGGGGTCGGTGACGGGGAACACGGTCAGGTCGTCGGTGCGCAGCAGGATCAGGTCGGCGTCCTTGCCGGGAGTGAGGGTGCCGGTGCGGGCCTGGAGACCGAGGGAGGCGGCGGCGTCGACCGTGGCGAAGTCCAGCAGGTCGCGAGAGCGCAGGGCGCCGTCGAGGCCGCGCTGGGCGGCGAAGGCGGTGCGCATGGTGGAGAACATGTCGCCGCCCGCGGAGGGGACGTCGTCGATGGACAGGGTGGGGCGCAGTCCGGCGGCGAGCGCGAGGCCGGTCATCGGCGCTCCGAAGCCCATCTTCAACTCGACGTCGGGGCTGATGGAGATGGAGCCGCCGGCGTCGGCGAGCATCCGCAATTCCTCTTCGCCGATGCCGTTGGCGTGCACGCCGGTGAGGGTGTCGCGCAGCAGGCCGTGCTCGCGCAGTTCGGCGATCACGCCGGGCGCTTCGATGTGGAGGCTGATGCGCAGGCCGAGTTCGTCGGCGAGCTTCACCTCACGGGCGACGGTGTCGATGCCGGTGGCTGCGGGGCCGCGCAGGCCGAGGGCCATGTCGATGCGGCCGCCGGTCAGGTGGGCGCGCACGCGGCGGATGTCGTCGTCGACGTCCGCGCTGCTGCCCCATCCTGCGCCGAGGCAGAAGACGGAGCGCCCGGGGGCGTCGGTGAGGGCGGCGACGGCGGCGTCCTCGTGGGCGTGGGTCCGGGCGACGTGGTACCAGTCGAGCATGGTGGTGACGCCGGAGTGCAGGGCCTCCAGCCGACCGAGGAGGGTACCGATGTAGACGTCCTCGGGGGTGTAGTGGGGCTTGACCGTGCGGTGCATGGCCTGGGCCCACTCGGGGAACGTCCAGTCGGCGCCGGCGCCGCGGAACGCGGTCTGCCAGGAGTGGCGGTGGTTGTCGACGAAGCCGGGCATCACGATCCGGTCGGTGGCGTCGATGACCTCCGCGTCGGCCGTGTCGATGCGGGCGGCCACGTCGACGATCTTCCCGTCGTCGACGAGGACGTCGCCGCGTGCAAGGCCGCCGAGCGCGGGGTCCATGGTCAGGACGGTCCCGCCGGAGATGAGGATCTTCATGGGGTAACACTCCTTGCACATGCGTGTTCGAGTCCTGCTTCCAGACCGCGGGGAACGCCGCGCAGACCGGGCCGCAGGTTGGCCGGGCGCGCGGGACCCGGGCGCGGCGACGGTCAGGCGCGGTGGGCTTGGGCGAGGACGGCGTCGGCCGCGGCGAGGGCGTCGGCGACCAGGTCGGCGGTGTCCTCGGTGCCGGCGGCCAGCCGGACCAGGCCCGGGGGGACGGCTTCGGTGATCTGCTGGTCGCTGAGCATGCCGCGCCACATGGACGCCGGGTGCACGGCGAGCGATTCGACGCCGCCGAGGCTGGCGGAGCGCACCGGGTAGTGGAGCAGGCCGAGGAAGGCGTCGGCCATGTCGAAGCCGCCGGTGAACTCGACGCTGAGCACGCCGCCGAAGCCGGTCATCTGGTCGGCGGCCAGCTTGTGCTGAGGGTGGGCCGCGAGGCCGGGGTAGTGGACGCGAGTGACGGCGGGGTGCTCGCTCAGGGCCTCGGCGAGGGCCTGGCCGTTGGCGTTGTGCCGGGGCATGCGCAGAGGCAGGGTGCGTATGCCGCGCAGCAGCAGCCAGGCGTCGATGGGGCCGAGGGTGGCGCCGGTGAGCAGGCTGGTGTCCCAGATGCGGTCCAGGACCTCGGCGGGGCCGGCCAGCACGCCTGCGGAGACGTCGGAGTGCCCGTTGAGGTACTTGGTGGCGCTGTGCCAGACGACGTCGATGCCGTGCTCGGCGGGGCGCTGGTTGAGCGGGGTGGCGAAGGTGTTGTCGGCGAGGGTGAGCACGCCGTGGGCGCGGGCCAGGTCGGCGACGGCCCGCAGGTCGGTGATCTGCAGCAGGGGGTTGCTGGGCGTCTCCACCAGGACCAGGCGGGTCTGGGGAGTCAGGGCCCGCTCGAACGCCTCCGGGTCGCGCTGGTCGACCAGGGTCGTCGAGACCCCGAGGCGCGGGAGCAGGTTCAGCAGCACCGACGCGGTGCCGCCGTAGGTGGACTTCTGCCCGATGACGTGGTCGCCGGCCGAGACCAGGGCGAGGACCGCGGTGGTGAGCGCGGCCATGCCGGAGGCGGTGACCATTGCCGCCTCGGTGCCTTCCAGTTCGGCGGCGACGGCCGCGACCTGGGCGTGGTTGGGGTTGCCGAAGCGGGTGTAGAAGTCCTTGCCGCGCGGTTCGACCGCGCCTTGGACGAACGTCTCGCCGCTCGCGGCGGAGAACGCCGCGGTCTGATAGATCGGCGGTGCCACGGCGCGGTCGGGGTGGACGTGGCGGTCCGCGTGAACGGTGGCGGTGGTTGTTCCCGGCATGGCTGGCCCTTCCGCATTGTTTCGGTAGGTCGGAATCCAGCATGGCGCGGCGAGATGTCGCCGGAACGCGGATGGCGGCAACGTCGGCAGAAAATTGCGCCACTGGGCAGCATCTCTTTGTTCAGGATGGGCGTTCACCGCAATAATCTGCCTCCATGGATGAGGTGGATCGTGCGATCGTGGCCGTGCTGGAGCAGGAGGGGCGGATCAGCAACAGTGAGCTCGCCGCCCGGGTGGGGCTGTCGCCGTCGCCGTGCCTGCGGCGCGTACGGCACCTGGAGGAGACAGGGGTGATCCGCGGCTACCGGGCGGTGGTGGACCCGGCCGCGGTCGGACGGGGCCTGCGGGTGTTCGCGGGGGTGCGGCTCGTGCGGCACGTCCGGGCGGACGTGGCCGCCTTCGAGAGCGCGGTGATGCGGCTGGCCGAGGTGCGGGCCTGTCACCACATCACCGGAAGCTTCGACTACCTGCTGCACGTGGAGGTGGCCGACCTGGCCGCCTACGAGGACTTCCACGCCGGCCGGCTGGCCTCCCTGCCCGGGGTGGCCACCGTCAACAGCTTCGTCATCATGAAGACCCTCGACAACGCGTGAAGGCCCCGTCCCCCCAGTGCGGAAGGCGAATGGGCTGTCACAGGGTGACGGTGCCACGGATCAGGACGGCGGCATCACCGCTGACCCAGACGGTGCCGTCCGCCTCGGCGGTGATGCCGATGCTGGCGGCCCGGCCGAGGCGTGTGCCCTGGGAGACGCGGTAGGAGCGGGGGGCGGCGCCGGAGGCGGTGAGCCACTGGGCGACGCCGGCATTCATGCTGCCGCAGGCGGGGTCCTCGGGGACGCCGACGGCGGGGGCGAAGGTGCGCATCTCGTAGCGGTGCTCGCTGCCGCCGGGGTGGGCGCCGATGGCGCCGACCATCGCGTCGGGGATGAGGGACAGGTCGGGCTCCAGGTCCAGGACCTCGTGGGCGGTGGCCAGTTGGACGACTGCCCAGCCGGGGCCGTTGTCGACCCACTGGTGGGCCAGCACCTGCTCGCGGGTGATGCCGAACGCCGCCGTGATCCGCTCCAGGTACGCTTCGTCGAGGGCGCCGTCGCGCACGCGGGGCGGAGCGGCGAAGGACAGGGCGTTGTTCCGGTGGCGGATGGTGACTAGGCCCGCGGCGCACTCCTGCACGATCCGACCGGCGTGCTGGGGCACGCCTCCGGCCTCCAACCAGGCCTTGGCGGAGCCGAGGGTGGGGTGTCCGGCGAACGGCAGCTCGCCCTGGGGGGTGAAGATCCGCAGCCCGTAGTCCGCCTCGTCCGTGCTGGGCGGCAGCACGAACGTGGTCTCGGACAGGTTCGTCCAGCGTGCCAGGGCCTGCATCTGATCATCGGTCACATCGGTGCCGTCCAGCACGACCGCGACCGGATTGCCGCGGAAGGGCTGGAAGGAGAACACGTCGATCTGCATGAATGGGCGGGTGCGCGGGGTGGTCGTCACAACAGGAGCCTTTCGCGGCGTCAGGGCGGGGCGGACCGCGTGTGCAGGTGCGGGCCCACCCATCCCACAGGGTGTCCGCCACCCGGCGACAGGGCCGGTTGCCACCCGGTGGACTGCATTGCCGCCGCGCGGGTAGGCGTCGAAGTGCCGAGGACAAGGGTTGAGATGATGCGAACAGGCGTATAGCCGCAAGCCGGCTTGATGCAGGGTCAGGCGCGTATCGCCGGGGGCGAGCAGGCTGGTCAGCTCCGAGATAGCCTCAGGAGACGGCTTGAAGTAGCGGCGGACGTTCTCCCGCTTGAATTACTCCAGCCGCACTCGTGACCTGGTGTGACGTCAGGGCAGTGGAAGGGCGCTCGTGGTCGGCGCCGCTGCAGAAGCGGTCCGGTGCGCGGTCTCGCCCGGCATCAAACCAGGTACGTTCCGCCGCAGTCTTCGGCCAGCGAAGGGCCGAAGAGAGCCGCGGGAAAATGCACGCCTGGCCGGCCTTCACCGGCCAGCAGGCGGCGGGTCACTTCGGCCGGCACTGTCCCGGTGAACGTTTGGGCATCCTCGATCCGCAGCCACCCCGTACGTGTGCTGCCATCCGCCCACTCCACGACCGCGTGCGCCCAGGAGTGCTCGCGCGGGCGAGGTCGCGGCTTGATCTCGACTGCTGCCAGTCGTCGGGTGGCGAAGGTCCGCAGCGGCTTGATGGCCATCAGCTGGGCAGCCAGCGGAACGATTGCCCGCATGATCGGAGAGGACGGCAGTTCGGTGCTGCCGGAGACCACCGATGGTGCACCGCTGGCGCGTTGGGCGGCCACGAGCTCGCCGAGTGGTACGCCCACCGAGGTGACCCGTGAGCCGTCCGGCAGGGACAGGGTGCGTGGTTCGCCGCCGAGCCGCATGGGGGACAGGCGGCCGTCGCTGTAGCGGCGTCCGCCGAACCGCCGCCCGCCTGGAACGCCAGGAAGGCCTTCCGTCATGGAGGCGGCAAGGGCCTCGCCGAGCGGCCCGGCCTCGATTTCGAGCGAGGGGATCATGTCGACGCGCACGTGTTGGGGTGTCGGGTGGTTCTCGCAGAGCTTGACCACCAGGCTCTCCGTAGCGGTCGCGCCGAAGCCCGAGCCTGTGACCACGGTGGGTCCAGCGGCTCGGACCTCGTCCTGCAGGAGCAGCAGTCTGGTGGCAGTGGCGACATCGTTGGCCAGGTCGATGTAGTGGGTGGCGGGCAGGCAGGCCCGCACGATCGGCTCGGCGGTGGTGACGAACGGTCCGATCGTGTTGATCACTACGTCCGGTGTCCGCCGCCGGATCTGTGTCGCGCTCGCGTCGACCGACTCGGCGACGACGGTGCGGACCTCGCCCGGCAGTTTCTCGGCGGCCTTCCGAAGCCGAACGGCGTCTCGCCCGACCAGTGTGGGCGTGATGTTCCGGCGCAGCAGCTCCGTCGCTATGACACGGCCGCTGCGGCCCGTGCCACCCAGGATCCAAACCTCGGGCATAAGCATTTCCCATCCAAGTGATGACATGCCGTGTCGTCACGGTAGCATCCGATGACACGACGTGTCGTCGCGTAGGATGCTTGAAGTGAGCAGATGGGCGGACGATGCGCGCGAACGGCTCGAGCGCGCTGCGATCGAGCTGTTTCTGGAGCGAGGTTTCACGGCGACGACGGTCCCGGAAATTACAGCCAGGGCAGGGCTGACCACTCGAACGTTCTATCGCCACTTTTCCGACAAGCGCGAGGTGCTGTTCGGCGGCGGCGAGATCGCGGCCTGGGCGGCCGACATGATTGCCGAGGCCCCGGCGTCGTGGGCCCCGATGCGGATCATTGCGGAGGGCCTGGCGGAGGTGGCCGCGTCGCGCTTCGAGGGGCGGCGAGAGGAACTGCGAGCCCTGCGTGAAGTCGTGCGCTCCGACGACGGACTGAGGGAGCGCGAACTGCGCAAATGGGCCGACCTGACTGAGGCGTCGCGCGTCGCGTTCGTGACGCGCGGGATCGAGCCGGTGCGTGCCGCCCTTCTGGCCCAGGTCGGGATCGTCATGCTGCGCGTGTCTGTCGAGGACTGGCTCGGTCGGGACGACGGCCGGGCGCTCACCGCGATCCTCCGCGACGCGTTCACCGCCCTGCGGGACGAGTTCGCCTGAGATCCCGCTGTGCGAGCGTGCGCTCCACAAGCGTCTCGCCCCGGGCTCGGCGTCGATGGCGTCGACGGCCAGTGACAGCCGCCGGGTGCATCAGCTGCCCGCCCGGCAAGCGCACCGAATCGATCAAGGAACACCAAGCCCCGCGAGGTTGAACGCCAAGCTCAGAGGCTCGGGCGCCGTTGGGCGAGGAGGGCAGCGATGTCGTCGTCGAGTTCTCCGCCGCTGTAGGTGATCAGGTCGCGGTGGAGATGGTCGAGGAGCTGGTGGGGCGCCTCGCCGTTCCATGAGCGGATGCGTTCGGTGAGGGGGTAGAACGTGCCGGAGTGGTCGCGGGTCTCCGTGACCCCGTCGGTGTACAGCAGGAGCCGGTCTCCGGGGCCGAAGGGGGCGAGGTCGACGTGGTACCCGTCGCTCACCAGCATGCCCAGGTTGAGCGGCGGCGAGGGAGCAGCGGGCTGCAACTCCCGGACCTCGCCGCGGTGCAGCAGCAGCGGGGGCGGGTGGCCGCAGGTGACGGTCCGGACGACTGGTTCATCGTCCGGGATCTCGGCGAGGAGAGCGGTGATGAAGCGTTCAGCGATCTCCGAGCCCGGGACTCCCGGGTACTGGGAAGTATGGCGGCTCACGCTCGTTTCCAGGCGGCGCGCGAGGTGGGGCAGGTCGGGCGCGTCGTGGGCGGCCTCGCGGAAGGCGCTGAGCAGCGTCGCGGCCATCTGGATCGCGAGCAGGCCCTTGCCGCGTACGTCACCGATGAGCAGCCGTACGCCGTGCGGGGTGCGTATCGCCTCGTACAGGTCGCCACCGATCTGGGCTTCTGACGCGGCGGCCAGGTACAGGCTCTCGAGCGTGACGTGCCCGAGGTGTGGCGGTACTGGATGCAGCACTGCCAGCTGGGCGGTCTCGGCCACTGAGCGGACCTGAACCAGCTGACGGGCGCGTCGGCCAAGCAGGCGGTTGAAGAAGACGGCGAATGCCGCGATCGCCGCGAGGGTGGCCAGCTCGGAGTAGGCGGTCACATCCCGCAGCGCGTTGAAGTCCGCCATCAGGCCGACAGAGATGGCGCACGCGCCCACTCCGGTGAGCAGGGTCCCCCACAGGGGCAACAGCGCGGCGGCAGCAACCATGGCCGTGGCGAGGAAGGCGTCCGGCCTGACTTCGCGGGGTGTGCAGAGGCCGATCAACAGGCCGATGAACAGCAGCAGAGCAGGCAGCATGGGCAGCAACCTGCCCCGCGCACCAGTACCGTGCGTGACAACGCGTTCCTCAGGAGACCTCGCCATCATGCCGCTCCCGAGCGGTCGCACGAGTCGAACAGCAGCCCGAGTACGGAGGCCAGGCCGCCGATGTGGATCAATTTTATCGCGGTTGGCCCTTAGCCTACGAACAACCCGGTGAGCGGTGGTGACGCGTAGGTGTCACCAGGTCACCGTGTCGCTTGGTGACAGGATTGATGCAAAAGGTATGCAGAAGGTCGTCGGTGCCCGTCAGTGACCCGCAGCCCGGCATCGACGAGACCGTGCGCGGGCACATCGCGGAGGCCGCGCAGCGGGCTGACCACCAAGCTCCACTTGGCGGTCGAGCAGGGGCGGAAGCCACTGTCGCTGCTCGTCACCGCTGGCCATCGGCATGACAGCCCCCAGTTTCAGCCAGTCTTGGAGGCGATCCGGGTGCCGCGGATTGGCCCAGGCCGACCCCGTACCCGGCCGGAGAGGGTCCGTGCCGATAGGGCCTACGGCTCGCGTGAGAACCGCGCCTATCTACGCAGACGCGGCATCGGTTGCACGATCCCGGAGAAGGCCGACCAGGTCCGCAACCGCAAGAAGCGTGGTTCCCTCGGTGGCCGGCCACCGAAGTTCGACCAGGTCGACTACCGCGAGCGTCACGCGGTGGAGTGAGGGATCAACGAATGGCTGTCACTGGCCTCGCCACGTACCTGGTCGCTAACCTCGGCACCCATGAACCAGCGGCGGCGGAAGAAGCTCTCCCATCATCTCTTCGGAGCAATTTTGGTGGGTGACACCGTCCGCGTGAAGGCGGTACTACGGGCTGGAGCCGATCCGGAGCGAGGAGACAGTGAGGGCGCCACCCCGCTGTACACAGCATCCGTGAACGGACAACCAGAGATCGCCCGCCTGCTCTTGGCGGCCGGGGCCTCCCCTGACACCGAGAGCAGCGGACTTGGCTCGGAGGGCACGCCGTTGTGCGCGGCCGCATGTTGGGGCTACACCGAAGCGGTGCGCGAGCTGTTGGCATACGGCGCCGACCCGAGCCTTCGTGAGGATCAGGGTGCAGGCTGGTCCCCCCTGGACTGGGCGAGCAGCGGCCCCCACCCCGACACTGTCGATCTTCTCACCACAGCGGGAGCAGCCCCCACCAAGGGGGGAACCACGTAGCACCGCCGTTCGCCATTAGCGATCCGGCCAGGTCTCAGGAGTCACTTTCGCAGCAGGCCCTAGCTAGTGCTGTGACGGGACCTTTGGCCGGTCTCCTATGAGGTCACAAACGCCCGACCGGCCGCGCGTAGGGCGGCACCACCCGAGTCGGCCGAGATTTCATCAACAAGGCAGCAGCCTGCACGTCGGTCAGTTGGCGGGTCGGACCGCCTCGGGCGGCTCCACCGGCATCCTCACAGTCATCCGTGGACGTCGGCCGGAGCTCGAGCTCCTTGCGGATCTTGCGCTTCCTTCCCACGCATGCAGACGATGCCTCCGATGGAGAGCGGCTGCTCCGGCGGCTTGCTGCCTAGACATGCCGGTGGCGTATGGGCGGTGTACGGTCGAAATACGGCGTACGTGCGTGGACTTCGCAGTCGACGGACAGGTCGGTGGCGACACGCGCGTCAGGAGTGCCTATGTCTCAGCAAACAAACATCGCCGCACAGACTGCTTTCGCAGAGGCCGTCGTCACCGGCAATCTCGACGCCCTCGACGAGATCGTCGCACCCGACTCGATCGACCATGACCCGGCCCCAGGACAGGCGCCAGGGCCCGATGGATTCAAGACCATGTTCGGCGAGTTGCGAGAGGCCTTTCCCGACTTGCGCGTCGAGGTGGAGCATCTGGTGGCTACCGACGACGAGTTGGCTTTCGCCTACACCATCACCGGCACTCAGCTGGGACCGCTGAGGGGGCAACCGGCGACCGGCAAGAAGGTGCACTACCGAGGCATGCAGATCAGCCGCTTCGACAGCGACGGCAAACTCGTCGAACGTTGGGGCAGCAGCGACGAACTCGGCATGCTGCATCAACTTGGCCTGGCCGACGTGTGACCGCTGCGAGCGGGCCGTTCGGTCGCGCCGAGCCGGGCCATGCGCCGGGCGGCGACCGCCTGCTCGTGCGTGGTGCGGAAACCGTCGATGCCGACGGCTGCACGGCCCACTGTCACACGCAGCGACGGAGGCAGGTCACCGGGCCAGTCTGTGAGCGTGTCGAGGATGTAGGCCGCCATCCTTCGTCCCGCGGCCACGCCCCAGGCGGTCGCGTCCTCACCGATCGCCTTGACGGCGCGACGCCGTGTGGCCAAGGAAGCGACCGGCTTCACCACGTCGTCAAGTCCAAGGGCGCGGATCGATCGAGCGGTCGTGGTTCCCGATCGGCATGCGGGCTACGTACGCGGAGAGCCGCAATTCCCCCGTGCACCAGGTCACCGTCGGACAGGCCATGTCGAAGAACGACGCGCCGAACTGCTCGCGCACCGGTCCTGCCGAGACATCGACAAGGCCCCCCTGCGCGGGGAGTACCTCGGAACACTGGCCCGGGCCCGGGTCCGCAATGACGTCGGCCACATCGTCACCCTCGTCCAGGAGGCCGTGGACGCCCTGCTCAAGGCGGCGGGCTCCAGCAGCTTCATGGAGACCAACACGCTGGCCCGGATTTTCCAGGATGTCGGCGTGGCGGGCAGCCACGACCACGCGACTCCCGGCATCGCCAACGACGTCTACGGCAAGTTGCTGCTCGGCGCCGACGGCCCGCTGCCCGTCCACGTGTGAGCCGGAACGGAGCACTCTCATGACCGCGATTCATTCCTCGCACGAAGCCACGACCGTTACGTCCGAACGTTCCGCCGCGTCCTCGGCCACCACCCCACGGGTGTCTGCGTCATCACCGCACGCACGCCGGAGGGCGCCCCGGTCAGCATGACGATCGGAACCTTCACCTCGATCTCGCTCGAACCGACGCTCGTCGGCTTCTTCCCGACCAAGTCCTCCGGCACCTTCCCGGCGATCCGTGACTTCGGCAGTCTCTGCGTCAACGTCCTCGCCGATCAGCACCGCGAGTACTGCGCTCGCTTCGCAGGCCAGGCCGACCGGCGCTTCGAGGGTCTCGACTGGCACGAGGCACCGTCGGGCGCCCCGGCCCTCGGCGCCGCCCTCGCCTGGATCGACTGCGACATCGATCAGATCACCGACACCGGCGACCGTCACCTCGTCGTGGGCCGGGTCCGGGCGCTGGACGCCGACTCGGCTCAGCGGCCCCTGCTCTCCTTCCAGGGCAGGCTCGGCTCGTTCCGCCCGCTGACCAACGACGCAAGGAGCGAGAGCCGATGACCCGGACGACGATCGTCGAGGAACTGCGCCGCGCCGACGAGGAGACCGAGGCATCGTGGATCGTGCTGGCGGGCTCGGACCGCGCCTTCTGCGGGTTTCCTCGCCGCCGTCACCCGCCGACGCAGCGGTGCGCCGAAGAGGCGGCCGAGCGTCAACTTCACCGCACAACTGGGCACTTGAGCAACTCTGTGCACTTGTAAAGCATTGCCCAATGATTCATGATCACGCCATGTTAGCGACGGACTTCCACTTCCGAGTGCTGGGACGCATCACGGTCCGAGTCGGCGACGTACAACTGAAGGTCGGGCGACGCCGGGAGCGGCTGCTCCTCGGCCTTCTTCTCCTCGACATGGGGCACATTGTTCCGACGGGCCGGCTGATCGAACTGCTGTGGCCTGCGGAGTCGGTACCGGCCAGTGCCCGCGCCAGTCTTCAGGCGCATGTCTCCCGACTGCGCGGCCTGCTGCAGAAGATCGGGGGTGGGGAACGGGGCCCGGCCCTGACCAGCGACGGTGCCGGGTACGCACTGCAGGGTGATCCACGGTCCGTCGACGTGCACCGGTTCCGTTCCCTCGTGCACCGGGCCCGTCGGGCCTCCAGCGCCGGCGAGTGCATCGCGCTCCTCGACCGCGCCCTCGACGAGTGGCGGGGCCCGGTCCTCGGCAGCGACGCGTCGACGGAGCTGGTGTACCGCCTGGGGATCGGGCTCGACGAGATGTACCTGTCGGCGGTCACATTACGCGCCGAGGCCCGGCTGGTGCTCGGTCAGCACGACAGCCTGCTGGAGGAACTGGCCCAGCTGGTACGGGAATACCCGCACCACGAGCGGCTCGCCGTGCTGCGCATGTGGGCGCTGTACCGCGCCGGGCACCGCTGCGAGGCGCTGGGCGTCTACGACGAGACGCGGGCCCGCCTGGCCGGCGAACTCGGGCTGGCCCCCGGGTCCGACCTGCGCCGCGCGCACGAGAGGATCCTGCAGGCCGACCGCACGCCCGAGGAGTTCCCGCGTGACCTGGTCGGCGACCGGTGGCGGGAGACGGTCGTCACGACGGCGGGCGGCGGGGACGACCGGATCGTGGCGCGGGCGGCCACACCCGGACCGCGCAACCTGCCCTCGACGGGCGGGTTCACCGGGCGGGCGGCGGAACTGCACAGGATGTCGACGCTGGCGCGGAGTGTGCATGACGATGCCCGCACCATCGCGATCGTGGGCAGCGCCGGCAACGGCAAGACGGCGCTCGCCCTGGAGTGGGCCCGGCGGTACCGCGGTGACTACCGGGACGGACTGGCGGTCCTCGATCTGCAGGGCTACGGAAGCCGGCCCGCGGTCACCACGGCCGAGGCCCTGCGGAGCCTGATGTCCCAGTACGGCCTCTCCACCGACCGGATGCCCGGGGGCCTGGCCGAACTGACGGCGCTGTACCGGAGCGAGTTCGCGGGCCGGCGGACCCTGCTCGTACTCGACAACGCGGTCTCTGCCCAGCAGGTGCTGCCGCTGCTGCCTGCTGAGCCGGGCTCCCTCGCCCTGGTCACCAGCCGCAACCGGCTCGGCGGTCTACTGGTGACGGCCGGTGCGGCGATGCTCCAGCTCGGACCGCTGCTCGCCCACGACGCGCACCAGGTGCTCCGCCGCCTCGTCGGGGACCACCGCACCGAGGCGGAGCCCCAGGCCACAGCTGAGATCGCCGCCCTGTGCGACTGCTCCCCGCTCGCACTGCGCATCGCCGCCGCCAACCTGGTGATGCACCCGGAGTGCCGCATCGCCGACCACGCGCAGGCGCTGCGCAGTGGCAACCCGCTGGGCTGCCTGGTACTCGCCGACGACCGCGCCTCG
The DNA here is from genome assembly GCF_044548235.1 of Streptomyces sp. NPDC052043. Classification (NCBI taxonomy): domain Bacteria; kingdom Bacillati; phylum Actinomycetota; class Actinomycetes; order Kitasatosporales; family Streptomycetaceae; genus Streptomyces; species Streptomyces sp. NPDC052043. The sequence goes on from NZ_JBIUBT010000021.1 coordinate 50,723, forward strand.
TCCATGGAGCGCTCGCTCTCCCTGTCCGTGCAGCGGCTGGAGCCCGAGACCGCGGCCTTCTTCGCCACCCTCGGCTCGCTTCCCGGCCCGGCCGCCTCCCTCACGGCCGTGGAACGGCTGACGGGGCTGACCCGAGCGCGGGTGTCGGACATGTTCGACGCCCTGTTCGCCGAGCACCTGGTCCATGTGGATGGCATCAACCACTTCCGCATGGACGTGTTGGTCTGGCAGTACGCGCGCCTGCTGTCCCAGCCCCTGACCGGCCAGGTCCCTGGCGGCCTCGCACCCGAACGCGCCGCCTGATCCCCTGCCGCCGACGTCAGGCCGGCATTCCGTAGGCGTCGGCGACGAGTTCGTAGGACCGCAGTCGTGTCTCACCGGCGTGTGCGCTGGTCGTGATCATGAGTTCGTCCGCGCCGGTGGTCTTCTGCAGGTGGTCCAGTCCCGCGCGCACTTCGTCGGCGGCGCCGTGCACGACGACCTCCCACCGGGCTCGCAGCAGCTCCTCGTCCTCCGTGCTGAACCGGTGTGCCTCGGCCTCCTCGGGTGTCGGGATCGGAGCGGAGCGCCCGGTGGTTCGCCGTCGGAACATGGCGAGCGCCGACGTGCGCAACTGCCTGCGCGCTTCCCTGACATCGTCCGCCGCGAGAACGGGAACGGAGATCAGCGTGCAGGGCTTGTCCAGGAGCGCGGAGGGTCGGAAGCACGCGCGGTAGGTGTCGAGTGCCGCGACGGTGCGCCGGGCGAAGAAGTGGTGGGCGAAGGCGTACGGCAGACCGAGCCGGCCGGCCAGGCGCGCACTGTTCTCGGAGGCGCCCAGGATCCAGACGGGCGGGCGGGAGTCGAGGCCCTGCGCGCGCCCCGGCACGGCGTGTACTCCGGCGTGGGGGTGGCCCTCGGGAACGTCGTCGTCGAGGAAGTGCAGGAGCGTGCGGAGAAGTTGGGGGAAGTCCTCCGCATCGTCGCTGCGGGCCAGCGCGGCCGTGGTCGCGGCGTCCGTGCCGGCGGCCCGTCCGACTCCCAGATCGATGCGGCCGGGTGCCAGCGCCTCCAGGGTGCCGAACTGCTCGGCCACGATCAGGGGCGCGTGGTTGGGCAGCATCACGCCGCCCGAGCCGAGGCGCAGTCTGCGCGTGTGCGCGGCGAGGTGGGCCAGGATGACCGCGGGTGACGACGAGGCGATGTCCGCCATCGCGTGGTGCTCGGCGACCCAGTAGCGGTGGAAGCCGCGGCGTTCGGCGAGCCGGGCGAGTCGCACGCCGGTGCGCAGCGAGTCGGCCGCGCTCCGGCCGCTGCCCACGGGGGCGAGGTCGAGCACCGAGAGTGGCACGGGCGCGCTTCCGGCTGCGAGGCCGCGGATTCCGGTGTGGTCGTTGTGTGGCGGTGTGCCCCGCTCCGCCAGGTGGGTCGGTTCGCGGCCGTCAGCCATCTCGCCTGCCCTTCTTGCCGATCAGGTACCGGCCCATCACCAGCTGGTCGATCTCAGTGTCCAGAAGGCACCGGACGGCGTCCGCCGGTGAGCAGACGATCGGCTCTCCGGCGACGTTGAACGAGGTGTTCAGCAGGCAGGGCACCCCGGTGCGCGCCGAGAACGCCCGGAGCAGCGCCGCGAGTTGTGGATTCTGCTCGTCGTCGACGGTCTGGATGCGTGCGGTGCCGTCGACATGGCAGGCGCCGGGGATCCGGTCGCGGTACTCGGGTCGCACCGGGAAGACGAACGTCATGTGCGGCGACGACTTCTTCTTGCCGAGGTCGAAGACGTTCGGCGCCTCCGAGGCGAGGACCACGGGGGCGAAGGGGCGGAACGGCTCGCGGTGCTTCACCCGGAGATTGATGATGTCCTTGATGTCGGGGAACTGCGGGTTGGCGAGAATGCTGCGGTTCCCCAGCGCGCGAGGCCCGTACTCCGCGCGTCCCTGGAACCAGGCCACCACGGTCTTCGTGGACAGCAGTTCCGCTGTCCTGTCCACGACCTCGTCCTCGCCCAGCTCGACCCAGTCGATGGCGTCGGCGTACCGGTCGAGGACTTCGAGGATCTCCGCGTCGTCGTAGCCCGGACCGAGATACGGGGTGACCGCCGAGGCCGCCGGGCGGCTGTCGAGGCCCCCCACATGGACCGCCGCACCGATGGCGACGCCCGGGTCACTGGCGCCGAATCCCACCTCCATGCCCGAGAAGGACGACCGCTGAAGCATCTTGGTGTTGGCGACGCAGTTCAGGGCGAGACCGCCCTCGAAGAGGAGCGTGTCCATCTCGGTGGCCGCGGCCAGCGTGCGGACCTGGTGAGCCGTGACGGCCTCGACCATGTGCTGGGCGAGTCCCGCCACCTTCACGCGGAAGTCGAACTCCTCGCGCTTTTCGCTGTCCCCGTCGAATATCCGGTCGAAGAAGGCGTAGTACGCCCCTTCGTCGCCCGGGATGAAAATGCTGTACGAACCGTCGTCCCGTAGTTGAACCGCATTGGTCAGAAGTGGATTGCGGGCCGGCGGTGGCGCGTAGGCGGCCAGACCCATCACCTTGTACTCGTCGTTGTTCGGCACGAATCCCAGGTAACGGGTGATCTTTCCGTACGCCAGAGCGAGGGAATTGCGGTGGTCGACGGAGCACTGCTCGAAGACGCGGACCGTTCCGTTGCGCAGCTCGCCCATGACCGCGGACTGCGTCTCCGCTCTTCCGTCGCTGACGAGGAAGGCCGCGTCGCGCACGCCGGCCAGATACGCGCCGCACATGAGGTGCGCCGTGTGGTGCGGGACCAGGACCAGCCTGTTCGGGTCCAGCACACAGTCCATGCGGTCCATGAAGTCGCTGTGCACGGCGGCCCGGCCGAGCATGTGGCCGTACAGCTCGCCCGTACGGCTCAGCTGGTCGAACTTGGCCACCACCGGCATGCGGCTCTCGCAGATCTCGGCGATCATCCGGTCGGCGACCTCCGGGGTGAACCGCCAGGGAAAGGCGAACACATCGACGTCGTCGAGCCCGATCCCGGCGTGCTCCAGGCACCATCGGATCGCGTTGACGGGGAAGTCGGACGTCTTCTTGCTGCGGCTGAGCCGCTCCTCCTCCACCGCGGCCACCACTTCGCCGTCGATGAGAAGGGCCGCAGCCGCATCGTGTCCGATCAACTGGTGCCGGTCCACGCCGGTCGCCCCGTAGAGGCGTCCGAAGAGTTCGGAACTCCGGGTGAATCCGTTGTAGCCAAGCACAATCACCGGTCTACGATCCCCTCGGCTCCACGGCGTTGTCCGTCGGTCAACCATTCTCACGCCGCGGCGCACGCACCTCATACGAAGGAGGTACGGACGGTGAACGCGGTCCTTTCAGCGGCGGGACCGCAATGAGAGCATCAACCCCGTCCCGCGGCCCGGGAATTCGACCGGCGGGAATTCAGGACGGCATCCGCCGCACACCACATGGGAGGCCCACGTGTCGACATCCGTTGCCGAGGCCGGCCTGACGCTCGCCGATCCGCGTGCCTACGCCGATGAGGAACGCCTGTACCGGGCCCTCGATCTGCTGAGGCGTTCGGCCCCGGTCTCCTGGGTGGCACCACCGGGTTACCACCCGTTCTGGGCCATCACTCGGCACGCCGACATCCGGGAGATTGAGCGGCGTAACGACGTCTTCCTCAGTGAGCCCCGGCCGATGCTCATTCCGGCGCGCCAGGACGCGCTCGGCGCCGGAGGGGGAAAACGGGAACTGCTGCGTCCACTGGTCCACCTGGACGACCCGGAGCACCGGCAGATGCGTGCGGTGACGGCGTCCCGGCTCACCCCGCAGTCCGTGTCCGTGCTGGGGCCGCGGATCAGGGACCTCGCGCGGCGGTCCGTGGACCGGTTGGCGCGGCGCACGGACGTCTGCGAGTTCGTCGGCGAAGTCACCGACCTCTACGCGCTCGACGTACTGCTCGCCCTGCTCGGACTGGACGAGTCCGACGCCGAAGAGGTCCGCCCCTTCACTCCCGCGGCGCGCCGTGCCATGCCGCCGGAACAGCGGATGCCGGCCATGCGCCGGTTCTACCACTTCTTCCTGGAACTGGCCGCGGACCGGCGCCAGAACCCCACGGACGACCTGACCTCGGTCATCGCCCACGCGCAGGTGGACGGGCGCCCACTGAACGATCACGAGCTGCTGTCCCAGTTCGTCATCCTCATCGCGGCCGGGCACGACACGGCCAGCGTCACCCTCGCGGGCGGCCTGCGGGCCCTGATGGACCATCCCGGGCAGCTCCGGGCGCTGCGCGAGGATCCGGGCCTGCTGCCCACCGCGGCCGAGGAGATGATCCGCTGGGTCACTCCGGTGAAGGCCTTCATGCGCACCGCGCGCCGGGACCATGAGGTCGGTGGCGTGCGGATCCGGGCCGGCGAGGCCGTCCTGCTGTCCTACCCTTCGGCCAACCGCGACGAGGCCGTCTTCGAGGATCCGTACCGCTTCGACGTGCGCCGCACCCCGAACCGCCAGCTCGCCTTCGGATTCGGCGTCCACCACTGCCTCGGCGCCTCTCTCGCCCGGCTGGAGATCGAGTCGTTCTTCGCCGAGCTCCTGCCACGGCTCGTCTCGGTCGAGAGCGCGGGCGCTCCCGTCCAGTTGACGACGACCTTCTCCGGCGGGCTCAAGCGGTTTCCGGTGCGGTGCGTCCTGCGGGACTGAACTGCGCCTCGTACAAGCGGGCGTAGGCGCCGTCGGCCACCAACAGGTCGGCGTGCCGCCCCTGTTCCACGATGCGGCCGTCCTCCATGACGAGGATGGTGTCGGCGTCCCGGACCGTGGCGAGGCGGTGTGCGATCACCAGGCAGGTCCGACCCGCACGCAGCACCTGCATCGCCTGCTGGACCAGCAGCTCGGTGCGGGTGTCCAGCGAGCTGGTCGCCTCGTCCAGCACGAGCACCGGCGCATCGGCGAGGAAGGCGCGCGCGAGAGTGATGAGCTGCTTCTCGCCCGCGCTGAGCTGTGCCGCGTTCTCGCTGATCACCGTGTCGTACCCGTCGGGCATGGCGCGTACGAGGTGGTCCAGGCGCGCGGCCGCGGCCGCCTCGACGATCTCCTGCCGGGAGACCTCCCGCCGGGCTCCGTAGGCGATGTTGTCGGCGATGGTGCCGGTGAACAGCCAGGTGTCCTGCAGCACCGCGCAGATCCGGGTGCGCAGTTCGTCACGCCGCATCCGGGAGATGTCGCACCCGTCGAGGAGTATGCGGCCGCCGTCCACCTCGTAGAACCGCAGCAGCAGATTGACCAGGGTCGTCTTGCCCGCTCCGGAAGCTCCGACGACCGCGATCGTGTCGCCGGGTTCCGCGCTCAGCGAGACCTCCTCGACGAGCGGCCGGTCCGCGGTGTACGAGAAGGAGACCCGGTCGAGGACGACGTGGCCACGCGCCGGCCCCGGACGGATCGCGGCCCGAGGATCGGGGGTCTCCTCCTCGGTGTCGAGCAGTTCGAAGACGCGCTCGGCCGAGGCGACCGCGGACTGCACCAGGTTGGCCGTGCCCGCGAACTGCCCGAGCGGCTGGCTGAACAGGCGCGCGTACTGGACGAACGCCTGCACGGTGCCGAGGGTCAGCGTCCCGGCGACCACCGCCAGTCCGCCCACCACGGCGACGAGGACATAGGTGAGGCTGCCCACCGCGGACATGGCCGCCGGGATCAGCCCCGACACGGACTGGGCCCGGAAGCTCGCCAGATGGAACTCCTTGTTGTATCCGGCGAACCGCTTCGCGGCCTCCTCCTCGCGGCCGAAGACGGTGACCACTGCGTGCCCGCTGTAGGTCTCCTCGACGTACCCGGCCAGGGCGCCCATGGCCCGGCGCTGGGCCTTGAACTGCCGCTGCGCGCGTCTGGCGAGCCGCTTCGCCACCGACGCGGAGACCGGCAGGGTGACGAGGACGGTCAGGGTGAGGAGCGGCGAGGTCCAGCACATGACGGCGAGGACACCCACCGCCGTCAGCACGGAACCGACGAGCTGGCCCAGAGTCTGCTGGAGCGACTGGGCGATGATGTCGACGTCCTGGGTGGCCCGGCTCAGGATCTCCCCGCGTGGCCGACCGTCGAGATGGTTCAGCGGGAGCCGCCCGATCTTCCGCTCGACGTCGGCCCGAAGGTCGTGCACCAACCTGCCGATGACGCGCAGGGTGACCCGGGACTGCAGCAGGGTACAGAGGGCGGCACCCGCGTGGACCAGCAACGCCAGGAGCAGCGTACGTCCCACGGCCCCGAACGGGACGCCGCCGGTGGCCGGCCCCCCGCCGAAGCGGCCGGCGACGACCAGGTCGGTGGCGTGTCCCAGGAGTCTGGGCCCGGTCGCGGTGAGGCCGGCCGCCCCCGCGCCGACGAAGAGCGCGAGGACGATCGGTCGGCGCTGCGCGGCGAACAGCCTGAGCATGCGGACTGTCGTGCGGCGGAAGTCGGTGGCCTGGTTCCGCGCCTGAGTAGAGGGGGTGGCCTTGCCGTCCGCGGACATCAGGCCGCCTCCCGCGACGCCTCGGTCAAGACGATCTCCCGGTAGGTCCGGCAGGAATCCATCAGCTCCGTGTGCCCTCCGACGCCGACGAGTCTTCCGCCCTCCAGGACGACCACCCGGTCGGCGGCGCGCATGGCCGGGACCCGCTGGGTGACGAGCACAGTGGTCATCGGCTCACCGGCAAGTGCCTCCCGCAACCGTGCCTCCGTGGTGTGGTCCAGCCCCGAGAAGGGGTCGTCGAGCAGACAGAGTCCGGGCCGGTGCACGAGCGCCCTGGCGAGGGCCAGGCGCCGGCGCTGCCCGCCGGAGAAGTTGCCCCCGCCCTGGAGGACCGGGGCTTCCAGGCCTTCCGCCGTGTCCGCCACGAACGCGTCGGCACATGCGATGCGCAGAGCCCGCCACAGTTCCTCGTCCGTGGCGTCCGGTTTCGCGTACCGGAGGTTCGATGCGACCGTCCCGGAGAACAGGTGGGGCCGCTGCGGTGCGAATCCGATCGCTTCGGCAAGGTCCGCGCGGCTGAGGGTGCCCGCGTCCGCGTCGCCCAGCCGGACCACGCCGTCGGTCGGGTCGAACTGTCGCACCATCAGCTTCAGGAGCGTGGACTTGCCGGAGCCCGCCGACCCGGTGACGGCGACCACCTCGCCGGGACGGACGGTCAGGGTGATGCCCCACAGCACCGGCTCCTCGGCGCCCGGGTAGCGGAACCCCACGTCGTGCAACTCGACTCCGCCGGAGTGCGGCTTGGGTGCGCCGGGACGTTCGGCGGACCGCGCCCGGCGGGCCCCCGAGTCGAGCACCTCGCGGATCCGCTCCGCGCTCACTTCGGCCCGGGGCAGCATCACGAAGAGCGAACCCACCGTCATGACGGAGGTCAGGATCTGGGTCAGGTAGGTCAGGAACGCGGTCAGCGCGCCGACCCCGAGCGTGCCGTCGTCGATGCGGTGCCCGCCGATCCACACCACGACGACGCCGGACACGTTGATCACCAGCATCACCGCGGGCAGCAACACGGCCATCACGCGTCCCGAGTGCAGTGCCGAACCGAGCAGCCGGGCGTTCACCGTGTCGAACCGCTCTCGCTCGTACGCTTCCCGGACGAAGGACCGGATCACGCGCACACCGCTGACCTGCTCACGCAGGACGAGGCTGCTGGCGTCCAGGTCCTGTTGCAGGGCCCGGAACAGCGGGCGGGCACGGCGGACCACCCCACCGACGATCAGTGCCAGCAGGGGTGCCAGGACCACCAGGAGCCCGGACAGCGCGACGTCCTGCCGCAGCGCCATCACGATACCGCCCAGGCACATCAGAGGTGCCGCGACCAGCATGGTGCAGGCGGTGAGGCAGAACTGCTGCACCTGCTGCACATCGTTGGTGGTCCGGGTGAGGAGGGAGGAGACCCCGATGCGGCCCACCTCGGCCTCGGAGCACGACAGCACGCCGCCGAAGAGCTCCGTTCGCAGATCCCGGCCGATCGCCATGGCCGTACGGGCGCCGAGCCACACGGCACCGGCGGATCCCGCCAACTGCACCACGGTGGCCAGCGCCATCCAGGCCCCCGTGCGCAGGATCCGGCCGGAGTCCCCTGTCAGCACCCCGTCGTCGACCAGGCGGGCGTTGAGCGCCGGCAGCCACAGTGCCGCCATGGTCTGCGTCAGCTGGAGCACCAGCAGCAGGGCGAGCGAGGGCAGGCGCGCGCGGACATGCTTGCGGAGCAGGCCGGTGAGCACGATCGGGATCCGTCCTTCAGCCTCGGCGTGACGGCGACAAGCCGGTGAGCCGTTCCCGGTGGGGGAGTTCGGAGGCCGGCACGCTGCTCAGCATCTGCTGCTGGAGGTCGCGCAGCTCGGTGAGCGGCTCCATGCCCAGTTCCTGCACCAGCCGGCTGCGGAGTGAGCGGAACAGGTCCAGTGCCTCGTTGCGCCGCCCGCAGCGGTACAGGGCGGTCATCAGCTGGGCGTGCAGTCCCTCGCGCAGCGGGTGGAGCAGGACCAGCCGGTTCAGGTCGGTCACCACCTCGGCGGGGCGGCCGATCTGGAGCAGGGTGCCGATGCGCTCCTCCATGACGGTCAGCCGGAGCTCCTCCAGGTGGGCCGCCTCGGCGTCGGCGTACGGGCCGCTCGCTCCGGTGAGGGCCGTGCCCTGCCACAGCGCCAGCGCCTCGTCGTAGTCGTCGAGGGCCGCACCGGGGGTCCCGTTGATCACCGCCTGCCTGGCGCTGCGGACCCGGGCGAGGAACTGGCCGAAGTCGAGCTGGTCGCCCTCGAGGCGTATCGCGTAACCCGAAGGCTTTGTCTCGATGCCGTTGAACCCGTGGTGAGCCAGGGACCGCCGCAGTTCGGAGACCAGGGTGCGCACCCGTGTCTCCGGCGCCATGGGCAGCGGTCTTCCCCACAGCGCGTCCATGAGCAGGGTGTTGGTGACGGCGCAGTTGGCCTGGAGCAGCAGCACGGCCAGCAGTGAGCGCTGCTTTCCGCTGAGCCGCACGATCCCGGTGTCTGTCCGGGCCTCGACCACACCAAGTATCCGAAATTTCAAGGAGTTTGACAACGTAGTTATTCTCCCCATTTTCGCGACATGCCCGTGTCCCACTCCGAACGACTGCGGATTACGCATTCGTCAAAGCCGACCCGGCAGTCCTCACCCTGGCATTACTGATTAGCCATCGGCTTGCCACTCACTTGCCAAGGGTCGCCCATCGCGGCGAAAAGACTCGGCGCAGGCGGTTCATCCCCTTTCAGGGACTACGCAGGACGCACCGCTCCTCGAACGCACAGGACGAGGAGCGCGGCGGTCCGGAAAGCAGAGAGATTCGTGACCGCCGCGCTCCGTTCATCGGGTGCGCACTCAGATGGTCGGCTCAGGCGCAGCCGGCGACGTGGTGCAGCAGGCTCCGGTGCTGCCCGTCGGCCAGCAGTCGGTCCAGCCGGGGCTCTCCTCGATGCCCATCAGGGCGCTCGCCACGAGCGACTCCCAGCCGGACTCGGACACGTCACGAACCGTCATTTCCTGCGTCGGCGACATGGTACTTCCTTTCTCGTCGGTTTCTTCTCGGTTCGGCCTGTTCTCCACCGCTCGGCGGAGAACGGACCGAACCGGCGAACAGCCATTTCCGCACAGCAGCCACCGCTCCTATTCGGTCGGGTCAGTAGCCCAATTCACTTGCCAGCACCGACATTCGCCGGCACATCTCGTCCGGCAGATCCCATTCCGGGTCGAACTCCACCGGACCCGGGTCCGGTGCCCGCCTGAGATCAGGTGCGCTGAAGAACTTGTGATCGCCCCCGTACAGCCCACCCGCCGGACCGTTGTTGGCGAACGTCCACGACTCCGGGTGCACCATGCGGTCGACGACCGCGTCCCCGCTCTCCAGCCCGAGCCAGTCGAGGATCCGGCGCAGCCACACCCGCGGCTCGTTGACCAGGTCCTCGCCGCGTACCCGCATCCATTGCTCCTGCGGCAGTTCGCCAAGCATCCGCATGATCCGACGGTGGGACAGGTACCAGGAGGACGCGGCTCCCACGACGCGGACCTTGCGGTGGGTGAGGTACCGCTGGTTCTGCTCGTGCATCGAGCGCTGCGTCGTCACCGGATGCCGGGTGAGGTGGATGAAGCGGGCACGGGGATAACTGCTCAGACACCGGGCGAGGGAGTCGTCCGTGGCCACCGTGTCGGGCGACTTCTCCGCTCCGATCAGCGGAGAGACCCTGTCCAGCAGGTGGTCCAGCACGGCGGACGTCGGCCAGTCGGGGCGCTCCTTCAGCCAGTTCTCCGCCCGAGCCACCGCCTCCTCGCTCTGCTCCCCTTCGTGGACCTGGGCGATGGCGCGGCAGACCCCGCTCAAGCGGGACTTGCGGTACTCCGGCGGAAACCGCTCCGCCTCGGTGCCCTCCTCTCCCGCCAGGTCGGCCACCCTCTCGTTGGCGAAGACGAGCAGTTCGGGGAAGCCGTAGATCCGCGGGTGCCCAGCCAGCAGGGCCAGGGCGATCGTCGAGAACGAACGCGGCGGCGAGAGGATGAAGACGGGTTCCGGATGGCCGGTGGGCCGGGCGTCGCGGGGTGCCGCGCCGCCAGGGACGACTGTGGTCATGTGAGGCTCCCATCAGTAGGGCGGGCGGTGACGGTCAGCACGTGGCGCAGCCCCGGACGCACCTGCCGGACGGCCGAGGTCACCGGGCGCAGGCCGCGGGTGTGGATGCGGCTGCCCAGACCCTGGTCGGCCGCGGCCCGGTCCAGTGCGCGGGCGAGCGCCCCGGCCCCCACCAGCAGGTCGGGGTACGCCGTCGGCGTCCTCCCGACGGACATGCGGCCGAAGTCCACGCAGACGAGGAAGAGCAGCCCGTCGTCCGGGAACGCCCCGGCGAGGGCGTCCCCGCACGAAGGGTCCGCCCGGAACGGCACCGCACCGCCGCCCGTGGCCGGAGCGAACCGTGCCGCCCAGCCTCCGGCGCGGCCCGTCACGAGGACGCCGTACGGGGCCGGCTGCGCCACCACCAGCCGGTGCGCACGGAAGGCGGCTTCCAGAACAGCCGTGGACGGCTCGCCGGGCGGGTCGCTGCCGGGCGCCAGGGCAAGTTCCGGCCGGTGGTCCGGCTCCGTGGACGCCAGGGGAGCGCGCATGCCCCGGCATCCGCGTTCCACCGCGGCGACCAGGTCGGCCGGGGACACGAAGGTCATCGGCGTACCTCCCCTGTTTCCCGGCCGCCCGTCAGCGCGGCCACCGTGGCCACGCTCTGCCGTGTCGGATCGAGTTCGAGAATCCCGGACAGGCCACCGCTCCATCCCAGCCGGAAGGAGAGCTGGACCTCCTGCTCCTGCGCTGCGGCTGCCAGGTTCATGGCCGCGATCCCCGCCGCCACGTGCGCCGCGCGCCAGGCCTCGTCCCCCGCCTCGGCGGCAAGGGCACCGGCGTCCGCGACGAGGACGATCGCCGCCGCCGGGGCGGCGGCCTCGGGGCCCGGGCCGCCAGGCAGCAGCGCGGTCCGCCACACCGGGGTGTCGGCCCGCACGGACAGCAGCCGGTGGCGGATGTCGTCGTAGCGGAAGACCTGGCCGGGCGGGGCGGAGGAGCCGAACTCGCCGAGTACGTAGGCGGCGACGGCCGCCGGTGCCGGACCGCCTTGCTGCGAAGGGCCATTGGTGCCCACCGCGGACGGCAGGAGTGCCGCCAGCGTCCCCAGCGTGTCCGCGCCGTGCGGCCCATCCTCAGGAGTGTCGTCCAAGGCGGCCGCGGCCCGCGCATCGGGAAGTTCCACCCAGGGTGAGGTGGGGAGCAGCACGCGGCGCTCCGCCACCCTCCGCAGGCGTTGCCGTCGGGGCGCGAGTGTGCGCGGGGTGGGGGTCAGCCGTCGGGGCGGCTGGGCGTAGTGCCACTCGTAGCCGTCGGCCAGCCGCACGGCATCGTCCACGGCCCGGTCGTCGCCGTCCCCGCACTCGGTGCACGAGGCCTCCGGCGCGAAGACCACGGACTCCGTGCGACCGCCCGCAACGGCGGTCCGCACCACGGTGTTGAGGGTGGCCACTGGCGTCGTCCGGGCCAGAACGGCGAGCACCTCCATGGTGGCGGCCGCGACCAGCAGTCCTTGTCCGGCATCCGGGGCGCCGTCTGCGTCCGTGGTCCCGCCGGCGCACCGGAAGCAACCGACGCAGGCCGACTCCCCCGGCCAGAACAGCGGACCGACCTCGACCGTTCCGTCCCCCCTGGCGAGCCGCAGTACGGGGGTCCCGCGGTGTCGTACTGCCGACACCCACTGCTCCAACGATCCTTCGCCGTATGGCTGTTCGGCCACCACGACGAGGTCGTAGTCCTCGGGCCGGCCCGCGTCCCCGTCCCGGGAGACCCGCCCGACGCCGCTGGCGATCAGGTCCTCTTCCAGGTCCGTTGCCGACAACTCGTCGGCGATCAGCAGCACATGCGCATGTGACAGCTCCTCCAGCACCGAGTCGGCCGACCGGTGGCCGCCGGTGAGGGCGGCCACCCGGGAGTAATACGTGACGGTCTCCGCAGGGACGGCCCACTCCTGCTCGGCGCCACCGGACTCCAGGACGCCCCAGTCGTCCAGCAGTTCCAGAGCGTCGGCGAGGGCGGTGGGCTCGACGGCGAGCCGTGCGCACAACTCCTCCGGGCCGTGCCGTCCGTCCAGCAGGGGCAGCAGTTCGCCCAGGAAACCGGTGACCGCCTCGCCGCCGAGCAGCATCCGGTGCGGACCGCCCTCGACGACCAGCCCGTCGGGAGCCTCGGCGAGCACGAGCCCGCGGCAGAGCGCGGGACCGATGCGCGGCAGCGCGGTGCGTGTCATCGCCGCACCTCCGCCACCTGGCGACGCGGACACGGCGCCGGCAGGGCCGAGGTGAGCCGCTGAAGCGCGCCCCTGTCCGCCGCGCCCACGTCACAGCGCTCGCAGCCGTGCCAGGGCACGACCCGGTCGGCGTCCACGCCCCATTCCCGCAGCCGGACCGTGCTCACCAGCCCGGGGCCGGTTCCGGGAGCGCCGTCCGCGTAGGCCGCCGCGACGGCCGCGGCCGCCCTGGCGTGGTGGGGCAGAAAGCCGCCGGGGCCCAAGGACGGGTCCCGGTCGTAGCGGTGCTTCAGCAGCGCGGTGATGGGGGCCTGGAGGTCGTGCTGGCTACGACGACGCTCGTAGCAGCGGAAACAGGGCGCCTGGGCGGGACGGACCAGGGGGCCGACCCGGACGACCGCCGTCTCCAGTACGACCGGCAGCCAGCTGCGTCCGGCCTCGTGAGCCATCGAGTCCAGTCTGCGGAAGAGGGCGGGCTCGGGGCGCCACGCGGCCAGTACCACAGGGCCGCTGAACTTCTCGATGGCGCACCGCAGTTGGGTGACCTCGAGCAGTTCCGTTCCGGGGCGCAGCCCGGACAGGACCCGGCCGACCTGCTCACCGAAGCCACCGGTGGCGATCACAGGAAGGGTTGGGGCCATGGGTTCAGCTCCTCCTCCGGTCGGCTGGGACAGCCCATCGCGGTGGGCGCGGCGTACAGGCGCGGATGGGCCCGGTACTGCCCGGACCGGTGGAAGGTCAGTGGTTGCAGCGCCGGGACGACGACGCACACGGCCGTCAGTCCGGCCGCGGCCAGCTCGCGTGTGGTCCGGTCGACGGCGACCACCTGCATGCCCTGTTCCGAGAGCCGGGTGAGCACCTCGGCCAGGGCGTCGGCCGCGTCGTGCGGCAGTGCCGGGCGGTCCTCGGCCCGGCACGTACGGTGCTGCCCGAGCAGGAAGTCGAAGGCGTGCTGCCGCTCCGGCCCGCCCATGAACTGCGCACCGGCCATGACCAGGGCGTAGCTGTCCGGGTCGGCGCGGTGGAACAGGGCACGCGCCGGTACGGATTCGAGCAGGGCCTTCTCCGCCGCCTCGGTCAGGTCACGGCCGGCGGCGCAGCTCACCGATCTGCGGCAGGCGTCGTCGTGTTCGGCGACCTGTACGCAGTAGACGGTGGGCACCCCCGTGTCGGTGGTCGCATCGTAGAAGTACGTGTCGACGAAGTGCCGTTCGCAGTGGCCGAGCAGTGCGTCGAGCACCGGTGTGGGCGGGCCGAACTCGATACGCGGCAGTGGCAGCATCTGCAGCCAGGTGAGCGCTGCCGCGTCCCGCTCGCACACCTCGCACAGACCGCGCAGCATGGCCTCGGCCGGGTCGGAGTGCACCGCGTAGCCGGTGGAGATGCGGTTCCAGAAGCGCTCCGCCGGGGCGAGCTTTCGCATGCCGTGGCGCGCCATGACGGCCGGGACCCACACCGTGTCGTGCGTGGCCATGTCGACGCCCCGCACCCACCGGACGCGTTCGTCGTCCCGGTACGGGACGACCGGGCAGCGGCCGCTCGCGTACTCGCGTTCCGAGCAGCGCGGCAGGGCCGTCGTGTCCAGTACCGGGCCGTCGAGTTCGGCCTGCGTCGCCCAGATCTCCGCGGTGACGCGGAAGTCGGCGCCCGCGTAGCGCTCGGCCGCCTCCGCGACGGCGATCAGCTCCGCCGTGGCCGGGTCCGCCATGCTGCGTCCGCTGCCGCGGAACTCCGCGGGCCGGTCCACTCCGGGTGCGGCGCCGACCTTCGCGGAGGCCAGGGCCAGTGCGCCGAGTCCCGTGACGGGCGCCCCCGGCAGCACCTCCGAGACGACACCGTACGGGGACACGAGCGCACGCAGGTCTGCTGCCAGCTCCGCCGAGAACCCGTCCACGCCCCTCCTCTCCGTCAGTGCCTGTGCCGTCATCGCCGTGCGGGTTCGGGCCCGGTCGGGGCGAAGTCGAGTTGCGGGGAGTCCTCGCTGCGAAACGGCGCCAGCGGATCGATTCCGGCTTCCCGCAGCGCCTGTGCGACCGCCTCGCTGCGGGTGCCCGTGCGGGTTCCGAGGACGTGGTCCACGAGCCCCTGCGCCACGGCGGTGGCCCGGTGCTGTCCGAAGCTGAGACCAGAGGGGCCGCGGGTCCGGCGGGCGAAGGGATGCCAGGCCGTCGAGACCCCCGGCGCCAGTCGCCGGGCGAAGACCGACACCTCGTCGCCGATGCCGGGCAGGCCGTCCACCGCGTCCGCGACGTCCAGGGCCGCGTCCCAGCCGTCGGGTCCCAGGAAGACCACCAGAGCGTCACGGCGCGGCAGCAGCAGCGGGGAGGAGGACACCTTGGCGCGGTAGGTGACGCCCCTGTCCTCCAGGCGGTGCAGCACCGCCGCCCAGGCCGCCGGCACCGCCTCGATGTCACGCAGATGCACGTACACCCGCAGGATCGGCTTGCGCACGGAGCGCCCGCGGCTGCCGTCGGCGAGGAAGAAGCCCGGCGACAGGGCGGGGCGCGCGGCGGGCATCGACAGGTGCACCACGCCTTCGCCGTGCTCCGGTGCCTCGGCCACAAGCCTCTCCTGCGGCACCCACACCCGCGTGCCGTCGATGGAGGCCAGCAGTTCACCGTCCCGGCGCCCGTCCACCCGTGCGCTCGTCACCGTGTCCCGGTGCGGCATCACCCGGGTCAGTTCGGCCTCCAGGTCGCCGTCGCGGGCGACGCCTTTCGTCTTGTACGTGTCGGGGGCCCGTCCGGCGTGCAGGAACTCGTAAAGACCCCACCTCAGCACCACGGAGAGATGCCGCGTGCTGTTCCCCTCAAGAGTGTGGCCGTCGATGTGCGCGGCCATTCCGTCAGGCTCCAACTCGACCTTTTCCAAGGCGCTTTCCAGCTCCGGCAGCAGCACGTCACCTGCTTGCGACATCGAACTCACCCATTCCCAGAAGTCCGGTGATCTGGGCCGGCATCAGCAATGCCTGGCGCCCGATTCCATTCGCCACGTACTGCGTCATGCTCAGCACCGCCAGTTTGGCCACCACACTGAACATCCGGTCGTAAAGGTGCCATCCCGCGAATGCCGCGACCCGCAGCGGGAAACCGGGGTCGTCGGCCGCGCGCACCGATCGGTAGCCGTCCCAGAACTGCGTCACCATGGGCTGGATCGCCCGCAGTTCCACGGCCGCCTGCGCCATGACCTCCTCGCGGCTGGCGTCGATCACCGCCTTCGACTGGGCCGCGTGTCCCGTGTACAGCACCCGGGCCGCCCGGTCGGCCGCCAGGTAGAGCCACTCCCCGACGAACATGCCCACGTCGCGGGCCGGGTCGGCGAGCCGGAACTCCTCCCAGTCGATGATCTGCGCCCGCCCGCCGGTGACGAGGACCTGGTCGAGCCTGAAGTCACCGTGCGTCGGCACCTTCCGCGCCTCGTCCTCCGCGCGGCGCAGCGTCCGCAGGGCGCCCTTGACCTCCTCGTCCTGCTGAAGCAGCCGCCACCCCTGGAGCACGGCCGCGCTCGCCGCCTGGTACTGCCTGAGCGACAGGCCCTCCAGCGGTTCCAGCGGCGGGTACGGGGAGGCGGAGGCGTCGATGGAGTCGTGGCAGGACGGCGGCAGCGCGTGCAGCGCGCCGATCGTCTCACCCAGTACCCGGGCCAGCGCGGGGTCGAGCCGGCCTTCACGCGCCAGTTCGTCGGCCGGTTCGGCTCCCTCGACCAACTCGAACACAAGGAGGTTGCGGTCGTCGTCGGCGCCCAGCAGAGCGGGCGTGGACAGTCCGGGCACCTCCAGCGCCTCGAAGGACCTGACCCGCCTGATGCCTGGAGCCGGGCAGCCCAGTGAGGAGTTCAGCTGCTTGACGAAGATCCCACGTCCCAGCGTCGTGAAGCCCGAGCACTTCTTGTGCCGGCCTGGATGGCCGGCCACCCGGTCCGGCGACAGTTCGCCGAGACCAAGACGTTCGAGGAATGGGTTGACCAAGGTGAAGTCCGGGATTCGCGCACCGTTCGACGGAAGCATAGTGTCGAGTCTTGCCGCCGTTCGTACGCGGCACATACGAACCCCGCACGCACATGCCCGATGCCTGCCCCGAAACACCGGCAGGGCTCGCCATTCGCCGCCGGATACGAACCGCATACGGACCGCGCACTCCCTTGGCAAAGGCAATTGACGTGCCGCCTCGGCGGTGAATAGCGTCGGTGTCTCGATTGCGTACTTCCGGTGCGGAGCGACCGGACGCGAAAAGTGCGGAGGAATGCGATGACCGAGGCGGTGGACACGAAAACGGCGCCGGACGCGCCGTTGAGCGTGCACGCGATATGGCAGGCCTCGACGAAGGTCTGCCGCATCACCGACTTCCTGCCCGCGGCGATGGCCGGACAGCTCCTGGAACGGGCCACCTCGACCACCCGGGACGACCTGCTGCCCGCACGTGTACGCGGAAACCAGCTGGACACCCGCACTCGCCGCTCCCTGACCCACCGCGGCTTTCCGGCACCGGAGTTGCTGGCAGCCATCGAGGCGGTGCGCGGCCAGGTGGAGAGGGTTCTCGGGGTCTCCTGCGCCGGCACGGAGCCGTCCTACACGCTGAACGTGCACAACGACGGCGACTTCTACCGCGCCCACCAGGACGTCAGCTCCCAGGACGCCGCGACGGGTGTCCTGGCCGCCCGGCGCGTACTGACCTTCGTGTACTACCTGCACCGGACGCCGGTCCCGTTCACCGGCGGGGCGCTGCGGGTGTACGACGCGACCGTGCCGCTCGACGCCCACCACTCGGGTCTACGCCGAGAGGACTGCACGTATCGCGACTACGGGCCGGACCACAACAGCATCGTCTTCTTCCTCCCGTCGTCGCTGCACGAGGTGATGCCCGTCAGCTGCCCCGGCGGGGACCACGCGGACAGCCGCTTCGCGGTCAACGGCTGGCTGTGCCGCCCGGACGGGACCTGAGGCCCTCCTGAGGGTCGGGGTAGCGCCCCGGCGCTGGACGCACAGGTCAGTCGGACGCCGCAACGCGAACGGCCATGCCCGCGGTGAGCGTGCTGCCGTCGCTGGGGTCGATCAGGATGAAGGAGCCGGTGCGCCGGTTGTCCGCGTAGGAGTCGAGCGCCAGCGGTTCGGCGGTGCGCAACACAACCCGGCCGATGTCGTTCGTGCTCAACTCCTCCGTGCCACCGTGCCGTTCGAGTGTGTCGACGTTCATCCGCTGCGGTATGTGCCTGACCAGGGCGCGGACCGTGCGGGTCGTGTGCTTCAGCAGCACCCGGTCGCCGACGCGCAGCGGCCGCTCGTGCACATGGCACACGGTCGCCTCGATGTCCTTACTGAGAGCAGGCGCGGCCTTCGTCGGCGCGATCAGGTCGCCGCGGGAGACGTCGACATCGTCCTCCAGCAGAAGGGTCACCGACTGCGGGGTCCAAGCCACGTCGACGGGTCGGCCCAGCAGGTCGATGCCGCAGATCCTCGTCGTGCGGCCGGACGGCAGGACCGTGACCTGCTCCCCGACCCGGAACACACCGGACGCGATCTGGCCCGCATACCCCCGGTAGTCCGGATGCTCGGCGGTCTGTGGGCGGATCACGTGCTGCACGGGCAGCCGGGCGTGGGAGTGCGCCAGATCGTGGCTGACCGGCACGGTCTCCAGATGCTCCAGGACGGTCGGGCCGCCGTACCAGTCCATGGTCACGGACGGTTCCACCACGTTGTCACCGGCCAGTGCCGAGATCGGGATCGCGGTGACCTCGGGGACTCCCAGTTCGCTCGCGTACGCCGTGAACTCCTCGGCGATCGAGGCGAACACGGACTCCTCGTACCCGACAAGGTCCATCTTGTTGACCGCCAGGACGACGTGCGGGACGCGTAGCAGGGCCGCTATCGCCGCGTGCCGCCGGGTTTGCTCGACCACGCCGTTGCGGGCGTCGACCAGGATCACGGCCAGCTCGGCCGTGGAGGCACCGGTGACCATGTTCCGCGTGTACTGCACGTGGCCCGGCGTGTCGGCCAGGATGAACCGGCGCCTGGGCGTGGCGAAGTAGCGGTAGGCCACGTCGATGGTGATGCCCTGCTCCCGCTCCGCGCGCAGACCGTCCGTCAGCAGCGCCAGGTCGGGTCCGTCCTGGCCACGGCGTGCGGACGCCCGCTCCACGGCCTCCAACTGGTCGGCGAGGACCGACTTGGAGTCGTGCAGCAGCCGCCCCACGAGCGTGGACTTGCCGTCGTCGACGGACCCGGCGGTGGCGAACCGTAGCAGCGTGGTGGCCGCGAGCGTATCGGTCGTGGTCGTGCTCATCCTCAGAAGTACCCCTCGCGCTTGCGGTCTTCCATCGCGGCCTCGGACAGCCTGTCGTCGGCACGGGTCGCGCCCCGCTCGGTGAGCCGGGACGCGGTGATCTCGGCGATCACGGCGTCCTGCGTGGTCGCGTCGGAGTCCACGGCGCCGGTGCAGGACATGTCACCGACCGTCCGGTAGCGCACGATCCGCTTCTCGACGCGCTCGCCGTCCTTCGGGCCGCCCCACTCACCGGCCGTCAGCCACATGCCGTTGCGCTCGAACACCTCGCGTTCGTGCGCGAAGTAGATCTCCGGCAGCTCGACGCCCTCACGATCGATGTACTGCCACACGTCGAGCTCGGTCCAGTTCGCCAGCGGGAACACCCGTACGTGCTCACCGGGGACGTGCCGGCCGTTGTACAGGTTCCACAGCTCGGGCCGCTGCCGGCGCGGGTCCCACTGGGAGAACTCGTCGCGCAGCGAGAACACCCGCTCCTTGGCGCGCGCCTTTTCCTCGTCCCTGCGTCCGCCGCCGAAGACGGCGTCGAACTTCTCGTTCTGGATCTTCTCCGTCAGCGGCAGGGTCTGCAGCGGATTACGGGTGCCGTCGGGACGCTCCCTGAGCGCGCCGCGGTCGATGTAGTCCTGCACGGACGCCACGTGCAGGCGCAGTCCGTGCCTGGCCACCGTACGGTCGCGGTACGCCAGCACCTCGGGGAAGTTGTGCCCGGTGTCCACATGCAGCAGCGAGAACGGCATCGCCGCCGGGGCGAACGCCTTCAGCGCCAGGTGCAGCATGACGATCGAATCCTTGCCACCGGAGAACAGAATCACCGGGCTCTCGAACTCACCCGCCACCTCACGAAAGATGTGCACCGCCTCGGACTCCAGCGCGTCCAGGTGCGACAGCAGGTATGCGCCGTCGGGCAGCAGCGGCGGGCTGGTCGGCACGCGTGCGGTCATATCAGCTCCCGTTCCGCGAGCATCGCGTGAACGGCATCCGCCGACTCCGGAACCGACTCGCGATGCGTGTACAGGCGCAGATCTGGTCGCTCGGGTGCCTCGTACGGGTCGTCCACGCCGGTCAGGTTCCGGATCACGCCGGCCGCCTGCCTGGCATACAGCCCCTTGACGTCCCGCGTGGCGCACACCTCCACAGGCGCCGCGACATGGATCTCCAGGTACGGAATGCGCGCGAGCTCATGGCGCCCCCGGACCGTCTCCCGGCCGGCCCGGTAGGGCGCGATGACCGGCACCAGCACGATGACACCGTTACGAGCGAGTACCTCGGCGACCATGCCGATCCGCCGCACGTTGGTGTCGCGGTCCTCGCGTGAGAAACCGAGCCCTGCCGAGAGAAAGGAGCGCATCTCGTCTCCGTCGAGAACCTCCACCCGGCGTCCCTCTGCCTGCAACCGGGCGGCCAGCTCCTGGGCGACGCTGCTCTTTCCCGCGCTGGGCAGTCCGGTCAGCCACACCGTGAAGCCCGAGAGGTGGCGGGCTTGGACCGAGGGAGGGGACGAGACGGCGGTCGGCACCTCCTCGGGGCCGGGTGGGCCGTCCTCGGTCCGCCCGGCCGCCCGTGCGGGATCCCCGGTGGTGTGAAACACCGGGACGCCGAGGATCGACCGGGCGAGGCCCGCAGCCTGCTCCCGGATCTCGGGGACAGCGGTCGTCTCCCACATCTCGCCACGCCGATGGGCTCCGAGAGTCCACAAGGAGCGGATCTGCCCGTCGCGGGACCGGAGCCGTCCCCCGGCGGTGCCGGCGAGCCCGATGCCCAGCGGCCCCGGAACGGCCAGCCCCGAGGACAACAGGCAGGCCAAGAAGGGATCACGGGAGTCGACCGGACGCAGAGCAGGACCGGAACAGTCCACCACCCAGCCGACTCGTAGGGGTGCCGAACCCGTCACCGTGACGGTCAGTGCGTCCGGCTCCACCCGGGTTGCGGTGGCCTCGCCCCTGTGCAGACGCAGTCGCCGGGCAGTTCGGAGCCGGGTGACCGTCTCTGCCGTCTCTGGTGCCATCCGGTGCCGGAGCACGTTCCACCGATGCCGGTCGGTCTGCAGGAACTCCGCTCGTTCCTCCTCTGCCAGGGAGCCCCACAAGCGGGCGGTCAGCGGCCGCAGGCCGTCGACGGCCGGCCGCCAGTCGCCCTGTGCGCGGGCCACCCGCCGGATGTGCCGCGCGACGGCCGCTCGCAGTCGAGGCAACGGCAACCCGTCCAGGGGCTCGGCCGGTTGCACCGGTGGCAGCGACGCGATGGCATGGGCGTGGGGCAGGAGACCGTGGCGGGACAGGACATGGATGGTGCGACCGGGACGGTCGAGGGTCAGAGCGACGTCCACGGCGGTAAGGCCGCTGCCGACCAACAGCACGTCCTCGCGGTCCGCGAGGGGCCCCGCCAGTGCCCCGGGACTCCAGGGATCGCTCAGGAACCGGCTCGATTCACGGAGTTCTGGCGGTGCCCACCGGGCCGAGCCGGCCAGTGGGCCGGTCGCGAGCACCACACTGTCGGCGGCGAGGCGGGAGGTGTCGGCCAGGGTCACCTCGGCGCGGTCGCCATGCCAGGCGCATGCTGTCGCACGTGCGTGTAACCGCCGGTAGGTCATCAGGCCGGCCGCCCGCTCCACGAAGGCGGCCGAAGTGGCGGCGAGATAGTCGTGGTAGTGGCCTCGAGGGACGAAGGAGCGGGCGGTCGCGGTGGGGTCGCGGTGCCGGACGAGCCAGTCGACGAAGTGGTCCGGCTGATGTGGCAGGCAGCTCATGCCGCCTGCGGGCACGTTCAGAAGATGCCGCGCGTCGTCCGTCGCAAAGGCCACGCCGGCTCCGGTCCGCGGGCTTGGATCGACCACCGTGAGCTCCACCGGCTCGCGCCGCCGGAGGGCCTCGTCGGCGACCTGTACGACGACCATGGTCCCGGAGGCTCCGGCGCCCACCACCACCAGCTGGTGAGGATCACGAGCGCGTGTGCCGAGCATCTGCGCCTTCACAAGGATTCTCCACCAAATCGATTGGTTATGTGGCGGGGCCAGACACGATGATCCTCAACACATCGTCAATTGACCACAGCCAAAGAGAGGTTGGCCTAAAGCCACCTGTCAGGGCTCCGACCACCCCAGGGAAGCTGGTGCGTATGCGGATCACGGCTCGGACGGACTATGCGATACGTGCGATGGCCGAACTCGCGCGCAGTCCACAGTCACCGCAGAAGGCTGAGCAACTGTCCGCTTCCCAGGACATACCGGCGCGTTTCCTGTTGTCGATCCTGCGCGAGCTGCGACAGCATCGGCTGGTACTCAGCAACCGCGGCCCCGACGGGGGATACCGGCTTGCCAGGCCGCCGGCGGAGATCTCCATCGCCGACGTCATCCGCGCCATTGACGGTTCACTTGCCAGCTTCCGGGATCTCAAACTCAGCGACCTCAGTTATCCAGGCGCGGCCGCCGCTCTGCCGGACGTGTGGCGCGCGGTGCGCGTGAGCCTGCGCCAGGTTCTGGAACGCGTGACGCTGGCCGACCTCGCGGTCGGCGAACTGCCTCCCTCTGTACAGCAACAGGCCCAAGAGTACCGGGATGACGTACGGCATCACTCGTAGCTCCTGTCTTCTCGATCACGATCGGAGCCGGATGGCCGGTTGTGGGGTCGTCGTACGCTGACTCCGGCCGATCGAGCACGGGGGAGTCGATGACAGCGCGGACGATGGCTCACAGCGCGGGCAGACAGCCGAACAGGGACAGTGCGAGCCGGAAGTCGCCGGGCCGGACGCGGTTCACCGGCGTGCTGCTGATCCTGCTGGCTGCGATACCGGCGGTGCTCAGCTGTCTCGCGTTCACCGCATGGCTGCCCTCCAGCGGGGAGCAACTCCGTGGCTACCGCGCAGCCGAGCCCTGCCCCGCTCGAGCGACGGCACAGGTGCGGAAGAACTGCCTGAGTACCTGGCAGATCACCGTCGTGAAGACGGAGGTGACCGGCACGAGATCCCACTGGTACAAGGTGACGCTGAAGGACGAGGGCTCCTGGCAGGGGGCCGTGGACTTCAACCACGAGCGGCCGCTTTTCGAGCGGCTGAAGCCGGGCGACCAGGTCACCGCCACCCTCTGGCGCCGCACCATCGTGGGGCTCGGCAAGGACGGCGTCGAGCAGAACACCGTGGATGTGCCCCGGGACGAGCTCCAGATGTACGCCGCCCTGGGCACGCTCGTCGGGCTCCTCGCGGCTCAGATGCTGGTGTTCGGCGCGGTACGCCTTGTCAGGCCTCGTTCCTGCGGGCCCTTCACCTGGGAGTGGTACGGCTGGCGGATCCTGGTGACGATCTTCGTCGCCTCCTTCGCGGTGGGGATGCCGGCCATGTGGCTGGGCATCCCGTGGTGGTGGGTGCCTTCCGCCATACCCGTGGTGTGCGCGGCGGTGATGCTGTACCCGCCCATGCGGCGCAGGCCCCCGGAAGTCTGGCCGGAGGATCGCCGCACAGCAGTCTGAGGGCCTGCTCCCGCGCCGCCGGCGACGCCACATCCACCACGGCCTCAGTCGTGGAAGGTCCGGCGGGTGGGCACGCGGAGCCACGGGATCTTGGCCAGTGCGACCGCCGTCGTGATCACGACGGCGAGGCCGGTGAGCATGCCGAACAGCGGCAGGCCGGGTCGGGCGATGCCGGACGTGATCATCAGCGCGGTCGCGGCGGCCGGTGGGTGGTGGGCGTCCAGCACGACCAGGGCGAGCAGCGTCAGGCCAACCCCCAGAGCCTGGGCGCCGATCTGCGCCGGTGTGTCGATGTGCCGCTCGATGATCGAGGGGCGCCTCCACAGTCCGAAGGCTGCGAGGCAGGCCAGTCCGCCGGCGGTCGCCGCGGCGTGGCCCAGCACGGCGCTGCGCACCTGGGCGGCCTCGGTGTCCGGGTGGGCCAGCAGAAGGTACGCGGTGGGACCGACCGTCGTGGTGAGCATCATCAGCCCGATCAGATGACCGATGAGGCCGGTCGCGGTGAGCAGCCCGGCGGCCAGCACGAACAGCCGTCCCCCCACCAGCAGCCGGATCCTCAACGGTCCTCACCGTCCGAGCACTTCCCGATGCGTGCCCGCCCTGCCCGGCGCGCTGCGTGGTGGAACCCCGGCGCACGCCGCAGCGTGAGGCGGCCGGCCGTCCTCGAACGGCGGAAGTCAACGCCCAGGGCGGTCACCCTCGGTCCGGGCCGCGCGCGCCGTACCGGTCGATCAGCTGGTCGGCGATCGCGTCAAGGTCCAGCCCGACGTAGTGGGGCTGCGGGCCGACGTCGAGGGGCGCGTTGCCCTCCCGCAGGACGAGCGCGGCCTGCCAGCCGGCCGCCGCGGCGCCGATCGTGTCCCAGACGTGGCACGCGATCAGGCAGATGTCGCCGGGCTCGACTTCGAGCGCGCCGGCTACCGAATGGTAGGCCTCCGGGGCCGGCTTGTGGCGTCGCACGGTCGCGTCGACGCTGAAGCGGCGTTCGAACAGGTCGATCAGGCCTGCCCCTTCCAGTTGCCGCTCGGAGATCTCCAGCGTGTTGTCGGTGAGCGTGAACAGCCGGAAGCCGTGGTCGTGGAGTCGGCGCAGGGCCGCTGGGACTTCGGGATGGGCCGGCATGGTGGCGAACCGGTCTGTCAGCTCGGCACTGTCGGCGCCGCTGATCGTGATGCCGCGAGTGGCGGCGAGCATCCGGAGCACGGCGCCACCGATGTCGGTGAACGGAACGTACACTCCGCTGAGCGTGAGCGCCTCGGAGTAGGTGATCAGATTGGCGAACCACAGGCGCATCGCGGCGGGGTCGTTGAAGATCCTGTGGAAGGTGGGGTGGAGCACGTCCAGATCGAGCAGGGTCTCGTTGACGTCGAAAACCACCATCGGTCGCTCGGACACAAGTGCGCCTTCCTTCATCCGTGGGGGCAGAAGATGTGGACCGCCGCCGTCGCCTTTGGGGTGGCCAATCCGGGCGCCTGAGAGCCGTGCGGGCCTGCCGGAACTCCCCAGCAAGGACGCCTCGACTGTATGGGGTGCGAGCGACGCGGTGGGAGACCGCGCAGGAGGGCGTCACGCGTCCTTGTGCCGTGTCACTCGCCTGTACCAGTGAGCGCTCCGCCGTGTGGGTCCTCGCACAGGCGGAGCTCCGGCCGCTGACGTCGGCAAGGGGCAACTTGACGGTCCGATAACGATCCATCGAAAGACGCTGCCTGCACCGCGTGCGGCAAACATACGATCCGTCGCATGAACAGAGCTGTGAAGATCGGCATCGCCGGTACCTGCACGGCGCTGCTCGTGACCGGGGGAATCGGCGCGTACAACATCGTGCAGGGGCTGACCTCCGGAGTTGCGGGCGGCGGTCGGGCCGAGGCCGGGCACTCCGTCGACGAGGCAGCCGTGTCGAGCTCACCGCCGTCGGAGGCCAACGCCGTGCAGCTGACCCGGGCGTTCCTGGACAGCTGGTCCAAACAGCACCTCGACGGCGCGGCGAGCGACACCGACGCGCCGGACACGGCCGGGCGGGCATTGCAGCGGTACACCGACGAACTGGACCTGAAGAAGGTGACCTTCAGTCAGGTCGTCGCGGTGGGCCGGTCGACGGTGACGCCGGGCGCGATCAAGGTCACCTTCCTCGTCACGGCCCGGGTGGCGGGCGGAACCTGGACCTACCCGAGCGCTGTGGCGGTGGTGCGGAGTACGGGCGGCCAGTCGGCCGTGCACTGGAACAACTCGGTGCTCTACCCCGGACTGGGTGAGGAGCAGTCGCTGACCGCGGGTGCGCTTCCCGCCGGCGCCGGCACCGCCAGGGTCGTCGCCCGCGACGGGAAGACGGACCTGGCCACGTTCCCCTCGCTCGAGGACATCACGGCGACCATCCGCGAGAACGCCACGCCCACCGGCGGCAGCCCCGGCACCGGTGTGGCCGTGGTCGACGCCCGTGGTGCGCTCGTCGAGACGGTGCAGGTCTTCACCAAGGGGAAGGCCCCGGTGATCAGGACGACCATCGACGCGCACCTCCAGGCCGTGGCCGAGGGCGCCGTGAAGGACGGCCACCTGGGCGAGAAGGCGGCGGGCGCGGTGGCGCTCGACTGGAGGAGCGGCCACATCCTCGCGATCGCCCACACGGGCGCGGACGGTGACATCGCCATCAACGGCATCAAGTCACCGGGCTCCACCATGAAGATCATCACCTCTGCCGCCCTGTTCGACCAGGTGGGCCTCACCCCGAGCAGTCCTGCCCCGTGCACGGACTCGCTGGTCGCCAACAGCCAGTCCTTCCACAACGACTCGGGGGTGAGGGCCAACGCCGCCGCCACGATCGCCCAGGCGTTCACCGTGTCGTGCAACACCTCCTTCATCAAGGACGGCTTCCGCCACCTGGTGCACGACGGGGACGCCTCCGCCCTGCACGACGAGGCGGTGAACGTGTTCGGCATGGGCAGCTGGTCGATCGGCGGCGGGGTCGCCACCAGCGATCCGAGCATTCCGGCGGACGTTCAGGGCGGCGACCAGGCCGCCCAGTTCATCGGCCAGGGCAAGGTCGCGGCCACGCCGCTCTTCATGGCGTCCGTGGCGGCCACCGTGCGCAACGTCGGCTTCAAGCAGCCGATCATCCTGCCGGACCAGCAGCAGGACACCGCGCCGCGGCCCATCTCGGCCCGTACGGCCGGATACCTGCAATCCATGATGCGCAGCGTGGCCACCAGCGGTACCGCGGCGCCGCGCTTGGGCGGGCTGGCGGGCGTCGGCGCCAAGACGGGCACCGCCGAGGAAGGCGACGGCACCAACGGCTGGCTGACCGCGTACAACTCCCGTATCGCCGTGGCCGCGCTGGTCGAAGGCGGCCGCTCCGGCGTCGACTCCGCCGGCTACGTCGTCCGTCCGCTGCTGACCGCGAGCTGACCCGTCCCCGCTCACCACGACCGGTGCCCCGACGCGCCACCCGGTGGCGGGGTCGCCTACCGCGTGGGAGCCGTTTCGGGCATGCCGTCGCGTCCGGGCGGCAGGGGCGCGGCCCCCTCGTGCTCGTCGTTGCCGGCGGAACGGGGGGCGTGGACCCCGATCATGCCGAAGGCGGTCAGCGCCGCGGCGACCGCTGCCGCCGCGCCGCACACCAGGTAGGCGGTGCCGAAGCCGCTGCCCAGGGCGTCCAGGGCGAGGGCGTGGGCAGCGGATCCGGGGGCGCCGGGCGGCAGGCTGTTCACCGCGATGGGCCCTGCGGCCTGGGCGATCTCACGTGCCGCTGCCGCCTGACCGGCCGGCAGGCCCGCGCCGGGGAGGTTCTTCGTGAACGCCGAGCCCGCGTTGCTGAGGGCGACCGCGCCGACGACGACGGGGCCGAGCACGAAACCGAGGTCGCGCAGCATGTTGGTGGTGGCGCTCGCCATGCCCGCCAGCTTCGGGGGCACGCTGTTCAGCGCCACGGCCGTCACCGAGCTGACGGTCAGGGCGAAACCGACGCCGATCAGCAGGGCGGGGGCGACGAACGCGCCGAGCCCCGGGTCGGTGACGTCCAGTCGCGCGCACAGCAGGCAGCCGATCGCCATCAGGGCGAATCCTGAGGTCAGCAGCCAGGTCGCGGCGACCCGGTGAAGGAGGCGCGAGACGATCGGGATCAGCACGAAGGCGGGTCCCTGGAGGAGCAGGAAGGGGACCGCGACGCGGATCGGGTCCTGGTGCTGCACGGGACCCAGCCACATGCTCGTCGCGAAGCAGGCGCCGAGGAAGGCCATCATGCCGATGACCGCGACGACGGACGACACGGTGAAGGCCCGGTTGCGGAACAGGGTCAGGTCGAAGATCGGGGACTCGGCTCCCAGCTCCACGACGACGAACCCGGCGAGGACACAGGTGCCGAGCAGGAAGGCGAGGATGACGGGAAGGGTGGTCCAGCCCGACTCGGGCCCCTCGACGGCGCCGTAGAGCACCAGGATGAGACCGACGGCGAACGTGATCTGACCGGGCACGTCGAGCCTGCGGCCCTCGGGCGCCTTCGACTCCGTGGCCAGCACCAGGGTGAGCACCATGCTGACCAGCGCGAGTCCGACGAGCACCCAGAAGGAACCCCGCCACGACCCGATCTTGGCGAACATGCCCCCGAGCAGGGGCGAGACGGCGGCGCCCGCGGACAGGAAGCCGCTCCACACCGCCACCGCGTGTGCCCGTTGCCGCATGGTGCGCGTGACGGCGCTGATCGCGGTGAGCGAGCCGGGGAACATGGCGCCGGCGCCCAGTCCGTTCAGGGCGGCGCCGATCCACAGCACCTGGACGGTGGGCGCGACCGCGGCCACGGCGCTGCCCGCGGCGACCAGGGCCGTCCCGGCCGCGACCAGCCTGCGCCGTCCGAAGAGGTCGCCGAGAACACCGAAGGTGAACTCGAAGCAGACCACGGCGATCATGAACGCGGCGGTGATCCATGTGAGTTGGGATCCGTGCGTGTGCAGGTCCTCCTGGAAGAGCCCGTTGAGCGAGGCCGGCAGCGCGTTCGCGACCTGGGCCACGAAGACCGCGCAGCAGGCGGCAGCCAGTGTCCCCGCGTAGCCCGGTGTCCGGGCGGCCCCCGCGGTCGGGCCCTGGGACGTCGTCGTCCCGTTGTCGAGCGTCATGGTTGTTCTCCCTGGCTGGGAAAGAGAGGGGTCCCGGAAGCGGGAGCCTCGGCAGCGTGAAGCGTGAAGCGTGGAAGGGCTCGGCTCTGCGTACGCGGTGGGGGAGAGGGGGCACGACGCGAGTCCGCTGTGATGCCGTGGAGGATGACATTCGCTTTACGCGCCGTCAATACTTCGTTCGTGATCTAAGGCGAGCGTCGTAGTCGTAAGGTCGAGGTCGACGGGCGGCGGATTCCGCTGAGATTCTGCTGACCAGAATTCGCATGTTCTCCAGGAAGACACGGCGCACGCTGTGGTCTGTGACTCAGTCCTCCCTAGCCCAAGACATCGACACGGGTTCCCCGGTCCGGCTCCAGGCCGTCGCCGCGGAGGGGCAACCCGAGGTCACCCCGGCGCTCGAAGAGCTGTACCGGGGCTTCGAGCAGGAACTGCTCGTCCCCCTCTGGACCGAGATCGGCGACCTGATGCCGACCCACCCGCGCTCGCGTGCCGTGCCGCACCTGTGGCGCTGGGACCGGCTGCGGGAACTGGCGGCCCGGGCCGGCGACCTGGTCCCCGTCGGCCGCGGCGGTGAGCGCCGGGCCATCGCGCTGGCCAACCCCTCCCTCGGCGGCAGGCCGTTCGCCACGCCTACGCTGTGGGCGGCCATCCAGTACCTCATGCCGGGCGAGGACGCTCCGGAGCACCGGCACACGCAGCACGCCTTCCGTTTCGTGGTCGAGGGTGAGGGCGTGTGGACGGTCGTCGGACGCGACCCGGTGGCCATGCGGCGCGGCGACTTCCTCCCGCAGGCGGGCTGGAACTGGCACGCCCACCACAACGCCACCGCCGAGCCCATGGCTTGGATCGACGGGCTGGACATCCCGTTCCAGTACGCCACCGAGACCCAGTTCTTCGAGTTCGGCCGCGACGAGATCAGCGACGCCGAGCGGATCACCCCCGACCGCTCGCGCGCCGAGCGCCTGTGGGGCCACCCCGGCCTGCGCCCGGTCTCGGCCGGTGAACCCGCCCCCGGATCGCCCCTGTTGGCGTACCGCTGGGAGCACACCGACCGCGCCCTGAACGACCAGCTCGCGCTGGACGCCGAGGGCTTCGGCGGAACCGTCGAAGCCGGCCACGCCGCCGTCCGGTTCACGAACCCGGCCACCGGCGCCGACGTACTGCCCACCATCCGGGCCGAGATGCACCGGATCGCGCGCGGCGCCGAGACCGCGCCGGTGCGCGAGACCGGCTCGTCGGTCTACCAGGTCTTCGACGGTTCCGGCACCGTCACCGTCGGCGACCGCACCTGGTCGGTCACCCGCGGCGACCTGTTCGCCGTCCCCTCCTGGCAGCCGCTCTCGGTCCGTTCCGAGGCGGGCTCCACCGACTCCGACTCCGGAGCCCTGGACCTGTTCCGGTTCAGCGACGCGCCGATCTTCGAGGCCCTCCGGCTGGACCGTACGCACGTGGAAGGAACCACCCGATGAAGCTCGCCACCCTCCGCACCGGCGGCACCACCCGGGCCGTCCGGCTCGACGGCGACGTCCTGGTCGACCTCGGCGTCCCCGACCTGGGCACCCTGCTGGAGCAGGACGACTGGGCCGCGCGCGCCGCCGCGGTCACCGCCGACGGCGCGACGACGTACCCCGTGGACGGAGCGGACTTCGCCCCCGTGGTGCCCGCCCCGTCGAAGGTGGTGTGCGTCGGCCTCAACTACCGCAATCACATTCAGGAGATGGGCCGGGACCTGCCCGAACACCCGACCCTCTTCGCCAAGTTCGCCGACTCGCTCATCGGCGCCGGCGACGACATCGTCCGGCCGGACGAGACCGACGCGTTCGACTGGGAGGTCGAGCTGGCGGTGGTCGTCGGCGAGCGGGTGCGCCGCGCCCGGGGCGAGGAGGCCGAGCGGGCGATCGCGGGCTTCACCGTGCTGAACGACATCACCTGCCGGGACTGGCAGTTCCGCACCCGCGAGTGGCTCCAGGGCAAGATGTGGGACTCCACCACCCCGGTCGGCCCCTACCTGGTCACCCCCGACGAACTGCCGGGCGGCGTCCGCCCCGCCCTGGACGTCAAGCTCACCGTCGACGGCGAGGTCATGCAGTCCGACACCACCGGCGACCTGCTCTTCGACCCGGTCGACCTGGTCGAGTACGTCTCCACGATCGTCCGCCTGAACCCCGGCGACATCATCGCCACCGGTACCCCCGGCGGTGTCGGCCACGCCCGCAAGCCGGCCCGCTACCTGCTGGGCGGCGAGACGGTCGTCACCGAGATCGAGGGCATCGGCCGGCTGGAGAACCGGGTCGTCGAGGAGAAGTCCGCCTGATGTCCCGCACGTTCGACGACGCCCGCCGCTGGGCCCGACTCGGCACCGAGCTGATCCTCAAGGCCGCCGACGGCATCGACGACGGCGCCTTCGCCGCGCCCAGCGCCCTGCCCGGCTGGAGCCGCGCGCACGTGGCGGCACACGTCGCCGCCAACGCCGAGGCGCTGTCCAACCTGGTGCACTGGGCCGCCACCGGCGAACCCACCCCGATGTACGCCTCACCCGAGGAACGCGCCGCCGGCATCGAACGGGGCCGCGCCCTGCCGGCCGCCGAACTGGCCGCGTGGCTGCGCGACTCGGCGGAGGTGCTGGAGACGGGGATGGCCGCGCTCGGCGAGAAGCAGTGGCACACGCCGGTCGTCACGGCACAGGGCAGGACCGTGCCGGCCACCGAGGTGCCCTGGCTGCGCTCCCGCGAAGTGTGCGTGCACGCCGTCGACATGGCGAACGGCGTGTCCTTCGTCGATCTGCCGCCCGACTTCCTCGCCGCCCTGGGCGACGACGTCGCCACCAAGCGCGCCGCGGCTCCCGGCCCGGCCGTGATCCTGCGGGAACCCGGGGGCGGCGCCTGGGAGCTGCCGGGCCAGGGCGAAGCCGCCCTGGTCGACGGCGCACTGCACGACCTCGCGGCCTACCTCACCGGACGGGACGCCAGCCTGCTCGCGGCGGACGGAACGCCCGCCCCCACGCTGGGCGCCTGGCTCTGACCGGGGCCCGCCCCGCGACCGAAGGAACAGATCATGAACCCTGAAACCAGCCCCGCCGGGCGGCCCGACGTCCTTGTGGTCGGCGGCGGCATCGGCGGCCTCAGCACCGCCTACGCCCTGGCCCGCCAGGGACTGCGGGTGCGGGTCCTCGAACGGGCCCCGGAGTTCGGCGAGGTGGGCGCCGGCCTGCAGATCGCGCCCAACTGCACCCGCATCCTCGCCGAGTACGGACTGCTGGACGAGGCCAGGACGCTCGGCGTCGTCCCGGAGAACATGGTGATGCGGGACGCGCTCGACTCCCGGGAGCTGACCCGGCTGGACCTGCGCGACCTCGAACAACGCTACGGCTTCCCGTACATGGTGATCCACCGCAGCGACCTGCACGGCATCTTCCTGCGTGCCTGCGAGCGCGCCGGTGTCGAGCTGCTGACCGACCGGACGGTCGTCGACTACGAGCACACCGCGGACGGCGCCCTGATCCGTCTGGAGGACGGCAGCACCGAGGAGGCGCCGCTGGTCGTCGCCGCCGACGGGCTGCACTCGGTGGCCCGCCGCAAGCTCGTCGGCGACGACGTGGTCAGCTCCGACTACGTCGCCTACCGCGCGGCCGTCCCGATCGAGCAGGTCCGGGACAACGACATCGCGGAGAAGGACGTCACCGTGTACGTCGGCCCCCGCTGCCACTTCGTGCAGTACGCCCTGCGCGGCGGCGACATGTTCAACCAGGTCGCCGTGTTCCGGTCGCCCAAGGCCCTGGCCGGCCGGGCCGACTGGGGAACTCCCGACGAGCTGGACGCCGCCTTCGAGGCCACCTGCGACACCGTGCGCAAGGGCATTCCGCTGATGTGGCGGGACCGCTGGTGGCAGATGCTCGACCGCGACCCCGTCGAGACCTGGGTGCACGGGCGCATCGCCCTGCTCGGCGACGCCGCGCACCCGCCGCTGCAGTACATGGCCCAGGGCGCGATCATGGCGATCGAGGACGGCTGGGTGCTCGCCCGGCACTACGCCCGGCAGGCCGAGACAGCTCCGGCGGGCGCCCGACCGGACTGGGACGCCGCGCTGGCGGCCTACGAGGCAGTGCGGGTGGAGCACTGCCGCCGGGTGCAGACCACCGCCCGCGCGTGGGGCGAGCTGTGGCACCTCGACGGAGAGTCCCGGCTCCAGCGCAACGCGATCATGCGGGCGCGGGACCCTTATGACTACGCCTTCACCGACTGGGTGTACGGCCCGACCGCGCTGCAACCGGACGAGGAACCTCCCATGTTCACGCCGATCCCGCTGTCCTCGGCGGCCCTCGAGGACTCCCTCCAGGACGCGGGGGACGAGCCGTTGCGGGAAGCGGTCACGGCGACGGGGAGCGGCGCTCCGTGAGGGACACCCGCCGCTGAGCGGCGACCCGCACCCCCGTACGACAGGACAGCCGGCCCGGACATCCGGGCCGGCTTCCGTGCTCCTGCGCGGACATGAACGCCTCGACCGCGATCGGATTGGGCTTCGGGCGCTGCTCTTCGGCGTCGCCCCGCACCGTCGACGCCGGCCGTGTGTCCGGTCGCGCCTCCGGTCAGGTCAGGAGCCGCACCCAGCTGGCGCTGAGCTCGTCGAGCATCTGGTCACGACTGAGCCCCCAGTCGGCGCGATGCCAGTTCTGCGCGACGAAGTCGAGCTCGGCCATCGCGAGGACACCCCGGAAGTGGCGCTGGTGGGGTTCGAGGCGGCCGGCCCTCGCCAACCCGTCCTCAATGTCGCTGATGGCCTCCTCCAGCCAGCGCTCGACCAGATCGGTGAGTTCCGGATCGACCGCCGCGGCGTCACGGGCGACGCGGATGATCGGCCGGATCGCCGGCCAGCTGTCGGCCGTTCGCCGCAGCCACGCCGTGATCGCCTCCGGTGAACCGTCGGCGACGGTCGCGACGAGGCCCCGCGCGGTGGAGCCGTGCTCGGGGGAGCGCACCCGCTCCAGCGCCTCGTTGAGCTGCTCGTCGATGAGGGCCCTCATCAGTTCGCTGCGGGAGGGGAAGTACGCGTAGAAGGTCACCCGTGTGGTGCCCGCGGCGGTCGCGATGTCGTCGACCGTGGTGGCGGCGTACCCCTTCGTCTTGAACAGCTCGAGTCCCGACTCCAGGAGCAGTCGGCGCGTCATCTGCTTCTGCGCCTCACGAAGGTTCGCCATGCCGGGATCCTAACGCGCCCGACGGCTGTCACCGAGCAGTCCGGCCACCCGGCAGACTCTCTGACCATTATTTTCTCATCGCGTCTCTTTCATTGACGTTGTGTACCCCGCCGCCCGACGGAGTGGCCGCGTCGATGGGCCGCGACCCGTTCGCGGGTCGCGCACCGCCGGGAGCAGTAACGGCGTTCGGGACCGCTGCCCCGGGTGATGAAGACGTTCCGGCAACTGGGGGAGGCGCAGACTCCGCCGGGCGGACGCTGACTGTCCCAGACGAGGATGGTCAGGGCCATGCACGACGAGGCGAGGAGCCACTCGTCCCAGGGGGCGTCGTCGTCGCCGTCGAGGTGGGGGTGCCAGGGGCTGTCGCCGCCGTGCGAGGTCAGGCGGAGCGGCCCGGTGTGCTCCCGCAGAAGACGGTTGAGAACGGCGGCGGCGCCGTCGGCGTGCTCGGCGGCGAAGACCTCGCGCAGCAGGGCGGCGGCGGCACGCATCCCGCTGACATCCAGGGGGGTGAGGTCAAGGGGCTCCGCCTCACCGTATGCGCGGAGCACGTCGGCGACGGCGGCCGGGTCGGGGCGGTCGTCGGCGAGAACGTTGAGCAGGGCGGCGGTTCGTCGAGCTGTGGTCAGCACGGAGTGCCGGGTGGACCAGTCGTCGGGGGTGCCGGGGGTGCCGGGGGTGCCGGGGGTGGGGGACACCCGCGCAATGTAACGCATATTGCCGATATTTGAGTTACCTCCGTAACGTCTCGTCGATGAAGAAGCGTTACTCGGTGGGCTCCTATCTCGCCGGAGCGGTGGCAGCCCGTGCCGGGGACGAGATGTCGGGACCGGCGCTGATGCTGGCGGGGTTCGCCCTGACCGGGTCGACCGCGGACGCGTCGTCGCTGCTCGCGGGTGTCACCGTCTCCGCGGCGGCGGGAGGGCCGGTGCTCGGGGTGCTCCTCGACAGAGCGCGACGGCCGGGCCGCCTGGTGGCCGCGGCCCTCGTCCTGTACGCGGCGGGCCTGGGCCTGATCCTGGTCGGGCTCGGCCGGTTGCCGTTCGCCGCCACCGTCCTGATCGCCGTGGTGACGGGGTTGCTCGGACCTGCCCTGTCGGGTGGTTGGACAGCCCAGCTTCCCCGGGTGGTGACGGGCGACCGGCTGCCCCGGGCGAACGCGCTCGACGCCATGACGTTCAGCCTGGCGAGCCTGGCCGGTCCGGCACTCGCCGGTGTCGTGGCGGAGGGGCTGGGAGCCCCGTCGGCGGTGGCGGTCTCCGCGGCGCTCATCGTCTCGGCACTGCCCGCCGCGTGGCTGCTGCCCGCCCGCCCCGGTCGGGCGCGGGACGCCGGGGCCGTCTCGATGATCGGCGATCTCGCCGCCGGACTGAGGGTCGTCGCCGGAAGGCCGTCGCTGGCCAGGGCGACCCTCACCTCGACCGTCACCTGTGCCGCCCAGGGCATGCTGACGGCCTGCGTCCCGCTCCTGGGCGAACGCACCCTGGGCGGAGCCGCCCGTGGCGCGGTACTGCTCACCTGCGCGGCGGTCTCCGCCCTGGTGGCCAACGCGGTACTCGCCCGGTCCCAGCGCCCGCTCGCCCCCGACACCGTCGTCTGGGCCGGTGCCCTGGTCCAGGCTGCCGCGTTGGCCTGTGCCGCATCGGGCCGACCGACCGTGCTCATCGTGGCCGCGATCGTCCTCGGGGCCGGTGAAGGACCGCAGCTGGCCGCCCTGTTCGCGGTCCGCCACCGGGAGGCCCCGGAGCACCTGCGCGGCCAGATCTTCACCACCGGCGCCAGCCTGAAGATCACCGGCTTCGCCGTCGGCGCGGCGGTTGCCGGACCGGTCGCGACCTGGTCCCTCCCCGGCGCCCTGGCGCTCGCGGCTACCGTGGCGGCCCTCGCGGCGCTGGTCCACTTCGCCGTCCCGTCGGCGACGGCCGCCTCGTCCGCAGACCGCGGGGAGCCCGCCTCCTGAGCCAACTCCCCACTGCCGCCTGGTCAGTCGGACCCAGCCCGGATCTGCGTCCGGCGGCTCGTCCCCTCCGGCGGCGCCCCGCCTTCTGCTCCTGCCGCGCGACCCACCCAAGATCGACGAGCGCCGGTGGGAGCTGTGTGCGCACGGTGGAGATACCGGCGGACGACTGTCCTGGTGCGGGGCCGCCGAACGGCGCGCGCATCGCTACGCACATGGGGAAACCATCATGACCAAGAGCATCGTGCGGACTTCCGCCCCTCCGAGCGCCCTGGCGGATCCACTGCTGAACCACGGCGTGGCGTTCACCGAGGCGGAACGGGACGAGCTGGGCCTGACCGGGCGCCTGCCGTCGGGGGTGCTGACGCTCGAGCAGCAAGCGCGGCGCGCCTACGAGCAGCTGCAGGCCCAGGACGGGGACCTGGCCAAGAACGTGTTCCTTGAGCAGCTCCACGACCGCAACGAAACCCTCTACTACCGGGTGCTCACCGACCACCTCGTGGATCTGCTGCCCATCGTGTACGACCCCACGGTCGGCGAGGCGATCGAGAAGTACTCCCACGAGTACCGCCGCCCCCGGGGCGTCTTCCTGTCAGTCGACCGCCCGCAGGACATCGAGAAGGCCTTCGCCACGCTCGGACTCGGGCCCGAGGACGTGGACCTGATCGTGTGCACGGACGCGGAGGAGATCCTGGGCATCGGTGACTGGGGTGTGGGCGGGATCCAGATCTCGGTCGGCAAGCTGGCCGTGTACACGGCCGCCGCCGGCATCGACCCGCGCCGCGTCATCCCCGTGTCGCTGGACGTGGGCACGGACCGCGCGTCCCTGCTGGACGATCCGCTCTACCTGGGCAACCGGCACCACAGGGTGCGCGGCGCCGACTACGACGCGTTCATCGGGAGGTTCCTGCGCATCGCCGCCTCGATGTTCCCCGGCGCGCTGCTGCACTTCGAGGACTTCGGCCCCAGCAACGCCCGGCGGATCCTGGAGACCTACGGCGACGCCTACCGGATCTTCAACGACGACATGCAGGGCACCGGGGCGATCACCCTGGCCGCGGCCCTGTCGGCCGTCAAGGTCAGCGGTGTGCCGATGCGCGACCAAAGGCTCGTGGTGTTCGGCGCCGGCACCGCCGGGGTCGGCATCGCCGACCAACTGCGCGACGCCATGATCCGGGACGGCGCCGGCCGCGAGCAGGCCACCGCACAGGTGTGGCTGATCGACAAACAGGGTCTGCTCACTCGGGACATGGCCGATCTGCGGGACTACCAGCGGCCGTACGCCCGCGACCCGGGGGAGGTCGCCGGCTGGGCGGGCGACGGCGGCGCGATCACCCTGCTGGAGACCGTGCGCCGGGTCGAGCCGACCATCCTGCTGGGCACCTCCACCGTGCACGGCGCGTTCACCCGCGAGGTCGTCGAGGCCATGGCCGCCGGCACCGAGCGGCCGATCGTCTTCCCGCTCTCCAACCCCACGTCGCGCATCGAGGCCATGCCCGCCGACGTCATCGCCTGGTCCCGGGGCAAGGCCCTGGTCGCCGTCGGCATCCCCACCGCGCCCGTCGACCACGGGGGAGTGACCTACCGGATCGCCCAGGCCAACAACGCGCTGCTGTACCCCGGCCTGGGGCTGGGCACGATCGTCTCCCGCGCATCGCACGTGACCGCCGGCATGCTGCTCGCGGCCGCGCAGGCGGTGGCCGACCAGGTCGACGTCTCCGTGCCGGGAGCCTCGTTGCTTCCGCCGGTGGAGAACCTGCGGGAGTCGTCGGCGCTCACCGCGGCGGCCGTGGTCCGCGCGGCGGTCGGCGAGGGCGTCGCCGCCCGCGAACCCGCCGACGCCGACCAGGCGGTCCGCCAAGCCATGTGGCAGCCGGTCTACCCGGGCGGGGCGGATTCATGACACCGCCGCCCGGCCCTGGCGCGACCCCGGACGGCGACCCGCGGG
Source organism: Streptomyces sp. NPDC052043 (assembly GCF_044548235.1). NCBI lineage: Bacteria > Bacillati > Actinomycetota > Actinomycetes > Kitasatosporales > Streptomycetaceae > Streptomyces > Streptomyces sp. NPDC052043. Next base: position 88,412 of record NZ_JBIUBT010000021.1, read on the forward strand.
CAGACCGCGCCCCGAAGATCCTCGACCTGCCCGTCGGCCTGCACGCCGCGGGCACCCGGCGGGAGACCGACTCGATGGGCGCCGTGGACGTCCCGGCCGACCGGTACTGGGGCGCGCAGACCCAGCGCTCGCTGATCCACTTCTCCATCGGGGACGACAGGATGCCCAAGGCCGTCTACCACGCCTACGGCCACGTCAAGAAGGCCGCCGCGATCGTCAACGGGCGGGCCGGACGCCTGCCGTCCTGGAAGGCCGGCCTGATCGAGAAGGTCGCGGACGAGGTCATCGCCGGTGAACTCGACGACCACTTCCCGCTGTACGTGTGGCAGACCGGGTCCGGCACGCAGTCCAACATGAACATCAACGAGGTCATCAGCAACCGCGCCATCCAGCTCGTCGGCGGCGAACTGGGCAGCAAGACACCCGTCCACCCCAACGACCACGTCAACCTGGGGCAGTCCTCCAACGACACCTTCCCCACCGCCATGCACATCGCCGCCCTCAAGGCCGTCCGCGAGCGCCTGCTGCCCAGCGTGCGCGCACTCCAGCAGGCGATCGAGGCCAAGGCGGAGCAGTGGCACGACGTCGTCAAGACCGGCCGCACCCACCTGGAGGACGCCGTGCCGCTCACCGCCGGACAGGAGTGGTCCGGCTACGCCCACCAGCTCGACCAGGCGGCCGACCGGGTCACCGGATCCGCGCAGGGGCTCTACGAGCTGGCCATGGGCGGCACCGCGGTCGGGACCGGGCTCAACGCCCCGCCCGGATTCGGCGAGCAGGTCGCCGCCGAGATCGCCTCCGCGACCGGCCTCCCGTTCACCACGGCCGAGAACAAGTTCGCGGCCCAGGGCGGTCTGGACGCCATGGTCGGCGCCTCCGCCGGGCTGAGGGCGCTGGCCGTGCCACTGATGAAGATCGCCAACGACATCCGCTGGCTGGCCTCCGGACCCCGCTGCGGCCTGGCCGAACTGAACCTCCCGGCGAACGAGCCGGGCTCCTCGATCATGCCGGGCAAGGTCAATCCGACCCAGTGCGAGGCGATGGTCATGGTCTGCATCCAGGTGCTGTCCGAGGACACCGCCGTCGCCTTCGCCGGCTCCCAGGGCAACTTCGAGCTCAACGCCATGCGCCCGATCGTCATCAACAACTTCCTGCACGCGGCCACCATCCTCACCGACGCCTGCACCAAGCTGCGCCAGTACTGCATCGAGGGCACGCAACTCAACCGCGACCGGATCGACAGGTACGTCGACCGGTCACTGATGCTCGTCACCGCGCTCTCCCCGGTCATCGGCTACGACAAGGCCTCGGCCATCGCCCACCGAGCCGACGACGAGGGCACCACCCTGCGCGAGGCCGCACTGGCCTCCGGCTACGTCACCGCCGAGGAGTTCGACCGCGTCGTCGACCCGTCCGCCATGGTCGGCACGGCCCGGCAGCGCGGGTGAACACGCCGCCACGCTCCGGGCCGGCCCGCCGGACGCGAGAGCACCGGGTCAGGTTTCGCGCGACTGGGGCACATTGGAACCATGCACATCGGGCAGCGCCTCGTCCGGCCGCGGCAGCCGTGGCCGTCGCGGCACGCGTTGGTGACGATCCCGCTGGCGCTGATCGTCGTGATCACCCTGGCGGATCTCCACTCGCCGGAATCCATCCACCTCGGGCCCCTGCTCGTCGTGGCACCCGCCATCACCGCCTCGTTCGGCGGCTACCTGCTCACCGGGCTGATCGGAGCCCTGGCGGTGGGGGCGCAGGCGGTCATCGCCGTACTCAACGGCGGACTGGACGACGCCAACCACATCTCGCAGCTCGTCGCGCTCGCGATCCTCTCGGCCTTCTCCGTGGTCGTGTGCTACATCCGGGACCTGCGGACGGAGGAACTGGCCCGGGTGCGGTCCGTCTCCGAGGCCGCCCAGAGAGCCCTGCTGCGCCCGCTGCCCGACCACCTCGGTGACCTGCACATCGCCTCCTCGTACCTGGCAGCCGAGAAGGAGGCGTGCATCGGCGGCGACCTGTACGCGGTGACCCGCACCGGCGACCGTGCGCGGGTGATCGTCGGCGACGTGCGAGGCAAGGGACTGGCCGCGATCGGAGAGGCGGCCACGCTGCTCGGCTCGTTCCAGGAGGCCGCGCACCACCACCCCACGCTGCCCGCCCTCGCGGAGGCCCTGGACCGCAGCGTCTGCCGCTACCTCGCCGAATACCCGGAAGCCGACGAGGAGGCCCAGGAGCACTTCATCACCGCGCTGCTGCTGGAGATCCCCGAACACCGCCCCGTGGCCCGGGTCGTCCACTGCGGGCACCCGCCGCCCTTCCTGATCAGACAGGGGCACGTCGTCGCCATGACGAGCCCCCGCCCGGCGCCTCCGCTGGGCATGTCGGGCCTGCGTCCGGGCGCCTACGACCTGCATGCCTTCTCGTTCCGGCCCGGTGACACCCTCCTCCTCTACACCGACGGTGTGGTGGAGGCCCGCGACCGCAGCCGGGCCTTCTACCCGCTGGAGGAACGGGTCGCCCAGTGGGCCAGGTGCGGCCCCGGGACCCTGGTCCAGCACGTGGTGGAGGATCTCCTCGCCCACACCGACGGGGCTCTCGGCGACGACGCCGCGCTCCTCGCCATCCGGCGCGCACCCGGGCCGCACACCGGTCTCCACCTCAGTCATCGGGCACACGGAGCTGTCTGACGCGGCGCAGGAACGCGGCGACCGCGGGCGACAGGTCTCCGCGCGGGTGGACGACCCTGACGGTCCAGGCCGGTGCGCGCCCGGCGAAGGGGCGTACCGGGAGTTCCGGGAACCGGGCGGCGAGCGACGGGGGCATGATGCACACGCCGAGGCCGTGCCGGACGAGATCGGCGGCCGCGAGCAGGTCGTTCACCTCGAACGTGACGGTACGGTCCAGGGACGCCGCCCGGAAGGCCCTGTCGACCTGGTGCCGCACCGCCCAGCCGGGGGAGAAGTCCACCAGCGGCAGCCCGGCGGCCTCGGCCAGCGTCACCGGACCCCCGGACGGCAGGCCGTCCGGCGCCGGGGCGGTCACCAGGACCATCTCCTCCCGCGACAGCAGCCGGGTCGTAAGACCGCGCGGCACCGGGGTGTCCAGGGCGGTCACCGCCAGGTCGACGGCACCCTCGCGCAGCGCCTGCGGGATGTTCCCGGCCGGGGCCTGGCACAGCCGCACCACCACCCCCGGATGCTCCCGGTGGAAGTCCGCCAGCGCCGCGGCGAGGCCGCCGTGCAGGCCCTGCATCACACCGATCGTGATCTCTCCGTGCAACTCGCCCTGGACGACGTCCACCGCGACCCTGGCCTCCTCGGCGGCGCGCAGGGCGGCGCGGGCGGCCGGCAGGAAGGCGCGCCCCGCGGGGGTCAGGGATACCCGGTGGGTGGTGCGGTGGAACAGCGCCGCGCCGAGCTCGCGCTCCAGCGTGCGGACGGTGCTGGAGACCGCGGACTGCGCGACGTGCAGGCGCCGGGCCGCAGGGCTGAACCCGCCTTCCTCGGCGACCGCGACGACGACCCTCATCTCCCGAAGATCCATGGCCGGCCTTCCCTGGGCCATCTCCCCCACAGATAACCATCATCTCGGATTATCTCCGCGCAAAGGGAAAAAGCGACTCCACCCGCTTGTTGGCAGGAAAAGCACGAAAAGGCGGTGAACGAGGTGAACCAAGGGGCAGGACCGGTTCGAAGCACGCCCGTCCTGGACGGTGGATTCCGCACGGAGCGCGGCGGGTCCGCCCGGGCGCCCCAGCGTCCGGGCACCGCACTGCGGTACGGCACGGGGTTCTGGACGGTCGCCGCGGTGTTCGTGACGGCCATGGCGTTCTCCACCGTTCCCACCCCGCTGTATCCCCTGTACCAGGCCCATGACGGGTTCTCCACGTTCACGGTCACCATCGTGTTCGCGGTCTACGCGGTCGGAGTGCTGATCAGTCTGCTGCTCGCCGGGCACGTCTCGGACTGGCTCGGCCGCAAGAAGGTCATGACGTCGGCTCTGGCGCTGGAACTGCTCGCCGCCGCCCTGTTCCTGTCCGCGCCGTCCCTGCCGGTACTGGTCCTCGCCCGGCTGGTCACCGGTCTCGGCGTCGGCATCCTGACGGCGACCGCCACCGCGTATCTCCACGAGTTGCACAGCGCCCACCGGCCCGGCGCCTCGGCACGCCGGTTCGAGGTCGTGTCGACCGCGGCCAACATCGGCGGACTCGGCCTCGGACCCGTCGCCGCGGGGGTCCTCGCCCAGTACCTGGGTGCGCCGCTGCGGCTGCCGTACGCGGTCTTCGTCGTGCTGCTGCTGACCGGTGCGGCCGCCCTCGCGCTGATGCCCGAGACCGTCGCCAGGCCCGCGGTCCGGCCGGCCTACCGCCCGCAGCGGATCGCTCTCGGCGTACCCGGATTCCTCACCGCCGCCGCGGCCGGCTTCACCTCCATGGCCGTGTTCGGCCTGTTCACCTCCGTGGTCCCCGGCTTCGTCGGCGGAACCCTGCACCACCCGTCCCGGGCGCTCGCCGGACTGGTCGTGTTCACCGTGTTCGCGGCCGCGGCGGCAGCCCAGACAGGCACCGGCCGGCTCGGCGTCCGGGCGCGCTGGTACGTCGGGCTGCTCGCCCAGGCCCTGGGCATGGCCGTCCTCGCGGCCGGTATCCACCTCGCCAGCCTGCCCGTGTTCCTGCTCGCCGGGATCATCGCAGGGGCCGGCGCGGGCGTGCTGTTCAAGTCCGCCGTCGGACAGGTGGCCGACGCGGCGGCGCCGGCCCGGCGCGGCGAAGCCCTCGCCGGCCTGTTCCTGGCCTCCTACCTCGGCGTCGCGCTGCTGCCCGTCGGCCTCGGCGCCGCCAGCCGGTCCATGAGCCTGTCCGACGCGACGACGTGGTTCGCCGCCGTCGTCCTCGCGCTGCTCACCGCCGTCGCCGTACGCGGCCGCCGCCGGGAACCCACCGCGGCCGGCGAGCCCGTTCCACGGCACGGGCGGTGAACCTCGCGGGGTAAAACCTCGTACGAGTACGACCCGGACAGGGAGCCGGGACGACATGGCCACCGCCCGGCGGTGACGCGTGCCGGGCCCCCTGTGTGTGAGACCCCTCCGAAAGGCGAGAACCTGCCATGAAGTTCCTTCACGAGACGCTGCCGCAGCGCGTGGTGTTCGCTCCGGGCGAGGCGACGGGCGCGGTGGCCGGCGAGGTCGCGGCGCTGGGGGCGCGGAAGGCCATGCTGATCGCCTCCGACCGGGGGGCGGCCCTGGCCGACCCGATCGCGCGGGAGATCCCGGTCGCCGTGCGCCACGACGAGGTCGTGATGCACGTGCCGGCGAGGTCGCCCGGCGTGCCCGTGAGGCGGCCGCCGCGTCCGGCGCCGACGTACTGGTCAGCGTCGGCGGTGGCTCGACCACGGGTCTGGCCAAGGCGGTGGCGCTGACCACCGGCCTGCCGATCGTCGCCGTGCCCACGACCTACGCCGGATCCGAGGCGACCAACGTGTGGGGCCTGACCGAGGGCGAGACCAAGACCACCGGGGCCGACGACGCGGTGCTGCCCCGCTCGATCGTGTACGACGCCGACCTGCTGACCGGCCTCCCGGGCGAGTTGTCCGTGGCGTCGGGCCTGAACGCGATGGCGCACTGCGTCGACGCCTTCTGGGGGCCGCGCGCCGACCCGATCGACCGGGTGCTGGCGGGGGAGGGCGTCCGCGCCTTGGCGGCCGGCCTGCCCGTGGTGGCCGCGGACCCGGCGAGCACGGAGGGGATCGAGCAGACCCTCTACGGCGCCTACCTCGCCGCGGTCTCCTTCGCCGGCGCCGGTTCGGGCCTGCACCACAAGATCTGCCATGTGCTGGGGGGCATGTTCCATCTCCCGCACGCCCAGACCCACGCCGTCGTCCTGCCCCATGTACTCGCCTTCAACGCACCCCACGCCCCCGAGGCCGAGCGGCGCATCGCGCAGGCCTTCGGCAGCGCGAGCGCCTCGGCGGGCCTGGCCGCGCTGCGCGCCACGCTGGACGCGCCGAAGGCGCTCAGGGACTACGGCATGCCCGAGGACGGAATCGCCAAGGCCGTCGCACCGATCCTGGCCGCGATCCCCGCCGGCAACCCCGCCCCCGTCACGGAGGACGACATCACCGCGCTGCTGCACGCAGCCTGGGAAGGGAGCGAACCGTCATGACCGACGTCCGCACCGGGCCCGACGGGGCCGAGCACGAGACGCCCCGGCCGCCCGTGTCCGCCGAGCAGGAGGCCCGGGAGGAGGAACTCCTCCAGCGCGTCGTCCGCTCCTTCGGCCAGTGCGGCGACCCGCGCCTGCAGCAGGTGATGGTCTCGCTGGTCGAGCATCTGCACGCGTTCCTGCGGGAGGTCCGCCCGACCGGGGAGGAGTGGGCCGCGGCGATCGCGTTCCTCACCGAGGTCGGCCACATCACCGACGACAGGCGGCAGGAGTTCATCCTGCTCTCCGACACCCTCGGCGCCTCGATGCAGACCATCGCGATCAACAACCGGGCCTGCGGCGACGCCACCGAGGCGACCGTGTTCGGACCCTTCTTCGTCGAAGGCTCCCCGAGGATTGCGATCGGCGGCGACATGGCGTTCGGCGCGACGGGGGAGCCGTGCTGGGTGGAGGGCACGGTCACCGGCTCCGACGGCGCTCCGCTGGCCGGCGCCCGCGTCGAGGTGTGGGAGGCCGACGAGGACGGCCTCTACGACGTGCAGTACGACGACGGCCGCACCGCCGCCCGGGCCCACCTCTTCACCGACCGGCAGGGCCGCTACAGCTTCTGGGGCATCACCCCCACGCCGTACCCGATCCCGCACGACGGGCCGGTCGGCAGGATGCTCCAGGCCGTCGGCCGCTCACCGTACCGCGCCTCGCACCTGCACTTCATGGTCACGGCGGACGGCCACCGGCGACTCGTCACGCACATTTTCGTGCGCGGCGACGAACTGCTCGACCGCGACAGCGTCTTCGGCGTCAAGGAGTCGCTGGTCAAGGACTTCGAACAGCAGGCCCCCGGCACCGCCACCCCGGACGGCCGCCCGATCGAGGGCACCTGGTCGAAGGCGCGCTTCGACATCGTCCTGGCCCCCACCGGCGCCTGACCGGCAGCCACCCGCCGCCACCGACAACGGCGTTGGCGCCCAGCCGGGTCCGCACCGTCATGGCCTTCCTCCGCGCCTTCCTCCGCCCCTCGGGACCGCCCCCGGAGCGCCCCTCAGCCGTGGACGGGCCTGCGCTCAGCGGCGGCGGCGCGGGCACGGGAGGCGTCGATCTCCGCGTAGGCCTGCTCGCGGCCCTCCCAGTGCGAGCCCTCGACGGACTTGCCGGGTTCCAGGTCCTTGTACACCTCGAAGAAGTGGGTGATCTCCAGCCGGTCGAACACGGGGATGTCGTCGATGTCCTGCACGTGTGCGTACCGCGGGTCGTGGGCGGGGACGCAGAGGACCTTCTCGTCGGGGCCTTGTTCGTCCCTCATGGCGAACATGCCCACCGCCCGGCACTCGATGGTGCAGCCCGGAAACGTCGGCTCGCCGGTCAGCACGAGCGCGTCCAGCGGGTCGCCGTCGCGGCCGAGCGTGCCGTCGATGTAGCCGTAGTCCGCCGGGTACTGGGTGGAGGTGAACAGCAACCGGTCCAGCCGGATGCGGTGCAGTTCGTGGTCCATCTCGTACTTGTTCCGGGATCCCTGGGGGATCTCCACGATCACGTCGAACTCCATGGTGTCCTCCTGACGGCGGAGGCCGTCTCGCCGGCCGTACCTGCCGGGCGGGTAGAGGCGGCGGAGCCACGGACGGGGAGCGCGGGTCGGTCGGCGCGGGCATCGTTCCTCCCGGTCGCATCCGTTGGACCAGGGACCGTCAGCGGCGTCGTGCCGCGGTCGCGGTGAGCCCCGTCACCGGCGCGCTGGGCGCGCTCGTCATGTGCCCGGCGGACCGCCGTAGCAGCATCCAGCCTACGCCGAACGGGCCTCGTCGACACCGTGACCAGGTCCGCGACCCGGCGTCGTGCCGGGCACGCCCGCGGCCGGTCGCCGGTGCAGCTCCCGGCCGGCCCGCCCCACCGCCGTTCGTCGGCCGCCGCGCGGCCAGCAGCAGGGGGACGGCGGCCAGTTGCAGCACGACCGGAAAGGCCACCAGATCGGTCACCGAACGGTCGTAGAGGGCGCCCAGGGCGAGACTGCCGGCGAACCAGCACAGTCCGAAGCCGGTGTCGAACAGGCCGAAGGCGGAGGCCCGCCGGTCCGGGCCGATCATGCCGGTGACGGCGGCCCTGGCCACGGACTCCTGAACGGCCGCCCCAAGTCCCCACAGCACCACACCGATCACCGCGGGTACCGCGCCGCCGAGGAAGACCAGCGGCGGGAAGCACGCCGTCAGCAGGGTCGCCCCCACCACCGTGCGTACGCCCCACCGGTCGAACGCGGGGCCGAGCACCAGGGCGGCCACCGACTCGGCGGCCATGGCGCCCGCGTACAGCACGGGAATCCAGGGGGTGGCGACGACATGGGCCCGGCCGAAGTGGTAGGCGATGAGCGGGTAGTCGGCGTAGGCGGCGGCGATCAGTCCCATGCCCGCCAGGTAGATCCAGAAGGCCCTCGGGGTGCCCCACCGGCCGGGCACGCCTTCGGCGGTGTCCAGGCCCGCCGGATCGGGGTACCGCCGCCACGCGCCGGCCAGGACGAGGAGCGTGAGGACGGCCGGAACGGCGAGCACGGCGAAACCGAGGCGGCAACCGCCGTGCAGGGCCAGAACCCCGACCATGACGAGGGGACCGGCCGTCGCGCCGGCGGCGTCGAGGGCCTCCCGTACGCCGTAGACCCGGCCGCGGCCCAGCTCGGCGGTGGCGTGCGCGAGCATCGCGTCGCGGGCCGGGGTGCGCATCGGATCTCCTCCGAGGAACCCCGTCCTTCAGGGCGGGATGAATCGGACTCCTGCGGAGCAGGGCAGGGAAAGACGAATCGCCGCCAGGGCAATTCGTCGTCTGGCAGCCATGGCTGCCAGACGGGTGATAGGTTCCGAAATGCCCGGGCGGCGAGAACCAAGTTGGCCGGGCCTACCGCCGGGCTGGCGGGATGTCAGGTCTGTGGAGCTGGCGTAAGACCGATGACTGGCACACCAGTCCTCGCCGCTTGTTCGGGTCGGCTGCTGTCGATGAAGCAGAAACCTCAACCCGTGAGGGTTGAATCCCCCTGCTTCAGCTGGGGGAGATGTCAAGTCCGAGAACATGCTCAACGCCGCCGATGAGCAGCACGAAGCGCAGCGCCGCGCCCCGGGCGGGGGCGGGGGGCCCGGTACGTGGTGCCGGTGTTCGCTCGCGGCGGTGGGGCAGGGCCATGGTCGCCTCCGCAGCCGGGCCGCCGGGCGGCGGCCGTGCTCGCAGAGGCCATCGGCACGGACGTGCGGTCAAGGCGAGCCTCATCGCCCGTCACCGTCCATGGTGCCCCCGTGCGGGACGTACCCGCCAGCCCGGTGGCGGGCGGCCGCCCGCTGTGGGGACCGGGTGGCCCACGTTCGGCGCGGTCCGGCGTGAATGCCGGTCCGCGCCGAACGACGTGGCCGCCGAGGGGCGGAAGCCGCTGTCCCGCCGCGGGTCAGCGGGCGGCTCCGAAGTCCTGGGTCCAGTAGTTGCCGGGCTGGGCGAGACCGACGCCGATCTCCTTGAACGAGCAGTTGAGGATGTTCGCCTTGTGGCCGGCGCTGGACATCCAGCCCGCCATGACCTGCTCCGGAGTGGCATAGCCGTAGGCGACGTTCTCGCCGTAGCTCTGCCAGCTGTAGCCGGCCTGGGTGATCCGGTCGCCCGGGTTGGACCCGTCGGACCCGGTGTGCGACATGTTCTGCTGGGTCGCCATGTCCTCGCTGTGTGCCTGGGCGGCCTTGGCCAGCTTGTCGTTCACGGTCAGGGCCGAGCAACCGACCTTGGCGCGCTCGGAGTTGACCAGTTCCACGATGCGGTCCGTGGCCCCGGACGACGTGCTGGTGTCCTTGGACGGGCTCGGTTGGGCGGGCGCTCCGGCGTCCGGCGCGCTCGGTTGGGCGGGTGCTCCGGCGTCCGGTGCGCTCGGTTCGGCGGGAGCGGACGGCTCGGCCGGCGAAGCGGGGCTGATCGGGGAGAAGGGGTGGCCGTGCCAGGCCCAGCCGGGTCCACCCGGCTGGAATCCACTGGATCCGCCCGGCTGGTTTCCGGCGCCGAAGGAGGGGCTGCTGCCTCCGGGGGCGGCGGTACTGCCGGTGCAGGCCAGTGCGGTGGAAGGGACGGCGACGGCGCCCACGGCGACGGCGGCGACGACTATGCGCCGGTAGTGCTGCTTCTTGCGGTGCGTGCCCATGCGTGACCTCGCTCGGGGTGGGGGTCGTCATTCTTGGGACGGCTCCGCAAAGGGCGCAAAGGGCCCTCGGTACTACCTCACCTCGTAGTTTCGCGAAGTCCTTGCGAAAGCGAACGTGAACGTGCTGTTCCCGCCTCCTCGCGGTATCCGCACTCCTGACGCCCGGTCAGGAGTCCTGAATGGCACGGAATGAGCGCCGACGGCGGGGGAGTGATGCGTCGGAGTGTCGCTGCGGCGCGCTGCCTGCACGAAGGCGGACATATCCCATATGTCACTTGAGGGGCGCCTACTATGCCGGACGCCTAGTTGCGGGTTTGGGCGTGACGGATGTCACGGAACCGCGGAATCTTGTTTCGTCCTACAGCTAAGTGCATAATGCACTTATGCATAAGCGGGTTATGGACCCAGTGGACCCCGAGGCGTCGCCCGAGGACCTGATGATCGCCGTCGAGCAGCTGGTCCGCTACGTGCGGCGCAGCGCGACCGCCGGCGGACTGAGCACCGCCGCCTCCTCGGCACTGTCCCGGCTGGGCCGCGAGGGCCCGTACCGGCTGACCGAGCTGGCGCGGGCGGAAAGCGTGTCCCAGCCCAACATGACCCAGCTCGTGACCCGGCTGGAGCGTGCGGGCCTGGTGCGACGCACCGCGGACCACAGCGACGGGCGGGGCGTGCTGGTGGAGGTCACCGACGCGGGGCTGGAGCTCTTCCGCCGGCGCCGCGCCGAACGCGCCCGCGCCCTTCGGCAACTCGTCGAGGAACTGCCCGAGGCCGAACAGCGCGCGGTGCGTGTCGCGCTGCCGGCCCTGGCCCGCGTCATCGAGGACCGCCAGGCGCGCTCCTGACCCGCCCACGCCACCGCCGACCACCTCAGCCCATCTCACAGGAGAGGCGCACATGAGTGCACCGCACGCAAAGCCCGCCGGCCACGGAAAGGCCGCCAGTCCTTTCAAACAACCCAAGGCCGTCTGGGCCGTCGCGTTCGCCTGCGTCATCTCGTTCATGGGCATCGGCCTGGTCGACCCGATCCTGCCCGCCCTGGCCAAGAACCTGCACGCCACGCCCAGCCAGGTCTCCCTGCTGTTCAGCAGCTACCTGATCGTCACCGCGGTCGCGATGCTGATCGTCGGCTGGTTCTCCAGCCGCTTCGGGGCCAAGCGCACCCTCGTCACCGGCCTGGCCGTCATCGTCGTCTTCTCCGCCCTGGCCGGCACATCGGGCTCCATCGACGGCATCGTCGGCTTCCGCGCCGGCTGGGGACTGGGCAACGCCCTGTTCATCGCCACCTCGCTGGCCGTCATCGTCGCCTCCGCCAGCGGCGGCTTCGGCGGCGCGATCATCCTCTACGAGACCGCGCTCGGCCTCGGCATCGCCGTGGGCCCGCTGCTCGGCGGCGAACTGGGCTCCATCAGCTGGCGCGGCCCCTTCTTCGGCGTCGCCGTCCTCATGGCCATCGCGCTCGTGGCCACCCTGGCCTTCGTCCCGAACCTGCCGAAGCCCGCACGCCGCACCTCGCCGCTGGCCCCCCTCAAGGCGCTGCGCCACCGCGGCCTGCTGACCATGGGCCTCATGGCCCTGCTCTACAACTGGGGCTTCTTCACCATGCTCGGCTACGCGCCGTACCCGATGGAGCTGGACGCCCACCAGCTCGGGCTGGTCTTCACCGGCTGGGGCCTGCTCGTCGCCGCCTTCAGCGTCTTCTTCGCCCCGCGCCTCCAGGCCCGCTACGGCACCGCCCCCGTGCTCTACGCCAACCTGGTCGGCCTGAGCATCGTGATGGCCGTCATAGCCGCCGGCGTCGCCACCCCGACCGTGGTCATCGTGGCGGTCGTCGTCAGCGGCGCGTTCATCGGCATCAATAACACCCTGACCACCCAGGCCGTCATGCTCGTCTCCCCGGTCGAGCGGCCCGTCGCCTCCTCGGCGTACGGCTTCCTGCGCTTCATCGGCGGCGGCCTGGCCCCCTACGTCGCCGGCAAGCTCGCCGACGCCACCGACCTCAGCGTCCCGTTCTACCTCGGCGCCGCCACCTTCCTCCTCGCCATTCCGGTGCTGGCCTGCGGCCACCGGCTGCTGCGACAGGCCGAGACGAACACCGCCGAAGGGGAACCCGTCACGCCGACGTTCACGCCCGTCGGCACCGTGCCGTCCACCGGCACGCCGCCCGTGGTCGTCGCCGTCGGTGCCCACGAAGGGGCCGCCGTGATCGTCGACGCCGCGGCACGACTCGCCCGGGACACCGGCAGCCCCCTGGAGGTCGTGCACGTCCAGCAGACCGCCGTCGTCGAGGAACAGGCGGCCGACGCCGAGGACTTCGCGCAGGCGCGCGCCACCGTCACCGGCCACCTCGACCGCCTCGCCGCCCAGGGCGTCGTCGCACGGGGCCAGATCCTCGGCAGTGTCGGCGACCACGCGGCGGCCGGCCGCGCCCTGGCCCGGCACGCCGCCGAGGTGGGCGCACGTGCCGTGGCGGTGGGCCGTTCGCCGCGCGGCGCGCTCGCCCAGTTCGCCGACGGCAGTTTCACCGCGGCCCTGACCCATGCCGCCACCTGCACGGTGGTCCTGGTCGACGCCGGCAGCGAGCCCCGGCCGCTGACCGCGGCCACGTTGTCCGAACTGCGCGGCGCGGCGAGCTGACCGGCGCCGGGCTCCCGGAGGGGACCGCGGGGCGGCCGTGCGCCGCGCGGTCCCGTCCGCGTGGCGGGCTGCTCGAAGAGCCTGGGGGAGCGGTGCCGGGGTCCGCGAGCCCGGCGTGATCCGAACGAGAGGCCCTACGGGTCGCCGGGCCCGCGCTGCCGGCGGGAGCGCGGGTCGACGGCCAGGGAGCCGGCGGTCACCTCCTCCGTGTCGGGCTCCTCCTGGTCGTGCAGGTCGCCGAGGACCGCGTCGCCGTACAGGTCCTTCAGCCAGGAGGACTGGTAGATCGTGTCGAGGTAGCGCTCTCCGAGGTCCGGGGCGATGGCCACGGCGGTCAGTTCGCGTGCGTCGTTGCGCGACAGCCACTCCATCGCGCCGCTGACCACCGTCCCGGTGGAACCGCCGAACAGGAAGCCGCGCCGGGCCAGCCGGTGGCAGGCGCGAATGGTGTCCGCCTCCTCGACCCGGACCACCTCGTCGACGAAGGACTCGTCGAGCAGCGGCGGGCGGATGCTCATGCCCAGTCCGGGGATCATCCGCCGGCCCGGCTTGCCGCCGAAGGCCACCGAGCCGACGGTGTCCACCGCGACGATCCGCACCGGCCGGTGCCAGTCGCGGAAGAAGCGGGCGCAGCCCATCAGTGTGCCGGTGGTGCCCGAGCCGACGAACAGCACGTCGAGACGGGGGAACTGACGCGCGATCTCCGGCGCGGTCTTGCGGTAGTGGGCCCCCCAGTTGTTCGGGTTGGTGTACTGGCTCAGCCAGACGTACCGGTCGTCGGAGGCACACAGCGCGCGGACGTAGTCGAGCCGTGCGCCGAGGAACCCTCCGTTGGCGTCCTGGTCGGCGATGACGTGCACCTCGCTGCCCAGCGCCTCCATCAGCAGCCGGGCCGACAGGTTGCAGCGCGAGTCCGTCACGCACAGGAACCGGTAACCCTTGCTGGCGGCGATCATGCTGAGCGCCACACCGAGGTTTCCCGACGAGGACTCGATGAGGATCGAGCGGGGCGTCAGGAGGCCGTCCCGTTCCGCGGCCTCCACCATCTCTGTCGCGGCCTTCATCTTGATCGAGCCGGCGAAGTTGAAACCCTCGCACTTCAGGTAGAGCGAGCGCCCGAAGATCGACCGGAGATCAACATAGAGTTGGCCTTCGTTGAAGGCGTGGGGGGCTGAGATGACGGGCACGCTGGCCTCCTGATGCCTGGGCCGAGGGAAGGAAATTTCAGCCGTACCGGTGCAGCTCATGGAAGAAGTCGTCGATGACGTGCAGGTTTCCGGCGCGGGCCACCTCCTCGTAGACGTACTTGCCGACGGCGAGGTCGAGGACCCCCAGGCCGAACGGCGAGAAGATCACCGGCCGGTCGGTGGGCGGATCCACCCGCCCGGTCATGACGTCGTCGAGGGTCCCGTTCAGGAACTCCCGGCCGCCGGTGAGTTGCTCGGTCAGGTGCGGCGAAGTGCCGGCCTTGAGGCAGTGCTCGACGTCGTCGACGAAGTTGGCCGCCGAGAGGAGCACCTGGGGGGCGAGATCGCGCAACGACACGTGCAGGACGACCGGATGGTGGGTGAACCAGGACGGGTCCGTGACGTGCGGCTCGCCGGCGATCGTCGCGAAGACCACCAGGTCGCTGGAGCGGATCAGGTCCTCGGGGCTCTCGTGGACGGTGATCTCCGGGGCATGCCCGGCCGCGCCGGTCCGGCGCAGGTAGCCGCAGAACCCGGCGGCGCTGTCGGCGGACACGTCGTACACGCCGACGCTGCCGAAGCCGAATCCGGTGCCGGTCAGGAAGGCGTGGATGTAACGCGCGATCAGACCGGTGCCGAAGAAGCCGACCCGGGTGGGGCGGGGCCGGTTGCGGGTCAGCCAGTCGGCGGCCAGCGCCGCGGACGCGGCGGTCCTGGTGGCGCTGATGATGGAGCTCTCCAGACAGGCGAAGGGGTAGCCGGTGTCGTGGTCGTTGAGGACCAGGACCGCCGAGGCCCGGGGCAGACCGGAACCGACGTTGGCCGGGAAGCTGGAGATCCACTTCAGTCCGTCCACGCCCACCGGCCCGCCGACGGAGGCCGGCAGCGCGATGATCCGCGCCGTGGGACTGTCGGGGAAGCGCAGGAAGTACGAGGGCGGGTTCACCGTGCTGCCGGAGCCGTGCAGCCGGTAGGTCGCCTCGACCAGCTCCGTGAGCTCCTTCTCGCGCCCCTCGAGCGCTTGCCGTACCTGGGCGCCGGAGATCACGGCGAAGGTCGGCACCGGGGCCGATCGGGAGGCGGTCGGGTCGGTGGCGGGGGAGGTGACGGAGGTCATCGCCTGCTTCCCTTCGGAGTCGGGCCGTACTCGGCCAGGCGCTGGGGCTCGGCCATGGCGACCAGCACCTGCCGGTCACCGCTGAAGGCCTCCCTGCTGTGCGCGGTGCGGATGTTGTCGACCAGCATCAGGTCGCCGGACTGCCAGGGCTCGCGCAGGGTCTGCGCCTCGTAGGTCTCGTTGAGCAGCTGGACGACGTCCTCGCCGATCGGTGCCCCGTCGCCGAAGCGGGTGTTGAACGGGAGCCCGTCCGGGCCGTACTCGTCCACCAGGTACTCGCGCACCTCCGGGGCCAGCGTCCACTCGTTGAGGAAGGCGATCTGGTTGAACCAGCAGCGCCGGCCGGTGACCGGGTGCCGGACCACGGCGCAGCGCCGCTGCCGGGTGCGCAGGCCGCCGTCGGGCTGCCAGGCGAAGTCGATGGCGTGGGCGCGGCAGTAGTTCTCGACGGTCTCGCGGTCTTCGGTCCCGAACGACTCCGCCAGGGACGCCCCGATCTCGTCGTTGTAGCTGCGGGTGAGCAGCCAGCCCTCGCGCTCGAAGCGCTCGGTCAGCTCCGCGGGCAGCGCGCCGAGCACGGCCTCCGCGTCGGCCACCGCGGTCGCCCCGCCCTCGGCCGGAGCGGTCGGGCACGCGAAGAGCATCAACCCGGGCACCTTCAGCGCATAACTCAGCTCGTGGTGCATGCACATGGGCTGGTTGGCGGGCCAGGCGGTCGAGGAGTACAGGCCGGCCCCGTAGGACTCGCGAGGGGCGAAGGCCTCCCGTTCCGGCATCAGGGGGCCGGCCAGGACCGTGAAGACGGAGGAGATCTGCTCCGGCTCCCGCAGTTTCAGGCCGCGCACGAGCAGCGCTCCGTGCTCCGCGACCCGCGCCCGCAGTGCCTCGCGGTGCTCGGCCGCCCATCCGGTCGCGTCCGCAAAGGGCTCGACGCTCAGGACGGGCGGTCTGCCCGGTCGCAGCTCCACCTCCAGTACCGAAGCCGGGGACGGGAACGACATCTCGGTTTCCTTTCGTTCGTCACCAACGAGGCCAGGGCGGACCTCAGCGGTGTTCAGGAGGAGGCCAGCAGTTCGGCGGCGTCCAGGACGGCCGCCGCCGCGGCGGCCGGGCGGGTGCGGGGGAAGTAGTGGCCGCCGTCGGTGAGTTCACACAGCTCCACCTGCTCGGCCAGGAACTCCCAGTCTCGCCAGTGGTCCCGGAAGCCCGCGGTGCTCGGGTCGTCGGCGGCGACGACCACGGTGACCGGAGCGGCCACTCTCACCGCAGCGGTGCCGTCCAGGGCATCGGCGAAGCAGCGGTGCGCCGACACGCAGTCGTGCCGGTAGGCGGCCCCGACGCGCCGTGCGTGCTCCGCGTTCAGCTCGCCGAGCTCCAGGTAGCCGCCGTCCGCACCGAGCCGGGCGGCGATCTCGGCGTCGCTGCGCATCGTCAACTCGGCGATGGCTGCGCGTCGTTCGGCGGCCGTGCCGAGCAGTTGCGCGCCGAGGAACACCCGTGTCACGTCCACCTCGAGCGCGGCGAGCCTGCGGGCGGTCAGCAGGGCGGGCGCGGTGCCGGAGGAGTGGCCCCACAGCATGACCCGCCGCGGACCGCGCCCGGCGACCTCGGCGGCGACCCGCTCCACCACCTGCTCCAGCGCGGCGAACGGCTCCTCGCCTGCGGCCAGGTCGTGGCCGGGCAGGTCCACCGCGTGGACGGCGACACCGCTGGTGGCCAGGGCGCTCGCCAGCGGCTGGAAGTTGACCGCGTTGCCGCCCGCGTGGGGGAAGCACACCAGCACGTACTCCGCGGAGGCCTCTGCCCCGGCCTCCGACAGTGGCTGGAGCAACTCCGTCCGCCGCCGGGCCGAACCGTCGAGGCACGCGGCGAGTTCGGCGAGCACCGGGTGCCGGGTGATGTCCTTGAGGGACACCTCGCGGTTCAGCGCGATGGTGAGCTTCACGGCCGACAGGGAGGTGCCGCCGAGGTCGAAGAAGTGGTCCCGCCGGCCGATCGCCTGCCGGGACACCCCCAGCAGTTCCGCCCAGGCATCCGCCAGCCGCTGCTCGGCCGGGGTGCGCGGGGCGTCGTCGGGCTCCCCTGAACCCGCCTGCTCCGGCGCCGGCGCGCTCCGTTCGGCCAGCGCGGTCAGCGCCTTGCGGTCGATCTTCCCGTTGGCGGTCAGCGGCAGCCCGTCCTGCCAGTGGAAGGCCGACGGGACCATGTACGCGGGGAGCGCGGCACCGAGCGCCTCGCGCAACTCCTCCGGTCTGAGCCGCCGTCCGGTGTGGAAGGCGATCAGATGCGTGCTGCCGCCCGCGAGTTCGGCGACGACCACCGCGCCGTCCCGGACCCCCGGAACGCGCAGCAGGGTGTTCTCGATCTCCCCGATCTCGATGCGGAACCCGCGGATCTTGACCTGGCTGTCCCGGCGGCCGAGGAACTCCAGCTTCCCGCCGGGGTGCCAGCGCCCCCAGTCGCCCGCCAGGTACAGCCGCTCGCCCGGCCGGTGCGGGTCCTCACGGTAGGCCTCGCGGGTCCGCTCGGGATCGTTGACGTATCCGCGTCCCACGCACACGCCGGAGAACGCGATCAGCCCGGGGGCGCCGAGCGGCACCGGCGAGAGGTTCTCGTCGACGACGTGGACGCGCACGTTGTTGACCGGCCGTCCCAGCAGCACCCGGTCCGGGACCACGTCCATGACCTCGTGGTTGGTGTCGTCCGACGTCTCGGTCAGGCCGTAGGCGTTGACCAGCTTGATGCCCGGCTGGAGGGCGAACCAGCGCTGGACGAGCTCCCGCTTCAGCGCCTCGCCGGTCACCGACACGCAGGCGAGGTCGGGCAGTTCGCGGCGGTGCCGCTCCAGGTACGAGGCCACCACCTCCAGATAGGAGGGCACGACCTGCGCCACGGCGACCCGGCCCCGCACCAGCGTGTCGACGAACCGCTCCACGTCCACGACGGCGTCCTGCTCGACCAGCAGGGTCCGCCCGCCCACCAGCAGCGCGGCCAGCAACTGCCACAGCGAGATGTCGAAGCACTGCGGAGCCGTCTGCGCCACCACCCGCCCAGGTCCGATCCCCAGATCGTCGATCTTGGCGTACAGGTGGTTGAGCATGCCCGCGTGCTCGCACATCGCACCCTTGGGCTCGCCGGTGGAGCCGGAGGTGAAGTAGATGTACGCCAACTGGCCGGGGGCGACCTCCACGCCGAGGTCGTCGTCCGCGTGCCGCTCCGCGTACGCCGTTTCGATCAGCACCTTCTCGGTTCCCGGCGGCAGCGCGGCCAGCGCGGCGTCCAAAGTGGCGGTGCTGCCCGGTTCGGTCAGCACCAGCCGGCAGCCGGCCCGCGCGAGCGTCGCCTCGATGCGCCCGGCCGGGAAGTGCGGCTCGATCGGCAGGTAGGCGCCGCCGGCCTTGAACACCGCCAGCACCGCCGCCAGCCAGTCGAGCGTGCGCTCGGTGACCACGGCCACCACGTCCTCACGGCTCAGCCCACGCGCCAGCAGCGCCCGGGCCAGCCGGTTGGCCCGCGCGTTCAGCTCCCCGTACGTCCACGAGCGGTCGCCGTGCACCGCCGCCACCGCCTCGGGGTGGGCGCGTACGCGCTCCTCGAACAGCTCGTGCGCCCGTGCGGCCGGCAGTTCCCGGTGGGGCCCGGCCAGGCCCTCCAACTGGTCGCGTGTCTCCTCCGGTGACAGCAGGCTCTGCCGGGAGTGCTCGGCGTCCACGTCGGCGGTCATGCGCCGCAGCGCGGTCAGGTGGTAGCCGCAGACCCGGGCCGCGGCCCCGGCGTCCAGCGCGTCGCTGCGGTACCGCAGCCGTGCCGTCGGCAGCCCGTCCCGCTCGCCGAAGGCCACCCGCAGCACCGCCTCGGCGGGCAGGGCGCCGCCCCCGGTGTCCGCCGGGTCGAAGACCGTCTCGAACGACGGTCCCGGGAGCCCGAGTTCCCGGCGCAGCTCGTCGACGGGGAAGTCCCGGTGTGCGAGCAGGTCCGCCGCGGCGCGGTGGGCGTCGAGCACCAGCCGGCGCCAGGACGCGGGCGCGACGGCCAGCCGGCAGGGCAGCGGTACGGCGCCGGGGCCCGTGACCCAGCCCGTCACCACGTCCGGCTCACCGGACAGCGCGGCCAGCACCTTGGCGTGCGCGGCCAGCAGCACCGCGCTGGACGGCACTCCCAGCTCCGCCGCCAGGGCGCGCACCGCCCGCGCCGTGGCGGCCGGCACGGTCTGCTCGTGCTCGGCCTCGCCGGCCACCGGCTCGCATGTCCACCGCGGAACGGCGGTGAAGCCGCCGGCGGTCAGCACCTCGCCCCAGAACTCCCTGTCCGCTGCTACGAGCGCTTCCATGGAATGGCCCCTCCTCACTTCGCCGTCGGCGCGGCGGGGTTTCCGCCCCACTCCGCCTTCGCGGGGACTTCCTCGCCTTTCATGAGGAAGGAATCGGGCGCCAGTACGGCCCCGTCGCCGAGCGTCACGCCGTAGTGCACGTGCGCGCCGACCCCGAGCGTGCAGCCGGAGCCGAGCGTGATGTGGTCCGACTTGAAGGTGCCGTCCTCCTGCGAGTGGCACTGGATCTTGCTGCCCGCGTTCAGCGTTGAGTCGTCCCCGATGACGGCGAGCGTCCGCTCCGTGATGTAGCAGCCGTCGTCGTAGACCCTGCGGCCGATGCGGACGCCCATCAGGCGCCAGACCAGGCTCTTGAACGGCGTCCCGTTGAACAGCTCGAGCCACTTGTCCGGCACCTTCCACAGCCGCTCGTGCCACCAGAAGTACGGGTCGTAGATGGAGCACAGGCGGGGGCTCAGGGGCCGGAAGGAGGTGATGACCCGCTCCACCAGGATGTAGTAGCCGGCCGTGACGGCGAGGGTGAGGGCCAGGTAGCCGGCGATCACCACGTGGCCCAGCGTGCCGTACAGGTCGACGCAGGCCAGGCCGAGCCCGGTGAGCACGGCGGCCAGCACCCAGCGCAGCAGCAGGAACAGTGCCATGGAGCGGAGGTTGTAGCGGTTCTTCGCGGTGAGGCTTCGGCGCAGGGAGTCGCCCGTCCTGAGGTGGTCGAAGCGGGTGTCCCGCTCCACCGAACGGGGGATCTCGAAGCACGGTGAACCGAGCAGCCCGACCCCTTCGCGCAGCTCGCCGTCGAGGGGGATCATCACCTTCGTCGCGAGCAGGCAGTTGTCGCCCGTCCTGGCCCCCGCCGGAAAGGCGATGTTGTTGCCGAGGAAGTTGTGCGCGCCGATCGACGTCCGGCTCACCTTGAAGGACGTGCTGGAGTACTCGGCGTTGAGCAGGGAGAGCCCGTCGGCCACCATCGTCCCGCTGCCGACGGACACCAGGAACGGTGTCTCGTGCTGCACCTCGGTGCCGAAGTTCGAGCCGGTCTGTTCCACCCGGGACAGGTCGTATCCGAGTCGGCGCAGGTAGAACACGATGTAGGAGCTGTCCCCGAAGAGCCAGGGGAAGAACTTGAGGTTCGTCAGGCCCGCCACCGCCCGGTGCATCGCGTAGTGGAAGCCGTAGAGCGGGTAGACCCGGTCGGGCTTGACGGCCAGGCTCAGCAGCCGCGGCACCGTGAACAGCAGGGCCGGGCCCACCACGACCCCGCCGAAGAACACCACGGCGGACAGGGCCAGGGTGTCGGTGAGGAACTCGGGAACCGTGGACAGGGTCGTGCCCGCGTCCAGCCGGCCCTGCAGGGCCGGCACCTCCGCGAACAGGATGTAGATGCCGCCGACGGTGAACGGCAGGTACAGCAGGAACAGCTGGAGCAGGGAGGTCACCCCGAAGACGGCCCGCCGCAGTGTGCCGCACCGGGTCGGTTCGACCCTGATGTGCTCGACCGGCGTGGGCTGTGCCGGGGAGCCGTGCCGGTGCTCTCCGGCCGGCACGTGCTGGCCCCGGTACAGGGCGGAGGCGTGGCCGAGCTGGGAGCCGTCGCCCATCGAGGTGTCGATGTCGATCACGGACTTCTCGCCGACGAAGACGTCCCGGCCGATGTCGACCCGGCCGGTCTGGATGTGTCCGGCGTGCGCGCGGTAGCACTGGAAGAACGTGTCCTTGCGGATCACCGTGTCCGCGCCGATGGTGAGCAGGTCGGTGCAGACCGGCACGGAGTGGGAGAGGATCGTGACGTTCTTGCCGATCCGCGCGCCCAGGGCCCGCAGATACATGACGTACACCGGATTACCGGTGAAGAGAATCATCGGATTCGCGTGCAGGAGCACCTTGACGATCCAGAAGCGGAGATAGGCCGCACTCCACACCGGGAACTCGCCGGGCTTCCAGCGGCCGACGAGAATCCACTTCGCCGCGACCGGGAAGAGGCAGACGAGGATGAAACCGCCGGTCCCGAACGCCAGCGACCGGAGATAGATGTCGACGAAGCCCGATGCCGAGCCGATCCACTCGTAGGCCCGGGCGGTGGTCAATCCGACGACGAAGGAATACCCGAGGAAAATGAGCAGTTGGGCCGTTCCGCACAGCACGTAGCGCACCGTGCTCGGTGCCGTCCGGGCCGGCGCCGGCGTGGTGTCCGCGGGCGTCGTCGGGGCCGCCGGTACGGGGGTGTCCACGGGCGGTGGCGTGTTGACCGCGAGGGCTTCGGCCAGGCCGCGGAGTGTGGGGTTGCGGTAGATGTCCTTCATGGACACCGTCGGCAGATCCGGCCTTTTCCGGACCCGTGCGCAGAACTGTGCCATGACCAGGGAGTTGGCGCCCAGGTCGTCGAAGAAGTGACTGTCGGGCGGGACGTGCTCGGCCTGGACGACGTCCGCCAGGATTCCGGCGAGTTCCCGCTCGGTCTCCGTGGCCGCCGGGATGATGCCTGCATGCCCCGCGATCACGGGTTCGTCCGGACCGGGCATCAAGATGTCGGCAGACTTCTCCACCATGCGAGCTCCCTGAAGAAAAGGTCGAAAACCATCGGCCGGCGGTGCCCGGTCTCCGGGGACCGTGCGTTTTCGCCTGATCACGAAACCATGGACAGTCTTGTTCGCTCCCTGCGGCGGTGCCACTCGGATGCGGTGGTGTTGAGGCGGGCGGAGTGTTCCGTGCACCTTTATGCTTCGGTTCTTCGCGCCGCGGGGGCAAGTAATCTCACCCATATGGGGGTTCACTCTTCAGGGGGCCCGGCACGTTCGCGGGCAGGTCGGCCAGGGCGGTTGCAAGTTCCTGGATCGCGTAGATCGTCCGTGTCCAGCGGGAGTTGACGCGGCAGCAGCACAGGCACGAGACCGTTGATCATCAGG
>NZ_JBIUBT010000022.1:0-92026 GCF_044548235.1 Streptomyces sp. NPDC052043
TGAGTTCTCAAGGAACGGACGCTTCCTTCGTACTCACCCTCTCGGGCTTTCCTCCGGGCGCTTCCCTTCGGTGTTTCCGACTCTATCAGATCTTTTTCTCGACCTGACCCCCAGTCAGCGGGGTTCGTCTTCCCGGCTGTTGGGCCGTTCCGACGAGTGAGACTTTAGCGGATTCCCTGCTCCCGTGCGAATCGGGGGCTGCGTCCTTTCGGGCGCGGATTCCTCATTCCATGAATACGCACGCCGATGACACGACAACAGGCAGACTGCACGACTGTCGTCGATGAAAGGGTGGTGCTCAGGAAAGGCCGCCCGGGGACCGACCGGAGTCGGGCTCTCACGTCGGGCAACTCGGAGAACACTACGTACCCCGGTGAGGTGTGTCAACTCACGGACAGACGGCACCCCGGAGCCCTATACTGAGGGACATGACTACGCGTACGTGCACCCATCTGTGGTGGGCCGCCTGACGGCGGCCGTACTCACGTATGCATCCACGGCCGCCGCCTCGGCGGCCGTTCTCGTTTCTCCCTCCAGGACTCCGAGGGTCGGCCGGCCGGGGACGGCGGCCTCGACCAGGAGGTGGAGTGTGGAGAGGACTCGGGTCTTCAGCGGGGTCAAGCCGACCGGACACCTGACGCTGGGGAACTATCTGGGCGCCATGCGACGGTGGGCCGAGGTGGACCAGCACCGGTCGGAGGCGCTGTTCTGCGTCGTCGACCTACATGCGCTGACCGTGGACCACGACCCGGCGCGGGTACGCAGACTCAGCCGTCAGGCGGCTACGCTGCTGTTGGCGGCGGGCCTCGATCCGGAGCTGTGCACCCTGTTCGTACAGAGCCATGTGGACGAACACGCCCGGCTGTCGTACCTGCTGGAGTGCGTGGCCACGGACGGCGAGATGCGGCGGATGATCCAGTACAAGGAGAAGGCCGCGCGCGAGCAGCAGCGGGGCGGGAGCGTACGGCTGTCGCTGCTGACGTATCCGGTGCTGATGGCGGCGGACATCCTGGCGTACGGAACGCACGAGGTGCCGGTCGGTGACGACCAGACTCAGCACGTGGAGCTGACCCGTGATCTGGCGGTGCGGTTCAACCAGCGGTACGGGCACACGTTCGTGGTGCCGAAGGCGACGCCTCCGAAGGTGGCGGCGCGGGTGATGAACCTCCAGGACCCGTTGTCGAAGATGGGGAAGTCGGACGACTCCGGTCCGGGCATCGTCTATCTGCTCGACGAGCCGGAGGTCGTGCGGAAGAAGGTCATGCGGGCGGTGACCGACAGCGGGCAGGACGTGGTCTACGACCCGCAGGGGCGGCCCGGGGTGGCGAACCTGCTGGAGATCCTGGCCGCTTGTCAGGGTGGGAACCCGGAGACGCTGGGCGGTGTATACGAGTCGTACGGCGCCTTGAAGAAGGACACCGCGGAGGCCGTGGTCGAACTCCTCAGGCCGGTACAGGCACGGCACAGGGAGCTGTGCGCGGATCCCGCTTATGTGGAAGGGGTGTTGCGCAGGGGTGCGGAGAAGGCCAGGGAGATGGCGCGGCCGAGAGTGGACGCGGCGTACCGGGCGATCGGGTTGCTGCCGACCTGAAGTCGGGGCCGCGGGGCGGGCGGCCCGTCGGCCGCCCGGCCGGGGTCAGCTGTTGCCGGAGGCCAGCTCGCGGCTGCGGTCGCGGGCGGCTTCCAGCGCGGCGATCAGCGCGGCGCGCACGCCGTGGTTCTCCAGTTCGCGGATGGCGTTGATCGTCGTACCGGCCGGCGAGGTGACGTTCTCGCGGAGTTTCACGGGGGGCTCCCCGCTGTCGCGGAGCATCACCGCGGCGCCGATCGCGGACTGGACGATCAGGTCATGGGCCTTGTCCCGGGGCAGGCCGAGGAGGATGCCCGCGTCGGTCATGGCCTCGACCAGGTAGAAGAAGTAGGCAGGACCCGAGCCGGAGAGGGCGGTGCAGGCGTCCTGCTGGGCCTCCGGGACGCGGAGCGTCTTCCCCACGGCGCCGAAGATCTCCTCGGCGTGGGCGAGGTGCTCGGTCGTGGCGTGGGTGCCGGCGGAGATGACGGACATGGCCTCGTCGACGAGGGCGGGGGTGTTCGTCATGACGCGGACCACTGGGGTGCCGGAGGCCAGGCGCTCCTCGAAGAAGGAGGTGGGGATGCCCGCGGCACCGCTGATGACCAGGCGGTCGGCGGGGACGTGCGGGACGAGTTCGTCGAGGAGGGCGCCCATGTCCTGCGGCTTGACGGTGAGAATCAGGGTGTCGGCGGTCTTCGCTGCTTCCGCGTTGGTGACCGGGGTGACTCCGTGGCGGGCGCGGAGTTCTTCGGCCCGTTCCGGACGGCGGGCGGTGACCAGCAGGTCGGCGGGTGTCCAGCCGCCTCGGATCATTCCGCTGAGCAGGGCTTCGCCGATCTTTCCGGTGCCGAGAACTGCGACTTTCTGGCTCATGGGGTTCATCCTCGCACCGGTGGTCAGGAGTACGGGTGCTCTGTCCGGCTGGCGGGACACCCTCCGGTCCCGTGGGGCTGTGCGGTGCGCTACGCGGTGCGCCGCCTGAGGGTGGCCGCCCCCAGGCCGAGGACGAGCAGGGCGCAGCCCGCGACGACCAGAACGTCGCGTACGAACGTCGTCGTGACCTCGGTGTGGCGCAGGACCTCGTTCATGGCGTCGACCGCGTAGGACATCGGGAGAACGTCGGAGACCGCTTCCAGGGCGGGGTGCATGTCGGACCGGGGAGTGAACAGGCCGCAGAGGAGGAGCTGGGGGAAGATCACCGCCGGCATGAACTGGACCGCCTGGAACTCGGAGGCGGCGAAGGCGGAGACGAAGAGGCCGAGGGCGGTGCCGAGCAGGGCGTCGAGGAGGGCGACCAGCAGGAGCAGCCAGGGCGAGCCGGTGACGTCCAGGCCGAGGATCCAGACGGCCAGTCCCGTGGCCAGCGCGGACTGGATGATCGCGAGGGCGCCGAAGGCGAGGGCGTAGCCGGCGATGAGGTCGCCCTTGCCGAGCGGCATGGCGAGGAGTCGTTCGAGGGTGCCGGAGGTGCGTTCGCGCAGGGTGGCGATCGAGGTGACCAGGAACATGGTGATCAGCGGGAAGATGCCGAGGAGCGAGGCGCCGATGGTGTCGAAGGTGCGCGGGCTGCCGTCGAAGACGTAGCGCAGCAGGAGCAGCATCACGCAGGGGACCAGCAGCATCAGCGCGATGGTGCGCGGGTCGTGGCGGAGCTGGCGCAGGACCCGGGCGGCGGTGGCGGTGGTCCGGGCGCCGCTCAGAGCGCGGGGGGCGTGAGGTGCGGTGGTCGCGCTCATCGTGCTGTCTCCTTGGTGCGGCCCGCGGCGGCCGCCTCGTCGACCAGGTGCAGGAAGGCCGCCTCGACGGTCTCGGCGCCGGTGCGGGCCCGGAGTGCTTCGGGGGTGTCGTCGGCGAGGATCCGGCCCTCGCGCATGAGGAGGAGGTGGTGGCACCGCTCCGCCTCGTCCATGACGTGGGAGGAGACGAGGAGGGTGGCGCCTCGGGTGGCGGCGATGTCGTGGAAGAGGTTCCACAGGTCGCGGCGCAGTACGGGGTCGAGGCCGACGGTCGGTTCGTCGAGGACGAGCAGTTCGGGGGTGCCGAGGAGGGCGACTGCCAGGGAGACGCGGCTGCGCTGGCCGCCGGAGAGGTTGCCGGCGAGGGCGTCGGCGTGGCCGGTGAGGTCGACGTCGGCGATGGCCCGGCTGACGTTGTCGCGGCGTCGTTCGGCGGCCGCGCGGCCGGGGTCGAGGATCGCGGCGAAGTAGTCGAGGTTCTGGCGGACGGTCAGGTCGTCGTAGACGGAGGGGGCTTGGGTGACGTAGCCGATGCGGTTGCGGAGGGTGGCGTGGCCGGCGGGCAGGCCGAGGATCTCCAGGGTGCCGCCGACCTTGGCCTGGGTGCCGACGACGGCGCGCATGAGGGTGGACTTGCCGCAGCCGGAGGGGCCGAGGAGGCCGGTGATGCGGCCGCGCGGGACGGTGAAGCCGAGGCCCCGCAGGACCGTGCGGGGGCCTCGGGCGACAGTGAGGGCTTCGGCTCGGACGGCAGCGGTCTCGGCACCGGTTTCGGGGTGGGGTGGTGGCCCCGAAGCAATATTCATCATGTGATGATTAATGCGCGCCGAAGGGGGCGCCGTCAAGTGAGGTGAGGGGATGAGCCGCGTCAGGGTGCGATGGCGACGAGGAGGAACACGTCGTAGGTCTCCTCGACCATGCCGTCCGGGAAGGTCCGCAGCAGGTGCTCGCGCTCCTCGTCGAGGAAGGCGGCCCGGCTCTCCTCGGGGCAGACCAGGAAGAACGAGTGGCTGCCGAGGTTGGCGAGGTGGGTGTCGACCGTGACCCGGCGGCTCCAGCGGACGTCGCGGCGGGTGAAGCGGAGGCGTCCGCTCGGGTCCGCCTTCAGGCGGTCGGCGGCCGCCGTCTGCTCGGCCCGGGCGTCGACACCGAAGAAGTGGCGGGCGCGGTCGGCCTCCTCCGCGATCCACTCGACATCGGCGGCGTTCGTGTTCCACCACAGCGCCAGGGATCCGCCCGGGCGCAGGACGCGCAGGGCCTCGGGGACCGACTGAGCCGGATCGGTCCAGTGCCAGGCCTGGGCATAGGTGAGGAAGTCGGCGCAGGAGTCGGCGAGGGGCAGGGCGTTGCCGCTGCCCCGCACGACGGGGATGTCCGGGAGGCCGCGGCGGAACTGGGCCGCCATGCCTTCGCCCGGCTCCACGGCGAGTACGTCGGCGCCACGCTCGTGCAGCAGGGCGGTCGAGATGCCGGTACCGGCACCGACGTCCGCGACGCGGGCACCGGCGAGGGGGCGGCCGGCGAGCTCCTCCAGCGCGTCGAAGAGGGCGGACGGGTAGGAGGGGCGGTTCGCCGCGTACTGGGCGGCGGCGGCGTTGAAGGAGTGGGCCCGGTCGGCGTCGGCAGGCACCTGGAATGCGGTCATACGGCCATCCTGGGACCGCACGACCGGTCCGGAACAGGGGGCTTTTCGGCGGCGCGGACCGGATCGCGGACCGCGCACCCTCTGCGGTCAGGAGCGGCGGCGCTTCTTGGACGGGTTGCCCGAACGGCGGGTGGCCCGGCGTTCGAACTGTTCGCGGGCCTGCTCGTACTCCTGGCGATGCAGCTTCTCGCCGGGGGCCTCGCTGAGCGAGCGGAAGAAGTAGGCGAGGAGGGAGCCGATGAATCCGATGGCGAGCAGGCCGCGCAGGGAGGCCTGGCGATCAGGGTCGGGGCGCTTGCGAAAGCCCTCCCAGGCGTGGCCGAAGGCAAGCGCGCTGCACACCGCGAACATCACCACGACCAGCAGTTCCACGAAGGCGCCCGAGCCGGCGATCTGGAGTCCCTGGTAGGCGAAGCGGAGCACGAAGCAGGAGGCGGCGGCCGCGGCCAGTGAGCCGACGGCGACCCCGACACGGCGGGCGGTGTAGCCGTTGTCGTGGTTCACCCAGGTGGTGCCGAAGAAGCGCAGGGGCTCGGGGCGGGGCCCTGCGGAGCCCGCGGGGGTGTCCGGGGTGCCGTTGTCATCGCTCACAGGTCGATTATGGCTCCGGGGCCCCCGCGGGCTCCGTCGGGATCAGCCGCAGCGAGAGGCGACGTAGCCGTCGCTGCCGGTGTACACGTATGTGTCGGAAACGTACTGACCGTTGCCGATGTTGTTCCAGATGTTCGAGGTGCCGTAGTAGCCCGACACCGTCGTACCCGGCGTCTGGCAGAAGATCGGCACCTGCGCGCCCTCACTCAGCGTGCGGACGATGCCGTATCCGGTGCCGGGGCCGCTGCGGACGTTGAGGCGGACGCCCGGCGCCACCGAGTAGTACCGCGCCGCCGCTGCCGTTGCCTGGGTCCCGACGGCCTGCTCCCCGTCGCCGTCCCTTGCTTCTTCGACACGGTCGACAGACATGAGAAAACTCCCCCCGTTGAACCCCATGACTGCCATGGGGTCCCGTTGATTCCCTTGAATCACGCAACGAAACATCCGAGCGTGACTCGCACACGGGCACCGGCACGCACCACCGGTCCCGCCCGCGTCATCGACTAGGCTCCGAGCGTCGCGCGCGCGAAGGAACAGCACGGGGGTGGTCCATGACGCCGCAGCGCACCAGCGGAAAGGGCGCGGAAGCGGAACTTCCGGAGTACGCCGGGCAGTACCGCCTCGAGTCGTGTCTGGGATCCGGCGGCATGGGTGTGGTGCATCTGGCCCGCAGCGCCTCGGGGCTGCGGCTCGCGGTGAAGGTCGTCCACGCCGAGTACGCCAAGGACCCCGAGTTCCGGGGCCGGTTCCGGCAGGAGGTGGCGGCGGCCCGGAGGGTCAGCGGTGCTTTCACCGCGCCCGTCGTCGACGCCGACCCGGAGGCCGAACGGCCCTGGATGGCCACGCTGTTCATTCCGGGGCCCACGCTGTCCGAGCATGTGAAGCAGAACGGGCCCATGCCCCCGGACCGGTTGCGCCGTCTGATGGCCGGGCTCGCCGAGGCGCTGCGCGACATCCACCGGGTGGGGGTCGTCCACCGGGACCTCAAGCCCAGCAACGTCCTGCTCGCCGAGGACGGGCCGAAGGTCATCGACTTCGGCATCTCCCGCCCGAAGGACAGCGAACTGCGCACCGAGACGGGCAAGTTGATCGGTACGCCGCCCTTCATGGCGCCCGAGCAGTTCCGCCGGCCGCGGGAGGTCGGGCCGGCGGCCGACATCTTCGCCCTCGGGTCGGTGCTGGTGCACGCGGCCACCGGTCGCGGGCCGTTCGATTCCGACAGTCCGTACATCGTGGCCTACCAGGTGGTGCACGATGAACCCGACCTGACCGACGTGCCCGGGAACCTGGCACCGATCGTGCTGCGCTGCCTGGCCAAGGAACCCGAGGACCGGCCCACGCCGGACGAGCTGATGCGGGAACTGCGCTCGGTGGCGGCCTCGTACGACACGCAGTCGTTCATACCGGAGCAGCGGGCCTCTGATACGCCGGACCCGCCGCCGCCCGGGTCAGGCGCCGGGCAGGAGAAGGGCGCGCCCGGACCACGCTCCCGCAAGCGGACGGCCCTGGCGGCGGGGGCTCTGGGTCTGCTCATGGCCGGCGCCTTCACCTTGGTCGCGTTGCCCGCGAAGGACGACAGCGCCGCACCGGTGAGTACCACTCCGCGCACCCGTCCTGCCGCATTCGGCGGGTGGGAGAAGAAGCCGGAGTCCGCGAAGGCGCCGGCACCCCAGTGCGCCTACGGAGCGGGCGCGTTGTTCTGCGCGCAGTCCGGCGTGGTCTTCGCCCTCGACCCGGCCGACGGCTCCGTGCTGTGGCGGCGGTCCGTCCCCGGAGCGGGCAGGCTTGCGCCTGCTCTCTCGGGCGGTCTGGTGCACGTGGCTGCGGCGGACGGGCGGCACCTGGAGGCGCTCGACCCCGCCTCGGGCCGGACGTATGCGCGGCGCAACGTTCCTGCGCAGGGCGGGTGGGCGTTCGTGGGCGACATGCTCCTGCTCGCCCGTGCCGACGGGACGGTCACCGGCGTGGACAGCGCTTCCGGCGGCACCCGATGGAGCGAGCGGATTCCGGGGTACTCCCTGCCGTCCGTCGCCGCCTTCACCGGGGATCCACTCGCCTATGCGACCAGCACGTCCGACGACGGGGCGAGCACGCGGATCAGCGCCGTGGATTCCCGCACGGGCAACATCCGCTGGGAAGCGGACCTGAAGGGCACGCTGAGTCCCGTAGGCGCCCAGGACGGATCCGTCGTCCTTCTCGACCTCGACAGGACCACCGGGGACGCGAAGGCGGTCGTCCGGTACTTCCCAGGGTCCGGGGCGATGCGACGGGTGGCGCTGCCCGTCCCGCGTCAGGCCCCGCAGGCCGAGGTCCGGGGAGGCGTCGTCCACCTGCTGGCGGCCGGGGGCGCGCTGGAAGCCGTCGACATGAAGGCGGGCAAACACCTGTGGCTTCTTGAAACGGCCGTGAGCAGCGGCTCGGCGCCGGTCTCCGACGGCCGCCATGTGTACGTCCTCGCCGCGGACGGACGGCTGCTCGCCGTGGACGCCCGTACGGGCCGACTCGTCGGGCAGACCCGGCCACGCCTCGGCGCCGGTTCGGACAGGGTCGCGGACAATCTGGCCGCACCTGTGCTCGCCGACGGCAACGTCTACGCCGGCGCCCCCGACGGCACCGTCTTCGCCGTCGGCGGAAGCGACCCGGCGGCCTGGTGACACGGCGCGGGGCCGCCCCGAAGGAAGCGGCCCCGCCGGAGTCTCCTGTTCAGCCCAGCTTCGACACGTCCCGCACGGCGCCCTTGTCGGCGCTGGTGGCCATGGCGGCGTAGGCCCGCAGCGCCGCCGACACCTTCCGGTCGCGGTCCCTGGGGGCGTACGCGCCGTTCAGGGCCTGCTCACGGCGGGACAGCTCCGCGTCGTCGACGAGCAGCTCGATCGAGCGGTTCGGGATGTCGATGCGGATGCGGTCGCCGTCCTCGACGAGCGCGATCGTGCCGCCGGAGGCCGCCTCGGGCGAGGCGTGGCCGATGGACAGGCCCGAGGTGCCGCCGGAGAAGCGGCCGTCCGTGATCAGCGCGCAGCTCTTGCCCAGGCCGCGGCCCTTCAGGTACGAGGTCGGGTAGAGCATCTCCTGCATGCCGGGGCCGCCCTTGGGGCCCTCGTAGCGGATGACGACGACGTCGCCCTCCTTGATCTGCTGGGTGAGGATCTTCTGGACGGCCTCCTCCTGCGACTCGCAGACGACGGCCGGGCCCTCGAAGGTCCAGATCGACTCGTCGACGCCCGCGGTCTTCACCACGCAGCCGTCCACGGCCAGGTTGCCCTTCAGCACCGCCAGACCGCCGTCCTTGGAGTAGGCGTGCTCGGCGGAGCGGATGCAGCCGTCGGCGGCGTCGGTGTCCAGGGCCTCCCAGCGCTCGGACTGGGAGAACGCCTCCGCCGACCGCACGCAGCCGGGGGCCGCGTGCCACAGCTCGACCGCCCGAGGGGACGGGGAGCCGCCGCGCACGTCCCAGGTCTTGAGCCAGTCCGCCAGGGAGGGGCTGTGCACCGCGTGCACGTCCTCGTTCAGCAGGCCGGCCCGGTGCAGTTCGCCGAGCAGGGCGGGGATGCCGCCGGCGCGGTGCACGTCCTCCATGTAGTACGTGCGGTCCTTGGCGACGTTCGGCGCCACCTTGGCCAGGCACGGCACCCTGCGGGAGACGGCGTCGATCTGCTCCAGGCCGAAGTCGACACCGGCCTCCTGGGCCGCCGCCAGCAGGTGCAGGATCGTGTTGGTGGAGCCGCCCATCGCGATGTCCAGGGCCATCGCGTTCTCGAAGGCCGCGAAGGTGGCGATGGTGCGGGGCAGGACCGTCTCGTCGTCCTGCTCGTAGTGGCGGCGGGTGATGTCCATGACCGTGCGGGCCGCGTCCTCGTACAGGGCGCGGCGGGCGGTGTGGGTGGCGAGGACCGAGCCGTTGCCCGGCAGGGACAGGCCGATCGCCTCGGTCAGGCAGTTCATCGAGTTGGCGGTGAACATGCCGGAGCAGGAGCCGCAGGTCGGACAGGCGTTCTCCTCGATGCGGAGGATGTCCGCGTCGGAGACGTTGTCGTTGGCGGCGTCCGCGATCGCGTCGATCAGGTCGAGCGTGCGGACGGTGCCGTCGACCAGCGTGGCGCGGCCGGCCTCCATGGGGCCGCCGGAGACGAAGACCGTGGGGATGTTCAGGCGCAGGGCCGCCATCAGCATGCCCGGGGTGATCTTGTCGCAGTTGGAGATGCAGATCAGGGCGTCGGCGCAGTGCGCCTCGACCATGTACTCGACACTGTCCGCGATCAGGTCGCGCGAGGGCAGCGAGTAGAGCATGCCGCCGTGGCCCATCGCGATGCCGTCGTCGACGGCGATGGTGTTGAACTCGCGCGGGATGCCACCCGCCTCCCGGACCGCGTCGCTGACGATCCGGCCGACCGGCTGGAGGTGGGTGTGGCCGGGCACGAACTCCGTGAAGCTGTTGGCGACCGCGATGATCGGCTTCCGGCCGATGTCCGCACCGGGTACACCGGAGGCGCGCATCAGGGCGCGGGCGCCCGCCATGTTGCGGCCGTGGGTGACTGTGCGGGACCTCAGCTCGGGCATCGTCGCTCGCTCCTTCGGGATGTTCCGCCGGGCAGCAGGAAGTCCCGGCAGAGTTCTGGCTCAGTCGAGCGTACGCCGGTCATCCAGGGATCGGGACGCGCTGTCCGGAATACGGGACGCGTGTCTCGATGCGGCGGGGACGCGTGCCTGGACGCGACGCAACGCCCGGCTCGATGCGGCGGGACGCCGGGGAGGCCGTCCGGGGGTCACTCCCCCGTGAGATGCCGCTGCACCACGGGTGCCACCCGGGCGATGACCTGCTCCACGTCCGCCGTCGCCAGCGGCTCCACCTTGATCACGTATCGCAGGATCGCGCACCCCACCAGCTGCGCGGCCGCCAGCTCGGCGCGCAGCTCCGCGTCGGGCAGGTCGAACCGGCCGGCGATGCGCCGCAGCAGCTGCGAGACGATCAGGCGGCGGAAGACGGCGGCCGCGGCGTCGTTGCTCAGCGCGGAGCGGACGATCGCCAGCAGGGGCGTACGGGTGGCCGGTCTCTCCCAGACGCCGAAGAAGAACCGGGCGAACCGCTCTCCGACGCCGTCGAGCGGGCCCTCGACCAGTGCCTCCGGCGCGCTCAGCGCGGGCGCGAAGACGACCTCGATCGCCGCCTCGAACACCTGCTCCTTGGTGCCGAAGTAGTGGTGGACCAGGGCCGAGTCCACCCCGGCGGCCTTGGCGATACCGCGTACCGACGTCTTCTCGTAGCCGCGCTCGGAGAACTCCTCGCGGGCCGCGGTCAGGATCCGGTCGCGGGTGCCGGCGGCCTCCTCGCGGCGGGGGCGGCCGCGGCGGCGGGCGGTGGTGCCGGTCATCGCCGCGGCACCTTCACCGCGGAGGCCAGGTGCAGCCGGGTGAAGGCCAGGGCCTCGGCGAGGTCGGCCTCGCGCTCGGCGCTGGACATGGCCCGGCGGGTGTTGACCTCGATGACGACATGGCCGTCGAATCCTCTGGTGGCGAGACGTTCCAGCAGCTCGGCGCAGGGCTGGGAGCCGCGGCCCGGCACCAGGTGCTCGTCCTTCGCCGAGCCCCGGCCGTCGGCCAGGTGCACATGGCCGAGCCGGGCGCCCATCCGGTCGACCATCTGGAGGGCGTCGGTGCGGGCCGTCGCGGCGTGGCTGAGATCGATCGTGAAGTGGCGGTAGTCGTCCTTGGTGACGTCCCAGCCGGGGGCGTACGCGAGCATCTCGCGGTCGCGGTAGCGCCAGGGATACATGTTCTCCACCGCGAAGCGCACGTCCGACTCGCTCGCCATCCGCCAGACACCGGCGACGAAGTCGCGGGCGTACTGGCGCTGCCAGCGAAAGGGCGGGTGGACCACGACCGTGCTCGCGCCGAGCTTCTCCGCGGCCGCCCTGGCGCGCTGGAGCTTGGTCCAGGGGTCGGTGGACCACACCCGCTGGGTGATCAGCAGGCAGGGAGCGTGCACGGCGAGGATCGGGATGCGGTGGTAGTCGCTGAGTCTGCGCAGCGCCTCGATGTCCTGGCTGACCGGGTCCGTCCACACCATGACCTCGACGCCGTCGTATCCGAGGCGTGCGGCAATCTCGAAGGCCGTCGCCGTCGACTCCGGGTAGACGGAGGCCGTCGAGAGAGCGACCTTCGCATCCGGAATGCGTACGGGTTCGGGTTCCACCACGAGGGACAGGTTACGGGGTGCGGCAGGTGGGGGCGGGGCCTGCGGGCGCCGTTGTGGCCTTCGTCATCCCATGTGGTCGAGGCGCCGCAGGATCACGCCCTCCCTGAGGGCCCAGGGGCAGATCTCCAGGCTTTCCACGCCGAAGAGGTCCATCACCCCCTCCGCGACCATGGCGCCCGCCAGGAGCTGTCCGGCGCGGCCGGCGGAGACGCCGGGGAGCTCGGAGCGCTCGCCGGTCGTCATGCCGGACAGCCGCGGCACCCATGACTCCAGGGACTCCCGCTTCAGCTCGCGCTGGACGTAGAGCCCCTCGGCGGAGCGGGGGGCGCCGGCCAGCCGTGCGAGCTGCTTGAAGGTCTTGGAGGTGGCGACGACGTGGTCGGGGGCGCCGAACCGGCTGAACTCGCCGACCGTCCGCGCGATCTCGGTGCGCACATGGCGGCGCAGCACCCTGACGTCGTCCGGGGTGGGCGGGTCGCCGGGCAGCCAGCCGGCGGTGAGCCGGCCCGCGCCGAGCGGCAGCGACACGGCCGCGTCGGGCTCCTCGTCGATGCCGTAGGCGATCTCCAGTGAGCCGCCGCCGATGTCCAGGACCAGCAGTTTCCCGGCCGACCAGCCGAACCAGCGGCGGACGGCGAGGAAGGTGAGACGGGCCTCCTCCGCGCCGCTGAGCACCTGGAGCCTGACCCCGGTCTCCTCCTGCACGCGCGCGAGGACGTCGTCGGCGTTGCCCGCCTCCCGCACGGCGGAGGTGGCGAACGGCAGCAGGTCCTCGACGCCCTTGTCCTCGGCGGCCCGGAGCGCTTCGCGGACCACGGCGACGAGTCGGTCGACGCCGTCGGAGCCGATCGCGCCGCTCGTGTCGAGGAGCTGCGCGAGCCGCAGTTCGGCCTTGTGGGAGTGCGCGGGCAGCGGGCGCGCGCCGGGGTGCGCGTCGACCACCAGCAGATGCACCGTGTTCGAGCCCACGTCGAGGACACCGAGTCTCATGTACGGAACGCTACTGCCACCTGGAACGCCGTCCGTCCGCGGCGCCCTGCGCGAGGCACCGCTCGGGAGGGTCCCGGCGCGGTTGCCCGGCGACTTACCCTGGACGGGTGCCAAAGACGAAAAAGGCGAAGACCGATAAATCGGCGAACCCGGCGAAAGCAGTGAAGCCGAAGAAGCGGGGCGCGGAATCCGACGAGAAGGGGCTCGACTTCGCGCGCGCGTGGGTGGAGTTCCCGGATCCGGCGGACGACGAGCAGGTCTTCCGCTGTGATCTGACATGGCTGACCTCTCGTTGGACCTGTGTCTTCGGAAGCGGCTGCCAGGGCATCCAGGCGGGCCGCGCGGACGACGGGTGCTGCACCCTGGGCGCCCACTTCTCCGACGAGGACGACGAGAAGCGGGTCGCCGAGCACGTGGCGAGGCTCACACCGGACATCTGGCAGAACCATGCCGAGGGCACGGCGAACGGCTGGGTGTCCGAGGACGACGAGGGCTCCCGGCAGACGCGTCCCTTCCAGGGCTCGTGCATCTTCCAGAACCGGCCCGGCTTCGCGGGCGGCATGGGCTGCTCGCTGCACATCCTGGCCCTGAGAGAGGGCCGCGAGCCGCTGGAGACGAAGCCGGACGTGTGCTGGCAGCTGCCGATCCGGCGGACCTTCGAGTGGATCGACCGGCCCGACGACACGCGCGTGTTGCAGGTGTCGATCGGGGAGTACGACCGGAGGGGCTGGGGTCCGGGCGGTCACGACCTGCACTGGTGGTGCACCTCGGCGACGTCGGCGCACGGCGCGGGCGATCCGGTGTACGTCTCCTACCGGGCCGAGCTGACCGAGCTGATGGGCAAGGCCGGCTACGACCGCCTGGTCGAGCTGTGCGAGGAGCGTCTGGCCTCCGGGCTGCCGCTGGTGGCACCGCATCCGGCGGATCCGGTCGTCTGACGGGCCGTCGGCCGCCGCGGCAGCTCGCCAAAAGGCGCCGCCGGCGTCCGGGTCCGACCGCCGCCGGCGGCCCGCGGTGAACGCGCCGGCGGTCGCGGCTCATGAACGGCGACCGCCCGCAAAGGCCGGGGCCGGACATCCGCGGCCGTGCTTGGCGTGCCGGCCCGGGCCGTCGCACGTCCTCCCCTCACGCCGTCCTCCCCGCCGTCCCTCGGACGGACCCGGCGTGTCGCCGCCCGCGGACGGCGGGGGCGGGCTGTCCGGGTCGGTCGGCGACGGATCGGTCGGCGTGGGTGTGGGCGTGGGCGTGGGGTCGCTCGACGACGGCGGATCGGTCGGCGTGGGGGCGGAATCGGAGGGCGCCGGAGTGCTCGGAGTGGGGCGCGGACCGGACGTCACCGGCGGGTCGGCCGGGCGCTTGGGCCCCGCTCCGGAGGGGGTGGGCGCGGTGCCGTAGCCGTCGATGGAGACGACGGCACCGGCGGGCGCGATCGCCATCCGCGCGCTCCAGCGGCCGGAGGGCTCGCGCAAGTGGTCGACGTACACCTTGATCGTCAAGGACTCGCCGGGCTGGAGGGTTCCCGACGAGCGGCTCGGATAGAGCCAGGGCGCCCCGGTGGACGCGGACCAGTGGACCGGGCCGGGCCCCGCGGCGGTGAGCGTGATCAGGGTGGTATCACCGGCGTTGTCGGCGCTCACCGTCAGACCGCCGTCCCGGTCGCCGGTGCCGATGACGCTGATGACCTCCACGGAGACGTCGGGCCGCCCGCTCGTGCCGGAGCGGCCGGCCGGCCCGGGCCCCGCGTTGCCGGTGTTCTCGTAGCCCCGGTCGGGCCCCTCGCCGCCCAGGACGCCCGGGCCGTGCCCCTCGTGCGCGCCGGCGGCGGAACCGTCATGGCCCCCCTCGGCCGGGCTGCCGCGGTAGGCGGCCCACAGGGCCAGCACCGGCGCGGCCACCACCGTGGCCACCACCGTGGTCGTGACCGCACGCGCGCGGAGGCGGTCCCGGCGGGCGGCGCGGTCCTTGGGGTCCATCGGGAAGCCGCGCCGGTCGAAGCGAGGAGCGGTGCCCCGCGCGCGTGGGTGGTGGGCGAGGGCCTTGTGCAGGGCCGCGCGGGGCGCGGGCAGCACGGGCAGCTCGGCGGGGGTGACGGTGGCGCCGGGCCACTGACCGGGCAGGGCACGCTCGGCGGTGCGGCGGCAGCGCGGGCAGTCGTCGACGTGCCGGACGAGCTCGCGCCGCAGCGCCGTGCCGAGCACGAGCCGGCTGTCCCCGGTGAGGCGGGACACACTCGGGCAGGTGCCGGTCTCCACCACGGCGAGCGCCGCGCGGGTGCGCTCCACCTCGCAGGCGGCCGCGGCGAGCAGTTCCCGCGCGCCGGCGAGGTCCGTGCCGAGGACGGCGGCGACCTCGTGCGCGGCGAGGTGGTGGCGTACGGCGAGTTCGAGCGCCTCGCGCTGCTCCGGGGTGGTGCCGGCGGCCTCCGGCCAGGCGAGCAGGGCGAGTTCGCGACGCCGCTCCCGCCGGACCTCGTCGGACACGGGCGGCGGCACGGCCTCCGCGGCCGCGTGCCGGTCGCCGCCGGTGCGGCCCGCGGCGTGCGTGCCCGGACGTTTCTGCTTGGCCTCGGTGAGCTTGCGCAGGCACGCCCAGCGGGCCAGCGCGTACAGCCAGGCCCGGCGCTCGCCCGCGGTCCCGGGGCCGCGCTGCCCGCGCCGCTCGGCGAACGCCAGCGCGTCCCCGAGGGCGGCGGTCGCCGCCTCGTGGTCGCACAGCACGGACAGGCAGTAGGTGAACAGGCCGTCGAGATAAGGCTCGTAGCGCGCGGGCGGGCGCCCTGCCACGGCCTGCGCGGCAGCGCGGTCGCGTGCTTCGCGGTGCGCCCGGTGCGCACCGGGCGTGCGGGTCGAGGTGTCCGGGCTGCTGCTCATCACCTGTGCGACCGTAGGCGGCGCGGGATCGTCCCTCCGTGCACCTTGAGCACTTTTAATCCGTACGGGTGAAACGATCCCTCGTAAGAGGAGTGAACCTCGGATTCCGCGACCCGTTCGAGTGCGCCCGCCCGGCGACGGCCGGGCACGCGGGGCCGGCTCGGGTCCCGGCGAGGACGGCGACGGCCGGGCTGTCGGTGCCGGCCGCTACGGTTTTCCCCATGGCTGCCCGTACCAAGACCACCAAGGACCGCCCGTCCTACCGCTGCACGGAGTGCGGCTGGCAGACGGCCAAGTGGCTCGGCCGCTGCCCCGAGTGCCAGGCCTGGGGCACGATCGAGGAGTACGGCACGCCCGCGGTCCGTACGACGGCGCCGGGCCGGGTCACCACCTCCGCCGTCCCCATCGGCCAGGTCGACGGCCGTCAGGCCACGGCCCGCTCCACCGGCGTGCCCGAGCTCGACCGGGTCCTGGGCGGCGGGCTCGTCCCCGGTGCCGTCGTCCTCCTCGCGGGCGAACCCGGCGTCGGCAAGTCCACCCTGCTCCTTGACGTGGCGGCGAAGTCCGCGAGCGACGAGCACCGCACGCTCTACGTCACGGGTGAGGAGTCCGCGAGCCAGGTCCGCCTGCGCGCCGACCGCATCGGCGCCATCGACGACCACCTGTATCTGGCCGCCGAGACCGACCTGGCCGCCGTCCTCGGCCACCTGGACGCGGTCAAGCCCTCCCTGCTCGTCCTCGACTCGGTGCAGACGGTCGCCTCGCCCGAGATCGACGGCGCGCCCGGCGGCATGGCGCAGGTGCGGGAGGTCGCGGGCGCGCTGATCCGCGCCTCCAAGGAGCGCGGCATGTCCACGCTCCTGGTGGGCCACGTCACCAAGGACGGCGCCATCGCGGGCCCGCGCCTGCTGGAGCACCTGGTGGACGTGGTGCTCCACTTCGAGGGCGACCGGCACGCGCGCCTGCGCCTGGTCCGCGGCGTCAAGAACCGCTACGGCGCCACGGACGAGGTCGGCTGCTTCGAACTGCACGACGAGGGCATCACGGGTCTGGCCGACCCCAGCGGCCTGTTCCTGACCCGCCGGGCGGAGCCCGTGCCCGGCACCTGCCTGACCGTCACCCTGGAGGGCCGCCGCCCCCTGGTCGCGGAGGTCCAGGCGCTCACCGTCGACTCCCAGATCCCCTCCCCGCGCCGTACGACGTCGGGCCTGGAGACCTCCCGGGTCTCGATGATGCTGGCGGTGCTGGAGCAGCGGGGCCGGATCAGCGCGCTGGGCAAGCGGGACATCTACTCGGCGACGGTGGGCGGGGTGAAGCTCTCCGAGCCGGCCGCCGACCTCGCGGTCGCCCTCGCGCTGGCGTCGGCGGCGAGCGACACCCCGCTGCCGAAGAACCTCGTCGCGATCGGCGAGGTCGGTCTGGCGGGCGAGGTCAGACGGGTCACCGGCGTGCAGCGCCGGCTCACCGAGGCCCACCGCCTGGGGTTCACGCACGCCCTCGTGCCGGGCGACCCGGGCAAGGTCCCGCCCGGGATGAAGGTCCTGGAAGTGGCCGACATAGGGGACGCGCTGCGGGTCCTGCCCCGCTCGCGTCGCCGGGACGCCCCACGGGAGCAGGAGGACCGCCGGTAGACTTTGCCCTGGTCTCGCCCGTCCGTACGAACCGAGCGTGCGAAACGGCAGCGCCTGAAGAACCTGCGACCGGAGGAGTGCAGTGGCAGCCAACGACCGGGCAGCAGCTCCCGGAAAGTCCGGCGGGAGTTCCGGCACCGATGGCCTGATGCGCGCCTCCCTGAGCGCCGTGGCACCCGGTACGGCCCTGCGGGACGGTCTCGAACGGGTGCTCCGCGGCAACACCGGCGGACTCATCGTGCTCGGCTCCGACAAGACCGTGGAGTCGATGTGCACGGGCGGTTTCGTCCTGGACGTCGAGTTCACGGCGACCCGGCTGCGGGAGCTGTGCAAGCTGGACGGCGGCATCGTGATCTCGTCCGACCTGTCGAAGATCCTGCGGGCGGGCGTGCAGCTGGTCCCGGACCCGACGATCCCGACCGAGGAGACCGGCACCCGGCACCGTACGGCGGACCGGGTGAGCAAGCAGGTCGACTTCCCCGTGGTCTCGGTCTCGCAGTCCATGCGGCTGATCGCCCTCTACGTCGACGGCCAGCGCCGCGTCCTGGAGGACTCCGCGGCGATCCTCTCCCGCGCCAACCAGGCCCTGGCGACCCTGGAGCGCTACAAGCTCCGTCTGGACGAGGTGGCGGGCACGCTGTCCGCGCTGGAGATCGAGGACCTGGTGACGGTCCGGGACGTCTCGGCGGTCGCGCAGCGCCTGGAGATGGTGCGCCGTATCGCCACCGAGATCGCCGAGTACGTGGTGGAGCTGGGCACCGACGGCCGTCTCCTGGCCCTCCAGCTCGACGAGTTGATCGCGGGTGTGGAGCCGGAGCGCGAGCTGGTGGTGCGGGACTACGTTCCGGAGCCCACCGCCAAGCGCTCCCGCACGGTCGAGGAGGCGCTGGGCGAACTGGACAAGCTCCACCAGGCCGAGCTGCTCGAACTCCCCGCCGTCGCCCGCGCGCTGGGCTACACCGGCTCCCCGGAGACCCTCGACTCGGCGGTCTCCCCGCGCGGCTTCCGCCTGCTGGCCAAGGTGCCCCGGCTGCCCGGCGCCATCATCGACCGCCTGGTCGAACACTTCGGCGGCCTGCAGAAGCTGCTCGCCGCGAGCGTCGACGACCTTCAGACGGTGGACGGCGTGGGCGAGGCGCGGGCGCGGAGCGTCCGCGAGGGCCTGTCGCGGCTGGCGGAGTCGTCGATCCTGGAGCGCTACGTCTGACCGGCGCCGGCCACGGCCGACCGGCTCGGGCCTCTTCGCTCACCTTCGGTCCGCTTCGGCTGCTTCACCTGCTTCACCTGCTTCACCTGCTTCGACCGTCCTCGGTCCGGTCCGGTCCGCTCCGGGCCGCCTCAACGCGCCTCGGACCGCCCCGTCCGCCTCGACGCATCCCGGTCAGCGTGTCCGCCTCAACGCGTCCCGGTCAGGCCCAGCCCGCCTCGACGCGCCTCGGTCCGCCCGGCCCGCTCAGTCCTCCGACAGCACGAACGACGTGCGCAGCTTCGCGTACCCCGGCACCTTCGCCTCGACCAGATAGGTGCCCGCCCGGGCCGAACCGGCCGGAGGCGTCGCGCACTGCGGGGCGCTCGGCTTGCGGTCCCACCGGACGGTGTACGTGATGTCGCTGCCCGCCGGCACCCGGTACAGCCGGCTCCCGGCCGTCCCGGGGCAGTCGGCCGAGGACCAGTAGGCGGCGCTGCTCTCGGCCTGGCTGATCGTCACCACGGCGGACTTCGGCCCGAGGTCGACCTTGCAGTCGCCGCCGGAGGAGTTCACGGCGGTCAGCTCGAACTCCGGCGTCTGGCCGGGCCCGTAGGAGTTGTGGACGCTGCGCAGCGTCAACTTGACGGCTCCGGCCGTGCAGTTGGGCAGCGTGCTGCCGGCCGGCAGCACCGCGCCCGGACCGCTGCCGCTCTTGCCGCCGTCGTTCCCGCCGCCGGTGGACCCGTCGGAACCGGCACCGTCTCCGTTCCCGCCCCCGCCGGCGCCGTCCGAACCGCCCGTGTCGCCGGTGTCACCGGTCCCCGACCCCGATCCTGGCCCCGATCCCGATCCCGATCCCGGCCCCGATCCACTGGAGTCACCGCCGCCGGACTCGTCCCGGCCGCCGGGGTGTTGGCTGATCGCGGGCCCGGAGCCGGAGGGCCCCGGCGTAATGGTCGAGGTCGAGGGCCCCGGATGCTTGCCGTCCGCTCCGCCGCCGTTGGTCTTGCGGCTGCCGCCCGCCAAGGGGACGAGCCAGGCGATCAGCAGCGCCAGCAGCGCGACCACGGACAGCATGACGAGCCGCCGTCGCCAGTAGATGGAGGCGGGAAGCGGACCGACCGGATTGCGCAGAGATCCCACGGCCCAAACTGTACGAGAGATCGTCGGCTTCCCCGGCCCCACCCGCCGGGCCGAGGACAATTTTCCGGATCATCATCAGAGCAACGTCCGTACCCGCGGGCCTCTTTGACCCCGTCGTGACCGCCCGGACACGGTCCGCGACGACACCGGCCCGCGCCGGGTCACACGGCCGCCCACCCCCACGTGGCAGGATCGGAAGGCCATGACTGCGCCCACACTGCCCCCGCACAGCAGCCCCGACACCCCGGCCCACGCCACCGACGCCGGTCCGGCCACCGGCACGCCCACCGGCGCCGAGGCCTCCGGCACCTCCCTCGGACCGACCCTGCACACCCAGGTCATCGCCTGGTTCGACGACCACGCCCGCGACCTGCCCTGGCGACGCCCGGACGCCGGCGCCTGGGGCGTGATGGTCAGCGAGTTCATGCTCCAGCAGACGCCGGTGAGCCGTGTGCTGCCGGTCTACGAGCAGTGGCTCGACCGCTGGCCCCGGCCCGCCGACCTCGCCAAGGAGGCGCCGGGCGAGGCCGTCCGCGCCTGG
Source organism: Streptomyces sp. NPDC052043 (assembly GCF_044548235.1). Classification (NCBI taxonomy): domain Bacteria; kingdom Bacillati; phylum Actinomycetota; class Actinomycetes; order Kitasatosporales; family Streptomycetaceae; genus Streptomyces; species Streptomyces sp. NPDC052043. Next base: position 20,103 of record NZ_JBIUBT010000022.1, read on the forward strand.
GGCCGGCTCGGCTACCCGCGCCGTGCCCTGCGCCTGCACGGCGCCGCGGTCGCCATAACGGAACGACACGGCGGCGACGTACCCACCGAGCACGCGCAACTGCTCGCCCTGCCGGGCATCGGCGAGTACACGGCCGCGGCGGTCGCGTCCTTCGCGTACGGCCAGCGACACGCCGTCCTGGACACCAACGTCCGCCGGGTGCTGGCCCGCGCGGTCACCGGTGTGCAGTACCCACCGAACGCCACCACCGCCGCCGAACGGCGTCTGGCGCGCGCCCTGCTGCCCGAGGACGAGGGGACCGCGGCCCGCTGGGCGGCCGCCTCCATGGAACTCGGCGCGCTGGTGTGCACGGCGAAGAACGAGTCGTGCCCGCGCTGCCCGATCGCCGCGCACTGCGCCTGGCGGCTCGCGGGCAAGCCCGCGCACGACGGGCCGCCGCGCCGCGGGCAGACGTACGCCGGCACGGACCGGCAGGTGCGCGGCAAGCTCCTCGCCGTGCTGCGCGAGGCCCACGCACCCGTCCCGCAGCCGGTGCTCGACCGGGTCTGGCACGAGCCGGTCCAGCGGGCCCGGGCCCTGGACGGACTCGTCGCGGACGGCCTGGTGGAGCCGCTGCCGGGCGGGCTGTACCGGCTGCCGCTGACCTGACCCCTCACCTGACCGCCGGTCACCTCGTGTCCGGCACCCGACACCTGACACCGCGCATCCGACACCCCGCGCCTGATCCACGGTCACCTCACAGGCCGGCCATGGGTTCAGGGCGTGTCGCGGGTGTTCGTGTCACACACCTGCACTCCACTCGACCCTCCAAATCACCCCCAAAAGGGACAAATTAGGGCACCGCCTTACCCCGCTCCTACTTCCGTTACACAACCGACGTACAGCCGAGGGCTGGTCGCAGGCTGCCTCGGACAACGCCGTGACAACGCCTCCGTACCTTCAGTTGCGTGCCTGACGGGCACCGGACGGCTGCCGACCACAGCCCGTCCGCTCAGGACGTGGAGACCGGCGGCAGGCGGGTCGGGAAACGGGGATCGGAGGCGGTCGTACATGGCGCAGGGTGAGGTGCTCGAGTTCGAGGAGTACGTGCGTACCCGGCAGGACGCGCTGCTGCGCAGTGCGCGCCGGCTGGTCCCGGACCCGGTCGAAGCGCAGGACCTGCTCCAGACGGCACTCGCGCGGACCTACGGGCGCTGGGAGGGCATCGCCGACAAGCGGCTCGCGGACGCCTATCTGCGCCGCGTGATGATCAATACGCGTACCGAGTGGTGGCGGGCCCGGAAGCTGGAGGAGGTCCCCACCGAGCAGCTTCCGGACGCCCGGGTCGAGGACTCCACCGAGCAGCACGCCGACCGCGCGCTCCTCATGGACATCCTGAAGGTGCTCGCGCCCAAGCAGCGCAGTGTCGTGGTGCTGCGACACTGGGAGCAGATGTCCACGGAGGAGACGGCCGCCGCCCTCGGCATGTCCGCGGGAACGGTCAAGAGCACGCTGCACCGGGCGCTCGCCCGGCTCCGCGAGGAGCTGGAGGCCCGCGACCTGGTCGCACGCGCGCTGGAGTATGAGGAGCGGGAGCGTTGCGCGGCCTGATCGGCAGGGGTACGTGTCCCGGGCCCAGCCGGGCCCGGGACACCGTCAAGGCGGCGATCACGGCGATGACCGTGCTCGCCGCCCTCGCCCTTTCGGCGTCCGCCTGCGGTACCGGGGGCACCGGCGCGCGCGACGAGGGCCCGGCCCACGCCGGCTCGGCCCCGGGCACCGTCCCGGCCCCCTCCCCCGACCCCACCGGCCGGGCCCAGCGGTTGGACCCGGTCCGGCTGATCGAGGACGACCCGCACGTCTCGGCCGCGGTCAAGCGCGGCCTCAAGCCGTGCGTGGCCGACGAGTACCCCGTCGACGTGTCGTACGGGGACCTGACCGCGGGATCGGTCGAGGACATCGTCATCAACGTGCTGACCTGCGGAGACGCCGTGGGTGTGGGCGCCTATGTGTACCGCGAGCAGGGGGGCCGGTACGAGAACGTCTTCGCGGCCGAGGAGCCCCCGGTCTACGCCGAGATCGACCGCGGCGACCTCGTGGTGACCAAGCAGGTGTACGCGCGGGGGGACCCGGTGTCGAGCCCGTCCGGCGAGGACGTGATCACGTACCGCTGGACGGCGGGCCGGTTCGTCAAGGAGTTCAGCACCCGCAACGAGTACAGCACGGCCGTCGGGGGCGGCCCGACGGCCTCCCCCGGCCACTGACGACGGCGTGGCGGACCCCGCGGCGGCGGCCGCGCAACAATAGGCGGGGGCGCGAGACGAACGGGCACGTCCGCCGCGGGCGCGCGCGCCTGCGACCGGTTCACCATGGGACGGGGCCGACGCGCGCCCGTACGGTGGGGCGGACCGCACGACGAGAAGCACACGAGGACTGAGAGCACCCGGATGACAGAACAGACCCACGTCCTGTTCGTCGAGGACGACGACGTCATCCGCGAGGCCACACAGCTCGCCCTGGAGCGGGTCGGCTTCGCGGTCACGGCGATGCCCGACGGGCTGTCCGGCCTGGAGGCGTTCCGGGCGAGCCGGCCCGACATCGCTCTGCTGGACGTCATGGTCCCCGGCCTCGACGGGGTCAGCCTGTGCCGCCGCATCCGCGACGAGTCGACCGTTCCGGTGATCATGCTGTCCGCGCGGGCGGACTCCATCGACGTGGTGCTGGGCCTGGAGGCGGGCGCCGACGACTACGTGACCAAGCCGTTCGACGGCGCCGTCCTGGTCGCCCGCATCCGCGCGGTGCTGCGCCGCTTCGGGCACGCCGGAGGCGTCCGGGCCGACGCGGAGGGTGCCGCGGTGGACGGCGGGGTGCTGAGCTTCGGTGACCTGGAGGTCGACACCGAGGGGATGGAGGTGCGCCGGGCCGGGCAGCCGGTGGCGCTCACACCCACGGAGATGCGGCTGCTGCTGGAGTTCTCCTCGGCTCCGGGCACGGTGCTCTCCCGGGACAAGCTCCTGGAGCGGGTGTGGGACTACGGCTGGGGCGGCGACACCCGCGTGGTCGACGTCCATGTGCAGCGGCTGCGTACGAAGATCGGCCAGGACCGCATCGAGACGGTCCGCGGCTTCGGCTACAAGCTGAAGGCCTGAGCGGGGCGGTCATGCCGGGGATCTCACGGCGCCTGCTCCCCGAGCGCCTGGGGCGCGCGGACATCCGTACGGGGCTGAGGTGGAAGCTCAGCGCGGCCATCGCACTGGTCGGCGCGTTGGTGGCGGTCGCGCTCAGTCTGGTCGTGCACAATGCCGCCCGGGTGTCGATGCTGGACAGCGCGCGCGACCTGGCGGACGAGCGGGTCCAGATCGCCCAGCGCAACTTCGAGCTGTCGGGGCGGCCGAACTTCCCCGGCATCCGGATCGACGATCCGGAACTGCCCTCCGAGCTGCGGGAGAAGGTCGAGCAGGGGCGGCGGGCGACGTACGTCGCCGACCACACCGGCAAGCTGCCCGACATCTGGGCGGCGGTACCGGTCAAGGACGGACACGTGCTGTCCCTGCACACGCACTTCACCGACCGCAGCACGAACATCCTCAACGACCTCGACCAGGCCCTGGTCATCGGCTCCATCACGGTCGTCCTCGGCGGAAGCGCGCTGGGGGTGCTCATAGGGGGCCAGCTCTCGCGCCGGCTGCGCAAGGCGGCGACCGCGGCCAACCAGGTCGCCAAGGGCGAGACGGACGTACGGGTCCAGGACGCCATCGGAGGCGTCGTACGCGACGAGACCGACGACCTCGCGCGCGCGGTGGACGCGATGACGGACGCCCTCCAGCAGCGTCTGGAGGCGGAGCGCCGGGTCACGGCGGACATCGCGCACGAGCTGCGCACTCCGGTGACCGGGCTGCTGACGGCGGCCGAGCTGCTGCCGCCGGGCCGGCCGACTGAGCTGGTCCTGGACCGCGCGAAGGCCATGCGCACGCTGGTGGAGGACGTGCTGGAGGTCGCCCGGCTCGACGGCGCCTCGGAGCGGGCCGAACTCCAGGACATCGTGCTGGGTGAGTTCGTCACCCGGCGGGTGGCCGCGAAGGACCCGGACATCGAGGTCCGCGTGGTGCACGAGTCGGAGGTCACCACCGATCCGCGGCGTCTGGAGCGGGTGCTGTTCAACCTGCTCGCCAACGCCGCACGGCACGGCAGGCCGCCGATCGAGGTGACCGTCGAGGGCCGGGTCATCCGGGTGCGCGACCACGGCCCCGGCTTCCCCGAGGACCTGCTCGCCGAGGGCCCGAGCCGGTTCCGCACCGGCAGCAGGGACCGCGCCGGCCACGGCCACGGCCTCGGCCTGACCATCGCGGCGGGTCAGGCCCGCGTCCTCGGCGCCCGTCTGACCTTCCGCAACGTCCGCCCCGCGGGTGCCCCGGAGCACATCCCGGCCGAGGGCGCCGTCGCCGTCCTGTGGCTCCCCGAACACGCCCCGACGAACACGGGCAGCCATCCCCTGCTGCCGGGGCAGTGACGCAGCGGCAGAGCGGGCGGACGGCGGGGCGGCGGGCATGTCGAGGGCCCGTGGAAGTCCGCTCCCGGCGGATCTCCACGGGCCCTCGCTCACGTTCGGCCCGGGCGGTCGGACGGTCCGCGCCGTGCGACCGCGGCTCGGACGGTCAGGCGGCCTCCGTCACGTCCTGACGTGCCTACGCCTCGCCCGCGCCGGACCGGTCCTTCGCGGCCGGTCCCGCTCCCCTCAGCGGGACCTCCTTGACGAACACCGCCGCGACCAGCGCGACCACCGCCACCACGGCGCCCAGCAGGAACGCCGAGTGCGTGCCGGCGGACACCGCGTGCTGGTAGGCCTCACGGGCCTGGGCCGGCAGCTTGGCGAGGCTCGCCGCGTCCAGCTGCGCGGACTGCTCGGTGATCCCGCGGCCCAGGGCGCCGGCGCGCTCGGCCATCACGTGCTGGACGCGGTTGTTGAACAGCGCGCCCATGATCGCGACGCCGAAGGAGGAGCCGAGCGTACGGAAGAGGGTGGTCGACGAGGACGCCACGCCCATGTCCTTCAGCTCCACGCTGTTCTGCGCGACCAGCATGGTGATCTGCATCAGGCAGCCCATGCCCGCGCCCAGGACGGCCATGTACAGGCCGGAGGTGAGGCGGGTGGTGCCGGTGTCCATGAGGGACAGCAGGTACAGCCCGGTGATCATCAGGACGCTGCCGACGACCGGGAAGACCTTGTAGCGGCCGCTGCTGGTGGTGACGCGGCCCGCGACCAGCGACACGACCATCATCGCGGCCAGCATCGGCAGGAGCAGCAGACCGGAGTTGGTCGCCGAGGCGCCCTGCACCGACTGCTGGTAGAGGGGCAGGAACAGCACCGCGCCGAACATCACGAAGCCGGTGATGAAGCCGATCAGCGACATCAGGCTGAAGTTGCGGCTGCGGAAGATGTGCAGAGGCACGATCGGCTCGGTGGCCTTGCCCTGCCAGAGCACGAACCCGACGAGCGCGACGACGCCGATCGCGATGAGCTCCATGATCCGCGCCGAGGCCCAGGCGTACTCCGAGCCGCCCCAGGTGGTGACGAGCACGATGGAGCTGATGCCGACGGTCAGCAGCACGGCGCCCAGGTAGTCGATCCGCGCCTCGGAGCGCTTCTTCGGCAGGTGCAGCACGGCGCTGATCGCGACGAGTGCCATCGCGCCGAGCGGGAGGTTGATGTAGAAGGACCAGCGCCAGCCCCAGTTGTCGGTGATCGTGCCGCCGACCAGGGGGCCGCCGATCATCGCGAGCGCCATGACGCCGGCCATCATGCCCTGGTACTTGCCGCGCTCCCGCGGCGGTATCAGGTCGCCGATGATGGCCATCACACCGACCATCAGGCCGCCCGCGCCGAGGCCCTGAATGGCGCGGAAGCCGATCAGCTCGCCCATGTTCTGGGCCATGCCGCTCAGCGCGGACCCGAGCAGGAAGATGACGATCGAGGTCATGAAGGCGCCCTTGCGCCCGTACATGTCGCCGAGCTTGCCCCACAGCGGCGTGGACGCCGCGGTCGCGAGGGTGTAGCCGGTGACCACCCAGGACAGGTGCTGAAGACCGCCGAGCTCACCGACGATCGTCGGCATCGCGGTGCCCACGATCATGTTGTCGAGCATCGCGAGCATCATCGCGATCATGAGAGCGAGCAGGACGACCCGCACGCTCCTGGGTTGCTTGCCTGCCTGCGCCGCTTCCGGCTCGGCTTTCGCGGTCAGCGCCATCCGTCCTGCTCCCCCAGTCGACTGGTACTTACTTGCCGACCGGCAAGTTGGCTACACTCTGGAAAGTAGACCCCCAACTAGCCGGTCGTCAAGTAAGTTTTGCCGACCCACCGGCAGGCAAGGTGTCCAGGGAGCTCGAGGAGTACGAGGATGGACGTCACGATGGACGGCACGAGGCAGCAGCGCCGCGGGAACACCCGCCAGCGCATCCAGGACGTGGCACTTGAACTCTTCGCCGAGCAGGGTTACGAGAAGACCTCCCTGCGCGAGATCGCCGAGCGCCTCGACGTCACCAAGGCGGCTCTGTACTACCACTTCAAGACGAAGGAAGAGATCCTCGTCAGCCTCTTCGAGAGCCTCACACGGCCGATGGAGGACCTGATCGAGTGGGGCCGGAGCCAGCCGCACACGCTGGAGACCAAACAGGAGATCGTCCGCCGTTACGACCAGGCGCTCGCCGACGCGGCGCCGCTGTTCCGCTTCATGCAGGAGAACCAGGCGACCGTGCGGGAGCTGCGCATCGGGGACACCTTCAAGGACCGGATGCGCGGTCTGCGGGACATCATCATCGACCCGGGCGCGAGCCTGGTCGACCAGGTCCGCTGCGTCAGCGCCATCTTCACCCTGCACGCCGGGATGTTCGTCATGCAGGACCTCGAAGGCGACCCCGCGGAGCGGCGCAAGGCCGTCCTCGAGGTCGCCGTCGATCTGGTGACCCAGGCGCACCGGGGGGCGCACGCGCCCTGACACACCATGGCCGCCCGCTGTCGTTCAGCGGGCGGCGGCGTGGTGCGGCGTCGGGCCGGTCAGACGGCCACGCCGTGCGAGCGCAGGTAGGCCAGCGGGTTGAGCGCGGATCCGTAGTTCGGGGTGGTGCGGATCTCGAAGTGCAGGTGCGGGCCGGTGGAGTTGCCGGTGCTGCCGGACAGGGCTATGTGCTGACCGGTGGCGACGACCTGGCCGATGCGCACGTCGACACGGGAGAGGTGGGCGTACTGGGAGTACGTCCCGTTGGCGTGCTTGATGACGACGGCGTTGCCGTAGGCGGGGCCGTCGCCGGCGCCGTTGGGGCCGGCCTTGACGACGGTGCCGCCGTGCGCGGCGACGACCTTGGTGCCGGTCGGCACGGCGAAGTCCTGGCCGCTGTGCTTGTGCACCCAGTGACCGCCGGCCTGGTTGAAGCCGGCGCTGAGCGCGAACTGCTTCACCGGCGCCGTCCAGGCGGCGGCCGACTGCGCGACGCCGGCGGTGGGGGCCGCCGTGGTCGCGGCGGACGCTACTCCCGCACCCATCGCGACCGAGACCCCCAGACCGGCGGCCAGGACGGCGGCGCGGGTACGGAGCTTGGTCGCACGGGCGGAACGGGACGTGGCGCGCTGGAACATCGAAACCTCTGGGGGTGGGGGGCAGGGAAGCCACCCGGACGCATGTGCCTTCGCCGGGCGGACCATCCCTTGGTAACCCGGCCGGTCACCGACGCCCAAACACCCCCACTACGACGGAAAGTAGTAAGCGCGGGTGGTGTCGTACGCCTCTTGACGCCTCCCTCATTCAGGACAAATACCCTGAAAGGACCCCAATCCAGACCATTCCGCTGTCCCGAATATCCGCTTTTTCACCCCCTGTCCCCCACTAAGCGTCGTAGTACGGGTCGGAGTACCTGTGTGCCTTGTCACCGGAGAGCGGGGGTGGGCGCCGTTTCCGTGTGACGGCGGCCATGTGGCCCGCCTCTCACCGGGCGGCCGTACCGAACCGCGCACACACGCGAGAGGGGCCGGCGCCTTCGGGCGCCGGCCCCTCTCGGTTGCCGCTGAGGCTTACGCCTCCTTGCTCAGGTTCGGTCCGGGGCCACCGGCCGCCTGCTCGATCGGCGGGACGTCCGGCAGCGCGGACTTCTCCTCACCGCGGAAGGTGAAGGTCTGGGACTCGCCCTCGCCCTCGGTGTCCACGACCACGATGTGACCGGGGCGCAGCTCGCCGAAAAGGATCTTCTCCGAGAGCGTGTCCTCGATCTCGCGCTGGATGGTCCGGCGCAGCGGCCGGGCGCCCAGAACGGGGTCGTAGCCCTTCTTGGACAGCAGCTCCTTGGCGGACTGGGAGAGCTCGATGCCCATGTCCCGGTCCTTCAGGCGCTCGTCCACCTTGCCGATCATCAGGTCGACGATCCGCAGGATGTCGCCCGGCGTCAGCTGCGGGAAGACCACCACGTCGTCGACGCGGTTGAGGAACTCGGGCCGGAAGTGCTGCTTGAGCTCGTCCGAGACCTTGTTCTTCATGCGCTCGTAGTTGGTCTTCGTGTCGCCCGAGGCCGCGAAGCCCAGGTTGAAGCCCTTGGAGATGTCCCGGGTGCCGAGGTTGGTCGTCATGATGATGACCGTGTTCTTGAAGTCCACGACCCGGCCCTGGGAGTCGGTCAGGCGACCGTCCTCCAGGATCTGCAGCAGCGAGTTGAAGATGTCCGGGTGGGCCTTCTCGACCTCGTCGAACAGGACGACCGAGAACGGCTTGCGGCGCACCTTCTCGGTGAGCTGGCCGCCCTCCTCGTAGCCCACGTAGCCGGGGGGCGAACCGAAGAGGCGGGAGACCGTGTGCTTCTCGCTGAACTCCGACATGTCGAGGGAGATCAGTGCGTCCTCGTCGCCGAAGAGGAACTCGGCGAGCGCCTTGGACAGCTCGGTCTTACCGACACCGGACGGGCCGGCGAAGATGAACGAGCCACCCGGACGCTTCGGGTCCTTCAGGCCGGCACGGGTACGGCGGATCGCCTTGGACAGCGCCTTGACGGCGTCGACCTGGCCGATGACCCGCTTGTGCAGCTCCTCCTCCATGCGGAGCAGGCGGCTGGACTCCTCCTCGGTCAGCTTGAAGACCGGGATGCCGGTGGCCGTGGCGAGGACCTCGGCGATCAGCTCGCCGTCGACCTCGGCGACGACGTCCATGTCGCCGGCCTTCCACTCCTTCTCCCGCTTGGCCTTGGCGGCCAGGAGCTGCTTCTCCTTGTCGCGCAGGGAGGCGGCCTTCTCGAAGTCCTGCGAGTCGATCGCGGACTCCTTGTCCCGGCGGACGGCGGCGATCTTCTCGTCGAACTCGCGCAGGTCCGGCGGCGCGGTCATCCGGCGGATGCGCATCCGGGAGCCGGCCTCGTCGATCAGGTCGATCGCCTTGTCCGGCAGGAAGCGGTCCGAGATGTACCGGTCGGCCAGGGTGGCGGCCTGGACCAGCGCCTCGTCGGTGATGGAGACGCGGTGGTGCGCCTCGTACCGGTCGCGCAGGCCCTTGAGGATCTCGATCGTGTGCGGCAGGGACGGCTCGGCGACCTGGATGGGCTGGAAGCGGCGCTCCAGGGCCGCGTCCTTCTCCAGGTGCTTGCGGTACTCGTCCAGGGTGGTGGCACCGATGGTCTGCAGCTCGCCGCGGGCCAGCATCGGCTTGAGGATGCTCGCCGCGTCGATGGCGCCCTCGGCGGCACCCGCACCGACCAGCGTGTGCAGCTCGTCGATGAACAGGATGATGTCGCCGCGGGTGCGGATCTCCTTGAGCACCTTCTTCAGGCGCTCCTCGAAGTCACCGCGGTAGCGGGAGCCGGCGACCAGGGCACCGAGGTCCAGGGTGTAGAGGTGCTTGTCCTTGAGGGTCTCGGGCACCTCGCCCTTGACGATGGCCTGGGCGAGGCCCTCGACGACGGCGGTCTTGCCGACGCCGGGCTCACCGATCAGCACCGGGTTGTTCTTGGTACGGCGGGACAGCACCTGCATGACCCGCTCGATCTCCTTCTCGCGCCCGATGACCGGGTCGAGCTTGGACTCGCGAGCGGCCTGGGTGAGGTTCCGGCCGAACTGGTCGAGGACCAGGGACGTCGAGGGGGTGCCCTCGGCAGGGCCGCCGGCGGTGGCGGTCTCCTTGCCCTGGTAGCCGGAGAGCAGCTGGATCACCTGCTGCCGCACCCGGTTGAGGTCGGCGCCCAGCTTGACCAGGACCTGGGCGGCGACGCCCTCGCCCTCACGGATCAGGCCGAGCAGGATGTGCTCCGTGCCGATGTAGTTGTGGCCCAGCTGGAGGGCTTCCCGGAGCGACAGCTCCAGGACCTTCTTGGCACGGGGGGTGAAGGGAATGTGGCCGGAGGGGGCCTGCTGGCCCTGGCCGATGATCTCCTCCACCTGCTGGCGGACCGCCTCGAGCGAAATCCCGAGGCTCTCAAGGGCCTTGGCGGCGACACCCTCACCCTCGTGGATCAGGCCCAGGAGGATGTGCTCAGTGCCGATGTAGTTGTGGTTGAGCATCCGGGCTTCTTCCTGAGCCAGGACGACAACCCGCCGCGCGCGGTCGGTGAACCTCTCGAACATCGTTAATCGCTCCTCAGAGCGGTCAGGCAGTGGGGGGAACTTCCCCTCCCTGTCCTTCCGCAGCTTAGTCCCGCAAGCGGGGACCGCTCATTCCAACTGCCGACACCGGACCGAGAACCAACGCTGCCTCCTGACCCTGAACGCCGACATCTGCTCCAACCTGATGGTGCGAGACGATGTTCCCGCAGGCCAGGCAGTTACCCCAGTCGCCAGTACGCCGATGGCGAACGTGAGACTCCTCTGCCCGGGTGCCGCCTGCGTGTCGCCCCCTCCCACTAGGCATGTCTTACCCGCACCGACTGACATTGCATGCCGGGTGCCCGGGTTCCCTCAGCTATGGGCGAACAACCTCGCGCCCATTCCGAACCCCGCGAACCCCTCTCGCCCGGCACACTTCGCGCACCCATTGATACCGAGCGTAACTCCGACGGGTTTCGGGCGGTTTCTCAGGCATGGTCGGCAGTCCTTCCACGGTCCCCGTTCCGGTTCCCTCTCCCCGTTCTCCCCGTTCTCCCCGGTCTCCCCATTCCCCCCGGTCGCTGCGTCGACCGCCGGAGTCCGGCGACGCGGCGCGGCACCGGCGGCTTTGGCGGCACTGGTACGAGAACGAGCTGGGCTGGGCCACGGCGCCCGGGGCGCCGGTACGACTCGTCGTGGGCCGCCGTTTCGACGTCCTGGACGTGCCCGCCGAGGCCGGACGTGCGGCGCTGCGCCATCTGGGGCCCGGCTCTCCGGTGGCCGTGCGGGGGGACCGGATGCGGCTGCTGGTCGCCGCGGGCAGCGCGGAGGAGCTGCCGGGGCTGCTGGAGTGGCTGGAGTGGGGCCCGTCGGCGCTGGACCTGGACCTGGTGGCGCTGGGCGCGGGCGCGCTGATGGACGCTCCGCCGCCCCCGGGCGCCGGTCCGCTCGGGCCGCGGCCGCTCAACCCCGGCCGCTCCGGTTCACAGGGGGCCGCCGTGTGGCTGCGGCCCCCCGGGGCTGGGTGCGAGGTCGAGGCCTCGCTGCCGACACTGTCGGCCGTGGGGGGTGGTGGGGGCACCCCCGATCTCGTACGCCTGGTGGACACGGTGGCGACACACGTCCACCGGATCCGGCTGCGGCGCGCGTGCGCCCAGCCGTTCCCGTTCCGCGAGGGGCTGACACAGGCCCCTGATCAGCCGTTGGCCTTCTCGTAGGCCTCGCGAATGGACGCGGGGACCCGGCCGCGGTCGTTGACCTCGTAGCCGTTCTCCTTCGCCCAGGCGCGGATCTGCGCGGTGTCCTGGCCGCCGCCGGAAGCGGCGCGCGCCTTTCCGCGCCCGCCCGAAGCGCGGCCCCCGGTGCGCCGGCCGCTCTTGACGTACGGCTCGAGAAGGCCACGAAGCTTGTCCGCATTAGCGGTGGTGAGATCGATCTCGTAGGTCTTGCCGTCCAGCGCGAACGTCACGGTCTCGTCCGCCTCGCCGCCGTCGAGGTCGTCGACAAGAAGGACCTGAACCTTCTGTGCCACCGGATTTCCTTTCATCGATAACGTGAGGATCGGGGATGGTCGGTGTCCGCCGATTCGCCGTCCCCTGTTATATGCAGTGCAGCAGTACATCGGAAAGCAAACCGCTTTTGCGGGAAAAACACAAACCCCTGGGAGAGACCGGGCACTCACTCCGTCCGGAAACATGCGCGTTTCGGACATAGGGAACGCGGGCACGCCGGGCCGGGCGGAATGTGGATCACAGATGCAGAAGCATCCGGCTGTTGCCCAGGGTGTTCGGTTTCACTCGTTCGAGACCGAGGAACTCCGCGACGCCCTCGTCATAGGAACGCAGCAGCTCCGCGTACACATCGGCGTCGACGGGCGTCTCACCGATCTCCACGAAGCCGTGCCTGGTGAAGAAGTCCACTTCGAAGGTCAGACAGAATACGCGGCGAACACCGAGCCTGCGTGCCGTCTCGAGCAACTTCTCCAGCAGCCGATGTCCGACCCCGGCGCCCTTCAGGCCCGGCTTCACCGCGAGAGTGCGCACTTCCGCCAGGTCTTCCCACATCACGTGCAGTGCGCCGCAGCCGACGACCTCGGCGTTGTCGTCCCGTTCGGCGACCCAGAACTCCTGGATGTCCTCGTAAAGCGTCACCGTCGCTTTGTCGAGCAGGATGCGCCCGCGAACGTAGGCGTCCAGCAGTCGGCGCACTGCGGGGACATCGCCGGTCCGGGCCCGTCGGACAGTGATGGCTTTTGCGGTCTCTTCGGGACGTTCTACGGACATGAGCGGACGCTATCGCCCGCGGCCGTCCCGTGCCGAGCCGGGGTTCTCGTCACGGGTTTCCGGAGCTCGGGCGGTATCGGGAGCCGGGGCGGTTTCCGGGACTTCGGCGGCGCCGGTTCCCCGGAGGGCGCCTTCGGCGGTGCCTTCGACGATGCGTACGGCATCCCGCAGGGCCTGCCGCTGTTCGTCGCTCATCATCCCGAAGAAGGCAACGAGAGCGGCGGCGGCGTTGTCGCTCTGCGACCAGGCCTCGTTCATCAGTGCGGCGGCGTAGGCGGCGCGGGTGGAGACGGCCTCATATCGATAGGCCCGGCCCTCGGCTTCGCGGCGCACCCAGCCCTTGTGATGGAGATTGTCCAAAACGGTCATCACCGTGGTGTACGCGATGGACCTCTCCCGCTGAAGGTCTTCCAGGACTTCCCGAACGGTCACCGGGCGGTTCCACTTCCACACCCGCGTCATGACCGCGTCTTCGAGTTCTCCCAGGGGCCGAGGCACAACTCAGCACCCTAGTGGCAGATCCCGGCCATGGCGTGCCGAACATACGCCTTCGACCCAAACGCGAACAAAAAGGGCGTACGACCTTGTGGTGAGGGTGTCCTCACGCGGGGGCCGTACGCCGTCGGCCGTGTCAGGCGTCGGTGGACGCGCCTGCCGCGGAGGCCTGAGGGCCGCTCTGTGCGCGCGCGAGGGCGGCGTCCACGGCGGCGTCCTCCTTGGCCTTGGCGGCCCCGCCCTGGGTCTTCACGATCACCCTGACCAGAGCGATGAAGAACGCGGCCATGACGATCGGGGGAACAAGTGCGGAGACATAGTCCATGGATCCAGAGTAGCCATGGCGGCGGGACAAACAGGGGCGGGGTGGCCCGGAGCGTCACACCGCCGCGAGGCGCTGCTGCGGCTTTCCGGAGGGCGGGCCCGGCTTGCGCCGCGGGAAGACCTCGCCCGGCGTGGGCACGGGCCGCCGGGCGGGCTTCGGCGCGGGCGCCGCCCCGGGCCGCGCGGGGGCCGGCCGCTCCCCCGGCTTCGCGGCGGGTTTCGGGGCGGGCTTCCCGTCCCCGCCTTCCCCGCCTTCCCCGGCTTCTCCGGCTTCTCCGGCTTCCTGACCTCCCTGACCTTCCTGCTGCCGCCCCTCCCGGTCGACCGGCGGCCCTCCCGCGACCGCCCGGAGCGCGCCGCGGGAGGCCCCGAGGGCCGGCGCGGCGTCTCCGGCCGGCCGGAGGAGGCCGAACGGGTGGGCGGGGTCGGTCGGGGCGGGCGGTTCGGCGGGGGCCGGCCCGACGGCCGGGACGGGTCGCGCGGAACCGGGCGCGAGAGGGGGCGCCGAGGGCGGAACGAGCGTCCGGCAGCGGCGCAGGAGGGCCACGGCGACCGGGTCGCCGCGCAGGGCGCACAGGGCGGCCAGGTCGTCGTCCGTGGGCCGGTGGCCCGCACCCAGGCACTCGGCGAGGAGCGCGAGGTAGCCGGCGGCCGCACCGGGGAGGGCGGCGCGGTACCGGGCGAGATCGGCCACCAGGAACGCGCGCAGCCGGACACCCTCGTGCATCGCCTCGTCGAGTGACTCGGCGAGCCGGCGACAGTCCTGCACGTCTTCGGTGCTGGCGGGACGGGGCTGAAGGGCGAGGGCGAGGGCGCGGCGAAGCACGAGCAGCTCCTCCGCGCCGAACGCCATGCCGCCGCGGGTTCCGTATGGCGTAGGCATAGGCCGACGATACGCGCTAATCAGACAAATTCGACATAAGGCGCGAGTGTGGCGTGTGGGGGTGTCGCCGCCCCGCTCAGAGGCGCGAGACGTTCCTCTCGTAGACCAGTCGTAGCCCGATGAGGGTCAGCCACGGCTCGTGCTCGTCGATCAGCGCGGACTCGCCGAGCACCATCGGCGCCAGCCCACCCGTCGCGATCACCGTCACGTCGTCCGGATCCTCGGCCAGCTCCCGGGCCATCCGGCTGACCACGCCGTCGACCTGCCCGGCGAACCCGTAGATGATGCCGGCCTGCATCGCCTCGACCGTGCTCTTGCCGATCACGCTGCGCGGCCGGGCCACCTCGATCTTCCGCAGCTGCGCCGCCCTGACGCCCAGCGCCTCGACGGAGATCTCGATGCCGGGCGCGATGACCCCGCCGACGTACTCCCCGCGCGCGCTGACCGCGTCGAAGGTCGTCGCCGTACCGAAGTCGACGACGATCGCCGGGCCGCCGTACAGCTCGTTCGCCGCCACCGCGTTGATGATGCGGTCGGCGCCGACCTCCTTGGGGTTGTCGAAGAGGATCGGCACGCCCGTCTTGACGCCGGGTTCGACGAGCACGGCGGGCACGTCGCCGTAGTGCCGGCGCGTCACCTCGCGCAGCTCCTGGAGCACCGACGGCACGGTCGCGCAGATCGCGATGCCGTCGATGCCCTCGCCCAGCTCGTCGCCGAGCAGCGGGTGCATGCCCATCAGGCCCTGGAGCAGCACCGCCAGCTCGTCGGCCGTGCGGCGCGCGTCGGTGGAGATGCGCCAGTGCTCGACGATGTCCTCCCCGTCGAACAGGCCCAGCACGGTGTGCGTGTTGCCGACGTCGATCGTCAGAAGCATGGCCGTCACTCCGCCTCGCGCAGGTCCAGGCCGATGTCCAGGATCGGCGAGGAGTGGGTCAGGGCCCCGACGGCCAGGAAGTCGACACCGGTCTCGGCGTACGCCCTGGCGTTCCCCAGGGTCAGCCGGCCCGACGCCTCCAGCTGCGCCCGGCCGCCGACGAGGGCCACCGCCTCCTCGCACTCGCCGGGCGTGAAGTTGTCCAGCAGGATCAGATCGGCGCCGGCGTCCACGACCTCGCGCAGCTGGTGCAGGGTGTCGACCTCGACCTCGATCGGCACGTCCGGGAAGGTCTCCCGTACGGCCTTGAAGGCCTGCCCCACACCGCCGGCCGCGACCACGTGGTTGTCCTTGACCAGGGCCGCGTCCGACAGCGACATGCGGTGGTTCACGCCGCCGCCGCAGCGGACGGCGAACTTCTCCAGCGACCTGAGACCCGGCGTGGTCTTGCGGGTGTCGCGCACGCGCGCCTTGGTGCCCTCCAGGGCGTCCGCCCAGGCGCGCGTGGCGGTCGCGATGCCGGACAGGCGGCACAGCAGGTTGAGCGCGCTGCGCTCGCCGGTCAGCAGGTCACGCGTGCGCGTGGTGACCGACAGCAGCTTCTGCCCGGCCTCGACGCGGTCGCCGTCCTCGACGTGCCGCTCGACCTCGAACTCGTCCGCGCAGACCACCGAGAGCACCGCCTCGGCGACCCTGAGGCCGGCCACCACGCCCGCCTCGCGCGCGGTGAAGTCGCCCGTGGCCACGGCGTCCTCGGGGATGGTCGCGACCGTCGTCACGTCGACGCCGTGGTCCAGGTCCTCCTGGATGGCGAGGTTCGCGATGTCCTCGACCTCGAGGGGATCGAGTCCGGCGTCGGCCAGGAGCTGGGCGAGCGCGGGGTCGAGCCCGCACTCCAGGTACTCCTCGTCGGTGTCCGCGCCGCAGGCACAGCCGTCGCCGCAGCCGCCGTTCGAGGCGAGGGGAAGGTCTTCGCTGCTCACTTGTGTCACTGCTCCAGGGGACGCGGGGCCGGAGCCCCGGGGCGGGTCGGGGGGAACTCTGCGGTGTCCGTGGTGTGCACGGCGGGAGTGCTGTCGGGATTCAGCCGTACGACGATGTGGCGGCGCCAGTGGGTGTCGTCCCGCTCGGCGCGGTCCTCGCGCCAGTGGCAGCCGCGGGTCTCCTCGCGCAGCCGGGCGGCGGCGACCAGGGCACCGGCCACGCACAGGAGGTTCGTGGCCTCCCAGGTGTCGACGCCCGGCTCGGCGGTCTTGCCGTCCTCCTCCAGGGCCGAGCGGGCCTCGGTGTGCAGCCGCTCCAGCCGGCCGGCGGCCCGGGCCAGCGACGCGGCGGACCGCAGCACACCCGCTCCCCCGGTCATGATCCGCTGGATCGCGAACCGGGTCTCGGGGGCGAGCAGCGGGTGGGCGGGCGCCTCGGTGTGCGGGACGGGTTCCGGCACGCGCGCGTGCAGGCCGTTCTCGGCGTGCTCCCGCGCGATGTCGGCGGCGATGCGCTCGGCGTAGACCAGGCCCTCCAGGAGGGAGTTGGAGGCGAGGCGGTTGGCGCCGTGCACGCCCGTGCAGGCCACCTCACCGCATGCGTACAGGCCCGGCACGGTCGTCCGGCCGTGGGAGTCGGTGCGCACGCCTCCGGAGGCGTAGTGGGCGGCCGGCGCGACCGGGACGGGATCGGTGACCGGGTCGATGCCGTGGGCGCGGCAGGCGGCCAGGATCGTCGGGAAGCGGTGCTCCCACATGTCGGCGCCGAAGTGCCGGGCGTCGAGGAACATGTGGTCGGTGCCCTGCTCCAGCATCCGCCGCGTGATGCCCTTGGCGACGATGTCCCGCGGCGCGAGTTCGGCCAGTTCGTGCTGCCCGGTCATGAAGCGCACGCCGTCGCCGTCGACCAGGTGGGCGCCCTCGCCACGCACCGCCTCGGAGACCAGGGGCTGCTGGCCCTCGGCGTCCGCGCCGAGGAAGAGCACCGTCGGGTGGAACTGCACGAACTCCAGGTCGGAGACCTCGGCGCCCGCGCGCAGGGCGAGCGCCACGCCGTCGCCGGTGGAGACGGACGGGTTCGTGGTCGCGGAGAAGACCTGGCCCATGCCGCCGGTCGCGAGGACCACGGCGGGCGCGTGCACGGCGCCCACGCCGTCGTGCCGGCCCTCGCCCATGACGTGCAGGGTCACGCCCGCGGCGCGGCCCTCGACGTCCGTGAGCAGGTCCAGCACGAGCGCGTTCTCGACGGTGCGCATTCCACGCGAGCGCACCGCCTCGACGAGGGCGCGGGAGATCTCCGCCCCGGTCGCGTCGCCGCCCGCGTGCGCGATCCGGCGGCGGTGGTGGCCGCCCTCGCGGGTGAGCTGGATGCCGCCCTCGTCGTCCGTGTCGAAGTGCGCGCCGGTGGAGATCAGTCGCCGTACGGCGTCGGGGCCCTCGGAGACGAGGATCCGTACGGCCTCCTCGTCGCAGAGGCCGGCGCCGGCCACCAGGGTGTCGTCCAGGTGCTGCTCGGGGGTGTCGCCCTCGCCGAGGGCCGCGGCGATGCCGCCCTGGGCCCAGCGGGTGGAGCCGTCGTCGAGGCGGGCCTTGGTGACGACGACGGTCGTCAGGCCGGCCGCCTCGCAGCGCAGGGCGGCGGTGAGGCCGGCGACGCCGGAGCCGACGACCACGACGTCCGCCGCGATGGACCATCCGGGCGCGGGCGCGTGCAGTCGTATGCCGGTGCTGGTCACGAGACGGCTCCCAGGGTTCCGAAGGTGAGCGGGAGGTTGTCGATCAGCCGGGTCGCCCCGATCCGCGCGGCGACGGCGAGGACGGCCTCGCCGGTGAAGTCGTCGCCGATCTCGGTGAAGTCGGACGGGTCGACCAGGGCCAGGTAGTCGAGTTCCAGCGGCGGGTCGAAGCGCGCCGCCTCGTCCAGGGCCAGCTGGGCGGTCGCGCGGACGGCCGCGGCGGCGCCCGGGGAGGCCTTGGCGACGGCCGCGGCGTCGGCCGCCGCGCGGGATTCCCCGAGGGCGCTGAGGGCTTCGGCACGCGCGCGCGTGGAGGGCACTTCGCGGGCCCGCGCGCGCAGCGCCTCCTGCGCGGCGTGCCGGTCGCGGCCCGCGAACAGGGCCTGGGAGAGGGCCAGCGCGGTGTGCCGCTCCTGCGGGGAGAGGTAACGGTTGCGGCTGGACAGGGCCAGCCCGTCGTCCTCGCGCACGGTCGGCACGGCGACGATCTCCACCCCTATGTTGAGGTCGCGCACCATGCGCCGGATCAGGGCGAGCTGCTGGGCGTCCTTCTGCCCGAACAGGGCCACGTCGGGGCGGGTGAGGTGCAGCAGCTTGGCGACGACGGTGAGCATGCCGTCGAAGTGCCCGGGCCGGCTGGCGCCCTCCAGGCGCTCGCCCATGGGTCCGGCGGTGATCCTGACCTGCGGCTCGCCGTCGGGGTAGACCTCTTCGACGGACGGCGCGAACACGGCGTCGGCGCCCGCCTGCCCGGCCACCTTGAGGTCGGCCTCCAGGGTGCGCGGGTAGCGGTCGAGGTCCTCGCCCGCACCGAACTGGAGCGGGTTGACGAAGACGGTGACGATCACGAAGCCCTCGTCGCCGACGTGTGCGCGGGCCGCGCGGACCAGGGCGGCGTGGCCCTCGTGCAGGGCGCCCATGGTCATCACAACGGCGGTGCGGCCCCGGGCCGCGCGGTGGTCGCGCACGGACGTCAGGTCACCCACCGTGGGGGCGAGTTCGAGCAGGCGACGGCTCATCGGTCTTCACCGTTCTCGGGGTTCTCGGGCAGGTTCGTGCTCCCGGCGAGTACCCCCAGCAGGTCCTCGGCCAGTTCGGGCTTGAGCAGCCCGTGGGCGAGCGCGCGGTCGGCGGTGGCGCGGGCCATCGCCAGGTATCCGGCGACGGTCTGCGGAGCGTGCCGACGCAGTTCGGCGACGTGGGCGGCGACCGTACCCGCGTCGCCCCGCGCGACCGGGCCGGTCAGGGCCGCGTCGCCGGAGCGCAGCGCGTTGTCCAGGGCGGCGCCCAGGAGCGGGCCGAGCATCCGGTCGGGGGCCTCGACGCCGGCCTCGCGCAGCAGCTCCATGGACTGGGCGACCAGCGTCACCAGATGGTTGGCGCCGAGGGCGAGCGCCGCGTGGTACAGCGGCCGCATCTCCTCGGCGATCCACTCCGGCTCGCCGCCCATCTCGATGACCAGGGCCTCGGCGGCCAGCCGCAACTCCTCGGGAGCGGTGACGCCGAAGGAGCAGCCGGCCAGCCGCTGCACGTCGACGGGCGTGCCGGTGAAGGTCATCGCCGGGTGCAGGGCCAGCGGCAGCGCGCCCGCGCGCAGGGCGGGGTCCAGCACCTTCGCGCCGTACCGCCCGGAGGTGTGCACGAGCAGCTGCCCGGGCCGTACGGCGCCGGTCTCGGCGAGGCCGGCGACCAGTCCGGGCAGGGTGTCGTCGGGGACGGTGAGCAGCACCAGGTCGGACCGTTGGAGCACGTCGGCGGGCGGCACCACGGGCACGTCGGGGAGCATCAGCCCGGCCCGCCGCCTGGAGGTGTCGGAGACCGCGGAGACGGCCACCGGACGGTGCCCGGCGAGCTGGAGGGACGCGGCGAGCGCGGGGCCCACCCGGCCGGCGCCGACGACACCGACGGCGAGCCGCGCGGGGCGGTCCCTGGGGTCTGCTTGTTGGCTACTACTCACGCGACGGTGGCCTTCCCGTTCCAGTCCGCTCGGGGTACCGGACGATTTCTCGTCATGTTAACGCGATCGGTTCCGGGGCGGTCCGGTCGTCCCCGGCCCGTACGGTCGCCGCACGCCGCGGGACGAACCACGGGACGGGAGACGACCGGTCGCGGGGAAATTCGGGTACCCGCCGAGTCCCCGGACGCGCGATGATCCCGGGCATGAGTGATACGGCGGAGCAGGACGCACGGGACGCACGGTTCGAGGACCGGGTCTCGGACGGGGAGCGGGTCTCGGACGACGAGCCGGTCTCGGAGGGGGAGCAGGTCTCGGACGACGAGCGGCGCAAGCGGCTCCGGGAGCGGCGCGCAGCCGCGTGCCGGAGCGCAAAGCGCGTGCTGGCGCGCCCCGGGTTCCTGGGGACGCTCAGGGAGCGGCTGGCGCTGCTGGACGGGGCGCGGGAGGTGTACGACCTCGACGAGGCGTCGGACATGTACGGCAACGGGGTCGTCGAGGCCCTGGAGGACAAGGTCGCCGGCCTGCTCGGCAAGGAGGCCGCCGCCTTCTTCCCGACCGGCACGATGGCCCAGCAGGTGGCCCTGCGCTGCTGGGCGGGCCGCACCGGTGTCCCCGCGGTCGCGCTGCACGCGCTGGCCCATCCCGAGGTGCACGAGCGGCATGCCCTGAGCGAGGTCGCCGGGCTGCGTCCGGTGCATGTGACGAGCGAGCCCCGCCAGCCGACCCCCGAGGAGGTGTGCGCCCTCGACGAGCCCTTCGGGACGCTGATGCTCGAACTGCCCCTCAGGGACGCCGGCTTCCTGCTGCCCACGTGGGAGGAGCTCGTCGAGCTCGTGGACGCGGCACGCCGGCGGGACGCGACGGTGCACTTCGACGGAGCGCGCCTGTGGGAGTCCACCGTGCACTTCGGCCGGCCGCTGGACGAGATCGCGGACCTGGCCGACACCGTGTACGTGTCGTTCTACAAGTCCGTCGCCGGTTACGGCGGCGCCGCGCTCGCCGGTCCGAGGGACCTGGTGGAGGAGGCCAAGGCCTGGCGGCACCGGTACGGCGGCAACGTCTTCCAGCAGTTCCCGACGGCGCTGTCGGCACT
The DNA here is from genome assembly GCF_044548235.1 of Streptomyces sp. NPDC052043. Taxonomy (NCBI): domain Bacteria; kingdom Bacillati; phylum Actinomycetota; class Actinomycetes; order Kitasatosporales; family Streptomycetaceae; genus Streptomyces; species Streptomyces sp. NPDC052043. The sequence continues at coordinate 41,258 of NZ_JBIUBT010000022.1, forward strand.
GGTCGGACTGGAGCGGGAGCTGCCCCGGCTGCCGGAGTACGTGCGGCACGCGCGCGTGGTGGCCGCCGCGCTGCGCGAGGGGTTCGCCGCGGCCGGGCTGCCGTGGAGCCGCGTCCACCCGGCCGAGCCGCACACCCACGAGTTCCAGGTCTGGCTGCCGTACGGGGCCGACGCGGTGGCCCGGGCCGCGATCCGGACCGCCGAGGAGACGGGCACGATGCTCTTCGCCGGCGGCTGGGACGCCCCGGTCCCGGGCCTGGCCCGCACGGAGGTCTCCGTCCGGGCCGAGGGCCTGGGATGGACCGCGGAGGACGTACGTGCGGCGGTGGCGGACTTCACCGCCCGCCTCCACGAGGAGACCGACGGCTAGCCCACCGCTCCCGGCACGCCGCGTCCGCCCACGGCCCGGCCGCCCGCTCACCGACGCCGGCCGTGCGACACCGGCCGCACGCAGCCGGCGGCACGGGCGGGCGGCCGTGTCGTCGGCCGGCCCCGGGCCGGGCCAGGCGTCCCGGCGCCTGCGCCGAGCCCGCAGGCGCCGGGCACAGGCAGCGGGCGCGGCACGGGTAGCCGTCGTCGGGGGCAGGGGGGCCACCGGGGGCGCTGCCGTGCGCGCAGGTCGGGTCGGGGCCAGGCCCGGGCATCCGTGGCACCGGCAGTGCCGCGTTGTCAGCGGGTGCGGGCACCATGGGGGCATGAGTGTGCGGATCGACATCGCGGGGCTGCGGCAGGAGAGGGTGGCCGTCGTGCCCGCACCCCTGGCCGAGCTGTGCATGGCGCTGCACGTGCTGTCCGAGCCGGGGCACCACCCCGGTCTCCAGGGCTGGGTGACCGGCGTCACCGCCGGGCTCGACTCGCATCTGGCCGACCGGATGTGCGAGGCGGACTTCCTGTGGCGGACGACGTTCTCCGACCTCTTCCTGCCGTGCGCGGGCATACCCGGCGGCTCCACGCTCCCAGGCGCGACCCTCGCCGACGACCTGGACATCCTCGACAAGCTGTCCGACGAGCAGTTCGTGGACGCCGCCCTGGAGTTCACCTGCGCCCTGCCGTACGGCCTGCCGGGCCCGGGCCCGCTCGCCGACGCCGGGCTGCGCCGCCGCGCCCTGGAGCTGGCCGCCGCGCGCGGGCCGCAGCAGGTGCGCTTCACCGAGCGGCTGCTCGCCGACCCGCCGCGCATCAGGGCCTGGCTGCGGCAGTTCCTGGAGGACTGCGACGAGGCGTTCTTCGCGCAGACCTGGTCCCGGCTGCACCGGCAGCTCGCGGCCGACACCCGGCACAAGACGGAGCTGCTGCGCCGCAGGGGCCTGGCCGAGGCCCTGTCGGCGGTGTCCCCGGCGGTGGCGCTCGACGAGGCGGCCGGCCGGATCACCGTCGACAAGCTGGGCGAGGGCCGCACGGCCACGGCGGAGGGCGGCCTGCTGCTCGTACCGACGAGCCTGGGCCGACCCCATCTGATGGTGCTGCACCGGTACGGCTGGCAGCCGGTGCTGCACTACCCGGTCGGCTCCCCGGAGCTGGCCGCCCCGCCCTCGGTGGAGCAGCTGACCCTGCGCATGACCGCCCTGTCCCACCCGGTGCGGATGCGGCTGTGCCGCAGCCTGGCCCGCAGCGCGTTCACCACCAGCGAGCTGGCCCAGGTGCACGGCATGACCGCGCCGGAGATATCCCGGCACCTGAGCGTGCTGAAGAAGGCGGGCCTGGTCACCACCCGGCGCCGGGGGCGCTACGTGCTCCACCAGCTGGACGTCACCACGGTCGCCCGGCTGGGCAGCGACTTCCTCGAAGGGGTGCTCCGCTAGGACCCGTTGCGCGGGCCCTGGTCCTCCGGGCCTGGCAGGCGGCGGGGTCCTTCGAACCGGATGTGCCGGACGCCGACCTTCGCCTGCCGCAGCCGCGTCCGCAGCGGGCCCTCGGTGTTGGGCCGCAGCGTCAGGCCGGCCAGGACGGCTATCCGGTCCGCGGTCTTCGGCACGGTCGAGTGGTCGGTCCACAGGTGCTCGGCGAACTCCGGCGCGCGCAGCCGCTCGAGGCAGTCGTCGAGCTGCCGCACGGCCCAGCTCTCCCTGCCCGCGGCGACGTTCTTCCCGGCGACATACCCGACGAGGTGTCCGAACCCCCGCTCCCGCAGCCGCTTCAGCACGGTCTCGCGTTCCGCGAGAAGCGTGAAGTGCCGTACGTCGTGGCCCAGTTCGCGCAGCCGCCCGACGGTTTCGGCGAACTGGCCGGCGTCGGTGACGGTCATGGGGGCGATCACGACCCCCTCGCGCCGGGTGAGGGCGAGGTCCAGGACCTCCACCACCCCTTGCCGCCAGGACGCCAAGTCCCGGAAGTCCCCGCGCAGTTCGGGCGGCAGCATGCGGCGCAGGCCGAACCCGGCGTGCTCGGGGTCGCAGACGACACTGCCGGGCAGACGGCGCTGGATCTCGTGTGCGGTCTGTGTCTTGCCGCCCCCGAAGGGGCCGTTGATCCACAGGAGCATGCGCAGACCTTACCGACGACCGGGTACGCCGTTCAGCCGTGTCCGCCGGCCCGGACGAGCCCCGTCTCGTAGGCCAGGACCACCACCTGCACCCGGTCCCTCAGCCCCAGCTTGGTCAGGATGCGGCCCACGTGGGTCTTCACCGTCGCCTCGGACAGCACCAGCCGGGCGGCGATCTCGCCGTTCGACAGGCCCTGCGCGACCAGGACCATGACCTCCCGTTCGCGCTCGGTGAGCCGTTGGAGCTCCTTGTGCTGCGGCTCCTTGCCGCCCATGGGCAGCATCGGGGCGAACCGGTCGAGCAGGCGGCGGGTGGTGGAAGGGGCGACGACGGCGTCGCCGCTGTGCACGGAGCGGATCGCGGCCAGCAGGTCGCCGGGCGGCACGTCCTTGAGCATGAATCCGGAGGCACCCGCCTTCAGCCCGGAGAAGGCGTACTCGTCGAGGTCGAAGGTGGTCAGGATGAGCACCTTCGGCGGGTCGGGCTCGGAGCAGATGCGGCGGGTGGCCTCCACCCCGTCCAGCTTCGGCATGCGCACGTCCATCAGCACCACGTCGACGGCGGTGGCGCGCAGCACCTGGAGTGCCTCGACGCCGTCGCCCGCCTCCGCGACGACCTCCATGTCCGGCTGGGCGGCGAGCACCATCCGGAATCCGGTGCGCAGCAGCACCTGGTCGTCGACGAGCATCACGCGGATCGTCATCGGGGTCCTCTTCCGTTCGGTCGGCGGCGGGTGGGGCGGGTGCGTGACAGGTGTCAGCGGGGTGTGCGCCGGCGTCAGTGCACCGGTTTGAGCGGCAGCAGGACGCTGATGCGGAAGCCGCCGCCGGGGCGCGGACCCGCGTCCAGGGTGCCGCCCACCATGCCGACGCGTTCGCGCATGCCGATCAGGCCGTGCCCCCGGCCGTCGGCGCCGCCCTCCTCGTACAGCTCGTGCGGTGCGCCCTGGCCGTCGTCCTCGACGAGCAGTCCGAGGCCGTCGTCGAAGTAGACCAGGCGCACGCTCGCGCCCGCGTTCGGCCCGCCGTGCTTGCGGGTGTTGGTGAGGGCCTCCTGCACGATGCGGTACGCGGTGAGCTCGACCCCGCTGGGCAGCGGGCGCGGGGTGCCCTCGATCCTGAAGTCGACGGGCAGCCCGGAGTCCCGGCACTGCTCGACGAGATCCTCGATCTGGTCGACGTCGGGCTGCGGCACGTACTCGCCGCTCTCCTGGTGCTCGCCGGTGCGCAGCACGCCCAGCAGGCGGCGCATCTCGGCGAGGGCCTGGCGACCGGTGGAGGAGATCGTCTCCAGGGCCTTCCTGGCCTGGTCGGGTGCGGCGTCCAGGACGTAGGCGGCGCCGTCGGCCTGCACCACCATCACCGAGACGTTGTGCGCGACCACGTCGTGCAGTTCGCGCGCGATCCGGGCGCGCTCGGCGGCGACCGCGACCTTGGACTGCGCCTCGCGTTCCTTCTCCAGACGGGCGGCCCGCTCCTCCAGCTGCGCGAAGTAGGCACGGCGGGTGCGCATGGAGTCGCCGAGCACCCAGGCGAGGGCGAACGGCACCGTCTGGAATACGGTTATCGCGACGTTGCCCAGGGCGCTCGCGTCGTGCTGCGGCCAGCGCATCTGCGCGAGGGTCGCCGCGCACAGCCCGCCGGCCAGGGCAAACCGGGAGGCCCAGCGGGCGCCGATCGCGGCGACCGTGTAGATGATCACCAGCATGGCGAAGTTGGCGACCATCGTCTCGACGTCCAGGACGAGCTGTGCCACACCCGCCGCGCCCGCCAGCACCAGCATCTTCTCGGGCTCCCGGCGGCGCAGTGCGACGACCACGCAGAGCACGAAGGACAGCGCCAGGGCCGCACCGACCGAACCGTGGTGGCCGGGCGTCCCGTTGATCCTCGACACGCTCGCGCCGGAAAGCCCGAGGAGGATGAGGGCCCAGAAGCCGTCCACCCACGTCGGGTGCCTGCGGAGGAAGTCATAGAGGCGCTGCACGTAACCCAGAGTAGGGAAGCGCCACTGGTGCAGGGGTCAACCGAAGGGCCGATCCGCACGGGGTTCTCGTACTCCCCAAGGTGGATGCAGTGATCACTTGTGCGCCTCGCTCCGGCAGACGGACCCTAGGCTGTCGGGGTGGCGGACGACACGGCGGACAGCACCGCGCGCACCACGGCGCGGAACGCGGCGGGCGGCCGCGCCGAGGAGTGGCGCGGCTGGGGGGCGGCGACCGAGGAGGCCCTGTACGGGCCGGACGGCTTCTACCGGCGGCCCGAGGGGCCGGCCGGTCACTTCCGTACGTCCGTGCACGCCTCGCCGCTGTTCGCTCAGGCCGTGGCGCGGCTGCTGTGCCGGGTCGACCGGGCGCTGGGTCGCCCGGCGGCGCTCGACTTCGTCGACATGGCCGCGGGGCGGGGCGAGCTGGCCGCGAGTGTCCTCGCGTCGCTGCCGGCGGACGTGGCGGCACGCACGCGCGTGCACGCGGTCGAGATCGCCGCCCGGCCGGAGGGCCTGGACGACCGGATCGCGTGGTCGGGGCAGGCCCCCCGGCGGATCACCGGGCTGCTGTTCGCCAACGAGTGGCTGGACAACGTGCCGGTGGAGGTCGCGGAGGTGGACGCCGCGGGCGTACCCCGGCAGGTCCTCGTGCGGCGGGACGGCGCCGAACGGCTCGGGGAGCCGGTGTCGGGCGCGCAGGCACGGTGGCTGGCCCGGTGGTGGCCGCTGCCCGCCGAGCAGGGCCTGCGCGCGGAGATCGGGCTGCCCCGCGACACCGCCTGGGCCGCCGCCCTCTCGCGCGTCGAACGGGGCCTGGCGGTCGCCGTGGACTACGCGCACACGGCCGGCGCGCGACCGCCCTTCGGAACGCTCACCGGCTTCCGGGAGGGCCGGGAGACGGCGCCGGTGCCGGACGGATCGTGCGACATCACGGCGCACGTGGCCCTGGACGCGTGCGCCGCGTGCGCGCCTGCGGGAGCCCGCCTGCTGACGCAGCGCGAGGCCCTGCAGGCCCTGGGGGTCACCGGCGCACGTCCCCCGCTCGCTCTCGCCTCCACGCGCCCCTCCGAGTACGTGCGCGCCCTCGCGCGCGCCGGGGAGGCCGCCGAGCTCACCGCGGCGGGCGGGCTCGGCGACTTCGGCTGGCTGGTGCAGGCGGCCGGCCTCGCCGAGGCGGACGCGGCGGCCCTACTTGTCGATGTCCCCGACCACGAAGAACATTGACCCCAGGATGGCCACCATGTCCGCCACCAGCGTGCCCGGCAGCAGCTCGGTGAGCACCTGGATGTTGTTGTACGACGCCGAGCGCAGCTTCAGCCGGTACGGGGTCTTCTCGCCCTTGCTGACCAGGTAGTAGCCGTTGATGCCGAGCGGGTTCTCGGTCCACGCGTACGTGTGCCCCTCGGGCGCCTTGAGGACCTTCGGCAGCCGCTGGTTGATCGGGCCGGGCGGCAGGTCGGCCAGCCGGTCCAGGCAGGCGTCGGCGAGGTCCAGCGCGTTGTGGGTCTGCTCCAGCAGGCACTCGAAGCGGGCCAGGCAGTCGCCCTCCTGCCGGGTGACCACCTTCAGGGTGTCCTGCACCTGCCCGTACGCCAGGTACGGCTCGTCGCGGCGCAGGTCGAAGTCGACGCCCGAGGCACGCGCGATGGGCCCGCTCACGCCGTAGGCGTGCACGGCCCGCGGCGTCAGGACGCCCACGCCCCGGGTGCGTCCCCGGAAGATCTCGTTGCCGAGCACCAGGTCGTCGAAGACGTCCATGCGCGAGCGCACGGCGGCCACCGCGGCACGCGCGCGCGTGGCCCAGCCGGCCGGCAGGTCCTCCTTCAGACCGCCGACCCGGTTGAACATGTAGTGCATCCGGCCGCCGGAGACCTCCTCCATGACGTTCTGGAGGACCTCCCGCTCCCGGAACGCGTAGAAGACCGGGGTGATGCCGCCCAGCTCCAGCGGGTAGGAGCCGAGGAACATCAGGTGGTTGAGCACCCGGTTCAGCTCGGCGAGCAGGGTGCGCGTCCACACCGCGCGCTCGGGCACCTCCATGCCGAGCATCCGCTCCACGGCGAGGACCACGCCCAGCTCGTTCGAGAAGGCCGACAGCCAGTCGTGGCGGTTGGCCAGCATGATGATCTGGCGGTAGTCCCGGGCCTCGAACAGCTTCTCGGCGCCGCGGTGCATGTAGCCGATCACCGGCTCCGCGCGCGTGATGCGCTCACCGTCCAGCACCAGCTTCAGCCGCAGCACGCCGTGCGTGGACGGGTGCTGCGGCCCGATGTTGAGCACCATGTCGGTGCTCTCCGCGGCGCCGCCGATCCCGACCGTGGTCTCCGTCGTAGGAGTCATGGACACAGTGTCTCGTACGTACGCTTGCCCCATGGAAACGGGGAGCCGGGAGGACGAACGGGCGGCGGCCGGGGACGAGCCGGCGTGGCGGGCGCTGCCGCGCGGCCTCCTGCGCATGCGCCGGCTGCTGCTGGTGGTGTGGATGGGCCTGTTCGCCCTGGCCGCGGGACTGCTGCCGGGCCTGCTGGCCGGGCCTGCCTGGTCGGGGTTCGCCCTGCTGCCGCTGGCGCCGGCGGCATGGGGCTGGGTGCTGCTCGGCCGCAACTGGCGCTCGTGGCGGTACACCGAGCGCGCCGACGACCTGCTGATCAGCCGAGGCGTGCTGTGGCGTGCGGAGACCATCGTGCCCTACGGGCGGATGCAGCTGGTCGAGGTCACCTCCGGGCCCGTCGAGCGGCACTTCGGGCTGGCCACCGTGCAGCTGCACACGGCCGCCGCCGCGACGGACGCGACCATCCCCGGCCTCGACCCGGCCGAGGCGGAACGGCTGCGCGACCGGCTCACCGAACTCGGCGAGGCACGATCGGCGGGGCTGTGACGGCGGCGGGGGGCGAGGAGGCCGTACGCGAGGAGCGGCCCGTGACCGAGCGGCGGCTGCATCCCGTCACGCCCCTGAGACGGGCGTGGGCGCCGGTCGCCGTGCTCACGGGCTGGGCCGTGCACGACCCCGACCAGGCGCAGCGGCACCTGACGCGGCTGACGACGACCACGCTGCTGGTCGGGCTCGCGGTCGTCATACCCGTGGCCGCCCTCTACGGCTTCCTGTCCTGGTGGTTCACGCACTTCGCGGTGACCGGCACCGAACTGCGCATCCGCACCGGGCTCTTCTTCCGCCGCACCGCGCACATCCGGCTGGAGCGGATCCAGGCCGTGGACGTCACCCGGCCGCTGCTCGCGCGGGTCGCGGGCGTGGCCAAGCTGAAAATCGACGTCATAGGGACGGCCAAGAAGGACGAGCTCGCCTTCCTCGGCGAGGAGGACGCCCGGGCACTGCGCGCCGAACTGCTCGCCCGCGCGGCCGGGTTCGCGCCCGAGACGGCGCACGAGGTCGGTGAGGCACCGGCGCGGGACCTGGTGCGCGTACCCGCGCGCGTGATCGCCGTCTCGCTGCTGCTGACGGGCGCGACCTGGGGTTCGCTCGTCGCCGCGGTCGTCGTACCGCCGCTGCTGTGGCTGGCCACCCACAGCCTGTGGACGGTGCTCGCCGCCGTCGTGCCCCTGCTCGGCAGCGCCGTGGCGAACAGCGGGGGGCGCTTCGCCGCCGAGTACGACTGGGTGGTGAGCGAGTCGCCCGACGGGCTGCGGATCGACCGGGGACTGCTGGACCGCACGCACGAGACGGTCCCGCCGGGGCGGGTGCAGACGGTCCGGATCGTGGAGCCCTTGCTGTGGCGGTGGCGCGGCTGGGTGCGGGTCGAGCTGGACGTCGCCGGGTCGTCGAACTCCGTACTGCTGCCGGTCGCTCCGCGGAAGGTCGCCGAATCGGTGATCGCCCAGGTCCTGCCCGGGGTGACGGTGCCGCAGGCCGCCGGCCTGCTCCGGCCGCCGCGGCGTGCCCGGTGGTGCGCGCCGGTGTGGTGGCGCGGGCACGGGATCGCCGTCACCGACGCGGTGTTCGCCGCGCGGCACGGGCTGTTGCGGCGCCGGCTCGCGCTGGTGCCGCACGCGAAGGTGCAGAGCGTGCGGCTGCGGCAGGGGCCGTGGCAGCGCGTGTGGGGCCTCGCCGTGGTGCACGTGGACAACGGGGCCGACAGGACCGTGACGGCCCGTCTGCGGGACGCGCGGGAGGCGGCCTCGCTGCTGCGGGCCCAGGCGGAGAGGTCACGCACGGGCCGCCGGAGCGCGCGACCGGACCGGTGGATGACCTGACCGCCGAACGAACTGAGCGGTGGACGGGCTGAGCGGTGGACGACCTGAGCGCGACGCCGGGGGGTGCCCGGCGTCGCGGAAGGGGCGTCAGGAGGCGGCGGTGCGCAGCCCCGGAAGGTCGATCTGTTCCGTCTCGTCATGGGCCGTCAGGTCGATGATCTGACGGTCGGCGGTCGACGCGTCGGCGTCGGCCGGCTTGTACTGGGACTCGGCCTCCGCCTTGTGCAGCGCGAGCCCCTCCTGGCCCACGACGTCGGCGAGGTCGTCGTTCTGGACGGTGCCCGGCTCGGTGGCCGACGTGTCCTTCTTCGTGCCGAAGAAGTCGAAGCCGCCCTCGACCAGCGGGCGCCGCGCGGGCGCGGCCGGTACGACGGCCACCGCGGTCGGCACGGCGAAGTGCCCGTGGGGCAGCCGCGGCGCGGGCCGGGCCGGCTCGACCGCCGTGGCGGAGGGGGCGGGTGCGCCCTGCTCGCCCGGATCGGCCGCGGTGGTCCCGGCGGCGGGTTCGGCCGCCTCGATCGACACAGCCGCCTCCGTCGACACAGTCGCCTCGGCCGGGTCATCCCGGTCGGCGGAGTCGGCCGGTTCGGACGGCTCGGACGGCTCCGCCGAGCCGGTCGGCTCGGACATGGCCGCAGCGTGCTCGGACGTCTCGCCCGGCCCGGTCTCCCGCTCGGGGTCCGGGTCGGCGTCGCCGCCCGCCGGTACGACCGTCTCCCGCACCGGATCGGCCTGCGACCCGGTGTCGTCCTCGCCGGCCGGGTCAGTCGTCGCGGTCTCGTCCGTCCGCTCCGCCCGGGCGCCGGCCTTGCGGAACTGCGACAGCGCGGCCTCGGCGCGCAGGTACAGCTCGGATCCCTCCGGGGAGAACACGCCGGGGGCCGCGGCCTCCGGCTGCTTCTCGGCGGGACCGCCGCCGGCGGGACCGCCGCCGGCGGCCCCGGTGGCGAGCGCCGCCGACTCGTGCGTGCCCCTGCCCTCGACGTCGACGTCCGCGACGTCCGGGGCTGTCGGGGCGGCCGTCGGCGCGGCGGGCAGCGCGAGCATGTCGGAGCCGCTCTCGATCTCCAGCAGGCGGCGGCCCTCCAGCGCGCTCGCGCGCTCGGTCTCCGCCGTGGCGTACCGCCGCAGCAGTGCCGCGTGCTCGTTGCGCAGCCCCTGGAGTTCCGCGCGCCTGGCGCGCAGCTTCTGCTCGAGGCGGCCGCGCAGTTCGCGGGACTCCTCGAGGTCGGTCTCGAGTTCGGCGACCCGTTCCTCGAATCGCCACTCGTCGCTCGCACGCGCGCGCGTGAGGTCGGCCACCCGCCGTCCGGCCTGCAGGTCCCAGCGGCGCATGACGACCGCGCCGAGAACAGTGGTCACCGCGGCGGTTCCGGCGACCAACCGCAGCACCACCGCGTCCGTGAACACCCAGGGGCCGAGGGCGAAGACGACAGCGACGCCGGCGATCGCCGAAGGAGGCAACAGCCTGTGCAGGGGTGGGGAATGGCGGTGACGTCCACGTGACATGGCCAGAAACTTACCGCGCGTACGCGAATCATGCCGGGCCGCCCCGCAAAAAGACAGCCATAACGAAACCTTCCTGCGTCAGCGGGAGTTCCGACCGTGTTTTTCTTGACTTCTTCCCGCGCCTTACCGCGACTTCCGGCGCCGTTTCATCAAGATCGTTTTCAGCGGTCGCCCAGCAGGCCGCTCATCCACTGCAACGCCGCCGGGATCTCGCGCCGCCAGGTGTTGAAGTTGTGGCCGCCGCTGTCGAGGATGATGGACGCGATCCGGGTCCTGTTCGTCGCCTTCACCGCGTTGATGAACCTGAGCGTCGACCGGTAGTTGCCCTCGCCGACCTTGCTGCTGGTGACCAGCAGCGAAGTGTTGGGCGCCGGCCGGTGCTTGATGCTCCACAACAGATCGGCGCGGTTCCGCAGATTGCTGTCCTTGTGGAAAAGATCGCCCGTGGTCGGATCGGTGGGCGCCTTGTAGTACGCGGACAGGCCCGCGCCCGCGGCATAGACCTCGGGATGGTGCATCGCGAGTTTCAGCGCGCAGTAACCGCCCGTGGAGTCGCCGACGATGCCCCAGCTGCCCGGTTTCCTTCCGACCCGGTAGTGCGCGAGAACCGCGTCCGGCAGATCCTTGGCGAAGAACGACTCGGCCTGCGGGCCGCCCGGGATGTCCACGCACTCCGTGTCACGCGGCGGGGCCACCGTCGGCCGCAGCATCACGAGGATCATGGGCTGCATCCGCCCGGTCCTGGCGAGCTCCTGCGCGGTGTACGGGTAGCGCAGCTTGCTGATCAGCGCCTGCGCGGTGCCCGGGTAGCCGGTGAGGACCACGGCCGCCGGGAAGGTGCGGGTCTGGTACCGCGGCTGGAAGTACTCCGGCGGCAGGTAGACGTACGCGGGCGTGCCGATGTGGGTCGTACGGCCCACGATGCCGACCTCCTGGATCTGGCCGGAGACGTCCGGCCGGTCGCCGTCGCCCAGCCGCACCTGCTGGGTGTCGATCACCCGGAGGGGGCCGCCGGCACCGCCGCGCGTCGAGCCGTCCATGACGAGCCCCGGGGTGTTCTCCTGCCCGAACAGGTCCGCCCAGCTGGCGTAGAAGCCGAAGGCCTGGTTGGCGGCGAGTCCGACGCAGGCGAAGAGCACCACCTGGGTGCCCAGCAGCAGGCCGACGCGCCCGGTCACCGCACGCCAGGTACGGCGGGCCAGGCGCGGCCAGAGCCACACCGTGCCGACGAACAGCAGCACGGCGCAGAGGATCGCCAGTACCAGCACTTTGTTGCTCGTGAGACCCATGGGCTCTTTCCTGCCTGACCTTCGCCCAGGGCCCGCCGACGCGTCCTTGCGAGGGCTTGCCCTGGGCTTTCCCTGCCCTTTGTCCCGACTTTCCGGTGGGGAGTGAACCTTTCTCCCCGAGACACCGTCCTAGAGGGCGCAATGTCGCCGGATGCCCGGATCGGCACCGGATTCAAGGTCTCTCGCAGAACTACGGGATGCGATGTCTGTCAGGGTAGATGGGGAAATGTCGGACGGGGTTCCGCGCCGATCGAGCAGGGTGCGGCGCATACTGCGCGGCCCGCGCCCCGAGGCGGTCCCCGCGCTGGTCGCCAGGGCCTGCGCGGTCGTCGGCCTCCTGGACATCGCCGCGGGCGTCTTCCCGCGCTTCCGGCACAGCCGCATGCACGCCCTGGCCGAGGTGCTGCCGGGCTCGTTCGGGCCGTTCGCCGCGGCGCTCTCGCTCAGCGTGGGCGTACTGCTGCTGCTGCTCGCGCACGGCCTGAGGCGGCGCAAGCGGCGGGCCTGGCGCGCGGCCGTGGCCCTGCTGCCGGCCGGCGCGGCGGCGGAGTTCGTCTACCGGCACTCCGTCGTCGGGGTGGTCATCTCGCTGGCGCTGCTCGCGCCGCTGCTGGTCCACCGCGGCCAGTTCGCCGCGCTGCCGGACCCGCGCAGCCGCTGGCGGGCGCTGGCCAACTTCGTCCTCATGAGCGCCGGCTCGCTGGCTCTGGGCATGATCATCGTCAGCGTGCACACGCACCGCATGGTCGGCGACCCCAGCGTGGCGGACCGGCTGACCCATGTCCTCTACGGCCTGACCGGCTTCGAGGGCCCGGTGGACTACCGGGGCAGCACCTCCTGGACCGTCGCCTTCTCCCTCGGCGCCCTCGGCTGGCTCACCGCGGTCACCACCGCCTACCTGGCCTTCCGCCCCGAGCATCCGGCGGCGCGGCTGACCGAGGAGGACGAGACCAGACTGCGCGAGCTGCTGTCCCGGCACGGCGCCCGCGACTCCCTCGGCCACTTCGCGCTGCGCCGCGACAAGGCGGTCGTGTTCTCCCCCAGCGGCAAGGCGGCGGTGACGTACCGCGTCGTCTCCGGCGTGATGCTCGCCAGCGGCGACCCCATCGGCGACGTCGAGGCCTGGCCGGGCGCCATCGAGCGCTTCATGGACGAGGCCAAGGCCCACTCCTGGACGCCCGCCGTGATGGGCTGCTCCGAGACCGGCGGCGAGGTGTGGACCCGGGAGACCGGCCTGGACGCCCTGGAACTGGGCGACGAGGCGGTGGTCGACGTCGCGGATTTCTCGCTCGCCGGACGTGCGATGCGCAACGTCCGCCAGATGGTCAAGCGCATCGAGCGAGCCGGCTACGAAACCCGGGTGCGGCGCATCCGTGACCTCGGCGACACCGAGCTGGAGCGCGTCCGGCGGGCCGCCGAGGACTGGCGCGGCACCGACACCGAACGCGGCTTCTCCATGGCCCTCGGCCGGATCGGCGACCCGGCCGACGGCGACTGCCTCATCGCCACCGCCCACAAGCAGGACGCGGAGCCGGGCGAGTACGGCGATCTGACGGCGATCCTGCACTTCGTGCCCTGGGGCGGGGACGGTGTGTCCCTGGACCTGATGCGGCGCGACCGCTCGGCCGACCCCGGCATGAACGAACTGCTGATCGTGGCGGCGCTCCAGGCCGCCCCGAAGCTCGGCATCACCCGCATATCGCTCAACTTCGCGATGTTCCGCTCGGCACTGGCGCGGGGCGAGAAGATCGGCGCGGGCCCGGTGCTGCGCGCCTGGCGCGGGCTGCTGGTCTTCCTCTCCCGCTGGTTCCAGATCGAGTCGCTGTACAAGTTCAACGCCAAGTTCCAGCCCCGCTGGGAGCCGCGGTTCGTCGTCTACCGCGCCTCCTCGGACCTGCCCCGCATCGGCTTCGCGGCCATGCAGGCCGAGGGCTTCGTCAACCTCGCCCTGCCGCTGCCGCGCTTCGTGCGCCGCCGTGCCGCCGCCCGGAGCGCGGGCGCGCACGCGGTGACGGAACAGGACATGCGCGCGGCATGACCCCGGACCGGCCCGGGCGGAACCCCCGTCCCCTCCAGCACAGGGGGGTTCCGCCCGGGCCACAGCACGAGGCGGCCGGGGGCTGGCCCTACGCTGAACGTATGAGCAACTTCAGCGGGCGCGGCCGCGTGGCGGGCCTTCCGACCTGGGGCCGGTGCGCGGTCATGGGGGTCGTGAACGTGACCCCCGACTCCTTCTCCGACGGAGGCCGCTGGTTCGACACGACCATCGCCGTCAAGCACGGCCTGGACCTGGTCGCCCAGGGCGCGGACCTGATCGACGTCGGCGGCGAGTCCACCCGGCCCGGCGCCACCCGCGTCGACGAGGCCGAGGAACTGCGACGCGTCGTCCCCGTGGTGCGCGGCCTCGCCGCCGAGGGCGTCACGATCTCCGTCGACACCATGCGCGCCCGCGTCGCCGAGCAGGCGCTCGCGGCCGGCGCCGCCCTGGTCAACGACGTCAGTGGCGGCCTCGCGGACCCCGCCATGATCCCCGTGGTCGCGGACGCGGGCGCCCCCTTCGTCGTGATGCACTGGCGCGGCTTCCTGGAGGGCGGCGCCGTCCGCGGGGTGTACGAGGACGTCGTCACCGAGGTCGTCGACGAACTGCACGCACGCGTGGAGGCCGTCCTGGAGGGCGGGATCGCCGCCGACCGTGTCGTCGTCGACCCCGGCCTCGGCTTCTCCAAGGAGGCCGAGCACGACCTCGCGCTCCTGGCCCACCTCGACCGTCTGCGCGGGCTCGGCCACCCCGTGCTGGTCGCCGCCTCCCGCAAGCGGTTCCTCGGGCGGGTGCTGGCCGGCCCGGAGGGCGCGCCCCCGCCCGCGCGCGAGCGCGACGCCGCCACCGCGGCCGTCTCCGCCCTCGCCGCACACGCCGGTGCCTGGGCCGTGCGCGTCCACGAGGTCCGCGCGACGGCGGACGCGGTACGCGTCGCCCGCGCCGTGGAGCAGGCACGCACCCCCGCGAGCGCTGACGCGGACCGGGCGCACCCCCGCGACGGCGGGCCGGCGGACGGCAGACGCGATGCGCACGGCCCCGCCGAAGGAGACCGGTGAGCGCGCCCCACACCGACGTCGAGCAGGTGGAGACCGCCAACACCGCCTACTACGAGGCTCTGGAGCGGGGTGACTTCGAGGAGCTGTCCGCGCTCTGGCTCACCCCCGCCGACCTGGGCGTCGACGAGGAGTACCACGACCCGGCGGACACCGGCGTGGTCTCCTGCGTGCACCCCGGCTGGCCGGCGCTCACCGGACGCGGCGAAGTGCTGCGCTCCTACGCGCTGATCATGGCGAACACCGACTACATCCAGTTCATCCTCACCGACCTGCACGTCTCGGTGACCGGCGACACCGCCCTGGTGACCTGCACCGAGAACATCCTCAGCGGCGGTCCCGCCCCCGCGTCCGGCGGCGAGCTCGGCCCGCTGGTGGGACAGCTCGTCGTCGCCACCAACGTGTTCCGGCGCACGGATCTCGGCTGGAAGCTCTGGTCCCACCACGCCTCCCCCGTTCTGGCCGAGAACGACGGTGCCGAGGAGGACGACACACCGGCCTGAGTGGGTAGACGCCTGGGCGGGAACGCCGCGTGGCCGGAATCACGGACTTCGGGAAATTCGGGAAAAGCCCCGCCCACCGCCCCGTGAGCAACCGGCTTCCCCAGGGGAAACACACGATGAAACCTGCCGGTCCCGGCTCGCCCCGCCTCCCCACGGCCCGGCCTCGTCAGTGGCCGCAGGTAGATTCGTGCCAGGCCGGTGTGCCGCCCGCGCGCGGCAGGGACCGGTCGCCGCCGACGATTGCAGGAGTGATTCGCGTGGATCGTGTCGCGCTGCGCGGCCTGAGGGCTCGCGGGCACCACGGTGTGTTCCCCAAGGAACGCGAGGAGGGCCAGACCTTCCTCGTGGACATCGTCCTGGGAGTCGACACCCGGCCGGCCGCGGCCGACGACGACCTGGCGAAGACCGTCCACTACGGCATCGTGGCCGAGGAGGTCGTGGCCGTGGTGGAGGGCGAGCCCGTGAACCTCATCGAGACGCTCGCCGAGCGCATCGCCCAGGTCTGTCTGAAGCACGGCGGGGTCCTGGAGGTCGAGGTCTGCGTCCACAAGCCGGACGCCCCGATCACCGTTCCCTTCGACGACGTGACCGTCACCATCACCCGGAGCCGAGTATGAACGCGCCTTTCACCAAAGGGACCAGCGACCCGACCGTCCAGCCGGTGCCCGCCTCGGTCGTCGAGAAGGTCGACGCCGCGGACACCACGCTGCAGAACCCCAAGCGAGCCGTGATCTCCATCGGCTCCAACCTCGGCAACCGCCTGGAGACCCTCCAGGGCGCCGTGGACGCCCTGGAGGACACCCCCGGCGTCCGCGTCAAGGCCGTCTCCCCCGTCTACGAGACGGAACCCTGGGGCGTCGAGCCCGGCACCCAGCCGTCGTACTTCAACGCGGTGGTGGTCCTGAAGACCACGCTCCCGCCGTCCTCCCTGCTGGAGCGCGCCCACGCCGTCGAGGAGGCCTTCAACCGGGTCCGCGACGAGCGCTGGGGGCCGCGCACCATCGACGTGGACATCGTCGCCTACGCGGAGACCGTCTCGGACGACCCGCTCCTCACGCTCCCTCACCCGCGCGCCCACGAGCGCGCCTTCGTCCTCGCCCCGTGGTACGACGTGGACCCGGACGCGCAGTTGCCGGGCCGGGGCGCGGTGGCCGACCTGCTGACCGCGCTCACCCGGGAGGGCGTCGAGCCCCGGGCGGACCTGGAACTCCGGCTGCCCGAGTAGTCGTTAAGGTCAGGGAGACGCAAGGTCTGCGACCGCCTCGGTCCGGGGGAGCTGAAGGGACACCGTGAGAGAGCTGCGCATCAGGGTGCTGGCGGGCGTGTTCGTCGTCGCCGGAGTGCTGTCCTGGGCGGGCGCCCGCCTGTGGAACGCGGTGGGGTCGCTCCCCGGCGTCCCGCTGGCCGCCCCCATCGTCCTCGCCCTGATCGCCGCGGTCCTGATGTCCACGGCGCTCTCACTGCGGGCCCGGCTGAAGGCCCAGCGCGAGCGCCGGCCCGGCGCGAAGGGCGTCGACCCCATGATGGCCGCCCGCGCGGTCGTCTTCGGTCAGGCCAGCGCCCTGGTCGCCGCCCTCGTCGCCGGCATGTACGGCGGCACGGGCGTCGCCCTGCTGGAGCTCCTCGACATCCCGGCCCGCCGCGACCAGGCCGTCTACGCGGGCTTCTCCGTCCTCGCCGGCATCGCGGTGATAGCGGCCGCCGTGTTCCTCGAACGGGTCTGCAAGCTCCCGGAGGACGACGACCAGAACCCGCCGGGGGCGGAACCGACGGCATGAGCCGGCGGGCGGCCCCGGCAGGTGAACGGGCCGGCGCGGCCGGGCGACACCGGTGTCGCCGCCGCCGTCCGCCTCAGCGCGCCATGATGAGGCTCATCGCCTCGTTGCGCGTCGCCGCGTCCCGCAGTTGACCGCGCACCGCCGACGTGATGGTCTTCGCGCCGGGCTTGCGGATGCCCCGCATCGACATGCACATGTGCTCGCACTCCACCACGACGATCACGCCGCGCGGCTCCAGGATCTCCATCAGCGAGTCCGCGATCTGGGTGGTGAGCCGCTCCTGCACCTGCGGGCGGCGGGCGTAGACGTCCACGAGCCGGGCCAGCTTCGAAAGCCCCGTGATCTTCCCGCTGGTGGACGGGATGTAGCCGACGTGCGCGACACCGCGGAACGGGACGAGGTGGTGCTCGCAGGTCGAGAACACCTCGATGTCCTTGACCAGCACCATCTCGTCGTGACCCAGGTCGAACGTCGTCGTCAGCACGTCCTCGGGCTGCTGCCACAGGCCCGCGAATATCTCCTTGTACGCCCGGGCCACCCGCGCCGGTGTCTCCAGCAGGCCTTCACGGTCCGGATCCTCGCCGACCGCGATGAGGAGTTCGCGCACGGCGTTCTCGGCGCGCTTCTCGTCGAACTCGCCGAGGAAGCCCTCGCCGTCCAGCGTCACCGGGTCGGTCATGTGAAGCCTCGTTCCTGTGTGTCTGATCTGCGGACATGCGAAATGCCGCGTCCCCCAGGCTAGAACCTGGGGGACGCGGCATGCATTCCGGGGCCGGTGGGGGCCCGGCGCGGACTCCGGTCAGTTGTCCGGACGGTCCTCCGGCACCTGCTCCGTGGCCGGGGCGGGCTCCGTCGCCGTGGACTTGACGGTGCTGATCGCCGCCGTCGAGCCGTTGGCTCCGTTCGTCAGCGCGAGCTCCTTCGGAGAGAGCACCGGCGGACGGGTGGACGGGGTCCGGCGGGAGGAGCCGGTCCAGGCGGGCCGCGGCGGCCGCTTGACGATCGGGGCGAAGACCTCGGCGATCTCCTCCTTGCCCAGGGTCTCCTTCTCCAGCAGGGCCAGGACGAGGTTGTCGAGGACGTCGCGGTTCTCGACCAGGATCTCCCAGGCCTCGTTGTGCGCGTTCTCGATGAGCTTCTTGACTTCCTCGTCCACCAGCGCGGCGACCTCTTCCGAGTAGTCGCGCTGGTGAGCCATCTCACGTCCGAGGAACGGCTCGGTGTTGTCGCCGCCGAACTTGATCGCGCCCAGCCGCTCGGTCATGCCGTACTGGGTGACCATCGCGCGGGCCGTGGTGGTGGCCTTCTCGATGTCGTTCGCCGCGCCCGTGGTCGGGTCGTGGAAGACCAGCTCCTCGGCCGCACGACCGCCCAGCATGTAGGCGAGCTGGTCCAGCATCTCGTTGCGGGTCGTGGAGTACTTGTCCTCGTCGGGCAGCACCATCGTGTAGCCGAGGGCGCGGCCGCGGGACAGAATCGTGATCTTGTGGACCGGGTCGGAGTTCGGCGAGGCCGCCGCGACCAGGGCGTGACCGCCCTCGTGGTACGCGGTGATCTTCTTCTCCTTGTCCGACATGATCCGGGTCCGCTTCTGCGGGCCCGCGACCACGCGGTCGATCGCCTCGTCCAGCATGTGGTTGTCGATCAGCTTCTGGTCGCTGCGGGCCGTGAGCAGCGCGGCCTCGTTCAGGACGTTGGACAGATCGGCACCCGTGAAGCCGGGGGTGCGGCGGGCGACGGCGGACAGGTCGACGTCGGGCGCGACCGGCTTGCCCTTCTGGTGGACCTTGAGGATCTCCAGACGGCCCTGCATGTCGGGGCGGTCCACGGCGATCTGACGGTCGAAGCGGCCCGGGCGCAGCAGCGCCGGGTCGAGGATGTCGGGCCGGTTGGTGGCCGCGATCAGGATCACGCCGCCCTTGACGTCGAAGCCGTCCATCTCGACCAGCAGCTGGTTCAGCGTCTGCTCGCGCTCGTCGTGACCGCCACCGAGGCCGGCGCCGCGGTGGCGGCCGACCGCGTCGATCTCGTCGACGAAGACGATCGCCGGCGCGTTCGCCTTGGCCTGCTCGAACAGGTCGCGGACGCGGGAGGCACCGACGCCGACGAACATCTCGACGAAGTCGGAACCGGAGATCGAGTAGAACGGGACGCCGGCCTCGCCCGCGACGGCACGCGCGAGCAGGGTCTTGCCGGTGCCGGGCGGACCGTAGAGCAGCACGCCCTTGGGGATCTTCGCCCCGACGGCCTGGAACTTGGCCGGCTCCTGGAGGAACTCCTTGATCTCGTGGAGCTCCTCGACCGCCTCGTCCGCGCCCGCCACGTCGGCGAACGTCGTCTTCGGGGTGTCCTTGGTGATGAGCTTGGCCTTGGACTTGCCGAAGTTCATCACCCGGGAGCCGCCGCCCTGCATCTGGTTCATCAGGAACAGGAAGACGACCACGATGAGAACGAAGGGGAGCAGGGAGAGCAGGATGCCGACGAAGGGGCTCTGCTTCGACGGCGAGACCGTGTAGCCCTTCGGGATCTGCTTGTCCTGGTACTTGGTCTGCAGCGTGTTGGCGATGGTCACGCCCTGGTCGCCGATGTAGCTCGCCTGGATCTTCGAGCTGCCGTCGACCTTCTGGCCGCCCTTGAGCTCGACCTTGATGGTCTGCTCGTCGCCCGTGGTCAGCTTGGCCTGCTGGACCCTGTTGTCATTGATCGCCGCTACGACCTTGCCCGTGTCCACCGTCTTGTAGCCGCCGGACTGACCGACGACATTCATCAACACGACCACGGCAAGGACGGCCAGCACGATCCACATGACCGGCCCACGGAAGTATCGCTTCACGTCCATCCATACGGAGCGGTGTCGCCCCGTCCCTCCTGCCACAGTGAGTTTGATAAGACAGTTCTTCTGACGGTACCCCAGCATCAGGACTCGAAGCCGCACCGCGAGGGCCGACGTACCCGTCTGCTTCCTCAACGGCTCCGGTGCCGCTGGGGTTCCCGATCACGTACCGCGCTTGAGCCCTTCGGGGTCAGCCGCCGTAGACGTGGGGAGCGAGCGTACCCACGAACGGCAGGTTCCGGTACTTCTCGGCGTAGTCCAGGCCATAGCCGACGACGAACTCGTTGGGGATGTCGAAACCGACCCACTCCACGTCGATGGCGACCTTCGCGGCCTCGGGCTTGCGCAGCAGCGTGCACACCTTCAGCGAGGCGGGCTCCCGGGAGCCGAGGTTGGAGATCAGCCAGGACAGGGTCAGGCCGGAGTCGATGATGTCCTCGACGATCAGGACGTGCCTGCCCTTGATGTCGGTGTCGAGGTCCTTGAGGATCCGCACGACGCCGGAGGACTGGGTGCCCGCGCCGTAGGACGACACGGCCATCCAGTCCATGGTGAGGGGGGTGGACAGCGCCCGGGCGAGGTCCGCCATGACCATCACCGCGCCCTTGAGGACGCCGACGATCAGCAGGTCCTTGCCCGCGTACTCCGCGTCGATCTTCGCGGCCAGCTCGGCCAGCTTCGCGTCGATCTCTTCCTTGGTGATGAGCACCTTCTCGAGGTCGGCACCCATGTCTTTCGCGTCCACCCGCATCACTTTCGGTCGTCTCACCGGCGTTGACGGCCCTCCTCCGGACTCCGCGTCAGCGGGCCGGCGGGAGGGTCCCGATTCAGCCTTGCCGAATCACCAGTCTGCCACCCTGCCGCTGGGCGACGACCCTGCCGGGGAGGTTGATGGCCTTCTGGCCGCGCCAACCGGTGATCAGCCGGTCGACTTCCTCGATGTGCCGGGCGAACAGCGAACCGGCCGGAGCACCGGCGTCGATGGCGGCACGGCGCAGGATGCGGCGGCGCACGGCGGGGGGCAGGGCGTACAGCTTGGCGCACTCCAGACGGCCGGCGTCGTCGCGGACGGTGGCCTCGGCCTGACCGGCCCAGGCGTCGAGGGCGTCGGCGTCGTCGCGGGAGAGCTGGGCGGTACGGGCGAGGGCCTCCACGACGCCCTTGCCGAGGGCCTTCTCCAGGGCCGGGAGGCCCTCGTGGCGCAGCCGGGAGCGGGTGTAGGCCGGGTCGGCGTTGTGCGGGTCGTCCCAGACGGGCAGGGACTGGACCATGCAGGCCTTGCGGGCGGTCTGCCGGTCGACCTGCAGGAAGGGGCGGCGGTAACGGCCGCCGGCCCCCGAGACCGCGGCCATTCCCGACAGGGAGCGGATGCCGGAACCGCGGGCGAGGCCGAGGAGCACCGTCTCGGCCTGGTCGTCGCGGGTGTGGCCGAGCAGGACGGCGTGGGCGCCGTGGCGCTCGACGGCGGCGTCGAGAGCGGCGTAGCGGGCCTCGCGCGCGGCGGCTTCCGGTCCGCCGCCGCGGCCGACGGTGACGGCGACGGCCTCGACCGGGTCGAGGCCGAGTGCCCGCAGCCGCTGGGCGACCTCGTCGGCGCGCAGGTCGGAGCCGGCCTGCAGACCGTGGTCGACGATGACGCCGCCGGCCCGGACGCCGAGCTTGGGCGCTTCGAAGGCGAGGGCGGAGGCGAGCGCCATGGAGTCGGCGCCGCCGGAGCAGGCCACGAGCACGAGCGGCGACGGTGGACGCTCGTGGGGGGTGGCTGGTGTGTCCTGTGCGGCAGGCGGGGCCTGCGAGGCCGACAAGCCGTGGGAGGCCCGTGGGGCGGTCGCCAGGAGGAGGCCCGGCGTCGACGCGCCGTGCGGTGGTGGCGGCCCGGGGGGCCGCGCGCCCAGGGGGCCCAGCCGGGCGGGCGCGGTCGCCGGCGCGGGGTGGGACAGGAGCTGTTCGTCGAGGATGTCGTGGAGGACGCGGCGTACCGCCAGGCGTATCGCCGCGACCGCAGGATGGGGACCCATGTCCGGTTCCCTTCACGGAGTCTTCGGGGGGTGAACCCGAGATCGGTCACTCAGAGTGCGTCGATGGTGACAGAAGCGGGCCGTTCCCTGAGCATTGCACGCCTACGCATGGCGCACGGTCCCTCGGACGAGTGAATGAAGTGGCGTTCGCCTGCCGTAGACCGGATCCGCTTTCCCGGCCGTCGCCCGGGTCGTCGCACACATGGTCACGGTTCGGCCCTGCGGTGCACCCGGGCGATCCAGTCCGCCGGCTTGGAGATCTCCGCCTTGGTGGGGAGGGTGTTGGGGGAGGTCCACACCCGGTTGAAGCCGTCCATGCCGACCTGCTCGACGACCGCGCGCACGAACCGCTCGCCGTCGCGGTACTGGCGCAGCTTGGCGTCCAGGCCGAGCAGCTTGCGCAGGGCCATGTCCAGTCGGGAGGCGCCCTTGGCGCGGCGCTGCTGGAACTTCTCGCGGATCTCCGCCACGGACGCCACGACGTCCGGTCCGACACCGTCCATCACGTAGTCGGCGTGGCCCTCCAAGAGGGACATCACGGCGGTGAGGCGGCCGAGGATCTCGCGCTGGGCCGGGCTCTGGATCATCTCGACCAGGGAGTGGCCGCCGTCGTCCTCCTCGCCCTCGGGGCGGCCGCCGGCCAGCGACTGGGCGGCCTCCCGGATGCGCTCCAGGAACGCCATGGGGTCGACGTCCGTCTCCGCCAGGAAGGACTGGATCTCGCCCTCGAGGTGGTCGCGCAGCCAGGGCACGGCGGTGAACTGCGTGCGGTGCGTCTCCTCGTGCAGGCACACCCACAGGCGGAAGTCATGGGGGTCGACGTCGAGTTCGCGCTCGACGTGGACGATGTTGGGCGCGACGAGCAGCAGCCGACCGCCGCCACCGGAGGAGTCGGGGGAACCGCCGGCCGGCAGGTCGCGGGTGGCGGGGGCGAAGGTCTCGTACTGGCCGAGGACGCGGGAGGCGAGGAACGACAGCAGCATCCCCAGTTCCACGCCGGTGACCTTGCCTCCGACGGCACCGAGGACCGCGCCGCCGGGGCCGCCGCCGCGCCGCTCCTGCATCTTGTCCAGGAGCGGTTTGAGGATCTCGCGGAACCCGGCGACGTTCGCACGGACCCAGCCGGGGCGGTCGACCACGAGTACGGGGGTGTCGTGGGCCTCGCGGGTGCCCAGTCGGGTGAAGCCGCGCACGTGCCCCTCGGACGCCTTGGCGTGCCGGCGCAGTTCCGCGACCACGGCCCGGGCCTCGTCCCGGCTCACCTCGGGACCCGGCCGCACCAGCCGCGTCGCGGTCGCGACCGCGAGATTCCAGTCGACCATCCCGGGACTTGCCGCACCACCGATGCTCGTCATGTGTCAACGGTACGTGAGCGCCGCCACTCCGGGCAGGCCGTGACGCTGGGTGGGTGGTGCCCTTTTTGTTCCGACCGTGGTCAGGGGGCACCGAGTCGCCCTCCGGTCCGTCCGTGACTGCCGGGGCCCGCCCGCCGTCGTACACCGGCCATGGCGACAGGGGCACCGCGCTCCCCGGGCGCGGCGGGGCGGTCGGAGTCCGCGGGGCCGTGCGCGGCCGGGGCGCAGCCCGACGAGGACCGGTCGGGCTGCGGTGGTGGGTGGGCGGTCAGCCGCAGGCGCAGGTCGCCAGGGTCGTGGCCGCGTGGTCGAGGGCCGACTGGGCCGCGTCCGGGCCGGTGGTGTTCTCCGCGAGGAAGGCGAAGGCCAGCAGGTGGCCGTTGTGTGCGACGACCGTGCCCGCGAGGGTGTTGATGCCCGTCAGCGTGCCCGTCTTCGCCCGTACGAGCCCTGCCGCGCCGTCCGCGTAACGGCTGCTCAGGGTGCCGGTGAAACCGGCGATCGGGAGGCCGGTGAGGACCGGGCGGAGCCCGGGGTCGGCCGGGTCGGCCGCCTTGGCCAGCAGGGCCGTGAGCAGGTCCGCGGTGAGCCGGTCGGTGCGGTCGAGTCCGCTGCCGTCGTGGAAGGCGGCGCCCGTCAGGGGCAGGCCGAGCCTCTTCAGCTGGGCGGCGATCGCGACGGCGCCCCCGTCGAAGTCCGTACGCCCGCCCGTCGCGGCGGCCGTCTGGCGGGCCAGGGCCTCGGCGAGGTCGTTGTCGCTGTTGGTGAGCATCCGTTCGACCAGCTCCGACAGCGGGGGCGAGGAGACGGTGGCCAGGGTCTCCGCCCGGCCGGTCGCCTTGGCGGGACCGGCGACCGTGGTCCGGATGCCGTGCCCGGACAGCAGGTCGGCGAAGGCGCGGGCCACGTCCGCCGCCGGGTCCGCCACGCGCGGGGCCGGACCGCTGGTGGAGCCGTCGGTGCGGCCCTCGTCGGCCATCAGGGCGCTGACCGGGGCGAGGTTGTCGTTCACGCCGATGGGGTGCAGGAGGGTGCCGGCGTACAGGGTGGTGTCGTGGAAGAGCGTCACCTCGGTCACATGCCGCTCGGCCAGCGCGGTCGCCGTGTCGGCGGCGAGGGTGCGCAGGCTCGCCAGGTTCCCGGCGTCCTCGCGGGCGGTGAGCGTGGGGTCGCCGCCCCCGATCAGGACGAGTTTCCCGGTGCCGGGCTCCAGGGCGGCGCGGGTGGTGAGCCGGTGGTCGGCGCCGAGGGCGGACAGCGCGGCGACGGCGGTGGCGATCTTGGTGGTGGAGGCGGGGACGAGCGGGTCGCCGACGCCCTGGCCGTAGAGCCGCTCACCGGTGGTGACGTCGAGGACGGCCGCGGCGTGGTGGGTGCCGAGGGCGGAGTCCCGCAGCAGCGGGTCCAGGGCGGCCACGACGGCCGAGGCGTCCGACGCCGGCCGGGCCGGGTCGCCGGCACCGCCGAGGCCCACGAGCACCGGCGCGGCGCTGGGCGCGGGCCGCACCCCGCCGTCGAACACGGAATCGGACACATCCGATGTACGCGACGGATCCGACTTGTCGGTCCGGCGACCGTGATCTGCGCCACCCGTGCGTCCCAGCGCCGCGGCGCGGTCCCGCTCGGCCGTACGCTGGCCGGAGGAGTCCCAGGGCCCGGCGGCGGTCACCGCACCGGCGGCGAGCACCAGCCCGGCCGTGGCGGCACCCGCGGTGTACTGCCAGGTCTTCGGCTTCGCGAGCCGCGAGCCGGCGGCCCCCGCGAGCCGCGCGACCCGCGGTTTCACGGCCTGCGCGGTCCGTACGAGCCGCGGCCGTGCGGCCCGTACGAGACGGGCCAGGCGCGGTCTCGCGGCCCGCCAGGCTCTCAGCTCCGGCACGACCACCAGCCCCTTTCGCGATCACACACCTGCGTGAGGGACACTTAACCACCAGAACTATGTGCTGATCATGGAGGAGCCACCGGTGGAGTTCGACGTCACGATCGAGATCCCGAAGGGTTCGCGGAACAAGTACGAGGTGGACCACGAGACCGGTCGGATCCGCCTGGACCGTCGACTCTTCACCTCGACCAGCTACCCGGCCGACTACGGCTTCGTCGAGAACACCCTCGGCGAGGACGGCGACCCGCTGGACGCGCTGGTCATCCTGGACGAGCCGACCTTCCCCGGCTGCCTCATCAAGTGCCGTGCGATCGGCATGTTCCGGATGACCGACGAGGCCGGCGGCGACGACAAGCTGCTGTGCGTGCCGGCGTCCGACCCGCGCGTGGAGCACCTGAGGGACATCCACCACGTGTCGGAGTTCGACCGCCTGGAGATCCAGCACTTCTTCGAGGTCTACAAGGACCTGGAGCCCGGCAAGTCCGTCGAGGGCGCCGACTGGGTGGGCCGCACCGACGCCGAGGCGGAGATCGAGCGTTCCATCAAGCGTTTCCAGGAGCACGGCGGTCACTGAGCCCCGCGCCTCCCACGGGCCGCACCGTCCCCACGGGGACGGTGCGGCCGTTCGCGTTCCGGTACCTCCGTCTGCGCATACTGACTCAGACGGAAGGTGTCGTTCAGGGAGCATCACTCAGTGACGGACGCGGAGGACCGCAAGCCGCAGTCGGACGAGGCGCGGAGCGCGTTCAGGGTTCCCGCAGGGCCCTCGACGACGCAGACCCAGGTGATTCCGGTGGTACCGGCGGTCGACGGTGAGTCGTCCACGACGTCCGAGTTCGCCGTGCCCAAGGGGCTGACGGCGCCCAGGA
This sequence comes from Streptomyces sp. NPDC052043, assembly GCF_044548235.1. Taxonomy (NCBI): domain Bacteria; kingdom Bacillati; phylum Actinomycetota; class Actinomycetes; order Kitasatosporales; family Streptomycetaceae; genus Streptomyces; species Streptomyces sp. NPDC052043. The sequence continues at coordinate 67,062 of NZ_JBIUBT010000022.1, forward strand.
CGGGGACCGAGCCGGAGGCCACGACCACGTCCGAGTTCGCCGTGCCGGACGGGCTCGACGTCGCGACGCCGCCGGCCGGGGAACCGGAGGGGTCCGCGTTCAGCCTGCCGAGCACCTACAACGCCCGGCAGGGCCCGCCCGCCTTCACGCCGGCGGGTGGCATCCCGGCGATCGGCCTGCCCAAGGACGTCCCCTGGCAGGACCGGATGCGCACCATGCTGCGCATGTCGGTGGCCGACCGGCCGGCGCCGGAACCGGTGCAGAAGGCGGAGGAGGGCGGCCCCGCCGTCCCGCGCGTGCTCGACCTCACCCTGCGTATCGGCGAGCTGCTGCTCGCGGGCGGTGAGGGCGCCGAGGACGTGGAGGCGGCGATGTTCGCGGTCTGCCGTTCCTACGGCCTGGACCGCTGCGAGCCGAACGTCACCTTCACCCTGCTGTCGATCTCCCACCAGCCGTCCCTGGTCGACGACCCCGTGACCGCGTCGAGGACCGTACGCCGCCGGGGCACCGACTACACACGTCTGGCGGCCGTCTTCCGGCTCGTCGACGACCTCAGCGATCCGGAGACCCACCTCTCCCTGGAGGAGGCCTACCGGCGGCTGGCGGAGATCCGCCGCAACCGGCACCCCTACCCCGGCTGGGCGCTGACCGCGGCCGCCGGGCTGCTGGCGGGCACGGCCTCCGTCCTGGTCGGCGGCGACCTGATCGTCTTCGTGGCCGCGGCGCTCGGCGCGGTGCTCGGCGACCGGCTGGCGTGGCTGTGCGCGGGGCGCGGGCTGCCGGAGTTCTACCAGTTCACGGTCGCCGCGATGCCGCCGGCCGCGCTCGGCGTCGCGCTCACCGTGGCGCACGTCGACGTGAAGGCGTCCGCCGTGATCACCGGTGGCCTGTTCGCGCTGCTGCCGGGGCGGGCGCTGGTGGCGGGTGTGCAGGACGGGCTGACCGGCTTCTACATCACCGCCTCCGCGCGCCTGCTGGAGGTCATGTACTTCTTCGTCGGCATCGTCACCGGCGTGCTGCTGGTCCTGTACTTCGGGGTGAAGCTGGGCGCCGCGCTCGACCCGGACGCCGCGCTCGCCATGAGCCGGCGGCCGGTGCTCCAGATCGTCGCGGCGATGCTGCTGTCGCTGACCTTCGCCGTGCTGTTGCAGCAGGAGCGGTCCACCGTGCTCCTGGTGACGCTCAACGGCGGTGTCGCATGGTCGGTGTACGGCGCCATGCACGACGTCGGCAACATCTCGCCGGTGGCGTCCACGGCCGTGGCGGCGGGCCTGGTGGGCCTGTTCGGACAGCTGCTGTCCCGCTACCGGTTCGCGTCCGCGCTGCCGTACACGACCGCCGCGATCGGGCCGCTGCTACCGGGATCGGCGACGTACTTCGGGCTGCTGTCGATCGCGCAGAACAACGTCGACAAGGGGTTGGTGTCACTGGCCAAGGCGGTGTCCCTCGCCATGGCCATCGCGATCGGGGTGAACCTCGGCTCGGAGATCTCCCGGCTGTTCCTCAAGGTGCCGGGCGCCGCCTCCGCCGCGGGGCGCCGGGCCGCGAAGCGGACCCGCGGGTTCTGACCCGCGGATCCGGCCGGCGAACGCCCTACGGGGCGCGGTAGTAGCCGCCGTTGTCCGGGTACTGCGGCGGGTTCTGGTCGTACTGGCCCTGCGGCTCGCCGTAGGACTGCTGGGGGTGCTGCGGGGGGTACTGCTGCTGGGGGTACTGCTGCTGGGACGGCTGCTGGGGGTACTGCTGCTGGGACGGCTGCTGCGGGTACGACTGCGCGTACTGCTGGTCGTAGCCGTACTGCTGCTGCTCCCGCGGGGCGTGGTTCTGGTCGCCGTACTGGTGCGGCGGCTCGATGCGGCGCAGGCGGGTCGTGGCGTCGTCCATGACCGGCTGCTGGAACTGCTGCGGGTGCTGCGGGGCGGCCGGCTCCTCGGGGGCGTTCTTGCTCTTGGAGCGGGCCCGCAGGAACTCGATGATGATCGGGACCACCGACACGAGGACGATCAGAATGAGGATCGCCTCGATGTTGTTCTTGACCGCGGAGATGTTGCCCAGCCAGGAGCCGAGGAGGGTCACACCCGCGCCCCACATCACGCCGCCGATGACGTTGAAGACCAGGAACGAGCGGTACCTCATACCGCTGACGCCCGCGATGATCGGCGTGAACGTGCGCACGATGGGCACGAAGCGGGCCAGAACCAGCGACTTCGGGCCGTACTTCTCGAAGAACTCGTGCGCCTTGGTGACGTTCTCCTGCTTGAACAGCCGGGAGTCGGGCCGGTTGAAGAGCGACGGGCCGACCTTCTTGCCGAACATGTAGCCCGCCTGGTCGCCGAGGATCGCGGCGAGGCAGATGAGGGCGATGGCGCCCCACAGCGGGAAGTCCAGCTGGTTCGACGTGATCAGCAGACCGCAGGTGAACAGCAGGGAGTCACCCGGGAGGAAGAAGCCGATGAGCAGACCCGACTCGGCGAAGACGATGAGGAGCAGGCCCCAGATACCGAACGAGTTGAGCAGGTGGTTCGGATCCAGCCAGCTCGGGCCGAGGGCAAGCGTCGTCACGGTTCCGGGCTCCTGAGGGGGATGGGGTGTACGGCGTCGAGATGTCGAGGCGGGGCCTCGTGCGGTGCCGCACAAAGCTACCAACGCAAGGTATACGCCCAAGGTTCCACAGGTGCCCGGGGGATGGCCCTGCGCGGTCCGCTCGCGCCGAGCCGTGCGCCGTGCACATCGACGGTCCGGGTCCGGGTGCCCCGGACCCGGACCCCTACGCCGTGTGCCGCGCCGCGTTGGCGAGGATCGCCTCGCGCAGGTACGCGGCCAGGCCCGGCCGGATGTTCTCGTAGGTCGCGGTGAAGCGTGGATCGCTGACGTACATCTCCGCCAGGCAGGTGTGCATCTCGTGCGCGCAGTCGTAGTAGCTGCTGGAGATGAACCGGCGGTGGTCCTCGGCCACGTCCATGGCGGCCTCCGAACACGCCGGTGTGCCCGCGTCCAGCAGCGCCGCCATGCGCCGGTGGATCGCGTCCTGCTCCTCGGTGAGCCGCTTGAAGTCCTCCTTGGTGTACGAGGCGGTACGGCGCTGGGACTGCCGGTTGGCCTCGGTGCCGCCCCAGCGCCGCCGGACCTCGTCGGCGTACTGCTCGGGGTCGTGGTCGCCGAAGACCTCGAACCGCTCCTCCGGAGTGAGGTTGATACCCATCCTGCGTGCCTCCATGGCGTGCTCCACGGCCTCGGCCATCTTCTTCAGCTTCTCGATCCGGGCGGTCAGCAGCTCGTGCCGGCGGCGCAGATGTGCGCCCGGGTCCGCCTCCGGGTCGTCGAGCAGGGCCGCGACCTCCTCGAGCGGGAAGCCGAGCTCCCGGTAGAACAGGATCTGCTGCAACCGGTCGAGGTCCGCGTCGCCGTAGCGCCGGTGGCCCGCGTGGCTGCGCTCGCCCGGGACGAGCAGGCCGATGTCGTCGTAGTGGTGCAGGGTGCGCACCGTCACTCCGGCGAATCCGGCGACCTGTCCCACGGAGTAGCTCACTTCCGCTCCTTTCTCGGTACGCGGTCCACGGTGGCTCCTCACGCCACGTGAGGTGCAAGCGCGTTTCGTTCCGGTCGTTCCGGATTGTGTCGCTTTCGTCCGCTTATCGTGAGCCCGTGGCCCAGGACACCGCGCAGCAGGCGCCGACCGCCCCGGCGACTCCGGCCCGTGCCCTGCTGGCGACGGCCGTCACGCCGATGCCGGCCGGGGGACCAAGCCTCGGTTCCGAGAAACCCATCATCGTGGCACATCCGGCCCGGGTGTCCCACTGGTCCTTCGACCCTGTCGGCAGTGTCACCCCGTTGATCCCATAGGAGACCCGCCCATGCCGCTGCACCGAGGACACGAGAAGCCCGACGAGCGCCCCCTGTCCGTCAACCCCTTCTACGGGGAGGCGAATCCGGCCTTCGAGATGGCCGAGGCACCGCCCAAGCACCGGCTCGCCGACACGCCCCTGCCGCCCTCGACGGCGTACCAGCTCGTGCACGACGAGCTGATGCTGGACGGCAACTCCCGGCTGAACCTGGCCACGTTCGTCACGACGTGGATGGAGCCGCAGGCCAGGGCCCTGATGGACGAGTGCTGCGACAAGAACATGATCGACAAGGACGAGTACGCGCGCACCGCCGAGCTGGAGCGGCGCTGCGTGGCGATGCTCGCCGACCTGTGGAACGCGCCGGATCCCTCCGCCGCCGTGGGCTGTTCGACGACCGGGTCGAGCGAGGCGTGCATGCTCGCCGGGATGGCGCTCAAGCGGCGCTGGGCTGGGGGTCCCTCCAGGCCGTCAAGGCACTGGGGGAGCAACGCGGACCGCTATCCCGGCCGGGACGCGCGCCCGAACCTCGTCATGGGCGTCAACGTCCAGGTGTGCTGGGAGAAGTTCTGCAACTTCTGGGAGGTCGAGGCCCGCCAGGTCCCCATGGAGGGCGACCGTTACCACCTCGACCCGCAGGCCGCCGCCGAACTGTGCGACGAGAACACCATCGGGGTCGTCGGCATCCTCGGCTCCACCTTCGACGGCTCCTACGAGCCGATCGCCGACCTGTGCGCGGCCCTGGACGCCCTCCAGGAGCGCACGGGTCTCGACATCCCGGTGCACGTCGACGGCGCCTCGGGCGCCATGATCGCGCCCTTCCTCGACGAGGACCTGGTCTGGGACTTCCGGCTTCCGCGGGTGGCCTCGATCAACACCTCGGGGCACAAGTACGGGCTGGTCTACCCGGGCGTCGGCTGGGCGCTGTGGCGCGACAAGGACACGCTGCCCGAGGAGCTGGTCTTCCGGGTCAACTACCTGGGCGGCGACATGCCGACCTTCGCGCTGAACTTCTCCCGGCCGGGCGCGCAGGTGGTGGCCCAGTACTACTCGTTCCTGCGGCTGGGCCGCGAGGGCTACCGGCTGGTGCAGCAGGGCACCCGGGACGTGGCCCGCCGCCTCGCCGAACGGATCGAGGCACTCGGCGACTTCCGGCTGCTGACCCGCGGCGACCAGTTGCCGGTGTTCGCCTTCACCACGGCGCCGGACGTGCAGGCCTTCGACGTGTTCGACGTCTCCCGGCGGCTGCGTGAGAACGGCTGGCTGGTGCCCGCGTACACCTTCCCGCCGAACCGGGAGGACCTGTCCGTCCTGCGCGTGGTCTGCCGCAACGGGTTCTCGGCGGACCTCGCCGAGCTGTTCCTCGAGGACCTCGGCCGCCATCTGCCCGAGCTGCGCCGCCAGCCGCACCCGCTGATCCGGGACAAGAACGCGGCCACCGGCTTCCACCACTAGGGTCCACCTAGGGCCTGTTGCAGGCCCTAGCGGCTCAGGCGCCCGAACCGGCGCAGGGCCAGCGGGAAGAACACCGCGAGCAGCGCCAAGGGCCACAGGGCCGCGGCCAACGCGTGCCCCGGCTCCCCGCCCGGGCTGCCGAACATGTCCCGCACGGCCGTCGCCGTCTGGGACATGGGGTTCCACTGAACCACCGTGCCCAGCCAGCCCGGCATGGAGGCGGGGCCGGCGAACGCATTGGACAGGAAACCCACCGGCCAGATGAGAATCTGCACGGCCTGGACCAGCTCCTGCTTCCCGGCCACCAACGCCAGGTGGATGCCGATCCAGAGCATCGCGAACCGGAACAGCAGCAGCAGTCCCACCGCGCCCAGGAATGCCCCGGACCCGCCGTGCGCTCGCCAGCCGAGCGCGTACCCGACGCCGATCAGCAGGGCGAGCCCGGTCGCCGACTGCACCATGTCGGCGACCGAACGGCCCACCAGAAGCGCTCCGTTGACCATCGGCATCGAGCGGAAGCGGTCGATGATCCCCTTGTTCAGGTCCTGGGTGACGTTGAGCATCGTGCTCTCCAGGCCGAAGGCCATGGTCAGCGCGAACATGCCAGGGACCAGGTAGTCGATGTAGTCGCCCGGGATACCGCGGCCACCGCCGATCAGGTAGCCGAACATCAGCAGCAGCATCACGGGGAAGACCAGGCCGACGAGCACTTGCACGGGCTGCCGCGCCCAGTGGGCGAGTTCGCGGCGGGTCAGGGTCCAGCAGTCGCTCAGCACGTGGGCGGTCACGCGGCGGTCTCCTTCGTACGGTCGTCCCGGGCCGTCAGGTACAGGAACACCTCGTCCAGCGTCGGGCGGCGCACAGCGATGTCCTCCGCCTCGATCCCAGCCTCCTCAAGGGCTCGCACGACCCCCGCGAGCGCCGTCATGCGGTCGGTGACCGGGGCGCTGAGCAGGCGCCGGTCGACGTCCACCGAGACGTCCGCTGAACCGCCCGGCAACAGGGCTGCGACGGCATCCAGTCGCCCCGCGTCCCGCAGGACCACGTCGATGCGGTCACCCCCCAGGCGGGACTTGAGCTCGTCCGGGGTACCGTCGGCGACGACCCGCCCCCGGTCGACGACCGACACCCGGCCGGCCAGCTGGTCGGCCTCCTCCAGGTACTGGGTGGTCAGCAGCACCGTCGTACCGCCGTCGACCAGGGAGCGGACCGACGTCCACACCTCGGCGCGTCCCCGTGGGTCAAGGCCCGTCGTCGGCTCGTCCAGGAACAGCACCTCCGGGTCGGTGATGAGGGACGCGGCGAGGTCGAGGCGCCGCCGCATGCCGCCGCTGTAGGCACGGACGGGCTTGCGGCCGGTATCGGCGAGACCGAAGCGCGCGAGGAGTTCGTCGGCACGCACGCGCGCGTGCCGAGCGCCCAGGTGATACAGACGGCCGAACATCTCCAGGTTCTGGCGGCCGTCGAGCTCCTCGTCGAGAGCCGCGTGCTGGCCGAGCAGGCCGATGCGGAAGCGGACCTCACGTGCCGCCGTCACCACGTCGCGCCCGGCCACCTCGATCCGGCCGGCGTCGGGCCTGATCAGGGTGGACAGGATCCGGACCAGGGTGGTCTTGCCCGCACCGTTGGGGCCGAGCACCCCGTGCACCGTGCCGCGGGTGACGTGGAGGTCGAGCCCGTCCAGTGCCTTCTTCTCGCCGTACGTCTTGCGCGCGCCCTCGACGGTGATCGCCGTGTCGGCCACTGACAGCCCCCTCGCTAGACAAACTTGACTACCTGCCTCGCAAAGTAGCGCGCACCGACACATTGGTCAAACTTGATTACTTGGGGGACCTCACCGCTTCAGCGGTGATCCTCCGGATGCCGCTCCCCTGTTGCGTACGGGTTCTCCTCGCCCTCGGCCAGGACGCCGATGAACGGCGCCCCTTCGCCGGCGAAGGTGTAGGCGCCGCGTTCGAGGCGCTCGATGAGACCCCGGGTCCAGGCGGCGTCGGAGTCGGCGGTGTGAACCCAGAGGTTCATGATCTCGCCGATGTGGCCGAGCTGTTCGGGGCCGCCCTCGGGGACGTAGTGCTCGGTGACGGCGGTCCGCCACTGCTCGATCCGTCGGATCCGCTCCTTGAGCAGGGCGATCGCCTCCTCCCTCGGCAGGTCGACGAGGAAGCCGATGGCCGCGGACTGGATGTCCATCTTCTGGTCGTAGGCGACCAGGGCCTCCCGCAGGAGCCGCAAGTACTCCTCGGTGCCCGCGTCGGTGATCTCGTACTCGGTGCGGGGCGGACCGCCGGCCGCGGAGGGGGCGGTCTCGTGCGCGTGCAGCAGCCCCTGCTTGGCCATCTGCTTCAGGGCGTGGTAGATCGAGCCGGGCTTGGCGTTGGACCACTCGTGCGCGCCCCAGTACTCCAGGTCGCCTCGCACCTGGTAGCCGTGGGCCCGCCCGTGCTGACGGACGGCGCCCAGCACCAGCAGTCGGATCGCTGACATGCGCCCAGGTTATGGCCGCCGGCTCAGCCGTCCTGCGCCAGGGCCACCAGTTCGAGCGCGGTCCTCCCGTCCAGCGGCGACCGTCTCGTCACCCAGGAGCCGGAAGCTCTCGTGCCGGTTCGACTCGTCACGCGCGGGTCGGGCCGACAACTGAGCCGACCCGACCTTCAAGCTCCGAACATCAGAACGGGAACCCGCTCCGGCCGTGCTGGACCGAGATCCACTTCAGGGTGGTGAAGGCGTCCAGGGTGGTCTCGCCGTTCAGGCGGCCGATGCCGGAGTGCTTCTCGCCGCCGAAGGGGACGAGCGGCTCGTCGTGGACGGTGCCGTCGTTCACGTGGAACATGCCGGTGTCGATCCGCTTGGCGAAGGCGACGCCCCGCTCGACGTCCGCCGTGTGGACGGCGCCGCTGAGGCCGTACGGGGTGTCGTTGACGATCCGGACCGCCTCCTCCTCGCCGTCGAACGGGATGACGAAGGCGACCGGGCCGAAGACCTCCTGGCGGAGCAGGGAGGAGTCGGCGGGCAGGTCCGTCAGGACCGACGGCTCGACGAGGTTGTCGGCGGTGGCGCCGTGCAGCAGGGCCGTGGCCCCCTCGGCGATCGCCTGCTCGACGGCGGCCGAGACCGCGTGGGCCTGGGTGGAGTTGATCACCGGGCCGATGACGGTCTCCGGGTCGCGCGGGTCGCCGACCTTCAGCGACCTGACCTTGGCGACGAACTTCCCGGTGAACTCCTCGGCGACCGAGCGGTCCACCATGATCCGGTTCGCGGCCATGCACACCTGGCCCTGGTGGACGTACCGGCTGAAGACGGCCGCGTCGACCGCGTAGTCGAGGTCGGCGTCGTCCAGGACCACGACCGCGCTGTTGCCGCCGAGTTCCAGGACCGAGCGCTTGAAGTGGGAGGCGCAGACGGTGGCGACGTGCCGGCCGACCCGGTCGGAACCGGTGAAGGAGATGACCTTGGGGACGGGGTGCTCGACGAAGGCGTCGCCGATCTCCGCTATGTCCGTGATGACGACGTTGAGCAGACCGGGCGGCAGCCCCGCGTCCTCGAAGATCTTCGCGACCAGGGAGCCGCCGGTGACCGGGGTGTCCTGGTGCGGCTTGAGCACCACGCCGTTGCCGAGGGCGAGCGCCGGGGCGACCGACTTCAGGGACAGCAGGAAGGGGAAGTTGAAGGGGCTGATGACGCCCACGACGCCGACGGGCACCCGGTAGACGCGGTTCTCCTTGCCGTCGACCGGGGACGGAAGGATCTTCCCCTCGAGGCGCAGCGTCAGGTGGATCGACTCGCGCAGGAACTCCTTGGCGAGGTGCAGTTCGAACGCGGCCTTCAGCCGGGTGCCGCCGAGCTCGGCGATGATCACGTCGGCGATCTCCGCCTCCCGCTCCTCGACCAGCCGCAGCGCCTTCTCGAAGACGGTCCGGCGGGCGTGGGCGTTGGTGGCGGCCCAGTCCTTCTGGACGCGGGCGGCCGCGCGGTAGGCCTGATCCACCTCGTCGACCGTGGCGATGGTGATCGAGGCCAGCTTCTCCCCGTCGTACGGGTTGAAGTCGATGATGTCCCAGGAGCCGGTGCCCGGGCGCCACTGCCCGTCGATGTACTGCTGGGCCAGGTCGGTGAAGTAGGACGGCATGTGCTCCCTCGATCCCCTGCTGCGAGACGGTCGAAGCAGTCGGAGCCCGATCAACCCCCGATCACTTCTTCACGGTCTGATCACGGGTCATCGTACGTGCGCCCGAGGCGAGTTGGGCGTTCGATTCGGGTTCTCGGGGGGTTTCCCTACGAGAGCTGGAGCAGCCCGCGCAGAAGGTCGCGGCCCTCGTCCGGGCCGGGTCCGTCGTGCTGGAGTTCCTCCAGCGTCCTCTCGTACTGGGCGACGTCCTCGGGCTTGTCCAGGTAGAGCGCGCTGGTGAGCTGCTCCAGGTAGACCACGTCCGACAGGTCCGACTCGGGGAAGCTGAGGACGGTGAAGGCCCCGGACTCGCCGGCGTGCCCGCCGAAGCTGAACGGCATGATCTGAAGCCGCACGTTGGGCCGCTCGGAGAAGTCGATCAGGTGCTGCAACTGCCCGCGCATCACGTCGCGGTCGCCGTAGGGGCGGCGCAGGGCGGCCTCGTCGAGGACGATGTGGAAGTCGGGCGCGTTCTCCGAGACGAGGTACTTCTGCCGCTCCATGCGCAGCGCCACCCGCCGCTCCACGTCGGCCTCGCTCGCGCCCTGCATACCGCGCCGGACCACCGCCCGGGCGTACGCCTCGGTCTGGAGCAGCCCGTGCACGAACTGCACCTCGTAGACGCGGATCAGCGACGCCGCGCCCTCCAGTCCCACATAGGTGGGGAACCAGCTGGGCAGGACGTCGGAGTAACTGTGCCACCAGCCCGCGACGTTGGCCTCCCTGGCGAGGGAGAGCAGCGAGGTGCGCTCCGCCCCGTCCGTGATGCCGTACAGCGTCAACAGGTCTTCCACGTCTCGGGTCTTGAAGCTCACCCGGCCCAACTCCATCCGGCTGATCTTCGATTCCGAGGCGCGGATCGAGTACCCGGCCGCCTCACGCGTGATGCCCCGCGCTTCACGAAGTCGCCTGAGTTGCGAGCCGAGCAGCATGCGCCGCACCACCGATCCGGGCTCTCCCGCGCTCACGTTCGCCAGCCTCCCCAACCGTCTTCAAGGCCCGAAGTCTGCCACTAATTCACTCCGAGCTGTACTCGCGTGATTACGGAAACGGAAAGAGGTCAAGGAATCCGCACGGCAGGAGCCGACCAGGAGACCAGCGGATGACGCGTGGATGGCGGAAAAAATGACCAGTAAGCGGTACGGGGAGGTCCAATTCGGTCGCGTGCACGTGCATCTGCCCTTGCATCTGGTGTACGCATCCGAAACCATGGTCTCGCGCCACCGCTGCATCGCAACGACCGCGGATTACCGGGAGTGCCTCGCATGGGGACGAATGGATCGACCATGCTCGAGCCGTTACGGCAGGGCCTTCCCCCGCTGGATCCCGCGGCCGTGTCCAGCGCCGCCTCCTGCGCACTGCCCGCCCGCTACGAAGCGGTGCGCGAGGCACGGCAGTTCACCGGCACGACGCTCGACCGATGGGACCTGGCCGACCGGTTCGAGGACGTCTGCCTGGTCGTCTCGGAGCTGGTCACCAACGCCCTGCGGCACGGTCTGCCGGAGTCGTCGCCGGAGCACTCGTGCGACCACGACTCGCCCGTACGGCTGCATCTGTTGCGGTGGACCGGGCGGCTGGTGTGCGCGGTGCGCGACCCCAGCCGGGAAAGTCCGGTCGCCCGCGAGACGGACGACTTCTCGGCGGAGTCGGGCCGCGGCCTCTTCCTCGTCGACTCCTTCAGCGACGGCTGGGGCTGGCACCCGCTGACCGGGGCCCTGGACGGCAAGGTGGTCTGGGCACTGTTCCGGCTGGCGTCCGTCACATGACGAACGGCGCCCCTCTTCGACGCCGTGGTTCTACGCGCGTTACCGCGCGTTGCGCACCGATCGCCCCGAGTCGCGCACCTCACTGGTCGGCGCGTCAGCCCGCTATCAGGTGGTCGAACTCCCCGTCCTTGACCCCGAGCAGCATCGCCTCGATCTCCGCGCGCGTGTAGACGAGCGCGGGACCGTCGGGGAAGCGGGAGTTGCGCACCGCCACGTCTCCGCCCGGCAGTCGCGCGAACTCCACGCAGGACCCCTGCGAGTTGCTGTGCCGGCTCTTCTGCCAGGCCACCCCGCGCAGCCGCGTGGCCGCCATGCCGTTGTACACGTCGCCCCCGTACCCGCCCTCAACGTCGTGGTCCACAGGTCGCTCCCCGGTGGTGCACTGGCTGGTGTGGCCATGGATGCTTCGGTCAACTGATCGCGATCATAACCTTGTTCACATGCATATGCGCGAGCAGATGCACGTGCACAGGGCGTGGTCCAGCGGTTACAGCCCCGACGTCCGCTTCACCCGAGCCGCTCGAGCGTCTGCCCCAGAACACACAGGACATGCGAGCGCCACCCCCCGTCCATGATCTTGCGCGCCATCATCTGCGCCGGGTCGTCCGGATCGAATCCCTCGTGCACCAGGAAGAGACGCGTACCGCGGCCCTCCTGTTCCAACGTCCAGGTGAGTGTCCAGTCCACGGGATTGGCCGGATCGGCGTCCCTCCAGCGGACGGCCAGCATCCGCTCGGCGTCGTAGGCGAGAACCTCCACGTCGACGGCGCCGGAGAAGGAGGAGTTGGGCCGCGGCACGGAGGTCATCCGATAGCGGTGGCCGACCTCGAGGCGGAAGTCCGCGGCGCCCGGCATCTGCCACTGCGCGAGCAGCGAGGGCTCGGTGAGGGCCCGCCAGACCTTGGCGGGCGGGTGCGCGTAGAACTGGTCGACGCGGATCGTGGTGAGGTCGTCGTGGGGGTCGGTGCTCATGTGCGGCCGCCGTGGGGGGTCGGTGCTCGGGTGCGGTCACCGCGGGGGTCGGTGCTCGGGTGCGGTCACCGCGGGGGTCGGTGCTCGGGTGCGGTCACCGCGGGGGTCAGTGCTCGGGTGCGGTCACCGCAAGGGTCGGTGCTCAGGCGCGGTCGTCGTCGGGCATACGGTCCAGCAGCGCGCCGAGTTCCTTCATCCGGCCGCGCCAGAACCGCTCGTACGGGTGGAGCCAGTCCTGCACGTCGGCCAGGGGGGCCGCCTCCAGGCGGTAGATGCGCTGCCGCCCGGAGCGCTGCTCGGAGACGAGGCCGGCCTCCCGGAGCACCTTGAGGTGTTCCGAGAGGCTGGGGCGGCGCATGGCGAAGCGGTCGGCCAGGTCCTGGACGGGCTGTGGCCCCTCCTCGCGCAGCAGCCGCAGCACCTCGCGTCGGGTGGCGTTGGCGAGCGCGGCGAAGACCCGGTCCTCCGCGGCGGTACCCGCCCCGCTCATACGGTTCTCGTCCCGTTCATGGCGGCGGTCAGAAACCTTCCTTCTCGGTCAGCAGCATCAGACCGTTGCCGTCGAGGTCGCTGAAGGAGGCCATGCGGCCCCAGGGCAGGTCGTCCGGGCCCTGCACGGAGACCCCCGCCTGCGCGAGCCGCGCGCAGTCGGCGTCGACATCGGTCGTGACCAACATGATCCCCCGTACCGATCCGGGCTCGAAACCCCCCATCCCCGGCCCGGAGAGCGTGAAGACCGTCTGCGCGCCGGCGGGTGCCACCTGGAGCCAGCGGCCCTGGGGCATGTCCCGGTCGGCGGTGACCTCGAAGCCGAGGACATCCGTGTAGAAGCGCAGGGCCCGGTCCTGGTCACTGACGGGGACGGTCACGAAGGAAGCGTGAGTGATGTTCATGGAGACGACAATAGGTAGGAGATTCCCTACGCGTCAAGCGTAGGGAATCTCCTACCTATTAGTGGTGTGCGTCGTCCCGGGCCCGATCAGCGGATGGAGTACGGCAGCAGCGCCATCTCCCGCGCGTTCTTGATCGCCCGCGCCAGCAGTCGCTGCTGCTGGGCCGTGACCCGGGTGACCCGGCGGCTGCGGATCTTGCCGCGGTCGGAGATGAACTTCCGCAGCAGGTCGGTGTCCTTGTAGTCGATGTAGTCGATCCCGGCCTTCTCCAGCGGGTTGGGCCGGGACTTGACGGGCTTGCGGTCGCTCTTGCGGGGCATGGGTCAGACCTCCAGGAGGGTGTCGAAGGCGGACGGCACGCCCTTCCAGGCGTCGTGTCCGGCGGCGTACTCGGCGTCGGTCAGCAGGCAGGACTCCAGCAGCCGTTCGAGGCCGTCGCGGTCGAGGCCGGGGGACGTGAAGACGAGGTGCTGGCAGCGGTCGCCGTGCTCCGGGTGCCAGTCCAGCGCGGCGGCGACCCGGCGCACCGGCGGGACCATCTCCCAGGCCGCGTCCGGCAGGGCGGCGAGCCAGGGCCCGACGCCCTCCACGCACAGCGCGCCGCCGGCCGCGTCCCAGTGCAGCAGCGTGTCGGGCCGGTCGGCCAGCCAGAACCGGCCCCGGCTGCGGGCGGCGGCACAGGTCAGGTCCTCCAGGGCCGCGTACAGCCGCTCCGGATGGAAGGGCCTGCGGCCACGCCAGACCAGCGTCGAGACGCCGTGCGCGTCCGCCTCGGCGGGCAGCAGCGCGCACGCCGGATGCTGGGCCGCACCGGCCGCCTCGACGTCGAATCCGGCGAGGGCGGCGTGGGCCAGCTCGGAACGGCCGGCGACGTTTTGCGCGCGTGCGGCCACAGGCGCGTCCGCGCGCGCGGAGCCCGCCGGGTCACCGTGGCCGATCGGGACCCGGCGGGCCGTCGGATGGAGCTGCGTGAGCAGTTCGTGGTCCTCCTCGTCCGCCTCCGGGGAGTCGGCGACGGCGAGCACGGGCGCGTATTCCAGCTGCCGGGCGAAGGTGTCCGCGACCGTCCGCTGGTCGGTGGCGGCCGCCGCGAGCCCACCGTCGGCCAGGTCGTCGCCGTTGCCGAGGTACGGCAGAACCAGCGCGGGGTCGACGGCGGTGATCACGCCGGTGACGGTGAGCCCGCCGGCCGCGACCACCTCGGCCACCGTCACCGCCCTCGCCGCGGCCCTCCTGCTCACCGCCTGCGGGAGCGGCGGCGACACCGGCTCCGGGTCCGGCTCCGGCTCCGGCTCCGGCTCCGGCTCCGGCTCCGGGGAGAAGAACACCGACGGCACGGCCTGCCGGATCGGCGAGCTCGCGATCCAGGTCGGCCCGGCCAACGCCGCACCCGCCGCCGGGGACACGGGCAATGTGCCCGTCACCGTCACCAACCGGGGTGCCCGGTGCACCCTGGAGGGATTCCCGGGCATCACCCTGTCCGCCGGCGGCGCCACGGCGACCGTCCCGCGCGAGGGGTCCGGAACGCCGGAGAGGCTCACCCTCGCCAAGAACGACACGGCGGCCTTCACCCTCACCTATGTGCGGGGCGAGAAGGGCGACGCCAAGGGCCTCGCGGTGACGACCCTGAGGCTCAGCCTGCCCGGAGCGTCCGGCAGCCGGGACTTCCCGTGGTCCTACGGCCCGGTCCAGGGGAAGAAGAGCGCGGGTGACCCGGACGCGTCGGTGACGGCCTTCCAGCAGGCCGGCGACTGACCGCGAGGCCGTTCACGCGGGTGGCGCGGCGCGTCGGCCGAGCGGCGGGCGGGACGTCACCCGGGCCCGGTCCGCCGCCCGGGCGCCCTCCGTCCACCCCGCGGTGTCGCTCACCCCGCGCAGGCGGGTCGTGGTCGTCTCCGGGAACAAGCGGTCCACGCGGTCGGTGACCGCGACGTCCCGGGTCGCCAGGACGGGCAGCAGGTCCGCGGTCACCTGGGTCTCGGCGGCGGCCGCGAGGCGGGCGCCGACGCGGTGGGCGTAGGCGGCGAGGAAGGACTGCCGGAAGGTCTTCGTCCGCTTGCGCCCGCCCGCCCGCTGGGCCGCCTCCGCCCGGGTCATCGCGGTCGTGGCCTGGACCAGCAGCGAGGCGTAGAGCAGTTCGACCGCCTCCAGGTCGGCCTCGAAGCCGACGACGGTGGAGAAACCGAGGGCCTCGTTCCACACGGCGCGGCAGTGGTTCGCGGTGGCGACGGCGTCCAGCAGCACGGCCTTGGCCTGCTCGTACGGCGGCTCGACACCGATCCGGCAGGCGCCGGGTGCGTCGGGTGCAGGGGCGCGGGCGGCGAGCAGCGCCTCGTCGACGCTGTGCCGCGCCATCAGCTCCTGCGCCTTCGCGCTCAGCGCCTCCGCCTCCTCCGGATAGCCGGTGGCCTCCGCCTTGGCGAGCAGCGCCCGGATCCGGGTGAGCATGCGGGACTCGGTCCGGGAGGCGGGCGCGGGCTCGTCCAGCGGTTCGAGCGCGGGGAGCCGCAGCAGCAGGCGGTAGAGCTCCAGGACAGCGGTGGCGTGCGAGAAGCGGTCGGTGCGGGGCGGTTCCGCGGGCGGCAGCGCGTCGAGCTGGGCGGTCCAGCGCGGGCCGCGCGGCCGGTCGTCGGCCGCCTGCGCGCGGACGAGCGCCGCGAGCAGCCACGCATGGACCTCGCCGAGCTCCCGCCCGACGATCCGCGCGACATCGGCGGGCTGCCAGCCGCGCTGCCACGCCGTCGCCACGAACTCCCGCCCGCGCCGGAGGAGTTCGGCGTCCGCCGCGGAGTCGGCCGCCAGCAGGGAGGCGCCGGTGTCGAGGGCGTCGCCGGAGGGTGCGTAGAGGGCGGCCCGGAAGGCCCGGTCGACGGTGCTGGACGTACTCACCGGTCGATGGTGCCACGAGGCACGCAAGACTCTGTCCACACCCTGTGGACAGAGATGGCCCCGAAAACTCCCCCAGGAGTGTCAACTCGCGGTTGACACCCCTGGGAGCGCAACCTACGGTTGACACATGACGAACCCCACCATCAGGTCGAGCGTCCGTCTGGACGACCTCATCTCGGCCATCAAACAGGTCCACCAGGAACCCCTCGAACAGCTCCAGGACGCCGTACTCGCCGGTGAGCACCTCGGCGAGGTGGCCGACCACCTCATCGGGCACTTCGTCGACCAGGCCCGCCGCTCCGGCGCCTCCTGGACCGACATCGGCAGGAGCATGGGCGTCACTCGGCAGGCCGCGCAGAAGCGGTTCGTGCCCAAGGAGTCGGCCGACCTCGACCCCAGTCAGGGGTTCAACCGCTACACGCCCCGCGCCCGCAAGGTGGTCATGGCCGCCCACGAGGAGGCCAAGGCCGCCAGGAGCGCCGAGGGAACGCCCGCGCACCTGGTCCTCGGGCTGCTCACCGAGCCGGAGGCCATGGCCGCGCAGGCCGTCGAGGCCCAGGGCGTCACCCTGGACGCGGTCCGCGAGGCCGCGACCGCCGCCCTCCCGCCGGCGTCCGCCGACGCCCCCGAGCTGGTCCCGTACGGCTCGGCCGCCAAGAAGGCCCTGGAACTCACCTTCCGCGAGGCCCTGCGCCTCGGCCACAACTACATCGGCACCGAGCACATCCTGCTGGCCCTGCTGGAGCTGGAGAACGGCGAGGGCGTCCTCAGCGGCCTCGGCCTGGACAAGGCGCGCGCCGAGGAGTACGTCGCGGCGGCCCTGGCGGAGCTGGTGAAGGACCGTGCCCGGCAGGACGAGGACCGGGAGGCGCACAACGGCGATCAGGGCAGCGGACAGGACGGCTGACCGGCCTGCTGAGCAGCAGGTCGCAGCCCGTTGTCAGACCTTCCTGCGACACTCGCCGACATGACCGACCGGTGGGCTCTTGCACCGGCCGAGGACGGCGGCGCCGAGGTCGCCCCCCTCGGCCGGGACGGCCTGCCCGCCGGTCCGGTGCACCGTGCCGCGGACCTCGCGGAGGCGGTCCGCGGCAGACCGGACGTCACGCGATGGGTGTGGCGATCCACCGCCGAGGTCCATCCCCGTCTGCTCGCCGCGGGCGTACGGGTGGAGCGGTGCTACGACATCGAGGTCGCCGAGACGCTCCTCCTCGGTCACGAGGGACGTCACGGCGAGCCCCGCTCGGCCGCCGCCGCCCTGGCCCGGCTGCGCGGCGGCCCGGTACCGCCGGATCCGCCGCACCGGTCCGCCGAACCCGGCGCACAGTCCTCACTCTTCGAACCGCAGGGCGTGCGCCTGCCGCTGGCGGACCTGCTCGCGGTCTACGCCGGCCAGCAGCGACGGCACGCACGCGCCGAGCACCCCGGCCGGATGCGTCTGCTGACCGCCGCCGAGTCGGCGGGCACGCTGGTGGCGGCCGAGATGAACCGTGCGGGACTGCCCTGGCGCGCGGACGTGCACCGCGCGGTGCTCCGCGAACTGCTCGGCGAGCGGTACGCGGGCGGCGGCGAGCCCCGCCGCCTGGCCGAACTCGCGGACGAGGTGTCCGCGGCCTTCGGCCACCGGGTGCGGCCGGATCTTCCCGCCGACGTGGTCAAGGCCTTCGCCCGGGCCGGGATCAGGGTGAAGTCCACCCGCCGCTGGGAGCTGAGGTCGGTCGACCACCCGGCCGTCGAACCGCTGCTGGAGTACAAGAGGCTGTACCGGATCTGGGTAGCCCACGGCTGGTCCTGGCTCCAGGACTGGGTGCGGGAGGGGCGGTTCAGACCGGAGTTCCTCGCCGGCGGCACGGTCACCGGCCGCTGGGTGACCAACGGCGGGGGCGCGCTCCAGATCCCCAAGGTCATCCGCCGGGCCGTGGTGGCCGACCCCGGCTGGCGCCTTGTCGTGGCCGACGCCGCCCAGATGGAGCCGCGAGTGCTGGCGGCCGTCTCCCGCGACCCGGGGCTGATGGAGGTGGCGGGCCGGGACGCCGACCTCTACCAGTCGGTGTCCGACCGGGCCTTCTCCGGCGACCGCGCCCAGGCGAAACTCGCCGTGCTCGGCGCGGTCTACGGGCAGACCTCCGGCGACGGCCTGAAGAACCTCGCCGCCCTCAGACGCCGCTTCCCGAAGGCGGTGGCCTACGTCGACGAGGCCGCCCGCGCGGGCGAGGAGGGCCGGCTCGTACGAACCTGGCTGGGCCGCACCTGTCCTCCGGCCGCCGGGGCGGCCGAGGACGCGACCGGTGAGGCGGGCCTCCCGCAGGACGACCCGGCCACCGCACCACCCGCCGGCCAGGACTGGATGCCGGGGTACGCCTCCGCCGACTCGCGCGCCCGGGGCCGCTTCGCCCGCAACTTCGTCGTCCAGGGCAGCGCCGCCGACTGGGCCCTGCTGCTGCTCGCGGCGCTGCGCCGCAGCTGCCGGGACATGGCGGCCGAGCTGGTCTTCTTCCAGCACGACGAGGTGATCGTGCACTGCCCGAAGGAGGAGGCGGACACGGTCGTCGAGGCGATCCGGCAGGCCGCGGAGCTGGCGGGCCGGCTGACGTTCGGCGAGACCCCGGTGCGGTTTCCGTTCACGACGGCGGTGGTGGAGTGCTACGCCGACGCGAAGTGAACGCGAGCACGGACGCGCGCGGACCGCGATCCGGCGGGTCGGACGACCGGTGGGTCAGATCACCGGCGGCCGGCCGAGCCGGGTGAGTCGCCACACGGTCCGCCAGCGCATGGGCCGCCGCTCCCCCGCGGGCTCGCGCAGCCCCTCCACGAAGCCGCCGAACCAGGCCCGCAGCCCGGCGAGCGAACGGGTCCGCGCCAGGGTGAGCAGCGTCCACACGCCGAGGTGGACCGGGACGAGCGGGAGCGGCAGCCGCCGCCGGGCCAGCCAGACCCGGTTGCGGGCGGTGACCCGGTAGTAGATGGCGTGCCGGGCGGGCGAGGTCTTCGGGTGCCGCAGGAGCAGCTCGGGCGCGTAGAGGATCTTCCAGCCGGCGTCGGCGGCACGCCAGGCCAGATCGGTCTCCTCGTGCGCGAAGAAGAACTCCGCGGGCCAGTCCCCGGTCTGCTCCAGCATCGCCGTCCGCAGCGCGTGCCCGCCGCCGAGGAACCCGGTGACGTACCCGCCCCGCATCGGGTCCGCCCCGCCGATCCGCGGCACGTGCCGCTGCTGGGTCTCGCCGCGCTCGTCGGCGATGCGGAAGCCGACGATGCCCAGGCGCGGGTCGGCGGCGTACAGATCCCGTACCCGGCGCAGTACGTCGGCGTCGACGAGGAGCCCGTCGTCGTCCAGCTCCACGACCACATCGACGTCCCCGAACTCCCGCAGCCGGGCCAGGGCGACGTTGCGCCCGCCGGGGCAGCCGAGGTTCTCGTCGAGTTCCACCGCCGTGACCTCGCCGGGCAGGGACAGCCGGCGGGCGAACTCGGGCAGCCGGCACCCGTTGCCGACGATCACGATGCGCGCGGGCGCGAGATCCTGCTTGGCCACGGACTCCAGCAGGGCGTCGACCTCGGCGGGCCGGTTGCCCATGGTCACCACGGCGACAGCGATCCTCGGCTCCACCACGGCCCTCATCCCGTCCGACGGCAACGGCGCCCGTACGGCGCACCTCGTTCACCAGGATGTCACCTAGGCGGCGCCGGTTGCTTCGACGCCGCATCACATCGCGTCCGGTTCCCACCGCTTCACCGCAATCCTCCTGGAAGCGGCGCGAAAACCGCGGCCCATGCCATGCGTCCGTCAGCCGCCCGGGTGACGTCCGCGCAATTCCGTGCGGTCACCCGGTCGGGTACGCGGTCAACCTGGTCCAGCCGGAGGACGGGGACGTCGCCCTGCGCGACTACCGCCTTCAGATGCGCATGGTGCGCTATCTGCGCGGCCAGTACCCGGAGGCCCATGTCAGCTTGCATGCAGGCGAGTTGTGGCCCGGACTGGTCAAGCCGCAGGACCTGAGGTTCCACATCGAGGAGGCCGTCGACGTCGCCCGCACCGAGCGCGTCGGGCACGGCGTCGACCTCGTCCACGAGGACGACTGGCGGCGCACGGCCCGCACCATGGCCGCCCGCCAGGTCGCCGTCGAAGTGCCCTTCACCAGCAACGCCCAGATCCTCGGCGTGAAGGGCGCCGACCACCCCTTCGCCACGTACCGCCGCTACGGCGTCCCCGTCGTGCTGGCCACCGACGACCCCGGCGTGTCCCGGATCGACATCAGCCACGAGTACCAGTACGCCGCCAGGACCTACGGCCTTTCCTACGCCGACTTGAAGGATCTCGCGCGCGCCTCGCTCCAGTACGCCTTCCTGCCCGGTGCGAGCCTGTGGCAGGGCAGTCCGACCACGGCGGGCTACCGGGTCGTGCCCGTCTGCCGCGGTGAGCGCCCCGGCCTGCCCGTGCGGACCCCGGCCTGTCGGCGCCTGCTGTCCGGCAGCCCCAGGGCGGAGGTCGAGTGGCGCCAGGAGGCGGCCTTCTCCGTCTTCGAGCGCACGCACACCCGCGCCGCGCACTGAACCGCCCGGTCCCGTCGTCGCGTTCCCGCCGTCCGCCGAAGGGCGGCCCGCCCCTGGGGTCGCCCAGAGGTGGGCCGCCCAGGCCCCGGGGACAGGCCCTAGGGCCTGTTGCGAAAGTCCCGTCGTCCGCCCGGAGGGCGGGCCTCGCGGCGTCAGGTGCGTGCTCTCGGCGTGCCGGGCCCTGGCCCTCGTACTGGATGTACTTGGGTCAGGGCCCGGTGCGGCGAGAGTGCGTGCATGGCGTCGCGGGGCAGGCGGGACTTTCGCAACAGGCCCTAGGAGTGGGCAGGGCTCTCGGCGGGGGGCACGGCTTCGGGGACGTCGTCGGCACGGCCCACCGTCAGCCGCAGCGTCGCGACAGCCGCGACTCCCGCCACCAGACCGCAGGTCAGGGCGGCCGGAACGCCGTAACCGAGGCCCGAGGACAGATAGATCAGCCCCCAGCGCAGGCCCGCCCCGTCCGTCACCGTCCGCAGCAACTGGCTCGCCAGCAGCCCGAGGACGGTCGCGCACACCGCGCCGACGGCCATCGCCGGAACGGTGGACCGGACCAGCAGGACGGGCAGCCACCGCAGCGCCCACCACACCACGACCAGCAGCAGTACGTCGGGGACCCGGTACAGGAGCCAGTCGCCGAACGGCGTGCCCGCCGGGCCCGCCCAGCCGCCGAGCAGCAGCCAGCCACGCAGCAGGTCACCCGGTTCGGCGAACATCCCGCCGAGCGGGTCGAACCTCTGGAGGGCGGCTGCCACCGACTGGTAGGAGAGGACGACCACGGACAGGGCGACGACCGCGGTCCCGGCTGTGGCGGACAGGCGGGCGGCCCGCGGCGGGACCGCCTGCCTCGGCAGCGGACCGGCGCCCTTGACGGTGATCCGGGCCGCGAGCACCGTCCCCGCCGCCGCCACCAGCGCGGCCACCACCAGAATCTGGCACCCGGCCGAGAGCGCGGCCGCCAGCTGGGGCAGGAAGCGGTAACTGCCGCGCCCCTGCGAGGCGATCACCCACGGCGCGGAGACGGTCACCGCCAGGGTCCCCGCCACCAGACCCCAGGCCCACACCGCGAGCAGCGTGGCGGGCAGCCGGCCGTGCACCGGCGGCAGCCTGCGGACCAGGTGCAGCGCGCCGGGCACGAAGAAGGCGAACACCGCGGCGAAGCGGATCTGGAGCGCGGTGTGGTAGAGCGCCAGGTAGCGGGCTCCGTCCGGATCGGGTGTGCCGTTGACCCAGTCGGACGCCCCCGCACCGAACCGCACGACGTCCGGAGGGTCGTACGACCAGGGGATGAGCCAGCGTTCGAGGTCGGCGGCGGCCCGGCCGCCGATCGCGTCGGCGGTGCCCGCCAGGTGCAGTGCCTGCACGCTCGCCCCCGCCCACCACAGCAGCGCCGTGATCAGCAGCCCCCCGACCAGCGCCGGTATCGCCGCGCGCCGATACGTCATGACCGTCCCCCGCCCCTGTCCTCGTGCCCCGGTGTCCCGGTGTCCCGTGCATGTCACAACTGGGCGGTGAGACTACACGGCCCCCGGTGGCAGCCCCCGATCGTTCTACGGATCACGGCGGGCGGCCCGACCGGGGCACGCGGGCACCCCGGCCGCGTGAAAAGGCCGGATCACTGCTCCGGGTCGGGCGGCAGCAGACCCTCCACGGACAGGTCCTCCAGGGACAGGCCCTCCATGGGCAGGCCCTCCAGCGGCAGGCCCCCCACGGGCAGGCCTTCCCCGGGCGGGCCTTCCCCGGGCAGGGGCTGCTCGCACCAGATGGTCTTGCCGTCGCGGGCGTGCCGGGTGCCCCAGCGCTGGGTGAGCCGGGCGACCAGCATCAGGCCGCGTCCGCCCTCGTCGTAGATGCGGGCCTGGTGCAGATGGGGAGCGGTACTGCTGGCGTCGGAGACCTCGCAGATGATCGACCGGTCGTAGATGAGCCGCATCTGTATGGGGGGCTGGCCGTACCGGATGGCGTTGGTGACCAGCTCGCTCACCACCAACTCGGTCACGAAGCCGATCTCCTCCAGACCCCAGGTCGCCAGCAGGCGGGCGGTGCGGGCGCGGATCCGGGCCACTTCGGCCGGTTCCGCCGCGATGTCCCAGGT
Source organism: Streptomyces sp. NPDC052043 (assembly GCF_044548235.1). Classification (NCBI taxonomy): domain Bacteria; kingdom Bacillati; phylum Actinomycetota; class Actinomycetes; order Kitasatosporales; family Streptomycetaceae; genus Streptomyces; species Streptomyces sp. NPDC052043. The sequence continues at coordinate 89,687 of NZ_JBIUBT010000022.1, forward strand.
GGCGACCCGCGTCTCGTCCAGGGCGTGCGGCCGGACGAGCAGCAGCGCGGCGTCGTCGGACGGAGGCTCGGGCAGCAGCGTCTTGACCACGTGGTCGCACAGCGCTTCCAGCGAGTCGCACGGCTCGGTCAGCGCCTGGCGCAGTTCCTCCAGCCCCGCTTCCATGTCGCGCTGCCGGGACTCGACCAGGCCGTCGGTGTAGAAGGCGAGCAGACTGCCCTCCGGCACCTCCACCTCCACCGTCTCGAACGGCACACCGCCGACACCGAGCGGGGGCCCGGAGGGCAGGTCGAGGAAATCGGCGCTGCCGTCCGGAGACACCATGATGGGCGCCGGATGGCCGGCACCGGCCAGCGTGCAGCGCCCGGTCACCGGGTCGTACACCGCGTACAGGCAGGTGGTCCCGACGTCCCCGGTGCCTCCGTGTGCCGGGTCGGCGCCGTCGTCGGCGCCCGATTCCGCGGACTGCCGGTTCACCAGGTCGTCCAACCGGGTGAGCAGCTCCTCCGGGGTGGGATCGACATCGGCGAGCGTGCGTACGGCCGTACGCAGCCTGCCCATGGCCGCTGCGGCGTGGATGCCGTGTCCGACCACGTCCCCGACCACCAGCGCGACCCGGGCACCGGAGAGCCCGATCACGTCGAACCAGTCGCCGCCCACCCCGGCGCGGGGTGCGGCGGGCAGATAGCGGGAGGCGGCCGACACCGCCGAGTGCTCGGGCAGCTGCTGCGGCAGCAGGCTGCTCTGCAGGGTGCGGGCGATCTCGTACTGGTTCTCCAGCGCCGCGGCCTTCTCGATGCTCGCCGAGGCCAGCTGGGCGAGCTGGACGAGGATCGCCTCGTCGTCGGGTGTGAACTCGCCGCCGTCCTCCTTGTCCGAGAGCTGGATCAGACCCAGGTTGCGACCGTCGGTCGCGATCAGCGGGACGGCCAGCCAACCACGCATCGGCGGATGAACCGGGGCGTAGGCACCGAAGCCCCGCCAGGCCGGATGGGCCTCCAGCTCCTCCTGGGTCATCCGCATCGGCTGGTTGTCCCTGCACACCAGGACGTAGATCCCCTCCCCGACCGGGGGTGCGTCGAAGAAGCGGTACTCGCTGTACTTGTCCGACAGGGAGACGGCGTTGATCGCCTGCGCCCAGCGGAGGTTCCTGGTCATGCTGGTGACCGACTGGTGCGTGCCCACCAGCGCCCTGGCCTCCTCGGTGACCGTCTGGAGGGCGTACTCCAGCGACGGCGCGGCATTGATCCGCAGACTTGCCCGCGCCAGGTCCTGCAACTGCCGGGACCGTCTGTGCTCGGCCACGGCGGCGGCCGCGGCCCGCTCGTAGAGCCGGCCGCGTTCGGCCGCGTCCAGCCGCAACCGGATCTCGCTCATCACCGACGTCCCCAGCTGCTCCAGGGCGTGCCGCTGCTCCGTGTCCCACAGTCGCGGCTTGGTGTCGAGCACGTACAGCACTCCGATCGGCAGCTCCTCCAGGAGCAGCGGCACGCCCAGGTACGCGCGCATGCCGGTGGCGGCGACCGCGAGGTCGGACCGGTGCTCGGAGTCGTTCCGTACGTCGTCGATGACCAGTGGCCGGCCGGACACCACCACCTCGGAGCAGAAGCCCCAGTCGACCCGCTCCCGCTCCCCGTGCCGCGGTACGGCCGCGCCGATCCCGGCCCGGACGAACTGCTGGTCCGCCCCGGCCAGGCTGATCAGCGCCATTCGGGCGTCCAGCAGCCGTACGGCCAGGCTCACGGACCGGGCGAAGGCGTCCACGGTCAGCTGGTCGACCGCGCGGACGGCGTCCACCGCGGCCAGCCGTGCGGGCTCGCGCAGCACCGTGGCAGGGTTCGGCGGGTCGCCCGCCTTACCGAGCTCGGCCATGGCCCCTCCGCGCCTGCTGTGTGAGTCGCACCCCGCTCGGATCCGTGGTCCAGTGCCCTGGACCCCAGGCCGCCGCCCGAGGATCTCGCCTGCGCCCTCGTGGCCTCCACCGAGGCCTGGACGTTCCGACCGGGAAGTCACCCTTGCCTGATTTCAAAAGTACGCCTGCCGGTCGCGGCGGCGAACTCGGCCGGGGCCCAGCGAACGCCGAAGGACCGGCCGGGCCGCGGAACACGCAAGGGCTGAAACCGGAACTGAGACCGGAACTGAGACCGAGGCGCCCGTAGCGCGCCGACGTCCTCCGGGGAGGGCTCGGCAGTCCGCTCGTACCGCTGTCGGTCTTCGCCTTCTCCCGCTTCGTCATGGGGGATGTGGGCCCGGCGGATGGCGAGGAGGGCGACGTCATCACCGAGGCGTCCGCCGGTGTGGGCGACCAGGTCGCGTTCGATGTGCTGGAGCAGCGCCTCG
>NZ_JBIUBT010000023.1:0-77001 GCF_044548235.1 Streptomyces sp. NPDC052043
GACATCGCCACGCAGAAAGAAGAACCTGCACGGCTCGCTCTCAGGCTGACGAAGCGACCACCGACCCGGCGAACCTATGCGGTCACAGCACTAGCTCCGTACTTCGCGGGTCACTCTTTTGCACAGCCTCCGAGCTTGATCACCGTCCTCAGGTGATCGTGCTTCGGCGGGTTCTGTAACTCGGACCGCTGCGCTGATCGGTGGCTGACCGCTGCGATCTGTTGATCTTCCCGATTGGGCGACTGGCGGAGAACAACAGATCTAACGCCGGGCTGGGCCGACACCCACTCGACCTGCCAACGGCATTGAACGCCGGGGCACCTGTCCACCACTGGCACTACCCGCAGTACGCCCTCGCTCAGCAGTCGTAGCTCTTGAGCGTCTTCGAGGCACCGGTGGCCGACTTCAGGTAGTCGTTCTCCGACTTCAGGCTGTCGTTCTCCGCCGTCGACTCCGCCAACTGCACGACCAGTCCGGCAGCCATGGACAGGAGCCCCTCGTGCTTCGTTTGGAGCTCCTCGTGCTCTTCCTGAAGCCCTTTGTACTTCCAGGCGAGGACCCCGATGGTGGTGGCGGCCAGAACGCTGGCGCCGGCCTTGACCACGATCCTGGCTTTGCCGAACTTACCTCCGGCTGGCTCGGCACCGTCCTTGCCGATGCAAACGCGGCCCGTCTGGTGCGAGTGCTGCTGGGCCTCGCCGAGATGGTCGCTCTGATACGAGCACGTTCCGCATTGGTAATGGGTCATCAGTCGTTCCTCTCCCCCAGGGGGATGAGCCTGCCACAGATCACGTGCTTCCGGCGACCACTTGGTCACCCTCCGTACGCCCGCCGACGCTGAGGGGAAGGACGCACACCTACACAGGCGGCGCGCCCGCTGGTTGTGGGCTATTATGGTCACTTTCTGTGACAGCTGCAGGCGCTGGTTAGTGACTTCTACGAGTGGCCTCTGTTGTCCCGGTCGCCAGCTTCCGACGGCGCGCGTCGGGGCGCTCGACGAGCCCACAGGTCAGCCCCTGCTCCAGGGTGCCGGCGGCAGGAACAGCGCTCTCTCAACAGAAACCAAAGACGACGGCAGCTCGTATCTGCGGACCGCGTGACTTCGGGCAGGTCATCGTCACCGGGCGGAACGCCACGCAGACCAAGGTCAGGGGCTGACGCGCTTATAGGAACCTCGAGGACAGCGCTGACACGCTGGCCGATGCCTCTATCGTGAACGTCGGGCCACTGGGCCAGGACGATGAAACGGCTGCGGATCACGCAATGAGTGCCGCCGACAGGTTGAGTGATGCCCGCTTCTGAGCATCGCAAGCAACCGTGTCTCACGGGGATTGTGGTTGCGCTGAGTGACAGACGAAGCGAAAGGACGATCCGAGTCGGCTGTCGGTGCGGACGGGTGTATGGGGCTGTACCTAGGCACTGTTCGTCAAAAAGATCTTGCCAAGGCGGCGTAGACGCCAGGCATGATGTGCCGGTGGGACATCTTCCTGTCGACGTGCGTGCTTCGCTTCGGCTCTTCGCCTTCTACCTGGCGAACGGCACCATCGACGTTGACCTGCTCGACGGTTTTGACTACCGACCAACGCTCTTCCGGTTCGGTTCGTCGTTGGAACAGATCTTCGCGATCTATGGCAATGTGCTACAAGTCGACACGAACGGCGAGGTGCTGAACGACGGGGATGCGCAGTACCGCGTCGCTCAGTGGATCCGCAGTTGTTGCGACCCAACTTATGAGGTCGAGCCGCCGTTCGAGGCTTGGGAGACCGAGCTCCACGGTCCATGAATGAGTCAGCAGTCCTCGTGGAGGATCACACCCACATCAGGACCGAGGCAAGGGTGACTGCGCCCGCCGGGGCATGCGCGTCCCCGTCCTCGCGGTCGACGACGGGGCCCTGGGCTTCTGGAAGGCCCTGGCCGAGGTGTTCCCCGAAACCCGCGAACAGAGGTGCTGGGTTCATAAAACCGCAAACGTGCTCGACGCCATGCCGAAGTCAGCGCAACCGGGCGCGAAGAAGGCCGTCCAGGACATCTGCAACGCCGAGGACAAGCAGCACGCTGAGGCAGCGATCACGACGTTCGCTCAGCTCTACGGCGCGAAGTTTCCCAAGGCCGTCAAGAAGATCACCGACGACCAGGACCAGTTGCTGGCGTTCTTCGACTTCCCTGCCGAGCACTGGATCCACCTGCGCACCACCAACCCCATCGAGTCCACCTTCTACACCGTCCGCCTGCGCACCAAGGTCACCCGCGGAGCCGGCTCCCGCACCGCCGCTCTCGCGATGGTCTTCAAGCTCGTCGAGTCCGCCCAGCAGCGGTGGCGGGCCGTGAACGCACCCCATCTCGTCGCTCTCGTCCATGCCGGGGCCCGCTTCGAACGCGGCCAGCTCGTTGAACGGTCGCAGACGACCGCTGCATGAACAGGGTGGTGGGCTTGCCGCGAAGTTCGAGATTATCCGGTCATGTCGGATGGCATTCGAAGTCACGGCCGAAATAGTTCTTGTCGCCGATCAGCGTCTGGCGGGGCCGGGCCGCGACGAGGTCCGATTCGGCCGCGATCAGGTCCAGCAGGGTCTCGCGCTCGTCGGCCTTGGCTCCGGTCAAGGCAAAGGCGACGGGCAGGCCCTGGAGGGTACACACCAGGTGCAGGCGCAAGCCCCAGAAGAACCGGCTGTGGCTGGCGCAGTAGCCGTACTGGGCCCATCCCGCCAGATCCGAGCGTTTTACGGTCTCCCGGGAGCGGCCGCATTCCACGGGTGTGGAGTCCACGATCCACACGTCGTCGCTCCACGTCGAGGTACTGGCGGCCAGGATCCGGGTGACCTGACGGAGCAGCTCGGCTGCCTTGCGTAGTCGTTTGTTGTAGCCGGGCTGCTGCGGCAGGTACGGAAAGAGGTGCCGCAGGTGGGTCCGGGCGTGCCGGAGCCATCTGGCCTCGGAGGTGAACCCGAGCATGGCCTGCATCATCGCAAGGGTGACCCGCTCGGCGTCGGTGAGCTTCGGCGCGATCCCCGTGGCAGGTCGCCATGGTGCCAAGTCCGGACGCGCCTTCAGCAGGTCGTCGGTTGCCACATAGAGTGCTGTCGCGAGGGTGTCCGGGTTGTTCGTCACACAACGTCTTGGGCGCCCTCGTTCTTACCCCCGCCAACAGCCCCTGGAAGGACATCTACGGCGTCACACGGAGTCGACCCACTCCTCGCGAAGCATTCCAAAGAGCACGCAGTCGTAGCGCTCCCCCTCCACCAGCACAGCCGACCGTCGGCGGCCTTCCTCACGGAAGCCCAGCCTGGTGAAGGCACGCACGGCGCGCTCGTTGCCACTCCAGGTGTCCAGCTCCAGCCGGCTCAGGCAGTACGCACCAAACAAGTGGCCCACGAGCAGCCGCAACGCGTCACTGCCGTGGCCGCGGCCCCAGAACTCCCGCTCGCCGATGGTGACTCCCAGCGTGGCCACTCCGACGTAGGGGTCGAGGTCCCGGTAGTCGGCCATGCCTATCACTTCCCCGCCTGCCAGGTCCTCGACCGTGAACACGGCCGACTCCCTCGGGCTCAGCCGCAGCATGGTCTCGAAGCCGAGCCCGATCGCTTCCGCTGTGACCGGACCGAAACACGGGTCACCACCTGCGGCCCAGCGCACCACCTCTGGGTCATTGCGCCAACGGAAATGGTGCTCAGCGTCTTCGGAGCGCAGCGCGCGCAGTCTTACCAGCTTTCCTTCGAACATCGGGCAACCCTAATCGAGCGGAAGGATCACTCAGGGCTGGCGGCGCATACGCGAACGTCCACGGCTCGCCCGCATCACTCGGTCCATGCGACCGTACTGACCCCTTGGAATTGATCATCGAGCTAGCCGTTCAGTCGAAGGGGGCAGGACGTTCGAGCAGGAGGACGGCGAGGCCCGCGGCAGTGAGGAGGGCGCCGGTCAGGGTGATGGCGTGGTGGCCCGGGGGTTCCAGGAGGCGTCCTCCGAGGAGGGCGCCGACGGCGATGCCCGCGTTGATCGTTGCGGAGCCCGCGGCGGACCCGGCCTCGACACCGCGGGGAGATATGCGCAGGATGCGGCTCTGCAGGGCCGTGAGCATGGCGGCCAGAGCCAGGCCGAGCAGGGCGACCGCCGCCATCGCGGGCCACGGATGGCCGCCCGCGACGGCGAGGACCGCCAGGGCCGCGGTCAGGAGCGCCACCGTGCCGGCCATCGTGACGCGGGCGTTGCGGTCGCACAGCGCACCGGACACCCAGGTTCCGGCCAGGCCCGCCAGGCCGTTCGCCAGGAGCACCGCGCTGACGGTGTCCGGGGACAGACCGGCGGCCTGGGTGAGGAAGACGGCGACGTAGGTGTAGAAGGTGAAGACGCCGGCGACGGCCAGCCCGGTGGCCGCTATCAGCAGGGTGAAGCGCGAGCGGCTGGGGTGGGGGGCAACGGACGCCGCGTTCCGTGCCGTCGGGGTCGGTGGCAGCAGGAGCGCGACGGTGACCCCGGCCACCAGGCCGAGGGCGCTCATGACCAGGAACGGCACCCGCCATTCGGTCCGCTGCCCCAGCCAGGTCCCTGCCGGGACGCCGACCGCGCTCGCCAGCGGGATCCCGCTGAACAGCGCCCCCACGACCTTGGCGCGCACCGCTTCGCGGAACATGCCCGTGGCGGTCGTCGCGACCACCGACAACAGCACCGCATGGGTCAGCGCGATCAGGATCTGCGTCGCCAGCAGGAAGGCGTAGCCGGGGGCCAGGGCGGACAGCAAGGTGGCCGCGGCGAAGACACCCAGCAGGGCGGTGAGCAGGCGGCGGCGCGGGATGCGTCGGGTCGCCCTGGTCAGGGGTACCGCGGTGACGGTGACCACCAGTCCGTAGCCGGTCACCAGCAGCCCGACCGACGATTCCGGCACGTCCAGCCCGGACGCGATCTGCGGCAGCAGCCCGATCGGCAGGCTCTGCACGGTGCCGTAGACGAACAGCGCCAAGGTGAGAGCGGCCACCGCGGCCACCGCACGGGCCCGGCCGACCTCTCCTGCCGTTCCGGAAGGAATCACATGGGTACGGCCCTGCATGGGCACATGCCTTTCCAGCATGCCCACCCACCCGGGAGCCGAACTCCCAACGATCCACCGCCACTTGGGCGACAGCTGACGCGCCGAACTCTACGGCCCCCGCCGGAGCAACTCAATGGACCCGCAGCTTCCGACCTGCGCGCCCCACCCGCGCGGGCGGGGCCGCGCCGGATGTCGAGGACCGCCCGCCCGGCCATCGAACCGCGCTCCGGGTGATCAGTGCTCCTGGGCCGTCGGGCGCACCATGATCTCGTTGATCGCGGCGCGCGAGGGCTGAGTGATCATGAAGGTGATGGAGCGGGCGATGTCCTCTGCACGCAGCCAGGCGTCCTGCGGCAGGTCACGGGCGGCGAGGCGCCCGCTGCCGGTCGCCATCTCCGTCAGGGTCAGGCCCGGTTCGACCAGCCCCACTCGGACGCCCCGTCCGGTCACCTCCTGGCGCATGGCCTCGCTGAACGCGCACACCGCGTGCTTCGTCGCCGAGTACACGGCGTTGTTCCTGCGCGCCACCCTGCCCGCGACCGAACTGACGTTCACCAGATCGGCGACCCCGCGGGCGCCGTCCGCCGCCGCGCGCAGCAGGTGCGGCAACGCCGACCGTGACATCCCGAGGACGGCGTTGAGGTTGAGGTCGACCATCCGTTCCCAGTCCGCCGGGTCACCCTCCTCGACGGGACCCATGGCCACGTAGCCGGCGTTGTTCACCAGCACGTCCAACCGCGCGAGGCGAACGACGGCGGCCTCCACGACCTGACGTGCCTGCGCCGGATCCGCCAGGTCGGCGGTGAGAACGGCGCACGAGCCGCCCTGTTCGCGGATGCTCGTGGCCAGTTCCTCCAGCCGTCCCGTACGCCGGGCGACGACCGCCACGGCCGCGCCCTGCCGGGCCAGCTGCCAGGCGGTCGCCGCACCGATGCCACTGGACGCACCGGTCACCAGAGCCGCGCATCCCGACAGGGGCGCTTCGGCGTCGGTGCTCGGCGGCGTGTCGCTCCGGTCCGCGGCCCCCGCGTGTCCGGCATTCGGATCCCTCACACCCGTCACCGCCTTTCACGGATCGCGTCCGCCGCCCGCTCCCACCGCGACCGGCGATGTGCTGCCTCCTCTCGCAGCTTGCACCAGGTGGTCCGGGACCGCCTCCCGCCGACGCCCCGGCGATCACTGGCCGTGGTCCGGGACGCTCCCCTCGGACAGCGCCGCGCCGCGCAGGTGCTCGGCGAGCGCCACGGTGGCCGTCGACGCGCCGCGGCCTTTGACGCCCCACGCCAGCAAATGGTGGCGGCGGGCCCAGGGATCCTGGAGTTCGCACACGGTGAGGGGTTGGCCGGGGTCGATGGCGCGGCGGGGTACGACGGCCAGCCCCACGCCTGCGGCAGCGAGGGCGACGAGGACGCCGAGGTCGGCGACGGTGGTGCGGTAGCGCGCCACCGGAGCGTGCGGCCCGAGGTGCTTCTCGATCCAGCGGCGCAGCGAGGAGCCGGCGTCGAGCCCGACGAGCGGGTGCTCGGCGACCTCGCTGTAGGTCAGCGAGGTCCGGCCGGCGATGATTCCTCCGGCCTGGCCGACCACCACGAGGGAGTCGTCCCCGAGGGGCTCCATGCGCAGGCCGCAGTCGCGGGCCTCGTCGTCGACGACGACCCCCAGGTCCGCCTCGCCGTCGGCGAGCATCCGCACCGTCTGCGGCGTCCGGCTCTCGCACACCGTGACGTCGACGTCCGGGTGTGCGCGGAGGAACGAGACCAGGGCCTGCGGCACGAGCCGGTGCATCGCGGACCCGCCCGCCAGCAGGGTCAGCGGAGCGGTCGGGGACCGGGTGTAGCTGGCGACGGCGCTTTCGAGCCGCGCGGTCTGGTCCAGCACATCGCGTGCGTGGCGCGCCAGCGTCGTCCCCGCCGGCGTGGGCCGCACCCCCCGTCGTCCGCGGATCAGCAGGGCCACGCCGGCGTGGTGCTCCAGCGAACGCACCCTCGCGCTGGCCGAGGGAAGGCTCAGGTGCATCCGATCGGCGCCCGCCGTGATCGACCCCTCCGTCACGATGTGGAGAAAGAGCCGCAAGTCGTCCAGGTCATAGCGCACCCTCCCAGCCTAAGGCTCCGGCTTAGGCTGACTGCGCCGATTACGCATTGTGGACCCACCGGTCGCGCGGCGATGCTCAGCGGGTGTCGGAGTTGTTTCCTGTCCTGCTCGCCGGTGTCGCCGCGGGGGTGCTGAACGCCATGGGTGGCGGGGGCACCTTCGTGGCGCTGCCCGCTCTGGTCGCGTCCGGTCTGCCGCCGGTGACCGCGAACGCGTTGTCGCGGGTGGCCCTCGTGCCGGGAGCCGTGGCCAGTGCGTGGGTCTACCGGGGCGAACTCACCCCGGTCGGGGCGACGCCGACCAGGGCGCTGACAGCGGTCAGCGCGACCGGAGGCGTCATCGGTGCCGGTCTGCTGCTGGCGCTGCCGGCCTCGTCGTTCGACGCCGCGGCGCCGTGGCTGCTCGCCCTGGCCACGGTGGTCCTCGCCTTCGGGCGCCACATCTCCCGGGCGGTGCGCGCGGTGCGGGGCCGCTCGGCCGGTATGAGTTCCCGAGCCGTCCTGATCGGACAGTTCTGCCTGTCCGTGTACGGCGGTTACTTCGGCGGTGCCGTAGGCATCATGATGCTGGCCCTGTGGAGCATCGGTCTCGGCCTCGACGCCGCGGCCAGCAACCCGATGCGGATCGTGCAGCTCGCGGCCGTCTATCTCGGCGCGACCGTGCTGTTCCTCATGGCCTCGGACGCGCTGAGCGCTCCGCTCGTCCTCACGACCACCCTGGCCGGGGCGGTGGCCGGCGGCTTCGTCGGCGCCCATGTGGCGCGCCGCCTGCCCGCCCGGCTGCTTCGCGGCGTCATCCTCACCACCGCCGTCATCATGACCGTTCTCTACTTTCTGCGTGGCTGACCGAGATGAGCGAACGCGACATGGGTGAGGCCACGCCGTACACGGACGCGGCGCGAGCGAGGCTGGTGACGGCCTACGACGCCTGCGTCCTGGCCGACCTCGCGCGGGCCGCGGTTCCCGTCGGCGCGCGCGAGCTGAACGGCGACGGGACCACCTGTGCGCCGGGGGCCGTGCTCGCGGACGCCGCGCGTGTGCTCGCGGCCGCGCGGCGGTTCTTCGACAGCGCCGCCGTGTTCGAGCGCCTGGGCGGCGCCGACTGGCAACTGATCGGTGACGTCCTGGGGGTGTCCGCGCAAGCGGCGCGGGCTCGCTTCGCCATGGCCGAGGCCGGCTTCCGGGAGGACCTGCTCCCGGCAGGGGGAACCGGTTGCACCGAAGCCGGTGAAGCCAGCGAAGCAGGCTGCCTGCGGGCGCACATGGCCAGGGAACCGCTGGAAACGGCCCTCGACCTCGACGAGTGGGTACTGCGCCATCAGGACGGCGACGGCGATCTCGGCACCGCACCGGTCTCCGGCGGCTTGGCCCGCGCCGATCCCGTACGAGACGCCGGGAAGCGCTCCTGACCGGCTGCTCAGGGAGCCGTGGAGTGTCGAACGGGGTCGGCGTGGGTTCCGCGGCCCTCACCGCCTGCCGGCGTGCGCCATGAGCAGCGGCTGGAAGAAGCCCGTCTGCTGGGGCATCCGCCACTCGGGGTCCACGAATCCCGCGTCGGCCACGAGGGCGGACAGCCGGTCCCGGCCGAGTGCCCAGTAGGTGGTCCGGCGGACCGCGACCCGCCATCGCCCGCCGTCCGGCAGGAGCTGGAAGTGCTCCAGGTCGTAGTGCTCGCCGTCCTCGTGCCAGTGCCAGAGCTGGAAGCTGATGGTCGGTTCGGAGCCGTCCGGGGGCCGGTGGACCTGCGGAGGCGCCGAGGCGGGGCGGGTGCGCAGCAGGTCGTCGTAGGGGCGCGTGCTGATCAGCAGCAGGCCACCGGGGCGCAGCACGCGGCGCATCTCCGCCAGGGCGGTGCGGACGTCCTGCTCGGTCAGGAGGTGGGGCAGGGCGTTGTCGGCGCAGACGACGGCGTCGAACCGGCCGTCGGGGAACAGCAGGTGGCGCATGTCGGCGGCGGCCGTGGACAGCGTCAGATTCCGGTGGGCGGCCTCACGCGCGGCGCGGGCGGCGGCGCGGGGGCTGAGGTCCGTCCCTGTGACGCGGTGCCCCCGCAGTGCCAGGCCGATGGCCTGCGTGCCGATGCCGCAGGAGCAGTCGAGCACCGCCGCGCGGCCTTCGCCCATGAGCGCGTCCAGGGCCTCGCCCTGCCGCCGCATGCTCGCGTCCCAGTCCGCGTAGATCAGGTGGTAGTCGTCGGCCAGTTCGTCGTAGAAGCGTGCCACCGATGTCTCGGGCATGGCCCGAGGCTAGCCTCCCGGACGGGGAGTCGACCGCGATGTGGTCAGCTGCCGCTCTCGCAGGTGAAGGGACCGCCGGGGCCGAACGCGAGCCGCGCGAAGTTGTCGGCGATGCGGCGGTGTCCCGCGGGGTCGGGGTGGATCTCGTCGGGCAGCGGGAGTTCGGCGTAGTCCGCCTCGCCGTACAGGTCGCGGCCGTCGAGGTGGTGCAGGTTCGGGTCGTCGGCCGCCCGCTGCTCGACGATCCGGGCGAGTTCGCGGCGGATGACGTTGAGCGTCAGGCGCCCGGCGGCGCGTTCGGCCGGATCGCCGGTGGCCCTGAACCGCAGGGTCCCGCCCTGGAAGTCGGGCGCGAGGGGTCCGGGGGTGTCCTCCTGGACCGGGCACAGGATGGAGGACACGACCAGCAGCGGCGTGGTCGGATGCCCCTCGCGGATGGTGTCGAGGAAGCCGTGGACGGCGGGGACGAAGGCGCGCAGGCGCATCGCGTCGGTGTTGACGACGTTGATGCCGATCTTGACGCTGATCAGGTCCGCGGGGGCGTCCCGCATCGCGCGGGCGGTGAACGGGTCGAGCAGCGCGCTGCCACCGAATCCCAGGTTGACCAGTTCCACTCGACCCTGTGCCGCGGCCAGGGCCGGCCAGATGGCGGTCGGGTGGGCGGCGTTCGAGCCGTGGCTGATGGAACTGCCGTGGTGCAACCACACCCTGCGCCCGCTGAGCGGGGCCGGCTCGACCGGGGCGTCGGTGCGCAGGGCGACCAGTTCGGTGATCTCCACATGGGGAAGCCAGATCTCGACGTCCTTGTCCCGCGCGGGCAGATCGGTGAACCGGGCGGTGCCGGGAGGCCCTTCGAGGAGTTCGGCGGACTGGGTGGCCATGTCGAGGACGCGGACGTTGCCGCCGGTCACCGTGTCCTGGGCCGCGAGTCGGCCGTCGACCAGCAGGTCGTACACGCCGTCCGCCGGGGCCGGGAGCCCGCGGTAGGCCCTTTTGGTGGGCAGGGTGTCCAGCTCGACGGTGGTCGCCCGGGTGCGGAAGGCCAGCCGTACGCCGGACGGCTGCGCCTCGGCCATGGCCAGTTGGTCGTCGGGGATCTGCCGACGCGCCCTGGCGGGTAGCCGGTGCGGCAGCAGGCCGTGCGCCGTGCGCTCCACGTCGAGGGCGCCGCGCAGGAGGTCCGCGGTGACGGGTGTGGTGATCCAGCCGTGTTCGGTGTTCATCGTCTCAGCCTGTTGTCCAAGGGTCGGAGCATCGAGGGAACCCTCGATCCGATAGCGATTATGCAGCTGCCTAATACCTTTAGGCAAAAACTGTCTGTCTTCCCCGCACGCCTTGAGGAGAGTCGGCTCGTGGGACGGTGCCTCAGGTGGTGCGGCCGACGAGATCCTGGGTGCCGAGGACGGTGAGGAGGGCGAGACGTTCGGCGTCCTCGGTGCCGGGTTCGGCCGTGTAGACCATGATCCGCAGGTCGCTGCCCGCCACGGTGAGGACATCGCAGTCCAGCGTGACCGGCCCGACCTGCGGGTGGTCGACCGTCTTGCGCGAGGCCTCGTGGCGGCCGGTGGCGCCCGCGTCCCACAGCTCGGCGAACCGCTCGCTGCCCCCGCGCAGTTCTGCGATCAGTCGTTGCAGCCGCTGGTCGGCCGGGTAACGTTCGGCGGCCACACGAAGGTCGGCGACGAGCGCGGCCTCGTGGTCGCGTTGCGCCCGCGGTGTGCGCCGGGCTCCGGTCCCCGGGCCGAGGAAGTGGCGCCACACGCCGTTGCGCTCGTTGCCGCGCCGGCCGGACGGGTCGCCTATCAGGGCCGCGTACGGCGCGTTGGCCAGAAGCAGGGTCCAGGACGTGTCAAAGACCGCCACGGGCGTCCCCGTCAGCCGGTCCAGCAGCCGCTGGACGCTCGAGGTGATGTACGCCGGAACGGTCTCGGGGCCCGGCGGCGCGAGCCCGGCCAGCCGGAACAGATGCGCGCGCTCTTCCTCCGACAGCCGCAACGCCCGGGCAGGGGCCTCGACGACCTGGGACGAGGGGTTGGTGGCACGGCCCTGCTCGAGCCGGGTGACGTAGTCGACGGAGATCCCGGCCAGCATGGCCAACTCCTCGCGCCGCAGCCCGGCCGCGCGCCGCTGCCCGCCGGACGGCAGCCCCGCCGCCTCGGGCGGGACCCGGTCGCGCCAGCGGCGCACCGCTTTGCCGAACTCCGCCGTCGCCATGCGACCAGTCTGCCCCCGCCGGCCGCGTGCCTGCCTGGTACCGCTGGTCCCAGGAAGACGGGACGCCTGGCTGCGCGGGCGGGCGGGGCGGATCGTGGAGGCATGACGACAACACTGATCACCGGAGCGAACAAGGGCCTCGGTTACGAGACCGCCCGCCGCCTGATCGCCGCAGGCCACACCGTCTACGTCGGCAGCAGGGACGCCGCCCGGGGCCGCCGCGCCGCCGAGCGGCTGGGTCAACAACGCCGGTATCGAGGCGCGCGGTCCGAACAACGAGGTGGCGGGAGCGGCTGACGTCACCGCCGACATGATGCGGGAGGTCTTCGAGACGAACGTCTTCGGCACGGTACGGGTCACCCACACGTTCCTGCCGTTGCTGCGGCGGTCCGCGTCGCCGGTCGTGGTCAACGTCAGCAGCGGGCTGGCCTCGCTCACGCACCTGTCCGACCCGGGCCACCCCGCAGCCTTCTATCCGGGGGTCGCGTACCCGGCGTCGAAGACCGCGGTCAACATGATCACCGTGCAGTACGCGAAGGCGTTCCCGGCCATGCGGATCAACGCGGTGGAGCCCGGCTTCACCAAGACGGACCTGAACGGGAACACCGGGATCCAGACGGTAGAGGAGGGCGCCGAGATCATCGTCCGCATGGCACAGGTCGGCCCGGACGGCCCCAGCGGCGGGTACTTCGACATGACGGGGCCGTTGCCCTGGTGAACGCCTGCGGCAGCGAGGCCGGTTACGCCTGCAAGGATCGGGCCGAGCGGGGCGGCTCCTCGAACAGCACTCTCAACGCGACCTCTCGGTAGTGCTGGATGTGCCGCAAGGAGAGGTCCGCGGCGCGTTCCGCGTCTCCGGCCGCGATCGCCTCGTACAGCCCGCGGTGGTCGTCCCACAACGGGTGGGGATCGTCGATCTGCTGGAAGAGCCAGCGCAGTCGTCCCTCGAGCGAGCCGAGCGTGGTGCTGAGCAGGTCGTTGCCGGCGAGTTCCATGATTTGGTGGTGAAAAGCGGCGTTGGCGCGCGAGATGCGCTCGGGTGTGCCGGACATGGTGGCCTGCCGTGCCGCCTGCAACAGCTTGGCCAGGTGCTGAAGTTGGTCCGCGGTCGCACGCTCGGTGGCGCGGCGTGCCGCCAGGACCTCCAGTGCCTCGCGCATGTCGAAGAGGTTCTCGACGTCCTCGCGGGTCATGCCGCGCACGACGATACGGCGGGGCGACAGTGCCTGGAGGAACCCCTCGGACAGCAGAATGCGGATCGCCTCACGCACCGGCACGCGTGAGACCCCGAACTCCTCCGCCACTTCGCGCTCCATGAGGCGGTCTCCCGGTCTCAGCCGGCCGGTGATGATGCGGTCGCGCAGGCCCTCGCAGACCTGGTCGCGCAGCCACATCGAACCGTTGGCCGAGGCGGCGGGCTGCTGTGCCGTCGGGGCGGCATCGGCCGCTGCGGACTTCTTCGGGTTCACAAGCCCTCCGGGCAGGTCGAGGAAATTAAGGTATACCAAAACCTTGACGGGGAGTTCGCGCACCTCCATTTTAGGTATACCAAGCCGACGAACGGCCTGGCTGTGACCTTGTTGCCCGTTGTCCTGGTCCCGCCTGGACCCCGTCCTGCCCCGGCGCTGGACCGTGCCCTTTTCACCTCCTTTCCCCTGCCGAATCGAGGGTTCACCATGAGTGCCTCAGCAAGACAGCCCGTCCCAGGGGCTGCCCCGGCCAGCACCCGAGAGGGGGACGTCGAGACCGCACGCGGTTCCGCCTCCCCCGGGGGTGCCCGGCCCAGCCGGGTGCGTTGGACCATGTTCGTGCTGCTCCTCGGTGTCGTCGCGCTCAACTACATCGACCGCAGCTCCGTCTCGGTGGCCCTGCCACTGATCACGAAGGATCTCGGCCTCTCCAAGGAGACCACCGGCTTCGTCCTGAGCGCGTTCTTCTGGACGTACGCGCTGATGCAACTGCCCAGCGGCTGGCTGATCGACCGCTTCGGCCCCCGGTTCATGGCATCCGGCTCCTGCATCAGCTGGGGCGTCGTCCAGGCGCTCACCGCAGGCGCGACGGGTGCGGGCTCCCTGCTCGGGCTGCGACTCGCGCTCGGCGCCGTCGAAGCCCCTGTGATGCCGGCCGGCGGCAAGCTCAACGCCCAGTGGCTGCCCGCCCGGGAGCGCGGCAGGGGCGCGGTGCTGCTGGACGGCGGTGCCCCGCTCGGCGCGGCGCTCGGCGGCGTCATCATCACCGGCCTGATCACCTGGACCGGCAGCTGGCGTGCCAGCTTCGTCGTCGCCGGTGTGCTGACCTCCGCCGTCGGGTTCTACGCGGCCTGGTACATCCGCAACACTCCGCGCGAGCATCCCCAGGTCAACGAAGCCGAGGCCAGGTACATCGAACAGGCCCACGCTGTGGAGGATGCGCAAGGGGAGAAGGGCGGTCGCGCCGGACTGCTGCCCTACCTCAAGCACCGCTCCTTCTGGGCGATGTGCCTGGGCTGGATGGGCTTCAACGGCGTCTTCTACGGGCTGCTCACCTGGGGGCCCCTCTACCTCTCCGAGGCCAAGGGCTTCGACATCTCGACGCTCGGCTGGTCGACTCTCGCCATCTTCGGCGCCGGATTCGTCGGGGAACTCGCCGGTGGATGGCTGTCCGACCGCTGGCAGGCCAAGGGCACCCCGATCAACACGGTCATGCGCACCCTGCTGGGCGTCGCCGGTGCCGTCGTCGTCGCCGGACTGCTCGGCGTGGTGCTGGTGCCGGACGCCCTCACGGCCGTCGTCCTGCTCTCCACCGTACTGTTCTTCCTGCGCTGGGCGGGCCTGTACTGGTCGCTGCCGTCCATCCTCGCGGGCCGCGCCAACGCCGGGATCGTCGGCGGCGCCATGAATCTCTCCGGGAACATCGCCGGCATCGTCACACCGATCGCCGTGGGCTTCATCGTCGGCGGCACGGGCTCCTACACCTGGGCCCTTCTGTACTTCGTCGGCGCGGGTGTGCTCTTCACCGCGTCGTCCCTCGCCCTCGACTGCAGCAGGAGGCTGACGACCCGATGACGACGTTCCCGACGACCTCCACGGTGACGACTGCGCCGATGCGCGCGAAGCCAGACGGGCTGCCCCATCGGCTCGGCATGCTCACCCCGTCCTCCAATACCTGTCTGGAACCGGTGACATACCGGCTGCTGGGGACCACCGGCGCCGACGCCGCCGTGACGGCGCACTTTGCCCGCGTGCCCGTCACCCGCATCGCGCTGGACGGCGATTGCGACGCGCAGTTCGACACCGCGCCGATGCTCGCCGCCGCCCGGCGGCTCGCCGACGCCAAGGTCGATGTGATCGCCTGGAACGGCACCTCCGGCTCCTGGCTCGGCGTCGACCACGACCGCGCGCTGTGCGCCGCGATCACTGAGGCCACCGGCGTTCCCGCCACCACCTCCACCCTCGCGTTGCTCGACGCCTGCGCCGCGTACGGCGTGACCCGGCTGGGGCTCGCCCTGCCCTACACCCGCGATGTGGCCGAGCGGATCGTGGCGACGTACGGCGAGGAGGGTGTCCGGTGCGCCCTGGAGGCCGAGCCGTTCGGGATCAGCGACAACGAGGCCTTCGCCCGCATCCCGGAGGGCGAGGTCGCCCGCCAGATCCGCGACGCCGCGCGCGGCGCCGCCCACGCGGTCGCCGTAGTGTGCACCAACGTGCACGGCGCCCGGAGCGCCGAAAGGCTCGAACAGGAGCTGGGAATCCCGGTGTTCGACAGTGTCACCGCGACCCTGTGGAAGTCGCTGGACCTGGCCGGCGCCGCCCCCGCGCTCCCCGGCCAGGGCACCCTGCTGCGCACCGGCAGCCTGCGCGCCCGCTTCCAGGAGGTGCTGGCGGATCTGCTCGCCGCGACCGGCGCCGACCGCACCACCTTCCGCGTCGACCTGCCCGAGCACGGGCTGCACGTCGACCTCACGGCGGGCGAGGCGCACCGCGAGGGGGTGCGGTCCATCCGCCGTGACGCCTCCCTCGACCAGCGGCGGCTGAACACCGTCGAGTGGCTGGAGTGCAACCGGACCCCTCTCGTCCAGCCGCACTTCGAGGCGGTGCCGCACCCGCCGCAGGCGCTGATCGATGTCTACGGAGTGCACGCCCAGATGCTCGGCCCCGTCGAATACGACGGCGCCCTCGCGGGCTGGCTCTCCGTGCACAGCATGGAGGAGCGCGACTGGTCCGACGCCGACACCGCCGCGCTGGCCACCGCCACGGCCCGCATCCACAGCGCCCTCGACCACCGACTCTGACCTCTTCGCACGAAAGGCGAACCGCACCGTGACGCAGGAAAGCATCACCCAGGCCACGACGACCGGTCCCAGGGCCACCAAGGACATCAAGATCGCCCTCGGTGTCGACGTGGACGCCGTCGCCGGCTGGCTCGGCTCCTATGGCGGCGAGGACTCCCCGAACGACATCCAGCGCGGCGTCTTCGCGGGCGAGGTCGGCACCCCGCGGCTGCTGAAGCTGTTCGAGCGGTACGGCATACGCACCAGCTGGTTCATCCCGGGCCACTCCATCGAGACCTTCCCCGAGCAGACCCGGATGGTGGTGGAGGCGGGCCATGAGATCGGTGCCCACGGCTACTCGCACGAGAACCCGATCGCGATGACCCCCCGGCAGGAGGAGGACGTCCTCGCCAAGTGCGTGGAACTCATCGAGCAGTACACCGGACGCAAGCCGCGCGGCTATGTCGCTCCCTGGTGGGAGATGTCGCCGTACACCGCGGAGCTCCTGCACAAGTACGGCTTCTCCTACGACCATTCGCAGAACTATCGCGACTTCACCCCCTTCTACGCGCGCGTGGGTGACGCCTGGACCAAGATCGACTACACCGCGGAGGCCAAGGACTGGATGAAGCCCCTCATCCACGGCCACGAGGTCGATCTCGTCGAGTTCTGCGGCAACTGGTACGTCGACGACCTGCCGCCGATGATGTTCAACAAGCACGCCCACAACAGTCACGGCTACGTCAGCCCGCGCGTTCTGGAACAGGACTGGAAGGACCAGTTCGACTGGGTCTACCGGGAACTGGACTACGCGGTCCTGCCGATCACGCTGCACCCCGATGTGAGCGGCCGCCCCCAGGTGCTGCTCATGCTGGAACGCTTCATCGACTACGTCTCCGGCCACGACGGGGTCGGTTTCTGCACGCTGGAGGACGCGGCGGACGACTTCCGCCGCCGCTTCCCCTTCGACGGACCCGACCGGCCGGCCGACATGCGCTGAGCCCGCGTGCGGAACGGCCGCCTGAACCGGTCGGTGGAGGGCGGGCGTGCGGCCCTCCACCGACCGTGGTCGTCGGCGCTCGCCGATCAGGAAACCGGCGCCGCGTGCACGCCGAAGCCGCGGCCGGATCGAGGTGATCCCGAGGGCTTGCCACGGGTCGTGTCGGATCGTGTACAACCGTTCGCATGATGATCCGCACAGGTGGCCCGGAAGACGCGGCCGACATCCTCACCCTGCTCGACTCCGCGGTCGCCTGGCTGGCCGCCCACGGCCGCACCGGGCAGTGGGGTGACCAGCCCTGGTCCTCCCGCCCGGCGGCCGTCGACCGCATCCAGGCCTACACCCGCGACTACCTGGTCCGGATCGCGGAGGAGGACGGCCGCACGATCGGGGCCGCCGTCCTGGCCGAGGAGCCGCCCGCGAGTGTTCCGCCGGTGGAGGAGCGCGAACTCTACGTCCGCAACCTGGTCACCGACCGGGCCCGCACCGGCTCGGGAATCGGCGCCGCGCTGATCGCGGACGCCCTTGACGAGACCCGCCGCCGGGGCATCGGCCTGCTCCGCGTCGACTGCTACGCGGGTGGCGACCGCCGCCTGGTCGAGCAGTATCAGCGCCTCGGCTTCACACCGACCGACGGGTTCGAGGTCGAGCGGCCCGACCAGGAACCCTGGCCGGGTCAGGTTCTCGAGATCCGCACCTGATGGATCCGTTGCTGCTCAGAGCCCGTGGGCTGTGGGAGGACCTGGGTTCAGCGACGGTCGCGCATGCCGAGGCCGACCAGCTGGTGCCGGCCGTCGGCCCGAGCCCGGCTGAGCCTGTGGAGCTTGGCGGTGGAGGCGTCGGCCCGGCGAGGCTCAGGCCTCGCCGGCCATGCGGAAGGTGGGCGGGAACAGTCTGTTGGGTGTGCGCCGGTGCAGATCGCGCTCGGTGTAGGCCGATCGCATCCGGTCGAAGAGTTCCTGCGCCTCGGCCTTCATGGCCACGAGGTCCAGCCCCGGAAGAGTTCCCTGGTCGGCGACCGTCCGGCCGGCGACCACGGTCATCCGCACGTCGCGCGCGGAGCCGCTCATCAGGAGCGAACGCAGCGGATCGTCCACGACGCCCAGTCTGAAGTCGCTGAGGTCGAGCACGACGAGGTCGGCCTGGGCGCCGGGCATCAGTCTTCCGAGGTCGTCACGACCGAGGGCGCCGGCGGCGTTGAGGGTGGCGGACCGGAAGTAGTCGGCCGCGCCGCCCGCGTCGAGCCTGCCCTCGACGAGCTTGGCGATGTTGCCACCGACGTCCATGCCCTTGATCAGGTCTGGTGGGTAACTGTCCGTTCCCAGTGCGACGTTGACGCCCGCGGCGCGGTACCGGTCGAACGATCGCAGGGCCGTCCCGTACCGGAGCGAGGTGAGTGGACAGTGCACGACGGTGACATCCGCGTCGGCGAGTTTCCCCAGCTCCTGATCGGTGGGCCGCCGGCCGTTCTCCGCGTCCGACCCGAAGAGGGCGTGGGGAACGAACAGGCGGCACTCGAGGAGTCCAGTGCGTTCCAGGAGCTGCAGAGGTGTCGCGTCGTACCACTGTCTGAGCAGTTCGAGTTCCCCGGTGCCCTGCATGCAGTGGATCCTGACAGGCACATCGTATGCGCGTGCCAGTTGAGCGGTGGCGCTCATGAGGTCCAGGGACATGGTCTCGATGCGGCAGGGGAGGAGGGCGCCGTGCACCAGGGGGTTCGCCGAGTCGGCCGCGTGGTCGAGGAAACGCCGTGCGTCGGCCAGGCCTTCGCGGCCACGCTCGTGGTCCCAGAGCACGTCCCGCCGGCCGGTGGAGCGGACGACGTTCACTCCGGAACGGAAGCTGGGGCCGGCGTAGGAACGGAGTCCCAGGTGGGAAGCCGCCTCCGCGATGCCGACGGCGTCTTCGAACGTTTCGGCCCAGGAGCTGTGCACCTCCGAGGCGATGGGCATGAGCGTGGTGACGCCGTGCAGCGCCAGCTGGGCCATCGCGTACGTGCGGATGAATCGCCGCTCCTCGGGGGTGAAGACATCGCGCCGCGGGGTGTTGAAGTAGTCCTCGGACCACTGGTGGCCGTCCCTGAGGGTGGGGTCGGCCCATGAGTCGAGCAGGGCGTGGTCGATGTCGGCCAGGGCGTCCAGGTCGATGAACCCCGGACTGATCAACGCCGCGCCCAACTCGATGCGCCGGTCGGTCTCACCTTGCCAGCGGCGGCCCACATGGAGGATGCGATCGTCTTCGTAGACGATGTCCGCGTCCCGGTGGAGAACATGGTCGCCGTTCTCGAAGCCGATGATCCAGTCTGCGTGCAGAGCGGTTCTCACGAGTGATCGTCCTTGCCGTCTCGCCGGTTGATGTGGGCCGCCGCCGCGCCGCACGGCCGGTCGAAGCCGCCGCGTTCGCTGGTGGCAGCATTCCGGTGCGGTCGCACCGGCCGTGGGTCGGTGGCCTGGTAGCTGTCGAACCCGAGCGCCGGAGGCCCCGGTTACCCGGCCGGGGTCACGGAGGCGTTGAGGTTCGCGAGGGTGGCCCGGAGGTGGTCGGCGCTGCGGCGGATGAAGGCCTCTCCGTCATAGGGCTCGGCTCGGAACTGCTCGATGGTGGGCACGTCGCCGTTCGCCGCGCGGGCGGCGTACTGGTGGGCGAGTCGGAACAGCTCCTCCTTCTCGCTCTCGACCAGGTCGGGATGGAGCGAGAGCCAGGCCGGGTCGGACAGACCGATGGGGACGGCGAGAGTGGGGCCGGCGGGCTCGATCGATGCCCACAGATCCGGGTTCTTCGCGTTCAGCGCGTCCAGCAGCGCGGCCCAGTCGATGACGCCGAGGCCGCACGGGGAGAAGGTACGGGCGAGTCCGTGATCGGTTGTCGAAAGGAGCGAGTCCCGCAGATGGGTGGCGCGCACGTAGGGCGCGACGCGCCGTGCCGCCGCCACGGGGTCCTCGCCCCGTACGAGCACGTTGGCCGTGTCGAAGGTGATCCCGAGCGCGTCGGGGCCGACGGCCTCGACGAGGCGGACCACCTCCGTGCTGGTGATCTCCTCGTGTGTCTCGATGTTCAGGTGGCTGCCGTAGTGGCGTGCGACGGGGGCCAGTTGCCGGAGGAACTTCTCGATCGCCACCAGCTGATCCGACCAGGGAGCGTCGGTACGGAACCTGTCGATGGCGTAGTAGCCGGGCAGGTCGGGCTTGTAGTTGCCGCAGGCCACCCAGAGCTCGCCGCAGTCGGCGCCCTCCCGGCAGGCCTCGATCATCTTGGTCATCCCGCGGGTGTAGTCGCCGTCTCCGAGGACGCGCACCTCGGGCGCCTCGGCGGCGGCGTAGGGATTGACCTTGGCGAGTCCCATCTGGAGGTACAGGCCGAGGTGGTCGGCGTGCCGGCGCAGCTCCCTGAGGATGCCGCGGTCGAGGGTCGGGGTGATGTCGAGCACCGTGCGGAAGTAGACGCCCTCCATCCCGAGGCTGTGGGCGTGGTCGAGAATCTCCAGCGGGGTGTGCTGGGCGGCTCCGGGGATCTTGCGGCCGTCGACACCGATCTTCATGGTCTCTCCTTGTAGTGGCCGTCGCGGAGGACGGATCCTGGTCAGGCGCTGTGTGGTGCGGCTGCCGGCGGGCGCACGGTGTGCAGGCGCCCGGGATGGGCGGGTGGCCCCGTTCGGGGCGGACGCGCCGCGGCCGGCTGGGGTGCGGTGGTCGTCGGTGACCGCCTACCGGCCCCATTCGGAGAAGCGCAGGTTGGCGGCGTAGGCGAAGTGCCTGACGTTCGAACCGACGACCGCGGTGAAGCGGGCCCGGTACAGGATGATGGTCGGCGACTGCTCGAGCCACTTCCTGACCAGTTCGTCCACGATGGGCTGCTGCTCGGCGACGTCCGCCGTGCCGCTGAGCCTGTTCAGCAGCGGCGTGGTTCCCGGGATGCAGATGTGCTGGTTGTTGAACGGGCTACCGCACGTCAGCTTCTTGCGCAGCTCGTAGCCGCCGATCGGAGTGCTGTTCTCGAAGAGGAGACCCGCCTGGTACTTGCCGTCGTTGAAGAGCGTGGAGAAGTCCGTCGGGGCCTTGGCGTCGATGTCGACCCGGACACCGATGGCCTGCCACGAGGACTGCAGAACGGCGGCGAGGTCGGAGACCCCCGGCGACGCCGGGTTGATCATCAGACGGAGTGTCGGGGACTTCTCTCCGGAAGCGGCGAGCAGCCGTTTCGCCTTGGCCGGATCGTAGGGCCTGGCCGGCTCCAGTCCGTGTCGGTAGCCGGCCATTCCGGGCACGAGCGGCCCGTAGTAGGAGTCACCGTAGCCGTAGGCCACCGCCTTGATGATCCCCTGGTAGGGGATCGCGTAGGTGAGTGCCGCACGGAACTTGGCGTTGCCGGTCAGCCGGTCCGTATGGTTCAACGAGACCGTCACCGGGGTGGCGCTGGGGGCGGTGACCACGGTGCAGCAGTCTTCCTTGCTGAGCTTGCTGACGCTCTGCGGAGGCAGTCCCAGCGTGACATCGGCCTGACGGCTCTCCGCTTGCAGCAGCAGGGTGGAGACCGACGGGATGAAGTTGACCCGGACCGTGGGCTCGAGGGCCTGCTTTCCGTAGTAGTTGGGGTTCCGCTTCAGGATGGCGTGATTGTTCGGTACGTACTCGGCGAGCACGTACGGGCCGCTGCTGCTCGCCGTGTGGCTCTGGAGCCACTGGTTGGGGGAGTTCGGCTGCACTCCGCCATGGGCTTCCACCTCCTTCGGATCGTAGATCGACCCCCGGCTCTGGGCGAGGCTGTACAGGATCGCCGGATTGGGCTCGCGCAGCCGGAGGACCACGGTGGTGCTGTCCGGTGCGTCGACGCCGACGACGAGTGGCGGATCGGTGATGCCCAGTTGCAGCGAGAGGGAGCCGCAGGCACCCATTTTCAGGGTGCGGTCGATGGAGTACTTGACCGCTGCCGCGTCGAGGGGGTCGCCGTTGGCGAATCTCGCCCCGGGCCTCAGCCTGAAGGTGTACGTCCTGCCGTCGTCGGACACCTTCCATCCGGTGGCCAGGTCGGGTTCCACCTTGCTGGGGTCGGGGTCGGCCGTGGTGACACCGTCGGCGCCGGTGGTGGTGGAGAGTGTGACCAGGCGTCCGTAGAAGTTGCTGGCCAGGCTGTTGTCGTCACCGGGGCAGACGAACGCGGGATCGAGGCTGCTGATGCTGCTGGCCCAGTTCACGGTGAACGGCCGCTTTCCGCCGCCGGTCGAGACGGGTTGGCCCGAGACGCTGCAGGCCGCCACCGTCGTCATCACAGCGGTGAGCGCTGCTCCCAGGGCGGTGCGCCTGCCGATGGCCCTGGAGGGCTTGTGACGAGGCATGAGCTTCTCCTCTCTCAGAGGCTGCTGGGGGCGCCGCCCAGGGGCGCGGTGGTCGTCGTGAGCATCTCGCCGGGGAAGTGGCAGGCGGCCTTGTGCCCCGGTGCGACCTCCCGGAGCGCCGGATGGGACGTGGCGCATGCGGCGCGCTGGGCACCGACCGGGCACCGCGGGCGGAGAGGGCACCCCTGAGCGGTTCCGTCGCCTTGGGCGGTGGCGGGGTCCTGGAAGACGGAGCGCCGTGCGTCCATCACATCGGGGTCCGGTACGGGCGCTGCCATGAGCAACGTCACGGTGTAGGGGTGCAGTGGTCGCGCGAAGAGTTCCTGCGCCGTCGCCAACTCGACGATCTCGCCGCGGTACATGACCGCGATCCGATGGCAGAGGTATTGCGCGACGGCGAGGTCGTGGACGATGAACAGGTACGTCAGGTTCAGTTCCCGCTGCAGCGAGGTGAGCAGGTTGAGGACTTGAGCCTGCACCGAGACGTCGAGCGCCGTGACCGGCTCGTCCAGGACGACCAGGTCGGGGTTCATCACCAGGGCGCGTGCGATGGCGATGCGCTGGCGCTGTCCGCCGGAGAAGGCATGCGCGTTGCGCTCCGCCTGTGCCGCCGAGAGGCCGACCCGCTCCAGCATCTGCACGGCCCGGTCCCTGCGGGTCGCCTCGTCGCGTTCACCGTGCACCAGGAGGGGTTCCTCGACGAGTTCCCGTACGGAGAAGCGGGGGTCGAGGGACCCGTAGGGGTCCTGGAAGACCATCTGCATACGGGCTCGCAGGCGCCTGAGCTCTCCGCGGGGCAGACCGCGCACGTCGATGCCGTCGAACCGGATCGAGCCGGCATCGGGCTCGACCAGGCGGAGCACGCAGGAGGCCGCGGTGGATTTCCCCGAGCCGGATTCCCCGACCAGCCCGACGGTTTCGCCGCGCACGATGTCGAACGAGACGTCGTGCAGCGCCTTCACCTCCGGCCGGCTGCGCGGCCGGAGGCCACCGCCCTTGGCCTTGTACGTCTTGGACAAGCCGCTTACCTCCAGCAGGGGCTGCTCGTCGGGCACCGCCGAAGTGGCTGTCTGCGTGGTCACTTGGTCTCCTCCGGCTCGTGGGCACCTGCGAAATGGCATTTGGCGAGCTGCCGGCCGCCGTGGGTGCCGACCTGGACGAGGTCGGGCTCGGTGCTTCGGCACAGGGAGTTGTCCTTGCCTCGCGGGCAGCGTGGTTCGAAGGCGCAGCCGTGCAGGGGCCGGGTGGGATCGGGCAGCGCACCCGGAATGGTGGAGAGCAGGCCCTGCTGCCTGCGGTCCGTCCGCAGCACGCACTGGAGCAACTGGCGTGAGTAGGGGTGTGCGGCCGAGCGGAACAGGTCCCTGCTGCGGCTCTCCTCGATCAACTGCCCGGCGTACATCACATTGACGCTGTCGCAGAAGCCGGCGACGATGCCGAGGTTGTGCGTGATCAGCATGAGTGCCGCGCCGCGGTCGGTGACCAGACGGTCGAGCAGCCCCAGGACCTGGGCCTGGGTCGTGACGTCGAGGGCGGTGGTGGGTTCGTCGGCGATGACGAGTTCCGGCGAGTTCGCCAGGGCCATGGCGATGAGCACGCGCTGGCGCATGCCGCCCGAGTACTGGTGCGGGTAGTCGGACAGCCGGTGTGCCGGGTCGACGACTCCGACCTCGCCGAGGAGATCCGCAGCCTGCCGGCCGGCGACCCGCCTGCTCACGGGCTGGTGCGCCCGAATGCTCTCGACGAGCTGGGCGCCGATCGTGCGGATGGGATCGAACGCGCTCATCGGATCCTGGAACACCAGGGAGATGCGGCGGCCGCGGATGCGGGACATCTCCTTGTCCGGCAGCCCTATCAGATTCCGGCCGTCGAGCAGGACCTCACCGCCGCTGATCCGCCCCGGCGGCTGGATGAGGCCCACGATGGACATGGCCATGGCGGACTTGCCGGAGCCCGATTCCCCCACGATGGCCAGGCGCTGACGCCGGCGCACGGAGAAACTGACGTCGCGGACGGCCGCGACCCGCCCGGTGGCGGTGACGAACTCGGTTTTCAGGCCCCGTACTTCCAGCAGCGTTCCCGTGTCGGTGGGCTCTCTTCCCGGGCTGGGCGTCGCCGATGTGTTCATGCCGGTCTCGGTCATGTCAGTTCACTCCCGCGCGGATACGAGGGTCGACGGCCACATAGACGACGTCGGCGACGAAGCTCACGCTCACGTAGAGCACGGCGCTGAGCAGGATGACGCCCTGAACCACGGAGAAGTCCTTCTGGAGGATGGCGTCGACGGTCAGGGAACCGACCCCCGGCCATCCGAAGACCTTTTCCACCAGCACGCTGCCGGTCATGAGTTCGGCGAACAGCATGGAGGTGGCCGCCACGAGCGACAGCAGGGAGTTCGGCACCGCGTGGCGCAGGAAGACCGACCGCCTCCTGACACCCCGGCTGCGCGCGACGGTGATGAACGGCTCGCGCAGGGTGTTGCGCAGTTGGGAACGGAACAGCCTGCTGAGGAAGGCGAAGGGGCCGACCGCGATCATGAGGGCGGGCAGGACCAGATGCCATGCGGCGTCCAGAAACGTCTGGAACTGCCCCGCCTTGAGCGCGTCGATGGTGTAGAAGCCGGTGAAGGCGGGCGGTGGCGTGGTCTGCGGCGAGAGACGTCCCTCGGGCCCCGGGAAGACGCCGAGCTTGACGGAGAGCAGCAGGATGGCGATCAGCGCCAGCCAGAACGGCGGCGATCCCATGGCCAGGGAGGACGATGTCCGCAGCGCCACGTCGGCTCCGCGCTTCCTGCTGTAGACCGCGACGGCGCCGAAGACGACGGCGAGGGCGAGGGCGGCGAAGACGCCCGCGATACCGAGTTCCATCGTTGCCGGCAGGCGTGTGCGGACGAGTGTGGTGACCGGTTGCCCGGTGCTGAAGGAGAATCCGAGGTCGCCCCGGGAGACCGAGGAGAGGTAGTTCCAGAATTGCAGGGGCAGGGAGTCGCCGAGCCCCATGGAGTTGCGCAGCTTTTCGATGGTGGCGGGGTCGGCGAGCTCTCCGCCGATCAGCCGGGCCGGGTCGCCCGGCAGCTTTCTCAGGAGGAGGAAGGAGAAGATCGAGGCTCCGAGCACGGTCGCGGCTGCCACGCCGGCCCGTTTCGCGATCACGTTGAGCATGGTGCGCCTCCGGTCAGTCCGCGGCGATGAACTCGCCGCGAGGATCCAGCAGTTCGCGGGCACGGTCGGCGACGATGGTGGTCAGGGTGACCGCGATCAGCAGCACGAGACCGGGGAAGGCGGCCATCCACCACTGGCCGGTGAGGAAGAACTGCTGACCATCGGTGATCATGGACCCGAGTTCGGCGGTGGGCGGCTGCGCGCCCATGCCCAGGAAGCCCAGAGCGGCCAGCGACAGCACGGCGGCACCGAACACGGCGGCCATCTGGAGCACGATGGTCGAGATCAGATGGGGCAGGATGTGGCGGAACAGGACCCGCTTCCTGGTCGCGCCGATGGCGTTGGTGGACTTGACGAAGTCCAGTGAGGAGATCCGGAGCACTTCGGCTCGCAGGGTGCGCATGTACCAGGGGAAGGAGTGTATGGCGAGGCCGATGACGATCGCTGTGACGCCCGGCTTGTACGCCATGACGACGGCCATGGCGAGCATGATCGCGGGGAAGCACAGGATGGAGTTCGTGAGCCAGGTCAGCGCGGTGTCGACGTATCCGCCCAGCGCTCCGGCGAGGAGCCCGGTGCTGCATCCCAGGACCGCCCCCGCGACCACCACGATCAGCCCCGCGCCCAGGGACGTCCGTGCGCCCGTGAGGACCCGCGCCATCATGTCCCGGCCGAGGTTGTCGGTGCCGAGGGGGTGGGCGAAGGAGGGCGGCATGAGCTGTTCGGCCAGGTCGACGGTGTTGGAGTCGTGCGGCCACAGCCACGGTCCGACGAGCAGGACGATCGCCAGGATCGCCAGCCCGGACAGGGCCGAGACCAGTACCGGGTCACCGTTCGTCAACCGCCGGCGTGACGGGGCGGGTGGTGCCGCCGTCGCTGTGTCAACTGTCGCTGCCACTGGGGCCTCCCGTGATCGTGGACAGGATGCGGCGCAGGAACGCCGCGCTGGCGTCGAGATCGGCGCGTCGTGCGGCGGCGCCGGGGTCGTCGGTGAGCTCTTCGAGGGTGGGCGTCTCCCCCCGTCCGGCACGCGTCTCGCACCTCCACGCGCCGTGGACGAGCGTGGCCAACTCGCGTGCGTGGACGTGTGGTTCGGCGTCGAACCAGCTTCGGTCGAAGATGCTCGTGTCGAACTGGCCCATGTGTTGTTCCAGCGTCAGGCGGTCGGCCGGCGCCTCCTCCACAAGCGTGGTGAGGATGCTGCGCCAGTCCAGGATTCCGGCCCCGCACGGCCGTAGCTTTCGCCTGAGGCCTCCCTCGACGAAGTAGAGGGCCACGTCCTCGAGGTGGGTCTGGTGGATGTGGGGTGCCAGCCGCTTGGCGGCCTGGGCCGGGTCCTCGCCGCGGACCACGAGATTGGCCACGTCCAGGCTCACCCCGACGGCGTCCGGTCCACAGGTCTCGACCAGGCGCAGCACTTCCTGCGAGGAAAGGTCCTCGTGGGTCTTCAGGTTCAGGCGCAGCCCCTCACCGCGCAGCAGCGGCACCAGGGCTTCCATCGTCTGCCGGACGTTGTCGAGTTGTTCACGGTGTGCGACCTCTCCGTGCGTGCGAACGGTTCTGGTGTAGGCGAAGAACTGCCGGCAGCCGACCGTCCGGGCGGCCTCGATCATGGCGGTCAGCTCCGCCAGCAGTGCGCCGGAGTCACGGGAGGGGCCGAGGCAGCCGATACCCGTTTCGACATAGAGGCCCCGTTCCGAGGCCTGCTCGGCGGTGGCCCTGAGGGCAGCCCCGTCGAGTTCCGGACTGATCGCCCGAGGAGTGGCGAACAGGACTCCGTCCAGGCCCCGGGCGTGGACGAAAGCCAGGGCGTCCTCAGGGGATCCGTCATCGAAGCCCTGGGGCCGGCCGCACATGGTCCCGATCCTCAGTCGGCGGTCGCCGGCGGCTGAGGGCACCGTCCGGGTGCCAACTGCTCGGATGGAACGGGCCGTTACCTGCGACGTCGTGGTCGTCATGCGTTATGATTATCAGTCGTCTGATGTTTGGGGAAGGGGTTGTGCAAGAGGTGTCGGACCGGGATGCCGTACCGGCGCGGCCGGCATCGGGCAGTGGCTACCCTCTGCCCAGGACGACGTAGGTGCTTCTCCGATCTTGAAAGCACATGGGGCGGAGCCGACAGGGCGGATGTTATGAACATGCTGAAGGTCAATCGGGTGTCGGCGGTCGACGCGGTGATCGACGAGATCAGGAGACAGATCCACGAAGGGGAGTGGGTACCGGGGGACCGGCTTCCGTCGGAAGCCGAACTGACCAAGACACTCGGGATCAGTCGCGCTTCACTGCGGGAGGCCACGCGGGCCCTGGTGCACTCGGGACTGCTGGCAGTGCGGCAGGGCGACGGTACCTACGTCGTCGCCGTCGACGAGGCTGCCGTCACGCTCAGCCGCAAGATCATGAACAGCAAGACCAGCGAGGTGCTCGAGGTTCGCCGCGGACTCGACGCCTCCGCGGTGCCACTCGCGGCCGTGCGCCGCACCGAAGCCGATCTGACGGCCCTGCGCGAAGCCCTCGACGACCGTCAGCGAAGCGCGGAAGCCGGTGATCTCGACTCCTTCATCGAGGCGGACCTCCGGTTCCACATGGCGGTGGCCCAGGCCTCTCACAACGAGCTGCTGATCGACCTCTACGCGAGTCTCAACGTGCCCTTCCGCAAGTCGCTGGGGGGCGCGATGGGCCAGGGCACCAAGGAGCACGAAGCCCTGTACCGAGCCATCGAACGACGTGACACCGAAGGCGCGACGGAGCTGGCCCTCGCCATCGTCGCGCGCATGGAGCCGCCTGAGCACCCGTGACGTGAGGACCCCGGCGGGGGAAGCGGCCGGTGCGTTCGCCCGCAACCGAAGTGACGAGGGAGTACAGCGTGAGCGAATCCACCTGCGTCCGAGCCGTTCGCCCCTGGGGCGGTGCCCTCTCGGACGTTCTCATCGAGGACGGCGTCATCCGCGAGGTCGTCCCGCACACACCCGGCTCGGCCGGACCCGGCCACGGACAAGTCATAGCCGGTCACGGTCATCTGGCACTGCCGGCCTTCGCGGATGTTCACGCTCACCTCGACTCCACACGCCTGGGTCTCCCGTTCCGGCCCCATACGGCACGGGACGGTCTTCTCGGGCTCATCGACAACGACCTCGAGAACTGGAGGGATGCCGAAGAGAGCGTCAGCGAGCGTGCGACCCGCACGCTCGGCATGACGATCGCGTCCGGTGCCACGGTCGTTCGCAGCCACGCTCAGATCGACGTCTCCTCGGGCCTCGACCGGCTGGAGGGGGTCCTGGCGGCCAGGGAGGCCCACGCCGACCGAGCCGAGGTGCAGGTTGTCGCCTTTCCTCAGGCGGGCATCGTCCGTGCCCCTGGCACGGTCGACCTGCTGAGAGCCGCGATGTCCAGTGGCGCCGACCTCATCGGCGGTATAGACCCGTGTGCCCTCGACCGGGACCCGGCACAGCATGTGGACATCGTGTTCGACATCGCGCACAGACACGGGGTCGGCATCGACATCCACCTCCACGAGCCCGGAGAACTGGGCTGTTTCACCATGGAACTCATCTGCGACAGAGTGCGCAGTCTCGGTATGCAGGGCAGAGTGACCATCTCGCACGCCTTCGCGCTGGCGACCGCTCCGCCCCCTCGAATCCAGGCAGTGATCGAACAGCTCGCACACCTCGACATCGCCCTGACGACCATCGCCCCGAGCGGACAGCGCGTCCTGCCCGCGGACCAACTGGCCGCGTCGGGGATCCGACTCGGTCTGGGCCAGGACGGCATGCGGGACTACTGGTCTCCCTTCGGTGACGGCGACATGCTGGGCAGGACGTGGCAGTTGGCGTTCACCCAGCAACTCCGCCACGACCGCCTGATCGAACGGTGCCTGGCGATCGCGACCGTCGGAGGGCGTGCTGTCGTCGGCACCGGTGAACCCGCCGCCGCTTCGTGGACCGACACCGCGGACACCTGCCCGGGTCTGCGGCGAGGCGATCGCGCGGATCTTCTGCTGCTGCCCGGCGAGACAGTGACGTCAGCGATCATGGACCGGCCGAAACGGCGGACAGTGCTGCGAGCCGGCAGAGTGGTCGCCGTCGACGGATCACTTTCGCCCGAAGCTCTCCGGAAAGCCGTCTCGTGACACGACTGACGCACCGCGGAGGGAAGGTCGAAGAGCAAGCCCGGCCGTCCCTCAGCGCATGCGCCCCAGCGCCTCCCGCACCCGCCGCGCGTCCCGGATCCGCTGCTCGTACGTCGCGCCCAGCGCGAGCAGGAGCAGCCCGGCGAGCGCGGGAGGCAGCCAGCGGGGGAGCGCGTCCGTCAGCTGCACCAGGTAGGGGGCGAGTTCGTGCAGCGCGTCCAGCACGAGCACGCTCCCGCCGAGGACGAGCGGTGCCTGGAGGCGATGGCGGGCACCCAGCAGGGTGACGACGAGGGCCGCCGTGCCGAGCAGCAGGGGGCGCGGCCAGTCCGCGTCGGCCCACGCCGCGAGCAGGCTCGGCACGAGCGTCACCGACAGCCCGGGACCGTACGTCGTCCACGACGAGGCCTTGGGGTCCCGGTGGCGCCGGACGAAGCCCACGACCAGCGCCGGGACGGTCACCGGCAGGGTGTACGCCTCCGGGGCGCCCACCGCCATCGACGCGAGCCGCACCCAGGTGGCCAGCACGAACAACACGGCGGCCGCGTACCCGGCCTGACGGCGGTCCCCGCGCACGGCGGTGCCCGCGGCGATCACCCCGCACAGGGCCAGCACCAGGGACAGCACGGGTGCGTCGGTGACGGCCAGCCCGACGGCCAGGAGCCCCGCGGCGGCGCCCGTCGCCTCGACCGGAACCGCGGTCCGCGGGACCCGCGCCGCCAGCAGAGCCGCCGTGGCCGGGACGACCAGGAGCAGCACCGCCGTGTGCGCGGCAGTCAGGCCTGCCGCGGCACCCACCGCACACGCCAGACCCGCCGCACCGGCAAGGGACGCGCTCGCGCAGACAGCGGTCAGACGCGGGTGTGCGGCGGCCACCACGAAGAGCGCCGTCAGTGTGGCGAGCACGACCAGGGTCGCGCCCTCGGAAGCGAGCGAGAGGAGCGTGAGGCCGCCCGCGGTGAACAGGGAGAGGAGGACGGCGGTGCGGGACGTCGGCGTCCGACGGGCGAAAGCCGCCATGGCCAGCGCCGCCACGACCGTCAGACCCTGAGTGAACAGCCCGGCCACGTACGGGAGGTGCAGTGCGACCGGGAGGACGAGCGCGGTCGCCCAGACCAGGACCACGACCCCGGCCGCGGCCGGGTCGCGCCGGGCCGAGATGGCGCGGGCCGCCCCGGCCAGCACCACCGCGACGACCGCGAGCACCAGCGGCGCGGCCGCCGCGTCCGCCGGCCACGGTGTCCAGACCGTCACCGCGGCGCGCAGGTCCGACGGCGCCCCGGACCAGACCCGTACCGTCCATCCGACCGGACCCAGCAGCGCCACGAGGACCAGGGGCAGCGCCCACACCACCGCAAGGGTCTGGACGCAGGCCGACGCCCGGGCGACACCGCGCCGCACCGGTTCCGGGAACGGGGCGCGCACGACCGACAGGAGCCCGACCCCGCAGGCCAGATGGACGGGCACCGTCCACACACCGGGCAACGACGCGCGAGGGACGCCGCCGAGCGCCGCGACCAGGAGCAGCCCGCCGGTCACCGCGGCGCCGGTGGCAAGGCCCTGCCGCGGGGCGCGCCACGCGGCGTACAACGCGATCGCCGCCGCAAGGGCGAGGAGCGCCGCCGCACGGGCGGCGGCGCCCGGTCCGGAGGCCTCCCAGGAGAGCACGCCGGCCGCCGCCACGCCCCAGCCGCCCGTCCCGTACGCGCCGACGGCGGCGGCGACGCGCAGGGACCTCGCGGACGTCCGGAGCGCGACGACCGTGTCGAACGCGGCCGTCACCAGCAGGGCGGCCGTGATCGCGGACGGGCCCGCGCCGGCCGCCACCGCCCACAGCAGCAGGGGGAACTGGGCGGCGGCCAGCGCGGCGGGCAAGGGTATGCGCAGGGACCCGAGCGCCTTGCCGTACCCCCACCACAGCCCGGCCAGGAACACCGCCGCGACGGCGGCGTATCCCGTGCCGTCGGCGTCCGTCAGCGCGACCTCGTGCACCGCGTACGCGTCGAGCACCGTCAGCGCCAGACCGAGGCCTGCCAGCGTCTCCGCCGTCGAGCGCAGCCCGCGCCTCAGCAGGGGCACGGGAGCGCCGAGCGCCGCCACCGTCACCGTGGCGAGCACCAGAGACCGCCCGGCGATCCCCAGGTGCCCCCAGCTGACCAGGGTGAACGCGAGTGCGGCGACGGTCAGCAGGACGCCGCCGAGGACGAGGAGCACGTTCTGCACGCGGGGCGCGGTGGTCTCGGGCCGCCCCGGCACCGGCGGAGGGGGCGGGCAGGTCTGCTGGAGGAGACCGATCAGGTGGGCCCGACGGGCCAGCAACTGGGCCCGGCGGGCGTCGAGTTGCCACAACTCCGCGTCGAGGATCCGCAACTCCTCGGCCGGTGGCGGTAGGTGGGTCATGCCCTGGAGTGTGGCGCGTCCCACGCCGCGCGGCATGAGCGCGCCTACTCAGACCCGTACTCAGACAACCGCCGCCAGGCTGCGGCTTCGTCACGCCGTGTCCTTTGCGCTTCCCCGTGCTCGTGCCGGGCCAGGTGATCAACGAGACTGTGCTGCGCACCATGGGAGCTACTGTGCTGCGCACCATGGGAGCTACTGTGCTGCGCACCATGGGAGCTACTGTGCTGCGCACCATGGGAGCTCTCGACACTCGCGAGATACCCGGATACCGGCCCGACACCGGTTACCGGGTCTTCACCGAGTCCGCTGTGAAGGAGATGACGGCATGACGGGCAGCCAGGTGCTGCGGGCGCACGACCGGCCGGCGACGCGCTGGAAGAACGGCGGCGGCCTGACCCGGGAGGTCGCCGCCGACGCCTCCGGGGCGGGTCTGGAGGACTTCGTCTGGCGTGTGAGTCTCGCCGACGTCGCCCGTGGCGGCCCGTTCTCCTCCTTCGCGGGCGTGGACCGGATCATCACCGTCGTGGACGGGGCCGGGATGGAGCTGACCGTCGACGGTGTCCCGCACACCGTCGCCGACTGCTACGAGCCCTTTTCCTTTCCCGGTGACGCGGTCACGGGCTGCCGGCTGCTCTCCGGCCCGGTCGTCGCCCTCAACGTGATGACGCGGCGCGCCCGCGCGACGGCGCACGTCCGAGTGGCGCGTGAGGGGTTCTCCGTCGTCCCGAGGACCGGGGTCCTGGTTCTCGTGATCGCCTTGGCGGGGACGGTGGCCGTCGAGGAGTCCCACGCCGGCCTCGGCCGGTTCGACGCGGTCCTGTTCTCGGACCGCGACGCGGGTGCCCTTCGTGTCGACGGGGCGGCGGCGGTCATCACCGTCACCACCACGTCCGGCTCGCCCCGGACCTGACCGAGCCCTTCCCCGACCGTGCCGTCGCCGCGGGCGCGGGTGGCTTCTCAGTGTCTTCTCAGCGGGCGTCACCGAGGCTGGAGGAGTCCCGGGGACGGTGGTCCTTTTCGCACAGAGGAAGCGAGTCCTTCTCGCATCGAACGCGCATCGAAGAGGAGGCGTCCATGGTTTTCCGCACCGCAGCCCCACCCGTCACTCCCCGCCGGGGCCCCACGGCCCCGGGAACCGGGGGCACCGGTGACAGGCTGCACCGCTTCTTCGACGACGCCTGCGACCGTACTCCGACGGCCCCGGCCCTCGAATGCGGACCGCGGCCGGTGACCTACGCCGATCTCGACGCGGCGGCCAATCGCGTCGCCCGGTATCTGCACGGTGCCGGCATCGGTCCGGGCAGCCG
Organism: Streptomyces sp. NPDC052043; assembly: GCF_044548235.1. Taxonomy (NCBI): domain Bacteria; kingdom Bacillati; phylum Actinomycetota; class Actinomycetes; order Kitasatosporales; family Streptomycetaceae; genus Streptomyces; species Streptomyces sp. NPDC052043. The sequence continues at coordinate 33,146 of NZ_JBIUBT010000023.1, forward strand.
CGCGGCCCTGCTGCTCCCCAGGTCCGTGGACATGTACGCGTGCCTTCTGGGCGTGTGCAAGGCGGGCGCGGCGTTCGTGCCGATCGACCCGGCCGCGCCGCCCGACCGGGTCGCCTTCATCCTGGGCGACGCGGGCGCGTCCGCCGTGCTGACCACGTCGGCGCTCGCGTCCGGTGCCGTCTGGGCGCAGGGGCGCCAAACGTGCCCGGTGATCGAGGTCGACACGTGTGCCGGGGAACTCGCCGCCCTGCCGCCCGAGCGGCCTTGCGCCGTGGCGGACGCGGACGACCCGCTGGCGTACGTGATGTACACCTCGGGGTCAAGCGGCAGGCCGAAGGGCGTGGAGATCGCGCAGTCGAGCATCTGCAACTTCCTGCGCGTCGTGTCACCCGTCTACGGCATACGGTCGCACGATCGCGTGTACCAGGGCATGACCCTCTCGTTCGACTTCTCGATCGAGGAGATCTGGCCCACCTGGGCGGCCGGCGCCACGCTCGTCGCCGGACCCGGCGGCGCCGGGCAGCTGGGCGACGACCTCGCCGAGTTCCTCGAGGAGCACCGGGTCACCGCTCTGTACTGCGTCCCCACGCTGCTGGCGACGATCTCCCGTGACCTCCCGCGGCTCCGCGAGATCGTCGTCGGCGGCGAGGTGTGCCCCGCCCCGCTCGTCGAGCGGTGGAGCAGGCCGGGACGGCGGATCCTCAACACCTACGGGCCGACCGAGGCAACCGTCACCGCCACCTGGCAGGAACTCAGGCCGGGGCGTGCGGTGACCATCGGCCGCCCGCTGCCGACCTGCTCGGCCGTCCTCCTGGACGAGCGGCTGCGCCCCGTGCCGCACGGCGCCGTCGGCGAGATCTGCCTGGGCGGTCCAGGCCTCGCACGCGGCTACGCGGGACGGCCCGACCTGACCGCCGAGCGCTTCGTCCAGCACCCCTCGGCGCCCGGCTCGGGCCGCCTGTACCGCACCGGAGACCTCGGCAGGATCACCGACGACGGGGAGATCGAGTACCTCGGCCGGGCCGACGCCGAGGTGAAGATCCGCGGCTACCGGGTGTCCCTGGAGGAGATCGACAACGTGCTGCTGGAGGACCCCGGCGTGGCCCAGGCGGCCACCACCCCCGTGTCGCCGCGCGACGGACACGACGGTGACCGCGTGCTCGCCGCCTATGTCGTGCCCGCCGGGGACGGCACGGTCCCCGGCGACGACCTCACCGCCCGGCTGAACCGGCGCCTGCGCCGGTCGCTGCCCGCCTACATGGTGCCCGCGACGCTGGACTTCCTCGACCGGCTGCCGGTCATGCCCAGCGGCAAGACGGACCGCACGAGACTGCCCGCACCCACCGGCCGCCGGCTCGCCGGCACCGGCCCCGTGGCACCGGTCCGCGACCCGCTGGAGGCCAGGGTGCGCGACGCCTGGGCCCGGACGCTCGGCATGCCACCCGGCGAACTCTCCGCGGATGCCGACTTCTTCACCGACCTCGGCGGCCACTCGCTGCTCGCCGCCCGAGCGGTGTCGCTGCTGCGCGACCCGGGCGGCGGACCCGGCCCCACCCTGCGCGACCTGTACGAGAACCCGACCGTGACCGGCTTCGCGGCCCGGCTGCGCGCCACCGCCGACGCCTCCCGCGGCGTGCGGCGACCGCCCCGCCCCGCCCCCCTGCGGCACGGCCGCGCCCGCGTCGCGCGGGCCGGTCTCGCCCAGGCCGCGGCCTTCTACGCGCTGCTCCTCCTGCTCACCGGACCGGTGGCCGCGTCCTTCGTGCTGGACCACGGACAGGTGGCCGGCGGCGAGGCCACGGGACCGGCCCTCGCGGTGCTGGCCGGCTGGTTCGCCGTACGCTGGCTGGTCCCCGTCCTCCTCGCGCGGCCCCTGGCGGCGGGCATCCGGCCCGGCCGGTACCCCCTCTGGGGGGCGACCTACCTGAGACTGTGGCTGCTGGACGTGCTGCTGCTGGGGATCAGCCCACTGCGGATGCTCAGCGGATCCCCGCTCATGGGCCCGTACCTGCGGCTCCTCGGTGCCCGCGTCGGCCCCGGCACCGCCATCGCCACCGGCTTCGTCGGCCTGCCCACGCTGCTGCGCGTCGACCGGGACGCCACCATCGGCTACGGCGCCACGCTGCGCCCCTGGCAGGTCGCCGACGGATGGGTCACCGTCGCCCCGATCACCGTCGGCGAGAGGGCGTACGTCGGTGCCAACGCGGTCCTCGAACCGGGCGCCCGCCTGGGCCCCGGATCCGCGCTCGGCGAGCAGTCCGTGGCCGGCCCGGGCGAGGCCGTCCCGGCCGGGGCGCGCCGCGCCGGATCGCCGGCCCGCCCGGTCGAAGCACTCGCCCCGCTCGTCGAGACGATGCTGCGCGACCGTACCGAGGCGGACCGCTGGCGGCCCCGGCACCTGGCCGCCGTCGTGCTCGGTCTGGTCCTGCTGGAGTCCATCGTGGTCGTCACGGCCCTGCCGAGTGCCGCCCTGCTCTGGTGGGCCTGGTCGCACGGCGGCGCACCTGCCGGTCTCGCGGCGGCCGCGCTGTCCGGCCCGGTCCTCGTGGTCACGGTGTGCCTGGTCGTCGCCGCCGGGAAGCGGGCGGTCCTGCCGAGGACCCCCACCGGAATCCATCCCGCGCGCTCGGCGCTGGGCGTGCGCAAGTGGATCGCCGACAAGCTGCTGGAGCAGAGCCTCACCCTCACCAACTCCCTCTACGCCACGCTCTACACCGTCCCCTGGCTGCGGCTGCTCGGCGCCCGTGTCGGCCGGCGCGCCGAGGTCTCCACCGCGGCGCACCTCGACCCCGACCTGCTCACCCTCGGCGACGGCAGCTTCGTCGCCGACATGGCCGGCGTCGGCGTCGCCGCGTTCGCGGCCGGGCGCATGGCCGTCGAGCCCACCGACATCGGCGAACGCGCCTTCGTGGGCAACGCGGCGCTGGTCCCGGCCGGCACGCGGCTCGGCCCGGGCTCGCTCGTCGGTGTGGGCACGGTGCCGCCCCCGGCGCGCGTGCCCGCCGGCAGCACCTGGCTGGGCTCACCGGCCCTGCGGCTGCCGGTGCGCCAGGACAGCGGGTCCTATCCGGAGGAGAAGACGTTCCGGCCCACCCGCGGGGCCGTGCTCGGCCGCCTGGCCATCGAGTTCTTCCGCACCACCCTGCCCATGTCGGTGCTCACGGCCGCGGCGTTCCTGTACCTGCTCGCCCTGTCGGACACCGCCCGCCGCGCCGGGCCGTGGGTGCCGCTGCTCGTGTCGCCGCTGTTCGGCGCCTGCGCGGTGCTGGCCGTCATCGGGTGCTGCGTGCTGGCCAAGTGGGCCGTCGCCGGACGGTACCGGCCCCGGGTGGAGCCCCTGTGGAGCCTGTTCGTGCGCCGCACGGAATTCGTCACCGGCCTCTTCGAGGCGGCGGCGGTACCCGCGGGCGTGGGCGCCCTGGTGGGGACGCCCTTCCTGCCGCCGGTGCTGCGCGGGCTCGGTGCCCGCATCGGACGGCGCACCTGGATCGGCACCACGTACCTCACCGAGTTCGACCTCGTCGAGGTGGGCGACGACGCCTCGATCGGCATGCACGTGTCCCTGCAGACCCACCTGTTCGAGGACCGTGTGATGAAGATGTCGACGGTGACCGTCGGACCCGCCGCGAGCGTCGGTACCCGGACCGTCGTGCTCTACGACACGCAGGTGGGCGCCGGTGTCCGGCTCGGGGCGCTGTCCCTGGTGATGAAGGGCGAGCGTCTGACGCCGGGAACGAGCTGGCACGGACTCCCCGCCGAAGGAGACGGCGGAGCGACGGCCCCCGCCGAGCCGGCGACGTACCCACCGTGAGGCCGCCATGACACACCTGACGCACTCCGGGGCCGCCGGGCGCCGTCCCCTCGCCCTCGTCTACCGCGGCCCGGCCTCGCTGCCCGGCTGCCCCGAGGCGGTCGCCGGACTGCTCTCCTCGGGGCCGTGGGACCTGGACGTCCGCTTCACCGGCCCCGACGAGGCGCTCGCGCTGTCGGCCGAGACCCTCTCCCAGGCCCTGCTGTACGCCCAGCCCGGCGGCGGCACGCTCGCCTCCGCCTACCGGAGACTGCGGCGGCGGCGCCGGGAGATCCGCGACTTCGTCCGCGACGGCGGGCGCTACCTCGGGTTCTGCCTCGGCGGCTACCTCGCCGGGGCCACACCGGGCTTCGGCCTGCTGCCCGGCGACACCGACCAGTACATCTCCTCCCCGGGGGCCACCGTCCACGACGAGAGCGACACCCTGGTCACGGTGGCCTGGAGAGGCCGGCCCCGGACCGTGTTCTTCCAGGACGGCCCGCTCTTCGTCCTCGACGAGCACGCCGAGGCCACCGTCCTCGCCACCTACGACAACGGCGCCCCCGCCGCCCTCGCGACCCGCTTCGGCCGCGGACGGGTCGCGGTCACCGGTCCCCACCCCGAGGCCACGACCGCCTGGTACACCGACCACGGCCTGCCCGTGCACCACACCCTGGACCTGGCCGTGGACCTGGTGGAATCGGCACTGAAGGACTGAACGACGGAAGGACTGAAGGACGGAAGGGATGCCCCACCCCGTGAGTACGGCCCCTGCCCGTGGGCCGCCCCCACTCCTCGACCGCCTCCCAGGAAGCCGCTCCGGTCCGGAGCTATCGTGGTTCCTGAGAGGCTGCGATGCGGACGCTGATCATTGAGGACGAACAGGCACTCGCCGAGGCGATCGCCGACGGGCTTGCCGCCGAGGGATTCGTCTCGGACGTGGTCCACGACGGCCCGGACGGACTGTGGCGGGCCCTGCACGAGCCGTACGACGTCATCGTGCTCGACATCATGCTGCCCGGCCTGTCCGGGTACGAGGTCCTCAAACGCCTGCGGGCCGCCCAGACCTGGACACCGGTGCTGATACTCAGCGCGAAGGCCGGGGAGTACGACGAGGCCGACGCCCTCGACCTCGGCGCCGACGACTACCTGAGCAAGCCCTTCTCCTACGTCGTGCTCGTCGCCCATCTCCGAGCCCTGCTGCGGCGCGGAGCGCCCGCCCGCCCCGCCGTCCTCACCGCCGGAGACCTCACCCTCGACCCCGCGCGCCGCCGCTGCCGTCGTGGACACCGCGAAATCGACCTGACAGCGCGCGAGTTCACTCTGCTCGAATACCTGCTCAGGCACCCCGACGAGGTGATCAGCAAGACGGACATCCTCACCCACGTGTGGGACGAGCACTTCGACGGCGACACCAACATCGTCGAGGTCTACGTCGGCTACCTCCGCCGCAAGATCGACGCCCCCTTCGGCCGCCGGACCATCGAGACCGTCCGCGGCGCCGGCTACCGGCTGCGCGACGGCGTGGGGTGACGATGACCGCGGGCATCCGGTACTGGTGGGCCCGCCGGTCACTGCGGCTGCGCCTGACCGCGGCCGCCGCCGCGGTCATCGCCATCGGGCTGGCCGGAGCCGCCGTGCTGCTCGTCGTCTGGCTGCACGCCAGCCTGATCGGCGAACTCGACCAGGCCGCCCTGCAACGAGCCCAGGTCGTCGCGGCGGACAGGGACAGCGCGGACGTGCCCGTCGCCGACCACGGGGGAGCCGCCGTCCAGGTGATCGCCGGAAAGGGGAAGGTGCTGGCCAGCTCGGCCAACCTGCGGGGCCGCCCGCCCGCGTTCACCTTCCCGGCGAGCCGGTCCGCCACCCCGCACGCCCGCACCGTCGCCGACATCCCCGTGGGGCCGGGCGGGACCTGGCGAGCCGTCGGCATCCCGGCAGGCACCGCCCGCGACCCGGTGACCGTCTACGTGGCCCTCCCCACGGGGAGCGTCGACCGCGGTCTGGCCCGGCTCACCGTCGGTCTGGCGACCGGGGTGCCGGCGGTTGTCGCCGCCCTCACCGGAGTCGTGTGGCTGTTCACCGGGCGTGCGCTGCGCCCCGTGGAGGGCATGCGCGCCCAGACCGCCGAGATCACCGCGTCCGACCTGAGCCGCCGCCTCGACGTATCGCCCGCCGACGACGCGCTCGGCCGGCTGGCCACGACCCTCAACGACCTGCTGGCACGGCTGGACGCGTCGACGCGGCGGCAGCGGCGGTTCGTCGCGGACGCGGCCCACGAACTGCGCACCCCGCTGAGCACCCTGCACACCCGCCTGTCCGTCGCGGCCCAGCACCCCGGCCTGACCGACGGGCGGTCCCTCGCCACCGGGCTCCTCCCGCAGACCGAACGGCTCACCCGGCTCGTCGACGACCTGCTCCACCTCGCCCGGCTCGACGCCCGGCCACGGCCGCGGGCCCGCCCCGTCGACCTCGACGAGATCGTCTTCACCGAGGTGCGCGAAGCCCGCCGGCGCACCCGGCTCGTCATCGACCAGCACGCCGTCGGCGCGGCACGTGTGGCGGGCGACGAGGACGCCCTCGCCCGTGTCGTACGCAACCTGCTCGACAACGCGGTGCGCCATGCCGGCACCCGGATCGACGTCAGCCTCCGCACCCTCGGCGACACCGCGCAACTGATCGTCGCCGACGACGGGCCCGGCATCCCCGAGGCCGATCGTGAACGCGTCTTCGGGCGCTTCACCCGGCTCGACGACGCCCGGGCCCGGGACACCGGCGGCAGCGGTCTCGGCCTCGCCATCGTCCGTGACACCGTCACGGCTCACCACGGCAGCACGCGCATCGAGGACAACCGGCCCGGCGCCCGGCTGGTCGTCCTGCTGCCGACGACGGAACGAGGCCCGTGAAGAGCCGCCCGGGCCCCACCGCCGGGCCGGCGAGATGCCGGACGACAGGCCCGGGGAGCCGGCGCGGGACGACCGGGCGCCCACGTCACGGCGCGGGCGCGGGCCCGGGAGCGGCGTCGGACACCACGCGCACGCCCAGCCCGCGCACGCGGTAGATGCACCTGTCGTCGCCCCACAGCGACGCGTCCGCCGTCGCATAGGGCCCGAGTGCGTCCCTACCGCTCTCCACGATGTCCATGTCCACCCGGATCAGCCGGTGGGCCGGGATGATCGTGTACGCCGACGTGCTGGGGTAGCCGAACCGCCGTCAGACTCCTCCGCCTCACCACGTAGGACACGGTGTAAGCGGCCTGGCCGAGGTTCGCTGCGGTACGGCCGTGCCCGATAGGGGCGCCGGGATCAGCGGCGCACTTCGCCGCGCCCGGCTTGGCGCCGTAACCCGAAAAAGCAGTGGCCGCGCGAGCTCGGGGCTGCATACGTTCTCCTCCATGGTTGACGCAACTTTCGGGCATCCGCGCCTGGCCGCCCTCTACGACCCACTCGATCCGGACCGCAGCGATCTCGACGCGTATCTCGCGATGGCGGAGGAGTTCGGCGCACGGTCCGTGCTGGACATCGGGTCCGGTACGGGCGTGTTCGCGCTGCTGCTCGCCGAGCGCGGGATCACGGTCACCGGGATCGATCCCGCGCGGGCGTCCGTCGACGTCGCGCGTGGCAAGCCGGGCGCGGAGCGGGTGCGCTGGCTCGACGGCGACGCGGGGGACCTGCCGCCCCTGCAGATCGACCTGGTGACGATGACCGGGAACGTCGCCCAGGCGATCGCCGATCCGCAGGCGTGGCGTACGACGCTGCGTGGCGCGTACGAGGCGCTGCGGCCCGGCGGGCGGCTTGTCTTCGAGTCGCGCGATCCGGCGCAGCGTGTGTGGGAGGAGTGGGCGGAGTGGACGCGCGAGACCACGTACCGCATGACGGACATCCCGGGCGTCGGTCACGTCGAGACCTGGGCCGAGCTGACGGACGTGAGCCTGCCGCTGGTGAGCTTCCGCGGTACGCACGTGTTCGCTGCGGACGGGGACGTACTGATCTCGGAATCGACACTCCGCTTCCGCGAACGTACGGAGATCGAGCGGGACTTGCACGAGCACGGCTTCGTCGTCGAGGACGTACGCGACGCACCCGACCGGCCGGGCAGCGAGTTCGTGTTCGTGGCGCGGCGCGGTACCGCGGAGCCCGTCCCTCCCGGAACGCCCTGGGAAGCGTGCGCACCGCACAACGTCGGGCGGACGGGACTTTGACCCAGCCACGTGGCCGAGGCATCCGTCTATGCTCGGCTCGTGCAGCCGCTTTCCGACAGCAGCAATCCGTTGATCACGGCGTTCCCCGCCGAGCTTGCAAGGGATGTCGAGGCAGTCCTGGCGGTGATGCCTGATTCTCGGCTCCAGCCGCACGCCTCGTTCTCGGTCGCTGTGGAGGGCCGGCAGGTTCTGATCCCCGGGCGCCTCTACAACGACGAGCCGCCGACCGACACGGTGGCGTCGCTTTCGTCACGCCAACAACAGCTTCTGCACTGCCTGTACTCAAGGCACTGCGACGGGGTGGTCAGACAGCGTCACCTGGAGAAGGTCGTTGGTTCCACGGACCCATGGGTTGTCCCCTACGTCGTGCAACTGGTTGGCGAGTACGTCTTGGAGATCCTGGTCGTCATCTGCGATGAGCTCCGTGATCTCGACACGCCCGGCACCTGCGGCCACCTCGCTTACGGGCAGTTCATTGTGAACAACCCGGCCTTCTTCGCACGCACCCAACGACGGGTCGTGAGCTACTGGAACTGCTACTACCGGGGCGCCTACGCGAGTTTCCGGGGCTATCCGGGGTGCACTCTTCTTGACCTCCTACGGTCCGCTGCCTCCGACAGAGCAGGGCATCCCTGGCCCACCCTCGCCCCAGCCGGCGCCAGGGTGGACGGCTACTGCTAGGGACTGTCTCCTTGAAAGGCTATGGGCGCCATTCCTGCTGGTAGGCGGGGTGTTCGGCGTATGACTGGCCAAGGACTCGCAGCGCGTATGCCAGGCCGGCCGAGCGGGAGTCCCAGGGGTCCATGGCTTTGTAGTCGTTCGCCAGTTGCTCGAAGGTCCGCGCCCCCGAAGTAGACCTTGGCCACGACGGTTACCGCCTCCGCGACCACCTGGGGCTCCGGCATCCCCAGGGCCTCGGCGAGAGCATGGACCACCCGTGACCGGACCTCCCCCTCGGTGCCGGCTGTCACGGCCCTCCGCAGAGCGGCGGGCTCCAGCCGGGCGAGTTCGGCCTCCACGAGGGCTCTGCGCCGCCGATGCGGCTCACCAGAACTGAATCGGGCCACGGTGGTCCGCAGCCACGCGACGCTCTCCCCAGCGGGGCCACCGTCCGCGGCCGGCAGTTCCGGAACCAGCGCCGGGTCCGCGAGCGCCGCCCACACGTCCGTATAGCGATTGAATGTGTGCATCGTGTGCGTCATGGCCCTGACGCTAGGTGCGGAACAGTTCGGCCCTGCCCGAACCATCCCTGCGGCATCATGACGGCATGCCTTCGCTCGCCGAGACCGCCGGCCTGTTCGCCGACCGCACCAGGGCGGTCTTCTGTCAGGCCCTGCTTGACGGACGTGCCTGGACGGCGGGCGAGCTCGCCCGGCATGCGGGAGTGCGGCCCTCTACCGCCAGCGAGCAGCTCTCCCGCCTCGTCGAGGGTGGAGTGCTGACTGAGGAACGCCAAGGCCGGCACCGCTATGTTCGGCTGGCAGGCACGGAGGCAGCCGCCCTCGTCGAAGCCCTGGCCCCGTTCGCCTCGGACACCCCCCGTCCGCAGAATCTGCGCGAGTCTGTGCGGCTCAGCGCCGAAGCCCACGCCCGAACCTGCTACGACCATCTGGCGGGGCAGTTGGGTGTGGCCCTGGCCGACGCCATGATCTCGCGAGGACTGGTCGCTACCGACTCTGGGCTCGCGGTCACGGCGGCAGGCCGGGCATGGCTGGCCGACGCCCTGGGATACGAGCAGCCACCAGGTGCCCGGCGCCCCTTGGTGCGGACCTGTCTGGACTGGACGGAGCGTCGACCGCATCTCGCCGGCGCGCTGGGCGCGGCCCTGTGCTCCACAGCGTTGCATCGGCAGTGGCTACGGCCAGTCGGCACCGGACGCGCGGTAAAGGTGACGCCGCAGGGCGCCGAGGCGTTCCGAAACCTGCTGGGCATGACGGTCTAGCCACGGCAACGGGGTGCCGGTCCTGGCCGAGCAAGGGCTATGCCTGCAGGTAGAGATCTTGACAATTACTCGGGGATCGCGGCCGTGGAGTCCCGGCCACATACCGGTTGCCTGTTCTTTTGCGGCCGTGGTTTTCTGAACTCCCTTCGTATCTACGCACCATGCCCTTTGGGAGCCCCTGAACGCACCCTATGATCGCTGCCGGGCTGGCCTTTGCTGGCGTGGCGATGCTCATCAACATGGCACCCGGTCCCGACTCGCTGCTCGTTGTCCGAATGTCCGTGGCTCAGGGCAGGCAGGGCGGACTGGCCGCCGCCCTGGGTATTCTCGCCGGCTGCATGGGCTGGGGCATCGCGACAGCCGCGGGCCTGACGGCCCTGCTGACCGCGTCCCACCTGGCGTACGACACACTCCGCGTGTGCGGCGCCGCCTACCTCGTCCTCCTGGGAGCCACGGCACTCTGGCATTCCAGAAAGCCCGCCGACCCTGAACCGGCAGGGCGGACCACTGTCCCGGCCGGCCGCTTCGCGGCATTCCGCGTTGGCCTGGGAACAAATCTCCTCAACCCCAAGGCGGGAGTGTTCTACATGAGCCTGATCCCGCAGTTCGTCCCGCGAGACGCACAGATGTTCAGCGCGACGATGCTCTTCACCGCCATCGACGTGATCGAGCTGGCTGCCTGGTACTGGCTTCTTACCCGTGCCGCCGCGGCGCTGAGCGAGCGCATCCATCGTCCCGCGTTCCGCCGCTGCCTCGAACAGATCACCGGCGTGGCCTTCCTCGGTTTCGCCGCCAACCTCCTCACCGACCGCTCGTAGACCCCCAGCCGTATCCGCGCCTGCAGGATCGCCAGTCGGCGGCACTGACCGAAGCAGATCTCTTTCAAGGAGACAGTCCCCAGGACTCGGCCGCGCACCGTTGCCGGGGCTATGGGCGCCATTCCTGCTGGTAGGCGGGGTGTTCGACGTATGACTGGCCCCGGTCAAGCGGCATCGATGAGGGGACGTCCGCCCCAACGGATGCCCTTCTCGCTGCGGATGCGAGCGCGCCTCTCATGAGCGAAGCCGGCTCGGTTCAGCTCTCTGGAAGCGTGGCTACTCCGGCGAGGTCGAGGAGTTGGTGCATCGTGGCGTGTGGCAGGGCTGGATTGGCCGCGGCGTGGCGGGCGGAGCCGACCATGCCGAGGCGCTGGTGCAGCTCGCGGCTGGGCAGGCGGGGGTCCCGCAGTGCCCAGCAGCCGACGTCTGGATCGTCCACGAGTCGCAGGACGAGTTCGGGGCCGGCTTCGGGGTCGTCCAGCGCGGCGTGACGCAGCCGCGGGTTGGCGTGGTCGGCGAAGCGGGCGAGGCCGGGTCTGACGAAGTTCGGGTGGGAGCGCAGGAACTCCCGCTTGAGGCCGTGCCAGTGGGCGTACATCTCCAGCACCAGGTCGTGCGGGGCCTGCCGGCACGACTCGCACAGGGTGAGTTTGACGAAGAAGTCCTCGTCCTGGGCCAGGCGGTCCACCACGTCGGCGGGCAGATGGTGCTGCCTGGCGATGCTGCGCCGCAGGAGGACATGCCCGGAGGCGGCGGCACGGCGGGCGACGTCCGGTTCATGGCCGCGTTCCACGATCCAGCTCGGCAGCGAGTGGTAGCCGTCCGGCACGACGTAGGCGATGGCGGCGCGTTGCTGTTCGGTGAGGTCCTCGCGCATCGAGAGGGCGAGCCGGACGGCGTCGTCGGGGTCCTCGGCAAGCTCCAGGGCCAGGGCGGTCGGAACCTCAGGGTCCTGGGCTGCCTTCATCCGTACGGCGGGGTCGGGATCCTGGACACGTACGGCCGGGGCGGGCAGGGGTTCCGGCTCGCTCGGGAACAACGCGGCGATGGCGTCCTGGACTTGGGGCGCGGGGTCGGCGAGCAGGCTCTCGCGTACGGTGGCCGCCAGCCGTGGCCACAACTCCGCGGTGAGAGCCCCAGCCCGCACTGCGGCGTCCTCGTCCTGGGCGAGCCGCTCCCGCACCGGCATGGGCAGGTTCCACAGCGTGGCCATCCGCCGGACCCTTGCCTCACTGTCGCCCGCCAGGATGTCCGGCACTCCCTCGGGTATGCGCCGACCGAAGTCGCCCAAGGACGCCGCGTAGACGAAGCGGACCCGGGGAGCGGGGTCACGGGCAAGGCGCGCCAGTACGTCGACGTCGGCGTTCGGGTTCTCCGCGGCCTGAAGCCGGTGGTCGATCTGGGGTGAGGCCACGAGCACGGCCGTGCGCTCCGCGTCCAGAGAACACCAGGTCAGCCAGTGGGAGGGGCAAGGCAGTTCTTCAACGGTGAGCAACCGCGCCAGCACCGAAGGGGGTAGAGCGTGATTCGATGCCAGCCCAGCGAGCCACTCCTTTGCCAACTGGTCATTCCCACTCAGTCGATCCAAGCTCTCGCGTACGTCATCCATGCACCGATCTTCCTGGAGCCCTGGCAGTCGTGGCCACCGCCCACACCGTCTGCCGCCGGGCCCTCCGCACACCGGGCGGCCCGCCCCTGACGTGACCGGGACGAGGCGCATCACCTACGCGACGTCGGGTCGTGTCATCAGCGGTGACCGCACATGCAACGCCAGACTGGGGCTGGTGAGGGGCACGATGTTCCACGTTGCCGTCGCTGTTCCGGCCTCGGCGTCTATCGACAGCCGAACCCGGTGCGGTGTGGTGATGACGTACAGCTCGGCGACGAACGTGTTGCCCTGCCAGGCGCCGGCCGCGACGACAGGGCGGCCGAGCGGTGAACTTTCCCGCCATTCGCCGTGGCCGACCTCGACGTTGAGCAACGGCCCCAGACGAAGGAGCCATCCATCGTCCAGGGGATCGACGCTCACCGTGGTTCCGTCGGGCAGAGCCGAACCCTCGGCGGAGGCGTCGAGTCTCGCCTTGACGGAACGCCCCGGGGCGGCCGAACCCAGCACCGGTGCCAATGACAGCCGCCGCAGGCGATCGGCGAGCATCTCGTCGTCCCGGATGCTTCCCGCGTCCTCCATGTCGGGTAACAGGCACTCCCACAAGGGGTCGAGCACTGCCTCTTCCTGCGTTACGGCGCCGGTCACGGCGACCACGAGGTCGTGCGACGGGACGACCACGCACAGCTGGCCGAAGGCGCCGGCGCCGCGGTAACCGTGACGCGACATCCAGAACTGGTAGCCGTACCCGCACAACGCGTCGGGATTCTCCGACCAGTCCTCGATCTGCAAGGTGTCGATGTGCCGTCTGGTCGCGAGCTCCACCCATTCGCGCGGGACGAGCCGCCGGTCACCCCAAAGGCCTTTGCGCAGCAGCAGTTCGCCGAAGGCGGCGACGGCCTCGGTCGTGAGGTGCAGTCCGTGGAATCCGAAGGCGGCACCGCTCGCCACACGGTCCCATTCGGCGTGGTCGACACCCATCGGCTTGAAGAGGCGTTCGTCCAGCAGTTCCGGGAGGCCGCGGCCCGTGACCCGTTCCACCATCCGGGCCAGAATGAAGGTGGTCGGATTGTCGTAGGCGTGCCGTGTTCCCTCGGCCTCAGGGAACGGTACGCGCAGGAAGCCCTTCACCAGGTCGCCCGGTTCCCGTTGCCAGGCCTCGGCGAGGCTGTCCGCTCGGTGGCCGGCCGTCATGGACAGCAGGTGGTGAACGGTGAGGCGGCGTCCCTGCTCCGAGATGTCGTCCGGAACGTGGTCGGGCAACACATCCACCACCCGATCGTCCAGCGAGAGCAGCCCGTCGGCGATCGCGAGCCCCACGGCGACCGAGGTGAACGACTTGGTCAGCGAGTAGAGAAGGTGCGGGCGTTCGGCCGAGTACGGCGCCCACCACCCTTCGGCGACGACGTGACCGTGGCGTACGACCATGATGGAGTGACACTCGACGGATGGTGCTTCGAGCCGGTCCAGCAGCGCGGCGATCGAACGGGACGACATCCCCGACGCGGCCGGTGTCGAGCGCGGCAGGAGAATACGCTGAGAAGCCATCGGGATACCGTATGCGTTAATTCTTGGCGGCACCGGTGGGCAGACGTGTCATGCCCTCTTCATCCTTCGGGGTGGGTCCCTGGGGGAAGCGATCGCACCCGAGGCTCACCAGGTGACAGCCCCGAGGCTACGCCTTCCGGGCCAGCCCGGCAGCGATCAGGTGCTCCCAGACGGTGAGTTCCCGTTCGCCGCCACCACGCCACGGGTCCTCAACCACGTCGGGACGCCACAGGGGCGCAGGAACGATGCCGGGTTCGAGGATCTCCAGGCCGTCCAGCAGGGAGGCGATCTCCTCGTCGGTGCGCCACCGGCCGCGGCCGAAGGTCTGCTGGAGGACTCTCTCGGCCTCCGCCGTCTCCGGGTTGTTGCCGGAACGGAAGTGGCTGACGAAGAAGTAGCTCCCCGAGGGCACCTGGTCGCGCCAGTAGCGGACGATTCCGGCCGGGTCCTCCTCGTCGTTGACGTGGTGGAGGATGGCGCTGAAGACGACGGCGACGGGGCGTTCGAAGTCGATCAGGTCCAGGGTGTCCGGGTGGGTGCGGATGTCCTCGGGGTTCCGCACGTCGAGGGGGACGACCCGGGTCCGTTCGTTCTCCTCCAGCAGTGCCCGGCCGTGGACCAGCACCTGGGGGTCGGTGTCGACGTACACGACCCGGGACTCGGGAGCGTGGCGTTGCGCGACCTGGTGGACGTTGTCGGCGGTCGGAAGACCACTGCCCAGGTCGATGAACTGCCGTACACCGGTGGTCGTCGCTATCTCCTCGACCGCCCGGGTCAGCGCCGCGCGGTTGGCGAAGGCGATGGCCACCGAACCGGGAAGGTCGCGTTTGAACACGTCGCCGATCTCCCGGTCCACGGCGTAGTTGTCCTTGCCGCCGAGCAGGTAGTCGTAGACGCGGGCGATGCTGGGCTTGGTGGAGTCGATGGAGGAGCCTTCAACGGTCATGGCGACCATCCTGCCCGCGTTGGCGCCCGCCGACCATCACTTTCGGTCGGCCCACGGCCGATCGCGCTTGCGACGGCGGGGCGCTCCGCTGAACTTGTCGCGGCAGCACGGCAGCGGCGCGGTGGGGGAGTGACGCCCCTGCGGCTTCGGCCCCGCCTGCCGGCAGGGACGTGGTCAGAGGGGTTGGACCCGGGTGCGCAGGAGGCAGAATTCGTTGCCTTCCGGGTCGGCCAGGACGTGCCAGTCCTCGCCGCCGGTCTGGCCGACGTCGACGGGCCTGGCGCCGAGAGCGAGCAGCCGTTCCAGCTCGGCGTCCTGGTCGCGGTCGGTGGGGTTGACGTCGATGTGCAGCGGGAGCTTCGCGGTCCGCGGATCGCTGCTGGGGCTGAGGACGAGCGTGGGCCGCGGGCCGCCGAAGCCGGTGTCGGGCGGCCCGATCTCGATGCTTCCGTCGTCTTCCCGGTCGAGTTCGACATAGCCGAGGACCTCGCTCCAGAACACGGCGAGGCGTTCGGGGTCGGTGACATCGAGGACCAACTCACTGATGCGGCATGCCATGCCCGTCAGTGTAGGGAGGGGACGACCTGCCATGCGAGCGCGTTCTCATCGCGGCATCGTCGACCACGGGCCGGGAGGGCCAGGTCAGGTCGGGCCAGGTCGGATCGGCTTCGGAGGTTGTGAGGAGCCTCCTCCCCGGCTTATGGTCGTCCTGACGATAAACGGGGGAAGGGGCTTCCTGCATGACCACGACGACGGTGAGCAAGCGCGCCGCGACCGGAGCACTGACCGGACTCGCCCTCGGGGACGCCCTCGGCTTCCCGACCGAGTTCAACGACGTGCCCTCGATCCTCGCCAAGTGCGGTCCATGGCGGGAGATGGAACTCCCGCAGCGCGCGTTCGTCTCCGACGACACGCAGATGACCCTCGCGCTCGGACACGCGCTCAGGACCGCCATGGACCGGGGCATGCTCACCCCGAAACGGCTGGTGCGGCCGCTGCGCGAGGAGTTCGTCGACTGGTACCAGTCGCCGCAGAACAACCGGGCCCCGGGCAGGACCTGCCTGACCGCCTGCTCCCTGCTGAAGGCGGACGGACGGTCCTGGCAGGAGGCCAGCCAGATCGGCTCCAAGGGCTGCGGCGCCAACATGCGTGTGGCCCCCATCGGACTCGCACCCGGGCTCAGCGACGAACAGCGTGCCGGCGCGGCCCAGTTGCAGTCCGCGCTCACCCACGGCCATCCGACGGCGCTGGCGGCCTCGGACCTCACCGCCCGCGCCGTGCGGCTGCTCGCCCAGGGCGCCGACCCCGCCGGGCTCGTCGCCCGACTGCGCACATACGCCCACGACAACCGCACCCGCTACCACCACACCTGGCTCGGCGACCTGTGGACCCGCTCCCAGGACCCCACCCCCGAGCACTTCATCGCGCGCGGCTGGGACGAGTGCCTGGAGATCCTCGACCGGCTCCAGGAGGCCGTGCGCACCGTCTCACCGGAGGCCGACCCGTGCCTGGCCACCGGTGCGGGCTGGGTCGCCGAAGAGGCCTTCGCCACCGGCCTTCTGTGCTTCCTGCTCTTCCCCGACGAGCCGGTCACCGCCCTGCGCCGAGCCGCCTGCTCCTCCGGCGACTCGGACTCGATCGCCTGCCTCACCGGCGCTTTTGCGGGCGCCTGGCTGGGCGCGGAGGCCTGGCCCGCCCAGTGGGTCGACCGGATCGAGTACCGGGCCGAGCTGCTGGCGCTGGGAGCACTCTGGGACGCACAGGGGAGCACGATCATCCGCGGCAACCATCCATGACGAGGCGGGACTTCGTTATGTACGTGTGAGATGCCTCCCGGCCGAGGGATGGCACACTCCTGCCTGCGATGAAGGGATACTCCATGAAGAAGCGCCTCAGACCCCTGCTGCTGGCTGCCGCGAGCCTGACCGTGGCCGTCGCCGCGAGCGCGTGCGGCCCGGCCGATGAGGGGGCCGCGTCGGTGAAGCCCGCGGCCGCCGGAACAGAGCCGCCGGCCGGGGCCTCCACGACCCCGAAGACATCAGCGAGTTCACCGGCGAGCCCCTCGGCAAGCCCCTCGCGGAGCGCATCGCCGAGCCCCGCCCCCGCGCGCACCACGTCCAGCCCCACACCGGAACCAGCACCCGTCAAGAGCACGGCCACGCCCCGCACGCGCGCCGTCTGGCCCCGTGGCGCCTTCGCCCGGCTGACGTTCGAGATACCCCCGGGCTGGACGCTGACGCAGTACGGCAACGATGCCTGCGTGCAGCCCGTACACCGGGCCGGGCTGCCCACGGTGCTCGGCTGCGCCGGAATCGCCATCAAGTCCGGCGCCATCGCCGGCAACGAACTGCGACCCTACGCGGCCCGTCAGCCCGGCGGCTGGTACGCGGCCACCGACGTCCAGCCCTGCCCGGTCCGGCCGACCCTCGCGGACGGGTCCTTCAACGGCATCACCAGCGGCACGTCGTCGCTGTCGGTTGAATCGGGCCTGCGTCCGGTGGGCGACCGCACGGCGGCCTACGACCGCTGGACGGCCGCCTGCACGAGCGGCTACAGCTTCTCACCCCAGGCGTGGTACCTGCCCGTCTCCCGGGTGCTGTTTCTGGACTACACGGGGCACGCTGAGACAACCCGGGTGCTGGAGTCGGTGCGCTTCCCCGGCTGATCGTCACAGGCGAGCCGGCGGCGACCTCGGCGACGCCTCGGAAACCTGTGGCGCGTTCTTGCACCCGAATGCTCAGCCGTTCTCACTCCGTCGGCCCCTGCCGTCGGGCCGCGTGACGCGGATGGCGCAAAGCTCGAGAGGTGGGGGTCCATGGGAAGGAAGGCCTGCATGACGGCATCCCTGGTACTCGGCTTCATACGCCGTACGAGTCGGAAACCCTTCATGGTCGCCGGATGCGCGGTGGCTCTGTGCACGTCCGCGGCAACCCCGGTCGCCGCCGCCGGTGACACGAGCGGCGGCAAACCCACCGTGGTCCTGGTGCACGGAGCGTTCGCGGACGCCTCCAGCTGGAACGGTGTCGTCGCGCGACTCCAACGCCGCGGCTACAGAGTCGTGGCGCCCGCCAACCCGCTGCGGAGTCTGTCCAGCGACTCCGACTACATCGCCTCGGTGCTGGACAGCATCAAGGGCCCGATCGTCCTGGTGGGCCACTCGTACGGTGGCGCCGTCATCAGCTCGGCGGCAGCCGGCAACCCACGGGTCAAGTCCCTGGTGTACGTGGCGGCCCAGATGCCCGACAAGGGAGAGAGCCCGGCAGCCCTGGCCGCCCGATTCCCCTCTGCCCTCGCGAACGCCACCACGTCGGTCCCCTACCGTGCCGGCGGCATCAGCGGAACGGACATGTACATTCGGCCGGACAAGCTCCACGAGGTCTTCGCCGCCGACCTGCCGCAGAGCATGACGAATCTGATGGCAGCGACCCAACGGCCCGTCGCGGTGGCCGCGTTCTCCGAGAAGGCCAAGGCGGCAGCATGGCGGTCCATTCCGTCTTGGGCCCTCGTCGCCAAGCAGGACAAGAGCATCAACCCGGATCAGGAACGCTTCGAGGCGAGGCGCGCCGGTTCTCACACCGTGGAGATCGACTCCTCCCACGTGGCCATGATCTCCCATCCCGACGCGGTCACCGACCTCGTCCTCCAAGCCGCCACCGCCGCTGGCTCCGCCCACACATCGCGGGTGGCCGCCACCGCGGGCGGCGGCTGAGAACCAGAAGACGCCCGCTCACACCGTTCTGGGAGAATCCATGGCACCGAAGCCCCCTGTTCCTCCGTTCACCCGGGAGAGCGCGATCGAGAAGGTCCGTCTCGCCGAGGACGCCTGGAACACCCGGGACCCTGAGCGTGTGGCCCTCGCCTATACCGTCGGCAGTCGCTGGCGCAACCGTGCTGAATTCCTCAACGGACGCGAGGAGATCGTCGCCTTTCTCACCAGGAAGTGGTCCAGGGAGCTGGACTACCGGCTCATCAAGGAGCTGTGGGCCTTCGACGGGAACCGCATCGCCGTACGCTTCGCCTACGAGTGCCACGACGACTCGGGCAACTGGTTCCGCTCCTACGGGAACGAGAACTGGGAGTTCGACGAGGAGGGCCTGATGCGGGTTCGCCTGGCCTGTATCAACGACCTCCCGATCAAGGAAGAGGAACGTCAGTATCACTGGCCCCTCGGCCGTCGTCCCGACGACCACCCGGGGCTCAGTGACCTGGGGTTCTAGCACGTCAGCCACGGCAGCCACCGCCCGCGCCCCAGAGGCGCGGGCGACCACCTTCCCGTACCGCGTACGGCGCCGGAGCACCGCCTGCTGCCGGGACCGGTCAGAGTGCTCCGGTGAGGTCTCTGTCGAGTGCGTGGCGGTGTGGCGGGTTGATGTTGTCGCTGGTGGTGGTCCAGCTGTGGGTGAAGGCGACGGGGATGTCGAGGGCGAGGAAGTTCTTCCCGTCTTCTGTGCGGGCGCGTAGGTGGAGTCGGTGTCTGGCCACCGGTACCGTCCTGGGGATCTGCAGGTCCCAGGTCTGTTTCCACGGGCCGGCGGGTGGGTGGGTGTCGCCGGAGAGGTGTGTGCCCATGCGTGCGAGCAGGTCGGGCAGCTTGTAGCTCTTGTCCAGTATTTTCATGGGGCCGATCTTCATGATGACCCTGCAGGTGACCTGGGTCAGGTCGACGGTCTCTTTGAGGTAGCTGTCCATTTCCCAGCGGACCGGGTGTCCGAGGCGCGGTAGCGCGGGGGTGCAGGTGATGTCGAGGATGTCCATGACGTAGTTGTCGTCGCTCGCGTCCTCCACCAGGCGATTGTTCATATCAGTCGTCCCGTGCTGTCTTGGGGTCCCTTTGGGGTGAACCGGTGAAGCAGGAGGGCGTCAGCGTGGGCAGTCCCGTGGCGCCTTCCGGCCGTTCTAGGATGGTGTACGAGGCACGTGCACCGTCGGTACCCGTCAGGTGCGAGTGCCGGGTGCCCGGGTGCCTGAGTGCTCGGGGGTTCGAGACCAGAACCCCGGCCCGATTACGGCGGGCCGGGGTTCTATATGGGTCGCATGGCGCGTCTGGGTTTAGAAGTCGTCGTCGTAGTCGCCGCCGCCGCCGTGGTGGCGCTTGACCACCCGGAAGCTACCGACCACTCCGTGCTTGACGTGGACGCCGCCCCTGACGTGCTCGACCCTGACGTTGGTGGCGTCGCTCCAGGGGCCGACGGTGGCGACGGGGGCGCCGTTGTCGCAGGTCGCGCCGCGGAAGAACTCGACCCTGTGCTTGCTGTCGTTGCGGATGTTGAAGCTCGTGGAGCCCAGGCCACTCACGACGGTGATGCACCCGTCGGGGTGGGCGCGGTACTCGCGCTCGTTGATGTAGATCCGGCCGATCTCGTGGCGGCGCTTGCCCTGCTTGCCGTACTCGCCTTCGCCGCCGCGGCCACCGCCACCGCCGCCGCCCTCGTTGCCCTTGCCCTGTCCGCCCTGTCCGCCCTCGCCGCCCATCGGAGCGTAGGCGGGAGCGGGGGCCTGCTTGACGACGGCCGGGGCCGCCTCGGGCGCGGGTGCGGCGGTGGCGTAGGTGATGCCGGTCACGACGAGCGCGGCGGCTGCGGAGGTGGCCGCGGTGACGACCTTGGAACGGGTCATGATCATGGCGTCTTGCTCCTTCTCAGAGAGGCCGGCTTTGACAGCCGGTATGTGATTGAACGTAATGACCACCCCCAGGGCTGTCATTTCGGGCGTAGGGGAAGGGCCGGGGTCAGGGAGCCGAATGGGGGACCCGAAACACCCTCAGACCCGTTTCCTCATGTGCTGACGGGACGTCAAACTGCCGCAAATGCTGGGAAGATTGATGAGGGATTAGGCCTTAAAGGTGATCTCTGATGCCTGATCACCCGTGCGGCAGCGGGTCGCCTGGAAATGCGGCGCGAAAGACTCATCAGATTCCGGGATGGGCAGGGCTGTGGCTACGGGCCGGATCCCGGCAGTCCTGCCCCGCGAGGACACCGTTGCCTGTGCCGTCCGCCGTCCGGCGTGGACTGGGCACCCGTCCCGCAGGGGGCTGGGGCGGGAGCAGGGGGTGAGAGTCGAAGCGGGGCCCATGACGCCCCCTCACCCGGCCGACGTCGACCTTCGGCAGGGGGCGTGCTCGCGCGAGGCGTGGGCGGGCAGGGCCCGGGTCGATGACGGGGCGCTCGTTCCAGTACCCGCAGCCGCTGCGGGCTCCCCTGGGCGGCCGTCCCCTTTGCCGCTCACCGCACCCTCTACGCCCTCGCCTCTCACCTTCAGCGCCGCATGGACGGCGGCCCATATGCAATAAATTGACGCTGTGTCACTTACGTGACAGCCAGAACCCCGGCCCGATTGCGGCGGGCCGGGGTTCTGGATGGTTCGTGTGCTGCTTCTGATGTGTCTGGATGTGTCTGGGTCTAGAAGTCGTCGTCGTCGTCGAAGCCGAAGTCGAAGTCTTCGTGGTGGCGCTTGACCACCCGGAAGCTACCGACCACTCCGTGCTTGACGTGGACGCCGCCCCTGACGTGCTCGACCCTGACGTTGGTGGCGTCGCTCCAGGGGCCGACGGTGGCGACGGGGGCGCCGTTGTCGCAGGTCGCGCCGCGGAAGAACTCGACCCTGCGCTTGCTGTCGTTGCGGATGTTGAAGCTCTTGGAGCCCAGGCCGCTCACGACGGTGATGCAGCCGTCGGGGTGGGCGGAGTACTCGCGCTCGTTGATGTAGATGCGGCCGATCTCGTGGTGGCGCTTGCCGTGCTTGCCTTCGCCGCCTTCGCCGCCGCGGCCACCGCCACCGCCGCCGCCCTCGTTGCCCTTGCCCTGTCCGCCCTCGCCGCCCATCGGCGCCTGGGCGGGTACCTGCTGGACGACGGCCGGGGCCGTCTCGGGCGCGGCGGCGGCGTAGGTGATGCCGGTCGCGGCCAGTGCGGAAGCGGCGGAGATGGCCGCTGTGACTGCGGTGGAACGGGTCATGATCATGGGCCTTGCTCCTCTCTCTGAGGGGCCGGCTGTGCAGCCGGCATGTGATTGAACGTAATGACCACCCCCAGAGCTGTCATTTCGGGCATATCGGAAGGACGGGTGCGGGGGAGCCGAATGGGGGACGCGGAGGGCCCGCAGGCCCGCCTCCTCAATTGCTGACGGCACGTCAAACTTTTTTGATTTCAGGGCAGATTGATGGGGGATTAGGCCTTCAAGGTGATCTCTGACGCCTGCTCACCCGTGCGGCAGCGGGTTGCCTGGAAGCGCCGGAGTGAAGGGCCCGTCAGATGCCGAGTGCGGCTGGGTCACGGACGGGGTCCCGGCAACCGTGACCCGCCGGGACGCTGAGTCCGTGCCGTCAGCCGGCCGCCGTCCGGCGCGGATCGGGGCCACCGTCGCGGTGGTCAAGCAGGTGAGGGCCCGCAAGCCCGGGCCTGCCCGTGACGACCCCTCACCCTGCGGCCCACGGGCTCGTGCCCAGTCAGGGGCGACGCACCGACGGCCCGGGCGGGGCCGGACCCGCTGTCCGTATCAGCGCCCCGACTCAAGTCCCCTTGCCGGCCTTCGGCTTGCGAGGCCGGGTCGGGCGTACTGGATTCGGTCCGCAGTGAGGGGGCGATGGTGAGGTGCGCCATCCGCGGCCTGTTGGGTCGGGCATCTGCGAAGTGCCCGCTGGCCGGGACTGGTTGAGGGTGCCCGCAGGGTCAACGGAGTCGGCCCGGGTTACTGCTCGCTGATGAGCGTGGGCAGGCTGCGCATGTCGTCGAAGACGGTGGTGCCAGGGCCTTCAAGCCGTTCGGCCGGGGTGAGTCCGCCGGCGTATCCGAAGGCGCGCATGCCGGCTGCGCGGGCGGCCCGGACACCGGGTTGGCTGTCCTCGATCACCACGCAGGCGGCGGGATCGACCCCCATCTGCCGGGCGGCATGCAGGAACAGGTCCGGGGCGGGCTTTCCGCGGGCGACGTCGGTGGCGCTGTAGATGCGGCCCGCGAACCGGTCGTAGAGTCCGGTGCGGCCCAGGGTGTGACGCATCTTGTCGTGAGAGCCGCTGGAGGCCACGCAGGTCGGCAGGGTGATCGCGTCGAGTGCCTCGGGCAGCCCGTCGACAGCGGCGAGGTCGGTGTCCACGGCCTCACGGTGCAGCTGCTCGAACCGTTCCGACCAGATCGCGGCGGTCTCCTGGCCGAGCCGGGCGGCAACCTGCTCGCGGATGGCGGCATGCGAGCGGCCGATGAACCGGTCGACGACCTCGTCCTCGGTGAGTCGCCAGCCCAGCTCCGCGCCGAGGGCGACCTGGACGCGGACGGCGATGCGTTCGCTGTCGACCAGCACGCCGTCGCAGTCGAATATGACGAGTTCAATCGGCTTGATCATTCCGGCAGCATAAGGGCTTGCCGGATCATGCTGCTGTGCAGTTCCCGGGACGATCGCGATGAGCCGACCGGGTTCGCGGCGGACTGCCTGTGACGGTCAGACGTACCCGAAGAAGAGGCTTCCGGGTGAGTTCCGGTCGTTGGAGTAGAAGTACTCGTGTGCGGCCCGGATGAACTCCTGCCGGGAGATGCTGTTGTCGTCGTCGAGGTCGATCTTGTGGAAGATCTCGGTCGCGTCGGGCTGGGAGGTGTCCCAGACCGTTTTCAGGAAGTTCTCGAACTCTTCCTTGCTGACCTCGTTGTCGTCGTCGAGATCCATGCAGTCGAAGATCGCGTGACCGCAGCCGGCGATGATGTTGAGTCGGCTGGTGTCGATGCTCGCACGGCGGTTGGCCTCGACGAACTCGTCCTTGGAGAGTCGCTGCCTGCTTGGTTGCGCGTGCCGGAGCAGTTCCTGCCAGTACATCTGGTAGAAGGCGTGGATTCCCCCGGCTCGAGGATCGTTCCGGCCGAGGTCGAGGGTGCTGAAGTACCGGTCGAGGAGCTGCTGGTAGTCCGACCAGTCCACGTAGCCGTCCTTGTCGGCGTCCCTCACGTCGAACGCACGTTCAAGCTTGAGCTGGACCGATTTTGGTGCCGTAGAGGCCATGGTGTGGTTCTTCCCGGTGGTGAGTTCAAGTGGGATGCCGCGCGAGCCGTATGCCGGTCAGTGCAGACGCTACAACGACTCAACCCCGGAACGTGACATGCCGGTCACTGTGTGTCCCCTCGGGTCCGCTGCGGGGGTGCCCGGGACCGCGGGTGCCTGGATGCCCGGTCGCCGTGCGTCGTCGTCGGAGCCCGGGGCGTCGTCGACGGGAACCAGCCCGAACACGGAGAAGCTGATGGCCCAGTAGGCGATGTAGCCCGCCAGCAGGACCACGCCGTGCCAGCGCCTCAGGTGCCCGGTGAGAAGCGCGTATGCGGCGAACCCGTTGATCACCACGAGGGCCGGCAGGTGCCAGCTGAAGATCTCCGGGGTGATCACGAGCGTGCCGCCGGCCAGGACGATGATGCCCACCTTCGCGGTCACCGAGAACACGACGCTGCCGATGACGTTGCCGACACCGATCGCTGGTGCGCCCCGCCGGGCCGGCTCCGCGGTCAGGAAGATGTCCTCAAGGGAAAGCACCAGCGTTGCGATCGTCGCCCCGAAGACGGTGCCGCTGATTGCGAAGTTCTCCAGGATGCCCTCGGTGCCCTTCGTCATGATCCAGGCGCCCATGACGATACCGATCAACGCGAGGACCGCCAGCAGGAACAGCGTCCACCCCGGCCGGTTGTTCGACTTCGCCGCACCGACCTGGCCGGTCTCGTAGAGGTCGCCGATGCCACGGTCCCGGTCCCCGGTCCCACCGGCCCCGGCCTTGGCGGCGGCGACGCCGACGAGCTCGGGACTGTCCACGGCTTCGAGCACTTCCGCGCTCCGGAACGTCGGCACCGCGCGACGGGACTCGCGGTAGGCGATGTAGGCGACGAACAGCACGAACAGCAGGACGAGAGCGATCGCGAGGACGGTGCCCAACTCGCCGAGCACGGCAGGCCCGATCAGGACCAGGGGAGCGATCGCGAACAACGCGATGTAGTCCTTCGGGATCTCCACCCGGCAGGGCGCGACGAGGGCGGCGATCGCGAGGACCAGGCCCGACAGTGAGATGACGGTTCCGAAGACGACGCCGAGCGCGACGTCGTCGAGGCCTTCGACGTTGAGCACCACACCGAAGGCAAGGTCGTCGAACTCGATCCCGGTGAACACGATGGCCAGTAGGAAGAGCGAGATCGCCAGGCCGCGTGCGGCGCCGACGAGGTAGGTGATCAGCTTCTCGGCGCTGTAGATCAGCAGCGCCACTCCGGCGGTGAAGATGAGGATGGACGTCATCCGATTGCTCCCCCTTGAGCAGAACGGACTGGCCAGGCCCCCCGGGGCCTGGCCAGCGACAGTCAATCGGAAGCTAGCAGGGATCAGGGCGAGCCACAGCGGGGCGCACTGGAGCACACCGGCCCCAGGGAGTGCGCCACCTGTCCCTGCGCCCGCACCGTGTGGCGGGTGTCCTCGGAGATGAGGTCCGCGTCGAGCGCACCTGCGGCCAGGGGACCGGAGCGGTGGCGCGGCGCAGCCGGACACCGGCGTGTTCTTCAGTGCAGGGACAGGAGGATCTTCCCCGCGCGGCCCCGAGCGGCGTCGGCCTCCAGCGCGCGGCGGACATCGGGCAGACCATGGACGGCGGCAACGGCGGTGGCCGCCACCCCGTCGGCCACCAGGCGGAAAGCCCCGTGCATGGCGAGGCCGAGCTGCTCCCTGTCAGCGGCGTGAACCCAGTCGCGAAGCCGGAACAGGATCAGGTTCACATCCGGGCGTCGCGTCCGCAGGTCGGCCGGCAGGGGCTCGCCCGACAGCAGCCCGTAGTGGACGAGTGTGCCCTGCGGAGCGAGAAGAGCAGCCAGCTCGGCGCCCAGGCTTCCGCCCACCGCGTCCAGCACGACATCGTGGCCTCGCGGCCCGGTCCCCTCACGCAGCCGGGTTCGCCACCCCGCGTCAGCGGTACACAGGACGGCCTCCGGCGCCAACTCGGGTACAGCAGAGGCCAGTTGCTCCCGCCCGCGTGGGTGGCGCACCAGTGCCACGACACGGTTGCCCGCCTGGTTCAGCATCCGTACCAGCATGCGGCCGATGGCCGATGCCGCCGCGTCGACCACCACGGTCGTCCCCTCGCCCGGGGGAACATGCGCCTGGACCATCCTGTGGGCGGTGAGCGGATTGATGTAGGCGCAGGCGGCCTGCTCGTCGGTCAGCCAGTCGGGCACGGGCACGCACCAGGCGGCGTCTGTGGTCTTGACCTGCTGCCAGGCTCCCGCGCTGCCGAGTGGCAGCACGCGCCGGCCGGGCGCCAGGCCGACCACTCCGGCTCCCACCTGCTCGACGACTCCGACGCCCTCGAACCCGGGCACCATGGGCAGCGAGGTCCGCGAGGCATAGGCGCCCGCGATCGGCACCAGGTCAGAAGGGTTCACGCTCGCCAGCAGCATGCGTACCCGGACCTGCCCCGCTGTGGCGGCCGGTGGCACGTACTCCTCGGTCTCCACGACTTCCGCGGCACGGCCGAACCGGCGGACGATCGTTCGCAGCACCGTGCTGTCCTCGCGTTCTCGACTACCTAGGGGGCTGGCAGACCGGCACACGCCCGTAGCCTCCGGCAGCGTAACCGACACGTGGGGGCGCCGGCCCGCCACCTCGGCCGCCGTGAGCACGTGAGCGACATCGTTCAAGCCGTCGCAGGCCTGCTCCTCCTGTCAGCAGACGTATCCGCTGGTGATCAGTCCGTTGGTTCCGCCCTGGCAAGTCTTCAGCGGTTTCGGAGAAGGGGGCCGCATACCACCCGTACGCTGGACGGCATGATCGCAACGAAGTGCGAGGCCGCGCGATGACCAAGGCTGCTCTCTTCCGCGCGCTCCATCAGGACCGTGCGCCCGCTGATCCGCTCGTGCTTCCGGGTCCGTGGGACGCGGCGAGCGCTCGCCTCTTCGCGGAGGCCGGTTTCCCGGCGCTGGCCGTGCCCAGTGCCGGCGTCGCCGCTTCACTCGGCTACGCGGACGGGGAGACCCCGGCGCAGGAGATGTTCGCCGCGGTCGCCCGGATCGTACGGGCCGTGGACGTGCCGGTCTCCGCGGACCTGGAGGGCGGCTACGGACTCGCGCCCCGCGAACTCGTCGGCCGTCTCCTGGACACCGGCGCGGTCGGCTGCAACCTCGAGGACTCCGAGGGCGGCGTGCTCAAGGATCCGCGTGCGCATGCGGACTGGCTCGCCGAAGTACGGGACGCGGCCGGCGACGCCGTCTTCCTCAACGCGCGGGTCGACACCTTCGCCCGCGGCGTCTCCGACCCCGCCGAAGCGATCTCACGCGCCTCCCTCTACATCGCCGCGGGCGCCGACTGCGTCTACCCGATCGGCGCCCGGCCCGACGCCCTGCCCCACCTGCGTGCCGCGCTTCCGGGCCCTCTCAACGCCCTCGCCCGCTACGGCGGCACCGGCCCCACCCCCGTCCCCGCCGAACTGGGCGCACTCGGCGCGACCCGAGTGACGTTCGGCCCGTGGCTGCAGCGCGGCGCGATGGAGCTGGTGCGGGGGATGGCGGAGGAACTGGCGCTCTAGGGAGCCGCCCGCGGGTCGCGTCCGGGGCGGTGGCGGGAATGGCGCGGCATCGCGTTCACCGCCCGGCGGGCACGGTCTCCGGGCTGCCGCGCAGAGTTCGTTCCTCCGCGTCGGCCAGCCAGAAGAAGACGGGGGGCAGGCCGAGTTCGATCGCCGCCAGCGGGATCTGGAACCATTGCGGCCAGCCGTGAAGGGCGAGCGAGAGCAGCCGCCCCGCGCCACCCAGCAGGAAGACGCCGGCCAGCCATCGCACCGCCCGGGCCGGGACGGGTCGCTGCCGAGCCGCCCAGAGCCAGGCCAGCCCATAGCCGACGAAGCTCGCTCCCATGAAGCGGCCCCAGCTGTCGACCGTGGTGCCGGCGGAACCCGCGCCGGGGATCGCCGCGTTGCCGAGTAACACATGAAAGACACCGATCAGCACGCACGCCCAGCCCATCAGCTGTGTGAGCGCGCGCAACGTCCTTGCCATGCTCCCTCCCAACCCATTGCGATGGAGCCTTAGTTGACATGTGTCTACTAGACTCCGCGCGTAGGGGACACATGTCAAGTAGTCTGAGTTCGTGCCTCCCCGCCAGCGACTCAGCCCCGCCGACCGCCATGCTCAGCTCCTTGCCGTCGGGGCGCGGCTGTTCGCCCAACACCCTTACGACGATGTGCTGATGGAGGAAGTCGCCCAAGAGGCCGGCGTCTCCCGAGCGCTGCTCTACCGCCACTTCCCCAGTAAGCACGCTCTCTTCGCGGCCGTCTACCAACAGGCGGCGGACCAACTGCTCGTCGACACCCGGCTCGACCCGGCCGACTCCCTGGTGGAGCAGCTCGTCCAAGGTATGGACGTCCACCTCGACTACTTCGTGGCCAACCGCAACGCCGTCCTCGCCGCGAACCGGGTTCTCGCGGGCGACCCTGTGATTCAGTCGATCATGACGAACGAGCTGGACGCACTCCGCACGCGGCTGCTGGCCGTACTCCCGCTCGCACACGACAGCGCCCGCGAGGCCGTCTCCGCTGTCCTGAAGAGCTGGCTGGTCTTTGTCCGGGTCCTCTGCGTCGACTGGCTCACCCGCGAGACCTGCACCCGCACGCAGCTGCGCGACAGCTGTATCGGCGCGCTTCTCGGCGCTCTGCGGCCCTTGCTCGCCGGCGACACCACCCACGAGTGGCCGCCACACTTCGCAGGCGTTGAGCCAGAACCTCGGTAGTGACATCTCCCGTCACGGGCCGGCCCCCGGCACGCCTTCGTGGGGCGTGGCCGGAGGCCGGTCAGCGCGCCGTCGCTCCTGCAGAGGGCGTCGGCGGTTGGGTCAGCGGCGGCAGTCCCGGTGGGCCGGGTGCCAGACGCGGCTCCAGTAGCCGGCGTGCCGGTGGTGGTGACGGTCCCGGTATGCCGGGTGCCACACTCGTGACCAGTAGCCCGCCTTCTGCACGCAGTGGTGCGACGCCACCGGCGGTCGGTGGTGCTGCGGAGCGGCCGATGCGGTGCCGACCGTGCCGACGACGGCGCCGGTGGCCAGGGCCACGGTCGCCGCTCCCAGGGCCGCAGCCCTTTTCAACCCGTTGATCATGATCAGGCCTCTCTGTGCGAGTCGGGGCTGACGCCCCGCCATGTTCCGGACGGTTCGTCCGGAGACGCACTGATCCTCCACCGGGCGACACTCGCACATACCGAAAAACACTGACTGTTACGAAATGCCAATGGATTTCTCATTTGGCTCAAATATTCATATGTATGAGTCAGTCCTGGCGGCCGACCTGGCTCTCCGTGGTGCCGGTGCCGGTGCCGGTTTCGGTGTCAGCGGCGCAGTCCCAGGTCCGCGGCGCCCGCATATCGGGCCTGCCTGCCCAACTCCTCCTCGATCCGGACGAGTTGGTTGTACTTGGCGATGCGGTCGGCGCGGGAGAGTGAGCCGGTCTTGATCTGGCCGCAGCCGGTGGCGACGGCGAGGTCGGCGATCGTGGCGTCCTCGGTCTCGCCGGAGCGGTGGGACATGACGACGGTGTAGCCGGCGCGGTGGGGCGGTCGCCACGGTGGCCAGGGTCTCGGTGAGGGTGCCGATCTGGTTGCCGCGGGTGTACCCGACGCGCACGCCTCGTCGCCCGGGACGCGGCGGCACTTCGCCGCCTGGCCGACGAGTTGGGCGAGGAGTGCGGCGTGACGGTGTGGGTTCACGCCGCCGATCTGCGGGATCCGGGATACCGTCGGCGCCCTCGCCGAGCGGCTCGACGACGCCGACATCCTGGTCAACAACGCCGGGGATATTCCCAGCGGAACGCTCGACACCCTCGACGACCGTGCCTGGCGGCGGGCGTTCGACCTGAAGGTGCTCGGCTGCATCAACCTCACGCGGTACGTCTACGCGAGCTTGACTTCCTCCCCCTCGTGACCGAGGGGGATTCCTACGGCTTGCGCCGTGGGGTTTCCTGCTTCGTCGCCGACTGCCCGCCCGGAGTGCTCCGTTGAGGTCTTACACCGGCTCCGCAGGCCGACACCGCCAGCCCGGCGGCCTTCAGGTTGTTCGCCGCGTTCACGTCGCGGTCATGGGTGACACCGCAGCCCTCGCACGTCCAGGTGCGCACGTGGAGCGGCATCCTGTCCTGCAGGGTTCCGCAGTGCGAGCACAGCTTGGAGGAGGGGAACCAGCGGTCGACCACGATCACCTCGCGCCCGTACCACTGGGCCTTGTACTCCAGCAGGCTGCGAAACTCGCCCCATGCCGCGTCGCTGATGGCGCGGGCGAGACGACCGTTCCTAAGCAGGTTCCGAACGGTCAGGTCCTCGATCACGATCGTTTGGTTTTCACGAACGAGCCGAGTGGTGGTCTTGTGCAGGTGATCCCGCCTGCGATCGGCGATACGCGCATGGATACGGGCGACCTTCCGGCGCGCCTTGGCCCGGTTCGCGCCGTCGCCCGGCGCCTTGCGGGACAACTCCCGCTGGGCCCTCGCCAGACGGCTACGGTCGCGCCGCTCGTGCTGGGGGTTGGTGACCTTCTCCCCGGTGGACAGGGTGAGCAGGTGGTCCAGGCCCGCGTCGATCCCGACCGCCGCATCGGTTGCGGGGAGCGGCTGGACGTGGGGGTCCTCCACCAGGAGGACCACATGCCAGCGTCCGGCCGCGTCCTGGGAGACGGTCACCGTGGACGGCTGGGCGCCCTCGGGCAGGGGACGGGACCAGACGATGTCCAGCGGTTCGGCCATCTTGGCCAGGGTCAGCCGGCCGCCTTGGAAGCGGAACGCGCTGGTGGTGTACTCGGCGGACTTGCGGGACTTCTTCCTGGACTTGAACCGCGGGTACTTCGCCCGCTTGCCGAAGAAGCTGGTGAACGCCGTCTGGAGATGGCGCAGGGCCTGCTGGAGCGGGACGGAGGAGACGTCGTTGAGGTACGCGAGTTCCTCGGTCTTCTTCCACGCCGTCAGCATCGCCGACGTCGCGTTGTAGTTGACCCGCTCGGCCCGCAGTGTCCACGCCTCGGTGCGCGCCGCGAGCGCCAAGTTGTAGACCTTCCGCACGCACCCGAACGTGCGCGACAGCTCCGCTGCCTGCGCATCGGTCGGACAGAAGCGGTACTTGAACGCCCGCTTCACGCCAGTGGTCACAACTCACAAGCTATCAAATCGACTTGTGAGTCGTGGCGGGTTGTCGGTGATGGACGCCGGATCGCCTCGGCGGCGATCCGGCTTTCCCCGCCCCGCTCCGCAGGAGTCCGATTCTCCCCCGCAAGCGGGCGGTACCCCCACCCCCGCCTGAAGGCGGGGGTTTCCTCGGAGGTTCCAGATGAAACGGCGTGGCGGCGGCGTGATCGTCAGCAACATCGGGGCATCGGCCGAACGGTTCGACGCCGCCTACATCGCCGGCTGCACCGGCAACGCCGCCCTGACCGCGTTCACCCGCACCCTCGGCGGAGCGAGCCTGCACGACGGCATCCGGGTCGTCGGCGTCAGCCCTGGCCCCGTCGACACCGAGCGCATCGTGTCGCTGCTCAGGAGCTTCGCCCAAGCGCGGCTGGGCGATGCCGACCGCTACACCGAACTCACCGCGCGACTCCCGCGCGGCCGCGCCGCCGGCACCCGCGAGATCGCCGACACCATCGCCTTCCTCGCCTCGGACCGCTCCGCATACACCAGCGGCGCCGTCCTGACCGTGGACGGCGGCATGTCCGCGGCTGCCTCGGTGTGACCCTCTGTCGTGCCACCCCAAGGAGGCAGTTGTCGTGCACTACACATTCGTCGGTCTCTCGGTGGCCCTGGCGGCGGTGTTCCTCACCACCGGCTCGGCCAAGATCCTCCGCGCGCGGTGGATGACCGTTGCCGCCGACCGTCTCGGCTACACCGTTACGACGTTCCAGGCCATCGGCTCCCTGGAGGTCGCCGCGGCGGCCGGACTGCTGGTCGGGCTCGCCTGGGCCCCGCTGAGCACGGCCGCGGCCGTCGGACTCGTCGCGTTGCTCGTCGGCGCGGTACTGGCGCACCGGCGCGCCGGCGACGCTACACGGGCCCTCGTCCCCCCGGCCTGGCTCGCGCTCGTGTCGGCCGCCACCGCGGTTGTTGGCATCGTGCAGTGAAGGCGCCACGGACCGGCCTCCCCAGCTGCCGAACCGGCGCCCGGCTGCCGACTGGGAGCCAGGCCGCGCCCTCAGCGCGGTAGGTCGTAGGGCGTCGGGCCGAGCCCCGGATCGTCCCGGCGTGCCCGTGCCCGTGCCCGTGCCCACCGCGCCGCGCCGGAACCAGTGGCTGACCCCGGCACCCGGATTCAGCCCCCCGACGCGGCGCGCACCAGTGCCGCCATCACCCGTACGTCCTCGCCCATCTCCGGGTGCCACTGCACGCCCAGCGCGAAACGGTCGCCGGGCAGTTCGACCGCCTCCACCGTGCCGTCCGCCGCATGGGCCGAGGCGCGCAGACCCTCGCCCAGGCGGGCCACCGCCTGGTGGTGGTACGTCGGGACGTACGTCTGCTCCGGCACCACGGCCGCGTACCGCGTGCCCGCCACGGGGGTCACCGGGTGGGTGCCGAAGACGCCGACGTCCTCGGTGTGGCCGTCGATGTGCTGGACGAGGGTGCCGCCGAGCGCGACGTTCAGCAGTTGCATGCCCCGGCAGATGCCGAGCAGCGGCGTTCGGGAGTCCAACGCCGCCAGGATCAGGGCGAGTTCCCAGGCGTCACGCTCCCGCGCGGGCGGCCCGGTGCGCGGCTCGCGCACGGCGCCGTAGCGCTCCGGCTCGACGTCCGGGCCGCCCGCGACGACCAGCCCGTCGAGGCGGGCGACCACCGACGCCGTGTGGGAGGGATCGTCCGGCGGCAGCATCGCCGCGAGCCCGCCCGCGGCCTGCACCAGCCGCGGGTACCCGGCGGGCAGCAGCGCCGCGGGCAGTTCCCAGACTCCCCAGGACGCCCGGGATTCCAGATAGGTGCTGACGCCGATGAGCGGCTTGCCCACTGTGTGCTCCTTCACGGTTCCCGGCCGGGCTCCCACTCGGCTTCCGTCACGGCGAGCGCTGCGAGGCACTCCATGGACCGGATTCATACCTTTGTGTCGGCGGTGCCAGGAAATCAAGACCCGTGCGCGCCGTCGCCGTGCACCGCCCCGCTCACGTCAGGAAGCCGCGCAGCAACGCGGCCGTGCCCGCACAGTGCTCCCGCATCATCTCCCGCGCGCCGTCGGCGTCCCCGTCGAGCACGGCCTCGACCAGGGCGGTGTGCTGGCGCTGTGAGTGCTCCAGGTTCCGCACCAGCAACGGGATGCAGTCCAGCAGGTCGTTCACGGTCGCGCGCACGGCCGCGTACTGCGCGGTGAGCGTCGGCGATCCGGACAGCTCGGCGAGTGTGAGGTGCAGCAGCGTGTCGAGCCGGCGGTACTCGGTGAGCGGCGCGTCGTGCGTGCGGGCGAGCGCGTCCCGCAGCCGCTCCGCCTGCTCGTCGGAGAGCCCGTGCGCCGCGCACAGACCGGCCGAGCCCACTTCCAGCACCTCCCGGAACCGCAGGACGTCCTCGATGTCAACCTCGTCGATGCGGCGGCGCAGCTCGTTCTCGTCGGGGGCGGCCGCCCTCGGCAGGACGAACGTTCCGCCGTAGCGGCCGCGCCGGGACTCCACCAGACCCTGGTCCTGGAGGACCTTCAGCACCTCGCGCAGCGTCACCCGGCTGATGCCGAGCCGGTCCGCGAGCTCCCGCTCCGACGGCAGCCGCTCGCCACCGGGCACCAGGCCCAGCCGTACGACCTGGAGTATCTGTTCAAGAGCCTCCTCGAACCCGTTCCCCGCCCGCACCGGCCGCAGCACCGGAGAGAGCCGGTCGTCCGTGAAGGCACCCTCGCTCGCGTCCGTCTGCGACATCAGGCCGCACCCCTTCCCAAGCAATGGTTTCCAGAAATACCTTATAGGTCTCGGCTGACCGAAGGAGGCTTTCCCGTGGCAGACCGCACACCCCCGCTCAGTGTCGAGGAGCTTCGCGCCCTCGTCGCGAGCGGCGAGATCGATACTGTTGTCCTGGCCTTCCCCGACATGCAAGGGCGGCTCCAGGGCAAGCGGTTCGCCGCGCGCTTCTTCCTCGACGAAGTCCTCCAGCACGGCACGGAGTGCTGCAACTACCTCCTCGCCGTCGACGCGGAGATGAACACCGTCGAAGGCTACGAGATGTCCTCCTGGGACCGTGGCTACGGCGATTTCGCCATGCTCCCCGACCTGGCCACCCTGCGTCGGGTGCCCTGGCACCGGGCCACCGCGATGCTGATGGCGGACCTCGCATGGGAGGACGGATCACCGGTCGCGGCCGCGCCCCGGCAGATCCTGCGCCGCCAGCTCGAACGGCTCGCCGAGCTCGGCTACACGGCCCACGTCGGCACGGAGCTCGAGTTCATCGTCTTCAAGGACTCGTACGAACAGGCCTGGGACGCCGGGTACCGGGGCCTCACCCCGGCCAACCAGTACAACGTCGACTACTCGGTCCTCGGCACCGGCCGCATCGAGCCGCTGCTGCACCGCATCTGCAACGAGATGAGCGCGGCGGGCCTGACCGTCGAGTCCGCGAAGGGCGAGTGCAACCCCGGCCAGCACGAGATCGTGTTCCGCTACGACGAAGCCCTGGTCACCTGCGACCAGCACGCCGTCTACAAGACCGGCGCCAAGGAGATCGCCGCACAGGAGGGCTACGCCCTCACCTTCATGGCGAAGTACAACGAGCGCGAGGGGAACTCCTGCCACATCCATCTCTCCCTCGCCGACGCGGACGGCGCCGGCGCCATGGCCGGGGACGGGCCCGGCGGCATGTCCCAGGTGATGCGGCACTTCCTCGCCGGCCAGTTGGCCGCGCTGCGCGACTTCTCCCTCCTGTACGGCCCCCACATCAACTCCTACAAGCGTTTCCAGCCCGGCTCCTTCGCGCCGACCGCCGTCGCCTGGGGGTACGACAACCGCACCTGCGCGCTGCGCGTCGTCGGCCACGGCCGTTCGTTGCGCTTCGAGAACCGGCTGCCCGGCGGCGACGTCAACCCGCACCTCGCGGTCGCGGGTCTGATCGCCGCCGGTCTCCACGGTGTCGAGCAGCGCCTGGAACTGCCCGACGCATGTGCGGGCAACGCCTACGCCGCCCGCTACGAACGCGTCCCCACCACCCTGCGCGAGGCCGCCGAGCTCTGGGAGAACAGCCCGATCGCCAAGGCCGCCTTCGGTGACGACGTCGTCGCGCACTACCGCAACATGGCCCGCGTCGAACTCGACGCCTTCGACGCCGCGGTGACCGACTGGGAACTCCGCCGCTCCTTCGAACGCATGTGAGGCCCCTCTTGTCGTACGAGCGCGAGCACCACGAGGACCACGAGAACCACGAGAACCACGAGAACCACGAGAACATGGACACGTACGTGCACGAGCACCAGGTACTGAACCCGGCGACGGAGGAAGTCGTCGCGACCGTCCCCGCCGCCACGCGCGAGGACGTCGACGCGGCCGTCACCCGCGCGGCTCAGGCCCAGACCCGCTGGGCCGCCCTCGCGCCCGCCGACCGGGCCAGGCTGCTGCGCCGCTTCGCTGCCACCGTCGACGAACACCTGGAAGAACTGGCGCGGTTGGAGGTGCGCGAGGCCGGCCACGTCATCGGCAACGCGCGCTGGGAGGCGGGAAACGCCCGCGATCTGCTCGACTTCGCCGCCGGGGGAGTGGAACGCCTGTCCGGCCGCCAGATCCCCGTCCCCGGCGGACTCGACATCACGATCCTCGAACCCCTCGGGGTCGTCGGTGTCATCGCGCCGTGGAACTTCCCGATGCCGATCGCCGCGTGGGGGACCGCACCCGCCCTGGCGGCCGGCAACGCGGTCCTCCTCAAACCCGCGGAGACGACCCCGCTGACCGCCCTCCGGCTCGCCGAACTCGCCCTGGAGTCAGGCCTTCCGGACCACCTCTTCCAGGTGCTGCCCGGCGCGGGCGCGGAGGCGGGGAACGCACTCGTCGAGCACCCCGTCGTCGCCAAGATCGTGTTCACCGGATCCACCCGCGTGGGCAAGGCGATCATGGCCAAGTGCGCCGCGCGCGTGAAGCGCGTGACCCTCGAACTCGGCGGCAAGAGCCCCAACATCGTCTTCGCCGACGCCGACATCGAGGCCGCCGCCGCTGCCGCACCCATGTCGTTCCTCGACAACGCGGGGCAGGACTGCTGCGCCCGCACCCGCATCCTCGTCCAGCGCTCGGTCTACGACCGCTTCCTGGACCTGCTCACGCCCGGCATCGAGTCCGTCGTCGTCGGCGACCCGGACGACGAGCGCACCCAGATGGGCCCACTGATCTCGAAGGTCCAGCTGGAGCGCGTACGGTCGTTTGTCACCGACGACCTGAAGACGATCCGCGGCAACGCGCCCGAAGGGCCCGGCTTCTGGTTCCCCCCGACCGTCGTCACCGACGTCGGCCCGGACGCGCCCGTCGCCGCCGAAGAGGTCTTCGGCCCGGTCGCCGTCGTCCTGCCCTTCGAGGACGAGGCCGACGCGGTACGGCTCGCCAACGCGACCGAGTACGGTCTGTCCGGGTCGATCTGGACACGGGACGTGGGCCGTGCGCTGCGCGTGTCCGGCGCCGTCGCGGCCGGCAACCTCTCCGTCAACTCCCACTCCAGCGTTCGCTACTGGACCCCGTTCGGCGGCTACAAGCAGTCGGGGCTCGGCCGCGAACTCGGCCCGGACGCGCTCGCCGCTTTCACCGAGACCAAGAACGTCTTCATCAGCAACGGTGCCACCGGCACGACCCCCACGGAGGGCTGAGCACTCATGACCGACACCAGCACCGTCTGCCGCCGCCTCGTCGGCCGCAGCGCCGTCATCACCGGCGCGGGCAGCGGCATCGGCCTCGCCACCGCGCGCCGCCTCGCCTCCGAGGGGGCGAACGTCGTCTGCGGTGACATCGACGACAGCGCGGGCAAGGCCGCCGCCGAGGCGGTCGGGGGCACCTTCGTGAAGGTGGACGTGACCGACGCCGAGCAGGTCGAGGCGCTGTTCAGGACCGCGTTCGACACCTACGGCTCCGTCGACATCGCCTTCAACAACGCGGGCATCTCGCCGCCGGACGACGACTCGATCCTGGAGACCGGCCTGGACGCCTGGAAGCGGGTGCAGGAGACCAACCTGACCTCGGTGTACCTGTGCTGCAAGGCCGCCATCCCCTACATGCGGCGACAGGGCCGCGGTTCCATCATCAACACCGCGTCGTTCGTGGCCATCATGGGCGCCGCCACCTCGCAGATCTCCTACACCGCGTCCAAGGGCGGCGTGCTCGCCATGTCGCGCGAGCTGGGCGTGCAGTTCGCCCGCGAGGGCATCCGCGTCAACGCACTCTGCCCGGGGCCGGTCAACACCCCGCTCCTCCAAGAGCTGTTCGCGAAGGACCCGGAGCGCGCGGCGCGACGCCTCGTGCACATTCCGGTGGGGCGGTTCGCAGAGGCCGACGAGATCGCGGCCGCGGTCGCGTTCCTCGCGAGCGACGACTCGTCCTTCGTCAACGCCACCGACTTCCTCGTCGACGGTGGGATCTCCGGCGCGTACGTCACGCCGCTGTAGTCCCTCCCTCCGGCAAGCACCCCGACCGCCCGGCGCCGCAAGGCGCCCGGCCGTCGGTCATGGCCACGCTGTCCACGACCGCGCGAACGTCACCCTGGTGGAGCTCCGCCACCAGCGCTAATGATCGGCGGTACGGGTGGTGAGGTCCTCGTCGGTGATGGGGCGAACCACCCGGCAAGGGGTTCCGACCGCGACGGTCATCGGGGGAATGCTGCGGCTGACGACGCTGCCCGCGCCGATGACCGACCCGTACCCGATACGAACGCCGGGCAGGACCACCGCGTTGCTGCCGATCCACACCTTGTCCTCGATCACGATCGGTTCCGAGAACCGTCCGAAGTCAGCGCGCCGCGAGGGATGCACCGGGTGTCCCGTCGTGGTCAGGGTCACGCTGGGCGCGATCATGACATCGTTGCCTATCAGGATGTCCACGTCGTCGACGAACGTGAGGTTCACGTTCCCGAAGAAGTCGTCGCCGATGCGGACGTTGCTGCCGAACCCGGCGTGGAACGGTGGCAGCAGTACGGTGCGTTCACCGACCGAGCCGAAGATCGAGACGAGCAGCGATCGACGCTTCTCCGTTTCGCCCGGTGGTGTGTGGTTGTACTCGAAGATCTGCTCGGTGCGGCGCCGAGGTCCCTGGAAGGCCGCTTCCGACTCGGTGTAGACGAGCCCCTTGGCGATCCGGGCCAGGACCTCTTCCTCGTGAGCACGCGTCACAGCGGAACGTCCCTTCGTCCAACCTCTCGGGCACAGGCCCGGCGCGCCCCCGGCCGACCGCACGCATCCACAGCCTACGGGCACCGCGAAGAGGCCGTGATCCCTTTCAGTTCGCCACATGGCGCTCGAAAGGGCGCGGCGGCGTCTCCTCATCCCGTGTCAGCCAGGGGAATGCTGTTGCTCGCTCCGATAGCCGCTGATCATGAAGCCGGAGGCCGCGCTGGAAATTCGCTTGCCAATCCACGACGCCGCCGACATGCTCGCCGCTGTGATGACGACCCTCTTCAGCCGCCGACCGCACACCTTCGTACCTGCAGAGGATCACAACGTTGAACTACGTCATGCGCGAGTACACGCCGGCTGACGAGACCTCCTGGCTGCGCTGCCGGGTGCTTGCGTTCCTGGACACTTCCTTCTACGACGCTGTCGTCCCGTCCAAGCCCGCTGTGACGCCCGGTCTGGAGCTCGTCGTGGTCGACGAGACAGGTGCCGTGGTCGCTCTCATGGACACGGGCATCGAGGGCGAACTGGCGACTATAGACACTGTTGCGGTCCACCCCGACCACCGGCGGCGGGGGCTGGGACGGCAGTTGCTGGAGCGGACCTGCGCGTGGGCCTCCTCCACGGGGGCGATCGCGCTGGACGCGTGGACCAGGGACGACGCGGACACCCTTGCCTGGTATCGCTCGATGGGCTTCGCCGAAAGCGACCACTACCTGCACGTCTACGCCTTCTACTACACCGACCCCACAGAGCCGGCCCGCGCGATCGCTGAGGCCCGCCCGGGACTGCGGCCCATGCTGGTCTTCGGCCACGCCCCGCTCGCGGACGAGGAGCGGCTGAGGAGCGAGTTCGCCCGGGTCCACGTCGACCGGCGCTTCGCCATGCCGATCTGACAGGTCACGTGATGGTCGTTCAGCAGCGAGCTCTGTTGGCTGCTGAACGGCTGATCGTGGGCACGGCGTCGCGCTGCTCGATGGTCTGGCCAGAGCCGCGGGGGCGACGGCACGGCCTTCGTCATCGCAGGGGATCAACAGCCGCCTCGGCACCATGCTCCCCGCGTGGATCAACGCCGTCGATGCCAGCCAACTACCCGGCCGCACCGGCTTCCTACTCCACCTGCTCCGCGAGCTCAACGCCGTGAGCGCCGGACTCACGGCCAGTACTCTGAGTCCCGTCCGCACTATCTGGGAGAGACATGACAAGTAGGTTTCTGGAGTTGGTCGTTGACTGCCGCGATCCGGAGAGACTCGCGGCCTTCTGGTGCGAGGTCCT
Organism: Streptomyces sp. NPDC052043; assembly: GCF_044548235.1. Classification (NCBI taxonomy): domain Bacteria; kingdom Bacillati; phylum Actinomycetota; class Actinomycetes; order Kitasatosporales; family Streptomycetaceae; genus Streptomyces; species Streptomyces sp. NPDC052043. Next base: position 72,550 of record NZ_JBIUBT010000023.1, read on the forward strand.
GGACTTCAAGGTGATCGACCGGAGCGAGGGCAAGGTCGAGATCGGCTCCTGGGTGCCGACCGTCGAGGATGTTCGGGCCCGCCAGATGTCGCCCACCCTGTTGTTCGTCCAGGTGCCCGAGGGCAAGACTGTGAAGAACCGGCTTCACCTCGACGTCAGCCCGATCGACGGCAGCACCGAGGACGAGGTGACCAGATTGCTCGGCCTCGGCGCCACCAAGGCGGATGTGGGCCAGGGCTCAGACCGAAACTGGGTGGTCATGGCAGACCCGGAGGGCAACGAGTTCTGCGTCCTTCGCACCCTGGCGCCGGAGAACTAGTGCCGCGACAGGCAACGTTTGCCCCGTCGCGACGCCCGGCACGCACTCTCGCCGCACCGGCCGAAAGCCCGAGTACATCCAGTACGAGGACTTCCGGCCGGCACACCGAGAGCACGCACCGGACGCCGCTCCTTGACGGGCAAACGTTGCCCGCCGCGGCACTAGTAGTGCTTCGTTACGTTGGGTGATCTCGCCTGGTGGTGGGCATCTTGCTGGTATGAGGCTGGGGGAGGTGGAACGGCTCCGGGGTGAGTTATCGGGGTTCGTTGCCGATGTGTTCGGGTCGTTGTCGCGGCGGGATCAGCGGCGGTGGGGTGAGTGTTATCTGCGGGGTCTGATGCTGGACGGTCGGCGTAAGTCGATCCAGCCGATGGCGGAGCGGCTGCCGGACGGCAACATGCAGGCCCTGCAGCAGTTCGTGAACCAGTCGCCGTGGGAGTGGACGCCGGTGCGCCGGCGGATCGCCCAAAGGTTGTGCGAGGTGATCCAGCCCGAGGTGTGGGTGGTCGACGACGTGTCGTTTCCCAAGTGCGGGCGGGTGTCGGCAGGAGTGGCCCGGCAGTACTGCGGAGCGTTGGGCAAACGGGCCAACTGCCAGGTCGCGGTCAGCGTGCACGCGGCCACCGACACCGCCTCCTGCCCACTGGAATGGGAACTGTTCCTGCCCGAGGAATGGGCGGACGATCACGAGCGGCGGCGGCGAGCCGGGGTGCCCGCCGAGGCCAGGCATGTCCCGAAGACGCGCCTGGCCTTGGGATTGCTTGAGCGGCTGGCCGCGCAGGGTCTGACGGTGCCGGTGATCGTGGCCGATGCCGGCTACGGCCGCAGCGTCGCCTTCCGGCTTGCGCTGGAGGAACGCGGCTGGTCCTACGTTATGGCCGTCGACCCCAAGGAGGTCGCACGGCCTGCCGCGGCCGAGCCGTATCAGCCCGAATACGGCGGACTGGGGCCGCCCACACTGTCCCGCTACCGCGAGGCCGCCCGCCCCCTGCGCGACCTCGTCGACGCCGGCGCCCCCTTCCTGGAGGTCACTTGGCGACAAGGCAGCAAGGGCATGATGACCTCGCGTTTCGCCGTGCTGGAGGTGCGGCCGTCGGGCAAGGAGGCCTGCCGCACCGTTCAGGAACAGGCCGGGGGACGCAGCCGCTGGGACGGCGTTCTGCCCCTGCGGACCCTGCTGGTCGAACAGCCCGAAGAAGCCGACGAGGCGACGGGCTACTGGATGACGAACCTGCCCGCCGCCACCCCGGTCGCCGACCTGGTGCGGTGGGCGAAGATGCGCTGGCGGATCGAGCACGACTACCGCGAGCTCAAGCACGGCCTGGGCCTGGACCACTTCGAAGGCCGCACCTGGCGCGGCTGGCATCACCACGTCACCCTCGTCACCGCCGCCCAGGCCTTCCTCACCCTCCGGCGGCTCGACCCAAAAGCACACACGCCGGTCTGACCCTCTACCAGGTCCTGGACACACTCCAGGACCTGCTGCACTGCTGGACCGGCACCTGCACCACCTGCGGCCGCCCCCTTGCCAGAAGCAGACCCAGAACCAGAACCTAACGAAGCACTACTAGGCACTGCCCGACGGATCATGTGACTTTCCGACCGGTTGCTCGTTGGTCGGAGCAAGGGCCGGGGGGATCTGACGAACCGTGAATGGTCGCTGCTCGAACCACATCTGCCCACTCGGACGTCCCCGGTGCGGTCTGACCTGCAAGATCCACCTCGCCGGCGAGGGCGGCTGCCGCCCCATGACGTCTCCCCACTGGTCCGCTGCCCGTTGCGGCGGACCAGCCCAGCTCACAGCCCGTTCACCCAAGGAGCGCGAACGACGCGCGCTCATGCCACTTCGCACCGTCATGCACCATGAGGTCAACTGACGAGACGCGCGACGTGACGGGGAGTCTGCCGAGCAGGTCGGCCTCAATCTCATCCAGAACCGCATCGTCCTGACCGTCAGCGACGGTCAGGTGGGGCACAATCTCGGCGAACTGCCCCCCGTAGGGAGGGGCCTCGGGCCAACGGTCAGCGATCACCTCAGTGAGCCGCCGCAACTGCGTGCCGGGCTCAGGAGCGAGATACAGCACCCCCGGAAACCGCCCACAGCTCTCAAATCGCAGGTCAAAGGCATGATGACTGCCGAGCATGTCAGCGAGAGCCGAGCAGACACGCGCATCTATTCGGCTCTCGTCGAGGAACGGGAAAAGCACCGTGACATGCGCTGGTACTCCTGCTTGGGCTGACGGATCGAACCGCTCACGCCATGCGCGGACGACCGGCTCCGCATCCGGGATCCTGACGATGAGTCCCGTCTGGCCTGCCTGAAACCTACTCGCGCTGTCATCTGCCATGACACGGCATGCTGCCACCTCAGAGGCCGACGGGAGCACTCATTATGCGTCCATGATCACGACCGATCCGCCGTACAGGACACGCGGGGAAGCCGACGGCGCCGGAACCCGACTGCCGTCAGTGAACGAAGCCAGGTCACCTTCTGACCGCGCGAGCACGCCTCATGCGCCGGTAACTCCGTCGATCTGCTCGCGGATGAGGTCGGCATGACCGTTGTGACGTGCGTACTCCTCGATCATGTGCACCATGATCCAGCGCAGGGAGACTTCCTGATCCCCTATGTGACCCGCTTCCTGTTCGGGCAGGCGGCCGGAGTCGTCCAGCGATGCTTCAGCGACCAGCTCACGGCTTCGAGCGACCTCCGCTTGCCAGGCAGCTACCGCCTCGTCAAGCCCCCGTTCCGGCTGAAGGCCAAAGCCGTCGAGGTTGCCCTCCCCGAAGACCGGCGGCAATTCTTGACCTGCGAAAACACGCTGGAACCAGTTGCGTTCCACCTCAGCCATGTGCTGCACGAGGCCGAGCAGCGTCATTGAGGAGGGTGACGCTGCAGCAAGCCGTAATTGATCATCTTTGAGGCCCGAACACTTCAGGGCGAGAGTCGCACGGTGAAAGTCCAGCCATGCGTCCAGCATGGCGCGCTCGTCTGCATGCGCGGGAGGGATGGGCCGTCCATCCGGTGTCGTATTCATGAGCCCACCCTGGCAGGAGCAGATACGGTGCACGACTGTCTTCGCTGGCGACGAACACACATCTCGCCCCATCTCCCAGGCGTATGCCGGGCCGCACCCGGAGCGTCCCTTCCCGCCGGTGCTGTTCGTCTTCGCGGCCGCCCCGCCCCGCGCGGCGCCGGCCACCCGCGAGATGGAATTCCACGAGCGGGCGCGCGGCCTGACGACCATGGGCTACCGGATCACCGTGGCGACCACGACCCTGTCCCTGCTCACCAAGCACGGGGCGGGCAAAGCGGTGTGGCGCGTCGTCGGCCGGGGCGAGGACCGCCTTGCGCTTGGCAGGCCGCCGAAGGCGCGGTGAACATGACGGGCCCGGCCGCCGTCGGCCGGGCCCGTCTTCCGTACCCCCTGGAGACAGGAAAGTTGGACGCGCACCGCTAGGACAGCGCCCGCGTACGCGAAGGAAAATCACCCGCCCGAGTGCCGCCACGGACCGGGCCGGACCGCCGTGGTGGGGGCGACCACAGGCCCGGCCACGACGACCTGATGCAGACGCAAGCCGCATGGAACGCCACCTACGCAGCGCTTGCCGCACCCCGCCCCCGCGACACCACCGCACTGCGCCGCCGCCTGCTGCGCCTGTCCGTAAGGCTGTGGTGGCACCCGTACTGGGAGACCGTCCCTTCGGTGCCGGCGGCGCGCTCCGAGCTGCGCCAGTTGGCCCGCGTCCATGAAGCCGCCTGGGCCGCATGACCGGGCCGCCTCGGTCGACTAGGAGCACGAAGTTGCGACAACGGTTGGGTCTTCAGCTGCGCCAACATCTCCGGAAGCGACGCCGCCATCTTGGTGCCGCACCTGGAGCGCAGCACCACCCTGCCCGCGTCGACGGAGCCCAGCGCCCTGAAGCCGTCCCACTTCGGCTCGCCTGACCAGCCCGGCCGCAGATCAGGACTGGAAACCGGGGAGGCGAGCATCGGTTCCGGCAGTGTCCAGGTCACGCTCGATGCCTTTCACGGAGGCTAGTGCTGTGACCGCATAGGTTCGCCGGGTCGGTGGTCGCTTCGTCAGCCTGAGAGCGAGCCGTGCAGGTTCTTCTTTCTGCGTGGCGATGTC
>NZ_JBIUBT010000024.1:0-71187 GCF_044548235.1 Streptomyces sp. NPDC052043
AGTGGAAGGCCATGTGGCACTCGTCGCCGCCGGCGGCGTAGTCGCCGAAGTAGTCGACCACGTCCTCCGGCCACTGGTTCGCCTCCGCCAGCAGCGCCTTGTCGGGGTACTGGGCGTCGATCTCCTTGCGGACCCGCTTCAGGAACTCGTGCGTGGCCGGGAGGTTCTCGCAGTTGGTGCCCTCCTGCTGGTACAGGTAGGGCACCGCGTCGAGGCGGAAGCCGTCGATGCCCAGGTCCAGCCAGAACCTCAGCGCGGAGATCATTTCCTCCTGGACGGCCGGGTTCTCGTAGTTGAGGTCCGGCTGGTGGGAGAAGAACCGGTGCCAGTAGTACTGCTTGCGGACCGGGTCGTAGGTCCAGTTGGACGCCTCGGTGTCGACGAAGATGATCCGCGCGTCCTGGTACTGCTTGTCGTCGTCGGCCCACACGTAGTAGTCGCCGTAGGGGCCGTCGGGGTCCTTGCGGGACTCCTGGAACCACGGGTGCTGGTCGCTGGTGTGGTTCATGACGAAGTCGATGATCACGCGCATACCGCGCTGGTGGGCGGCGTCGACGAACTCCACGAAGTCGGCCAGGTCGCCGAACTCGGGGAGCACGGCGGCGTAGTCGGACACGTCGTAGCCGCCGTCCTTGAGCGGGGACTTGAAGAACGGGGGCAGCCACAGGCAGTCGACGCCGAGCCACTGGAGATAGTCGAGTTTGGCGGTCAGGCCCTTCAGGTCACCGACGCCGTCGCCGTTGCTGTCCTGGAAGGAGCGGACGAGGACCTCGTAGAACACGGCACGCTTGAACCACTCCGGGTCCCGGTCCTGGGCCGGAGTGTCCTCGAACGTGTCCGGGACGGGCTCATTGACGATCATGTTGTGGGTGACCCTCCGATCTGCGAGGGGGACGGTCGCAGGACGGTGAGGACGTGCGCGGGCCGGTGGCCCGGCTCGAGACGCACATAGTTGGCCCTGCCCCAGTGGTAGGTCTCGCCGGTGAGCTCGTCGCGCACCGGCACCGACTCGTGCCAGTCCAGGCCGAGTTGCGGCATGTCCAACGAGACCGTGGCCTCCTGGGTGTGGTGGGGGTCGAGGTTGGCGACCACCAGAACCGTGTTCGATCCGCTCCGCTTCGAGTAGGCGATCACCGCGTCCTTGTCGGCGTGGTGGAAGTGCAGGTCCCGCAGCTGCCGCAGGGCCGGACTCCGTCGGCGGATGTCGTTGAGGCGGGTGATGAGGGGGGCGATGGTGCGGCCCTCGCGTGCGGCGGCCGCCCAGTCACGGGGCTTGATCTGGTACTTCTCCGAGTCGAGGTATTCCTCGCTGCCCGGTTTCACGGGGGTGTTCTCACACAGTTCGTAGCCGCTGTAGATGCCCCAGGAGGGGGCGAGGGTGGCGGCCAGGACAGCGCGGACCTCGAACGCGGGACGGCCGCCGTCCTGGAGGTAGGCGTGCAGGATGTCGGGGGTGTTGGCGAAGAGGTTCGGCCGCATCCAGGCCGCCGCCTCGCCGGACAGCTCGGTGAGGTACTCGGTGAGTTCCTGCTTGGTGGTGCGCCAGGTGAAGTAGGTGTAGGACTGCTGGAAGCCGATCTGGGCCAGGGTGTGCATCATCGCGGGCCGGGTGAACGCCTCCGCCAGGAAGATCACGTCGGGGTCGGTGGCGTTGACGGCGGCGATCACGCGTTCCCAGAACATCACCGGTTTGGTGTGGGGGTTGTCGACGCGGAAGATCCGTACGCCGTGGTCCATCCAGTGCCGCAGCACGCGCAGGGTCTCGTCGATCAGGCCGTCCAGGTCGGCGTCGAAGGCCAGGGGGTAGATGTCCTGGTACTTCTTGGGCGGGTTCTCGGCGTAGGCGATGGTGCCGTCGGAGCGGTGGTGGAACCACTGGGGGTGCTTGTGCACCCAGGGGTGGTCCGGGGAGCACTGCAGAGCGAAGTCGAGGGCGATCTCCAGGCCGAGTTCGCCGGCGTGGGCCACGAAGTGGTCGAAGTCGTCGATCGTGCCCAGGGCGGGGTGGACGGTGTCGTGGCCGCCCTCGGGGGAGCCGATGGCCCAGGGCACGCCGACGTCGTCGGGGTGGGCGTCGAGGGAGTTGTTGCGGCCCTTGCGGTAGGTGGTGCCGATGGGGTGGATCGGGGGGAGGTAGACGACGTCGAAGCCCATCGCGGCGATCGCGGGCAGGCGGCGGGCGGCGGTGCGGAAGGTGCCGTGCGGCTGCTCGGGGGTGCCCTCGGAGCGGGGGAAGAACTCGTACCAGGACCCGTACAGGGCCCGCTCGCGTTCGACGAGCAGGCCGAGTGGTGCGGAGGCGGTGACCAGGTCCCGCAGCGGGTGCCGGGCGAGGACCGCGTCCACCTCCGGCGTCAGCGCCGCCGCCAGCCGGGCCGCGGCCGGCCGGTTCTCGTCCCGCAGCGCCGCCACGGCGGCCAGGACGACCTCACGGCCACCGCCGTCGCGGGGCACTGAGGCGGCGGCGCGCTCGTACAGGCGCGCGCCCTCCTCCAGGACCAGGTCGGTGTCCAGACCGGCGGGGATCTTGATCTGCGCGTGGTGCCGCCAGGTGGTGACCGGATCCGACCAGGCCTCGACCGTGTACGTCCAGTGGCCGGGGTCGCCGGCGGTCACGGTGGCGACCCAGCGGTCGGTGCCGGGGTTCGGCTCGTGCATCGGCGTCCACGGGCCGGGCCGGCCCTCCGGATCGCGCAGGACGACGTTCGCGGCCACGGCGTCGTGACCCTCGCGGAAGACGGTGGCCGAGATCTCGAACGATTCTCCGGTCACCGCCTTGGCGGGCCTGCGGCCGTGCTGGACGACCGGGCGGACGTCGAGGACGGGTATCCGGCCGACGGCCGTGGCACCCCCCGCGGAGGACCGATCCGGGGCCGACGGGGTCTGCCGCGCGGCGCCGGGGCCGCTCTTGCTGGTTTTCCGTGGTGCTGCCGAGTGGTGCGTGGCGGGCATGACCGCTCCTGTCCGCGTCAACGAGGGTGTGGGCGGATGTGTGTGGGGAGGTGGGTCCTGCGGTGTTCTACGGGTCCTGCGAGGTTCTGCGGGTCCTGCGAGGTTCTGCGGGTCCTGCGGTGTTCTACGGGTCCTGCGACGTTCTGCGGAGTTCTACGGGGTCCTGTCGTCGGTGTACCGGGGGAGCCTTCCCACCCTATTCGGGTGAGCAATCCGCCACTTTGTTAACTACTCGCGCGTATGTCCACACACAAGACCGGTCCCATCCGGACACGGACGCCACGGGGGTCGAACCGGTCCGTTCAGGTCGATGTCGGACGGTGTCCGAACCCAGCGGTGCCCGCACTAGGACCGGTACGGTGCTGTGTGACGGGGCGCACAGCGCAGTGCGTCCATCCAGCGAACGCGCCGAGGTGGCATGTGAAGGCGATCCGTCGGTTCACCGTCCGTCCCGTTCTCCCCGAGCCGCTGCGCCCGCTCAGCGAGCTGGCCCGCAACCTGCGCTGGTCCTGGCACGCCGAGACCCGTGACCTCTTCCAGTCCGTCGATCCCGAGCGCTGGGCCTCCTCGGGCGGCGACCCCGTACGCCTGCTCGGCAGTGTGCGTGCGGGACGGCTGACCGAGCTGGCCGGCGACCGTCGCTTCCTGCGCCGGCTGAGCGCCGCCGCCGACGACCTGCACGACTACGTGACCGGTGACCGCTGGTACCAGGCCCGGTCCGAGGGCCTGCCCGCCGCGGTCGCCTACTTCTCGCCCGAGTTCGGCGTCACGGCCGCGCTGCCGCAGTACTCCGGCGGCCTCGGCATCCTCGCCGGCGACCATCTGAAGGCGGCCAGCGACCTCGGCGTACCGCTGATCGGGGTCGGGCTGCTGTACCGGCACGGCTACTTCCGGCAGACCCTGTCCCGGGACGGCTGGCAGCAGGAGCACTACCCGGTCCTGGACCCCAACGAGCTGCCCGTCACCCTGTTGAAGGAGTCCGACGGCGCGTCGGCGCGGGTCTCGCTCGCGCTGCCCGGCGGCAAGGCCCTGCACGCCCGGATCTGGATCGCCCAGGTCGGCCGGATTCCGCTGCTGATGCTGGACTCCGACGTCGAGGAGAACGACCTCGGCGAGCGCGGGGTGACCGACCGGCTCTACGGCGGGGGCAGCGAGCACCGGCTCCTCCAGGAGATGCTGCTGGGCATAGGAGGGGTGCGGGCGGTGCGGACGTACTGCCGCCTCACCGGCCACCCCGAACCGGAGGTGTTCCACACCAACGAGGGCCACGCGGGCTTCCTCGGCCTGGAGCGCATCGCCGAGCTGCGCGACCGGGGGCTGGACTTCGACGCCGCTCTGGAGGCGGTGCGCGCGGGGACCGTCTTCACCACCCACACGCCCGTCCCGGCCGGGATCGACCGCTTCGACCGGGAACTGGTCGCCCGCCACTTCGGGCCCGACGCCGAGCTGCCCCGCATCGACGTCGAGCGGATCCTGCGGCTGGGCATGGAGACGTACCCGGGCGGCGAGCCGAACCTGTTCAACATGGCGGTGATGGGCCTGAGGCTGGCCCAGCGGGCCAACGGCGTCTCGCTGCTGCACGGGAGGGTCAGCCGGGAGATGTTCGCCGGACTGTGGCCGGGATTCGACCCCGAGGAGGTGCCGATCACCTCGGTGACCAACGGGGTGCACGCCCCGACCTGGGTGGCCCCCGAGGTGTTCCGGCTCGGTGCCCGGCGGGTCGGCGCCCAGCGCACCGAGGACGCGCTGAGTGTGGGCGGCTCCGAACGCTGGGACGCCGTCGCCGACATTCCCGACCAGGATGTCTGGGAGCTGCGCCGCGAACTGCGCGAGCAGCTGGTGACGGAGGTGCGGGACCGGCTGCGGGCCTCCTGGCGGCAGCGCGGCGCCGGGACCGCCGAGCTGGGCTGGATCGACGGCGTCCTCGACCCGGAGGTGCTGACGATCGGCTTCGCGCGCCGGGTCCCGTCGTACAAGCGGCTGACGCTGATGCTGCGTGACCGGGACCGGCTGATGGACCTGCTGCTGCACCCCGAGCGGCCGGTGCAGATCGTGGTCGCGGGCAAGGCGCATCCGGCGGACGACGGCGGCAAACGGCTCATCCAGGAGCTGGTCCGCTTCGCCGACGACCCGCGGGTGCGCCACCGGATCGTCTTCCTGCCGGACTACGGCATGGCGATGGCGCAGAAGCTCTACCACGGCTGCGACGTCTGGCTGAACAACCCGCTGCGGCCGCTGGAGGCGTGCGGGACGTCCGGGATGAAGGCCGCGCTCAACGGCTGTCTGAACCTGTCCGTGCTGGACGGCTGGTGGGACGAGTGGTTCCAGCCGGACTTCGGCTGGGCCATCCCGACCGCGGACGGGGGTACCCCCATGCGTTCGGCCATGGGGGACGACCCGGACCACCGCGACGACGTCGAGGCCGCCGCGCTCTACGACCTGCTGGAGCAGCGGGTGGCGCCCCGCTTCTACGAGCGCGGCCGGGGCGGGCTGCCCGAGCGGTGGATCGAGATGGTCCGCCGGACCCTGTCCCTGCTCGGCCCGAAGGTGCTGGCGGGGCGCATGGTCCGCGAGTACGTGGAGCGGCTGTACGCTCCCGCCGCGCAGGCCCACCGCGCCCTCGGCCCGGACACGGCGCGTGAGCTGGCGGCGTGGAAGGCGCGGGTGCGTGCGGCGTGGCACGAGGTGACCGTCGACCACGTGGAGACGTCGGCCAGTACGGCCACCGCCGAACTCGGTGCCACCCTCGGCCTGCGGGTGCGGGTGGGCCTCGGCGGTCTCGGCCCGGACGACGTGGAGGTGCAGGCCGTCTCCGGCCGGGTGGACGAGGAGGACCGCATCACCGACGCCACGGCCGTCCCGCTGAAGCCCGCGGGCGCCCCCGACTCCGACGGCCGCTGGGCCTACGAGGGCCCCCTGTCCCTGGACCGCACCGGCCCCTACGGCTACACGGTCCGCATCCTCCCGGCCCACCGCCTGCTCGCCTCACCCGCGGAGCTGGGCCTTCTGACCACCCCGCCGGAGAACCCCACCGAAAAGGCAGGCGTACTCCTGCGCTGACGGTCGGGGTTCGCCGCGCGCTGCCGGGCTGGGCGGGGTGCGGGGTGCCGGGTCAGGGCTGCGGGATGTCGGCGCACAGCTTGCGCAGGACGGTGCCGCAGCGGCGGGCGTAGGCGTGTTGGAAACCGCGGGTGGCCGGGCCGGCCGCCCGGGCGTACCACTTGGCGGGGCGGCTGAACGCGGTGACCGTGAGCCAGACGGTGCCGTCGCCCGTGCGGTCGACCAGGAAGGCCTCCTCACCGCACTCCGGATGTCCGGGCAGGGTGCCGTAGGCCCAGCCGGCGCGGCGGTGCTCCTGGGCCGTCCAGACCACCTGGCAGGGGGCCCTGACCAGGCCGGCGAGGCTGACGGTGACGTCGACGCCGGGCGCGGCCCGGTCGGCGCTCGCCTCGATGCCGACGCCGAGGGCGCGGTGCATCTCCCACGTCATCACGGCCTCGGAGGCCCGGTGGAAGACCTCCGTGCCCTCGCCTATGCGGGTGCGCACGTGCAGAGGGTGGAAGCCGGGCGGGCAGTGACCCTGCTCGCGGGTCGCGCCGACCTCCTCGTAGGTGAAATGTGCCGTCGACATGCCACCCAAGCGTAGGGCGGCCCCCGGGAGGGATGTCCTCCCGGGGGCCGCCCCCGTTCAACGGGCCGGAGGTCAGGTCACGTTGACCGCGCTCCAGGCCGCCGCGACCGCGTTGTACTCGGCGCTGCCGGAGCCGTACAGCGCCGTCGCCGCGTTCAGGGTCGCCGTGCGGGCGGCCTTGTAGTTGGTGGTCGACGTCATGTACGTGGTCAGCGCCTTGTACCAGATCTGCAGCGCCTTGGCCCGACCGATGCCGCTGACCGCGGAGCCGCTGTACGTCGGCGAGTTGTAGCTGACGCCGTTGATCGTCTTGGCGCCGCTGCCCTCCGAGAGGAGGTAGAAGAAGTGGTTCGCGACACCGGAGGAGTAGTGCACGTCCTTGTTGCCCACGGTGGAGGACCAGTAGTCGGCGGAGGCGCCGTCCTTGCTGGGCTTGTCCATGTAGCGCAGCGGAGTGCCGTTGCCGTTGAGGTTGAGCTGCTCCCCGATCAGGTAGTTGCCCGGGTTCTGCGCGGTGTGGGCGTAGAACTCCACACCGGTGCCGAAGATGTCGGAGGTGGCCTCGTTCAGGCCGCCGGACTCGCCCGAGTAGTTGAGGCGGGCGGTGTTGGCGGTGACGCCGTGGCTCATCTCGTGGCCGGCGACGTCGAGCGAGGTCAGCGGGTGGACGTTGCCCGAGCCGTCGCCGTAGGTCATGCAGAAGCAGCTGTCGTCCCAGAAGGCGTTGACGTAGTTGTTGCCGTAGTGGACCCGGGAGTAGGCGGCCGCGCCGTTGTTCTTGATGCCGTTGCGGCCGAAGGTGCTCTTGTAGAAGTCCCAGGTCATCTGGGCACCGTAGGCGGCGTCCGCGGCCGCCGTCTGGTCGTTGACGGAGCTGGAGGCGGTGCCGGTGCCCCACACGTCGGTGGTGTTGGTGAACAGGGTGCCGGTGCCGGAGGTCCCCCCGGCCAGGTTGTTCGTCTTGTGACCGCCGCGGGTGGTGTCGTACAGCTGGTACGTCGAGCCCGACAGGGTGGTGCTGAGGGTCACCGTGCCCGAGTACAGGGTCTTGCCGGTGCCGGTCTCGATGCCCTGGTACTCGAAGAGCTTCTTGCCGGTGGCCGCGTCGGTGATGACGTGCAGCTGGTTCGGGGTGCCGTCGTCCTGGAAGCCGCCGACGACGGTCTCGTAGGCGAGGACCGGCGTGCCGTCGCCCGCCCAGATGACCTTGCGCGGGGCCTGGTCGGCGGTGGTCTTCTCCGAGCCGGCGGCCTGGGCCAGGGTCACCGCCTGCTTCTCGGCCTTGGCCGTGGCGACCTTCGGGGTGAGCGTGGCGACCTTGATGGTCGCCTTGTTCGCTCTGGTCACGCCCTCGGTCTTGCCGGCCTTGGAGGTGTGGACGATCAGGTCGCCGCCGAGGACGGGCAGACCGGCGTAGGTGCGCTCGTAGCGGGTGTGCAGGGTGCCGTCGGCGTCCTGGACGACGTCTCGGGCGACCAGCTTCTCCTTGACGCCGAGGCCTATCTCCTGGGCGGTCTCGGAGGAGTCGGTCTGCGCCTGCTCGATCAGGGAGGTGCGGGCCGCGGAGGTCAGGAAGGTGGGGGCGGCGGCGAGGTGGGCCGCGCCGGTGGATTCGGCCGTGGTCTGGGCCGAGGCACTGGTGGTCAGACCGGTGCTGAGGAGGGCTCCGGCGGCGACAGCGGTGGCGACGGCCAGAGTGATGCGCTTGTGACGCGCGTAGCGGGGAGTCACACAAGCTCCTTATGTGGGGGTGATCCGGAAGGGCGTGGGGCTGCCGACCCGGATCGGGGGTGGGGGTGCTGTGCTCGTGCGGCGGGTGGAGGAAGAGTGGCACCGCGGACGCGTACATGTCAGCGCCCCGAAGTGATGTTGGCCGAAAAATGGATGTCCGGTAAACGGTGCGGCGTCCTGAATGGGCCTCAGCAGGCCGTGTGGGCAACGGAGCGGTGCCCGAGGTCCCGGGCCCGGGGTGGGCCGGGACAGGGGCGGTTTTCAGCCATCGGGGCGGCCGGATCGGTACGCGGGCCACCACGCCGGGAAGGCCCGATGTCGACCGAAACCCGAAGGTTGTGCGGCCTGTCGCGACCGGGCGAGCCGTGGTGGCCGCTACGCGACCGCGCCGCCGCCCCCACCCGGCGGCGTCACGCCGTTCCCGTGCCAGGTGTGCCACAGCGCCGCGTACGCCCCGCCGGAGGCGACCAGGTCGTCATGGGTGCCCAGTTCGGTCAGGTGGCCGTCCTCCATGACGGCCACCCGGTCGGCGTCATGGGCGGTGTGGAGGCGGTGGGCGATGGCGATGACGGTCCGGCCCTGGAGGACGGCGGCGAGGGCCCGCTCGGTGTGGCGGGCCGTGGCCGGGTCGAGCAACGCCGTGGCCTCGTCCAGGATCAGGGTGTGCGGGTCGGCCAGCACCACGCGGGCGAGGGCGAGTTGCTGGGCCTGTGAGCCGTCGGTGCGGTGACCGGCCGCACCCAGCCCGGTGTCCAGGCCCTCCGGCAGGTCCCGCACCCAGATGTCGGCCCCCACGGCCGCCAGGGCCGACCACAACCGCTCGTCGTCGGCGGCGGGTTCGGCGATCCGCAGGTTGTCCCGGACCGTGCCGAGGAACACGTGGTGCTCCTGGGTGACCAGGACGACCTGGCGGCGCAGCCGCTCCGGTTCCAGACCGGCGACGGGCACCCCGCCCACCGTGACCGAGCCCGCGGTCGGCGCGTCGACGCCGGCCAGCAGCCTGCTCAGCGTGGTCTTGCCCGCGCCGGACGGCCCGACCACGGCGAGCCGCTCCCCGGGCCGCACCGTCAGGTCGACCCCGCGCAGCACCTCGCCGCCGCGCTCGTAGGCATAGCGCGCCCCGGTCACGTCGATGCGGTCGTCCGCCGGTGCCGGACCGTCACCCTTCGGCGCGGGCCCCAGGGCCCGGGCGAGCCCCTCCACCCGGGCGAAGGAGGCACCGCTGTTCTGCAGTTGCTCGACCCGCATCAGGATCTCGTCGAGCGGCTGGCTGAACTGGCGCAGATACAGCGCGGCCGCCACCACCGCGCCCAGGCTCACCGTCCCGTGCGCGTACAGCACCCCGCCGACCAGGAGCACTCCGGCAACGGGCAGCACGTAGGACACTTCCACCACGGGGAAGAACACCGTGCGCAGGTACAGCGTGTGGAACCGGGTGCGCCGGGACGTCTCCAGCGCCTCGCGGCTGGCGGCGGTCCGCACCTTCGCCAGCCGGAACGCCTCGACCGTGCGCGAGCCCGCCGCCGTCGCCGCGAGGATTTCGGCGACCTCGGAGGTGGCCGCGCCCTCGGCGAGGTAACCGGCCCGCGCCCGGCGCAGGTACCAGCGCAGGGCGAACCAGACGGGCACCAGGCACACGACGCCCACAGCGCCGAGCAACGGGTCGAGCACGAAGACCGCGCCGAGCACGAACAGCGCCTGCACGGTGCTGATGAGCAGCTCGGGCCCGGCATCGCGCAGGGTGGTGCCGGCGGTGGCCACGTCGGCCGTGCCGCGCGCCGTCAGGTCGCCGGTGCCGGCCCGCTCCACCACGGACGCGGGCAGCGCCAGCGCCCGGTCCACGAACTCCTCGCGCACCCGGGCCAGCGTCCGCTCGCCGAACCGGTGCCCCACGTACCGCGCCCAGCGCACCAGCAGAAGCTGCGCCAGCGAGCACAGCAGGATGCCCAGTGCCATCCGGTCCACGGCACCGACGCCGCCCCCGGCCCGCACCGCGTCCACGATGCGCCCGAGCAGCCACGGCCCGGCCAGCCCCGCCGCGGCCGCCGCCGCGTTCAGCGCCAGGACACCGGCGAAGGCCCGCGCGTCGGCCCGCACCAGCCGCAGGGCGGCGCGACGCACCTCGGCGGGTTCGGCGACCGGCAGGTGACGGCTCGTCATCGCACGACCTCCTCGGCCGCGTCCGAGGAGGCGTCCCGTGCCACCAGCGCCCGGTAGCCGGCCTCCTCCGCCAGCAGCCGCTGGTGGCTTCCGGTGGCCGTGACCTTGCCGTCGACCAGGAAGTGCACCACGTCCGCGCGGTCCAGGACGAGCGGGGAGGTGGTCGTCACCACGGTGGTACGGCCCTCGCGGGCCGCCCGCAGCCGGTCCGCCACCGTCGCCTCGGTGTGCGCGTCCAGCGCGGAGGTGGGCTCCACGGCGAGCAGCACCTCCGGGTCGGCCAGCAGCGCCCGCACCAGCCGTACGCGTTGGCGCTGGCCGCCGGAGAGGTTGCGTCCCTGCGCGTCGATCGCCGAGTCGAGCCCTTCCGGCAGGCCCTGCACGATGTCGTCGGCCGCCGCCGTGCGCACGGCCCGCGCGATCTCCGCCTCGTCGATGTCGCCCGGCTCCCGGCAGCCGCCGACCAGGTGCCGCAGTGTCCCGGCGAACAGGTCCGCCTCGTGGTCGGCGACCAGGATCCGCTCGCGGACCCGCGGCAGGGCGATCCTGTCCAGGCGCACGCCGCCCCAGGTGGCCTCGGAGGGCGCGTACCGGCCCAGGCGGTCGACGACGGCGGAGGCGTCGGCGGGCCGCGCCGCGGCCAGCGCGGTCAGCCGCCCGGGCAGCACCCGCACCCCCGACTCCGGATCGTGCAACGGCGACGGCTCGGCCGGCGCGTCCGCCGTGCCGGCGTCCGGCGCGGGCTCCAGCCGCAGCAGCCGCACGACGCGCCGGGCGGCGACCACGCCCCTGCTGAGCTGGTAGCTGCCCTCGATCAGGAAGGCCACCGGCCACCCGGCCAGCACCGCGACATACCCGTACACCGACACCAACTCACCGATGCTGATGGCGCCCTGGGCGGCCATCCGGGCCGCCAGCCAGGTCACCACGGCGAGGAACAGCGTCGGCAGCCCCACCCCGAGCGCCTGGATCCAGCTGGTCACCGCCCCGACCCGATACCCCTGGGCGCGCAGCCCCTGCGAGTCCCGGCGGAAGGCGTCGGCGAACAGCGACTTGCCGCCGAGGCCGTTGAGGACGCGCAGCCCGCCCGCCAGGTCGCCGATCCGCGCGGTCAGCACGCCCTGACGCTCGCGGTACTCCGTCTCCGTCCCCTGGAGCCGCCCGAGCAGCGGCCCGACGATCACGCCGAGCAGCGGCACCCCGACCAGCACCACCACGGCCAGCGGTACCGACAGCGTGAGCAGCAGCCCCGCGACCACCAGGTAGGCGACGACCGCGCCGACGCCCGGTCCGACGACCGTCAGGGACTGGCTGATCGTCTGCACGTCGCCCACCCCGATCGTCACTACCTCCCCGGCCCCGACCTGGGCGGGCAGCGTGGCACCCAGCCGTACCGCCTGCCGGACGACCACCTTCACCGTGCGGAAGTTGGCGTCCATCCGCACCCGGGTCATCGTGCGGTGCCGCATGATGCTCAGCCAGGCGTTGAACGCGCCCACCAGGAACAGCAGCGTCGTCCACCCGGCCAGCGCGCCCATGTCGCCGGGCTCCAGACCCTCGTCGATCGCCTTGGCCATCAGATAGGGCGTCGCCGCCAGCAGCACCATCCAGATGCTGCCGAACACCGCCCCGGCGACGGACCGCCCCGGCTGCCGGGTGACCAGCCACCACAGGTAGCGCGGGCCGCTGCGGCGGTCGGCGTCGCCGGGGTCCTCGTATGCGTCGATCATCCGCGCCGGATCCCCCGTTCGCTCATGCAAGGCTCTCCCGCCAGGCCCGGTGCAGCTCCGAGAACCGCCCGGTGCCCGCGATCAACTGGTCCGGGCTGCCGTCCTCGACGATGCGCCCGTGTTCCATCACCAGCACCCGGTCGGCGATCTCCACGGTGGACAGCCGGTGGGCGATCACCACCGCCGTACGTCCCCGCAGCACCGTGGTCATCGCCGTCTGCACCGCCCGCTCGCCCGGGATGTCCAGGGAGCTGGTCGCCTCGTCGAGAATGAGCACCGCCGGGTCGGCGAGCAACGCCCGTGCGAAGGAGACCAGTTGCCGCTGGCCCGCGGAGATGCGGCCGCCCCGCTTGCGTACGTCCGTGTCGTAGCCGTCGGGCAGGGCGCTGATGAAGTCGTGCGCGCCGATCGCCTTCGCCGCCTGCTCGATCTCCTCGCGGGTGGCGTCCGGGCGGCCGATCGCGATGTTCTCCGCGACCGTGCCGGAGAACAGGAAGGCCTCCTGCGTCACCATGACCACCCCGCGCCGCAGTTCGCTCACCGCGAGGTCGCGCAGGTCCACCCCGTCGAGCAGCACCCGCCCGGCGGTGGGGTCGTAGAAGCGGGCCAGCAGCTTGGCCAGGGTGGACTTGCCCGCGCCGGTGGAGCCGACCACGGCGACGGTCTGCCCGGCCGGGACGACCAGCTCGAAGCGGGGCAGCACCTCGCCGCCCGTGCGGTAGCCGAAGCCGACCCCGTCGAAGACCACCTCGCGGCCCGGCAGGTCCGGCCTCGGCGCCGGGAGCGGCCGGGGCGCCGGCGACTCGGGCACGGACGGCGTCTGCGTCAGCAAACCCGCGATCTTCTCCAGCGACGCGGCCGCCGACTCGTACGAGTTGAGGAACATGCCGAGCCGGTCGATCGGGTCGTACAGCCGGCGCAGGTACAGCACCGCCGCCGCCAGCACCCCCAGCTCCAGCGAGCCGTCCGCCACCCGGTAGGCGCCCCACAGCACGATCGCCGCGACCGCCGTGTTGGCCACCAGCCGGGAGCCGACGACATAGCGGGCCATCTCCAGCAGGGCGTCGCCGTTGATGCGCTCGTGGCGCCGGTTCAGGACGCGGAAGCCGGCGTCGTTGGCGGCCTCGCGGCGGAACGCGCGCACCGGCCGGATGCCGTTCATCGTCTCCACGAACTTCACGATCACCGCGGCGATCGCGGTCGACCGCTCCTGGAACACCCGCCCCGCGCGCCGCCGGTACGCCCGGATCAGCAGGTGCAGCGGCACGAACGACGCCACCGCCACCGCGCCGAGCCCCAGGTCCAGCCACAGCAGCATCGCCGAGATGCAGATGAAGGACAGCACGACCGTGACGAGTTCCTGGAGCCCCTCGCTGAGCAGCTCGCGCAGCGACTCCACGTCCGTGGTGGAGCGGGAGATCAGCCGGCCCGAGGTGTAACGCTCGTGGAAGTCGACGCTGAGCGCCTGCCCCTGGCGGAAGATCCGGCCGCGCAGATCCAGCAGCACGTCCTGGTTGACCCGGGCCGAGGCGACGATGAAGGCCCACTGGAGTCCACCGGAGGCGAGCGCGCACAGCAGATAGCCGACCGCCACCGCGACCAGCGGGCCGCGGTCGTGGTCGCGGAACGCCGGTACGGCGGTGTCGATCGCGTACGCCACGAGGAGCGGGCCCGCCTGGACGGCCAGCTGCTGGAGCAGCAGCAGGAGCGTGGTGCCGGCGACCCGGGCCTTCATGGGCGCGAGCAGGGAGCGCAGCAGGGTCGCGGTGGCGCCCGGCGGGGTGGGCAGGACGTCGCGGTCGAAGGGGTCGCCGGTGTCCTCGGGGCGCGGCGGGTCCTGCTCGTCCCCGGTGGCCGGGACGGGTTTCGTGGGGGCCGTCATCGCTCGGCGTCCTCCTCGTGCGGCGAGTGTCCGCCCGACATCAGGTGGGCGTACTCGGTGTTGGTGCGCAGCAGTTCGTGGTGGGTGCCCACGGCGGCGATCCGGCCGCCGGAGAGCAGGGCGACCCGGTCGGCCAGCAGGACCGTGGAGGGGCGGTGCGCCACGATCAGCGCGGTGGTGTCGGCCAGCACCTGGCGCAGGGCCGCCTCCACGGCCGCCTCGGTGTGCACGTCCAGGGCGGACAGCGGGTCGTCCAGGATCAGGAACCGGGGCTGCCCGACGACCGCACGGGCCAGCGCGAGGCGCTGCCGCTGGCCGCCGGAGAGGCTGAGGCCCTGCTCGCCCACCTGGGTCGCGGTGCCCTGGGGGAGGGCGTGCGCGAAGCCGGCCTGGGCGACGGACAGCGCGCGGTCCAGTTCGGCGTCCCCGGCGCTGCCGTCGGCGCCCATCAGGACGTTGTCGCCGACGCTCGCCGAGAACAGGGTCGGCTCCTCGAAGGCCACCGCGACCCTCGTGCGCAACTCCTCGCGGGACAACGCGGTGATGTCCTCGCCGTCCAGCGTGATCCGCCCCGACGTCACCTCGTGGAGGCGGGGGACGAGCGCCGTCAGGGTCGTCTTGCCGCTTCCGGTCGCACCGACCAGGGCCATCGACTCACCGGGGCGGATGTGCAGGTCGACACGGTCCAGGAGGGGCGGGGAGCCGGGCGGGGCGTCGGGGTAGCGGAAACGGACGCCGTCGAAGCGGAGCCCCGCGTGCGCCGGGTCGGGCAGCTCCGGGCCGCGCGTCGCCGGCTCCCCGGACCCTGCCTCCTCGTCTTCCTCGTCCATCACTTCGAAGTACCGCTCGGTCGCCGTGGCCGCCTCCTGACTCATCGCCAGCAGGAAGCCGATCGACTCCACCGGCCAGCGCAGGGCGAGTGCCGTGGACAGGAAGGCGACCAGCGTCCCCGCCGAGAGACCGCCCGAGGCGACCTGCACCGCGCCCACCACCAGGGTGGCCCCGATGGCCACCTCCGGCAGGGTCATGATGACCGCCCAGATGGCCGCCAGCAGACGGGCCTTGTGCAACTCCGTGCCGCGCAGGGTCCGCGACAGGTCCCGGAACGCCCGCGCCTGACTGCGGTGCCGGCCGAACCCCTTGATGACGCGGATGCCGAGCACGCTCTCCTCGACCACCGTCGTCAGGTCCCCCACCTGGTCCTGCGCCAGCCGTGCCACGTGCGCGTACCGCTTCTCGAAGACCGCGCTGAAGGCGACCAGCGGCACGGCGGGCGCCAGCATCACCAGGCCCAGCGTCCAGTCCTGCAGCAGCATGATGACCACGCCCACGAGGATCGTGACCCCGTTGACCAGTAGGAACGTCAACGGGAAGGCAAGGAACATGCGTACCAGCATCAGGTCCGTCGTGCCCCGGGACAGCAACTGCCCGGACGCCCACCGGTCGTGGAAGGCCACCGGCAGCCGTTGCAGACGCCCGTACAGGTCCGCCCGCATCTCCGCCTCGACGTTCGACAGCGGCCGCGCCACCAGCCACCGCCGCAGCCCGAACAGCAGCGCCTCCCCGACCCCGAGCAGCAGCAGGTACAGCGCGCCGAGCCACACGCCGCGCGGATCCCGCTCGGCGATCGGCCCGTCCACCATCCACTTCAGGACGAGCGGGATCACCAGCCCCACGCAGGAGGCGACGATCGCGATGAACGCGGCGGTGAACAGCCGTACGCGGACGGGCCGTACGTACGGCCACAGGCGCAGCAGGGTGCGGACGGCCGAACGGCCTGCCGGACCGGAGCGGTCGGTACGGTCCTCGGGGGTGTCAGGTGTCGTGGGCATCAGGGGCGAGCCTACGGACCCGCGCCGACATCGCCCACCGAGTTTTGGCCGGACCGGGCTCCGCCGCTGGTCCTACGACCTGCGTGTTCGACCGCGGGAACCGGAAGGGGACCGGTCCGGTCGTAGGGCCGCGTCAACCGATCGGCTGATGCGGCATCGAGCGCGCCGGGCGATGTACGCGGGCCCCGTCCACCGGGATCCTGGTCGCATGTCCGTCATCGAAGTCAGCGAACTGCGCAAGTCCTACGGCGGCCGGGCCGTCGTCGACGGCGTCTCCTTCGCCGTCGAGGAGGGCGAGATCTTCGGCATCCTCGGCCCGAACGGCGCCGGCAAGACCACCACCGTCGAGTGCGTCGAGGGCCTGCGCGTCCCCGACGCGGGCCGCGTCCGCGTCACCGGCCTCGACCCCGTCGCGGACCACGAACAGGTCGCCCGCGTGCTCGGTGCCCAGCTCCAGCAGAGCGAGTTGCAGACCAAGCTCACCGTCCGCGAGGCGCTTCAGCTGTACGCGTCCTTCTACCCGGATCCGGTCGACTGGGGGCCCCTTGCCGAACGCCTCGGCCTGGAGGAGAAGCTCACCACCCGATTCGCCAAGCTCTCCGGCGGCCAGAAGCAGCGGCTGTTCATCGCGCTCGCCCTCATCGGCAACCCCCGGATCGTCGTGCTCGACGAGCTGACCACCGGGCTCGACCCGCGCGCCCGCCGCGACACCTGGCAGCTCATCGAGGACGTCAGGGCCCGCGGTGTCACCATCCTCCTGGTCACCCACTTCATGGAGGAGGCCCAGCGGCTGTGCGACCGGATCGCCGTCATCGACCGGGGACGGATCGCCGCCCTGGACACCCCGGAGGGCCTGATCCGGCGCTCGGCGGGCGCCACCGTCATCAGCTTCACCCCGTCCGAACCGCTGGACGAGGACGATCTGAACGGGCTGCCCGAACTCGCCTCCGTGGCGCACAAGGACGGCCGGATCACCCTCTCCGGGACCGACAGGACCGTCAACGCCGTCATCACGCTGCTCGCCCGCCACCACATCACCGCCCACCAACTCCGCGTCACCGACGCCACGCTCGACGACGCCTACCTGGACCTGACGGAGGTCGAGGCATGAGCAACACCCTGGTCAACCCGGCCGTCCTGCGCGCCGAGATCCGCCTGTTCGGCCGTGAGCCCGGGGCGATCTTCTGGATCCTGCTGTTCCCCGTCCTGCTGCTGGTGATCCTGGGCTCCATCCCGTCCTTCCGGGAGGCCGACCAGTCCTTCGGGGGGCTGCGCCCCATCGACGCCTACGTGCCGATCGCGGTGCTGCTCGGGCTGATCGTCAGCGGTGTACAGGGCCTGCCGCAGGTCCTCACCGGCTATCGCGAACGCGGCATCCTGCGCCGGATGTCCACCACCCCGGTCCGGCCCGCCGCCCTGCTGGCCGCGCACATGGTGGTGTTCGGCGGCGCGGCCCTGGTCTCGGCGCTGCTGGCGCTCACCGTCGGCCGGCTCGCCTTCGACGTGACCCTGCCGAGGCAGCCCTTCGGCTACCTCGTCGCCCTGCTGCTGGCCGTGTTCGCCGCGCTCGCGCTGGGCGCGGTGGTCTCCGCGCTGTCCCGCACCACGAGGATCGCGGGCGCGGTCGGGTCCGCGGCGCTCTTCCCGATGATGTTCTGCGCGGGCGTGTGGCTGCCCGTGCAGGCCATGCCGGACGTGCTCGCCCGGATCGTCGGCTACACCCCGTTCGGCGCCGCCGCGCAGGCCCTGAACCAGGCCGCGGCGGGCCACTGGCCGGGCTGGTCCCACCTGGGGGTGACGGCGGGGTGGGCGGTGCTGCTGACCGCGGCGGCCTCACGCTGGTTCCGCTGGGAGTGAGCAACGACGTGCGCGGCTCCTGTCATCACGCCGCGGGGATGGACGTCATCGAGGTGGTCGAACAGCGGTGGGCGATGTTCCACCGCTGGGGGCCGGTCGCGCTGCTGACCGTCGCCACCCTGGTCGCCTCGGCGTCGGCCGACGTGGTCGGCACGACCGGCGGCAAGCGGTACGCGGCCGCCGGCCTGGTCGTCGCGGCGTACGCCCTGGAGACGTGGTGGACACGGGCCTCGCGCCGCGGCCCCGCCCCGTCCCGGGCGAGCGCCGGCTACTACGTCCTGCGCTGGGCGCTCGCCTTCACCCTGACCTGGCTGAACACGTTCTTCGCCTTCTACGCCGTCATCGGCTACTTCTACGTCGACCGGCTGCTGCCGCAACGGCTGCGCAAGGCCGGCCTGTTCGCCTCCGCCGTGACGGTCGCCGGCTCCCAGGCGGGCGGGCTGCCCCCGCACGACCACGTGGCCTGGGCCATGTTCGGGGCGATCCTCGCCGTGAACGTCATGCTGCTGGCGCTGTTCGCCCACCTCGCCGGCCTCGAGGACGCCAGGGCCCGCGTCCAGGCCGAGACCATCGCCGAACTGGGGCGCACCAACGCGGCGTTGCAGCAGGCCCTCGACGAGAACGCCGCCCTGCACGCGCAACTCCTCGTGCAGGCCCGCGAGGCCGGGGTCGCCGACGAGCGCCGCCGGCTGGCCGCCGAGATCCACGACACCCTCGCCCAGGGCCTGACCGGCATCATCGCCCAGCTCCACGTCGTCGCCGGCACACCGGACGGGACCGTGGCCCGCGAGCACGTCGACCGCGCCCTCGGCCTCGCCCGGCACAGCCTGGGCGAGGCCCGCCGCTCCGTGCACAACCTCGCCCCCGTGGCCCTCGACGGCAACGGCCTGCCCGAGGCGCTCAAGCGGACGGTCGCCGAGTGGGGCGAACGCACCGGTGCCCGGGCCGACTTCACCGTCACCGGCACCGCCGAGCACCTGCACGACGAGGTCGCGGCCACCCTGCTGCGGATCACCGAGGAGGCCCTCTCCAACGCCGCCCGGCACGCCGGTGCCTCCCGCGTCGGCGTCACCCTGTCCTTCATGGGCGACGAGGTCGTGCTCGACATCCGCGACGACGGCCACGGCTTCGACCCGCTCGCCGTCCCCGCCCGCACCCGTGCCGGCGGCTTCGGCCTGGACGGCATGCGCGCCCGCGCCCAACGCATCGCCGGCACCCTCACGGTCGAGTCCGAGCCCGGGCACGGCACGGCCGTCTCGGCTCGCGTACCGTTGGTGCGCCATGACCGATGACGCCGTGATATCCCTGCTGATCGTCGACGACCATCCCGTCGTACGCGACGGCCTGCGCGGCATGTTCGAGTCCGCGCCCGGATTCACCGTCCTCGGCGAGGCGCCGAACGGCGTCGAGGCGGTCCGTATGGCCGCCGCGCTCGACCCGGACGTGATCCTGATGGACCTGCGCATGCCGGGCGGCTCCGGCGTGGACGCCATCCGCGAGCTGACCCGCCGCCGCGCCCGCGCCAAGGTGCTCGTGCTGACCACGTACGACACCGACTCCGACACCCTGCCCGCGATCGAGGCGGGCGCGACCGGCTACCTGCTCAAGGACGCCCCGCGCGAGGAGCTGTTCACCGCCGTCCGCGCCGCCGCGGAGGGCCGTACGGTCCTCTCCCCGGCCGTGGCCTCCCGGCTGGTCTCCGCCGTCCGCGCGCCCGCGCCCGGCAACGAGCCGCTCTCGGCCCGCGAGCGCGAGGTGCTGGCCCTGGTCGCCAGGGGCACCTCCAACCGGGAGATCGCCCGCGAGCTGTTCATCAGCGAGGCCACCGTGAAGACCCACCTCACCCACCTGTACGCCAAGCTCGGCGTCAAGGACCGGGCGGCGGCGGTCGCGGTCGCCTACGACCGGGGCATCCTCGGCTGAGTCCGTCTACTCCACGACCTCGAGCAGCAGCACGGACCTCGCCGGCACCGTGATCGCGGCGCCCGAGACGTGCGCCGTGCCCGGCGCCCGGGCCTGCTCCTCCCGCGAGGTGTCCACGACCACCTCGTACCGCCGCGCCCACGGCGGCCCCGGCAGGACGAAGCCCACCGGGCGGTCCCCGGCGTGCAGCACCGCCAGGAAGCTGTCGTCGACGATCGGGTCACCGCGCTCGTCGCGGCCCGGGATGTCGCGGCCGGACAGGTACATCCCCAGGGTGGCCGCGTGCGCGTACCAGTCCCGCTCCGTCATCTCCGTGCCGCGTGCGGTGAACCAGGCCAGGTCCCGCAGGCCGTCGGCCGAGTGCGCGCGGCCCGAGAAGAACGCACGGCGGCGCAGCACCGGATGCCGGTGGCGGAGCGCGATCAGACGGGCGGTCAGCCGGCACATCTCCCGCCAGCCGGGGTCCTCGAGCAGGCTCCAGTCCAGCCAACCGGTCTCGTTGTCCTGGCAGTAGGCGTTGTTGTTGCCGCCCTGGGTGCGTCCCAGTTCGTCGCCCGCGACCAGCATCGGCACACCCGTCGAGAGCAGCAGGGTGGTCACGAGGTTGCGCAGTTGCCTGCGCCGCAGCGCCCGCACCCGCTCGTCGTCGGTCTCGCCCTCGACGCCGCAGTTCCAGGAGCGGTTGTCGTCCGTGCCGTCCCGGTTGTCCTCGCCGTTGGCCTCGTTGTGCTTGCGTTCGTAGGACACCAGGTCGCGCAGGGTGAAACCGTCGTGCGAGGTGACGAAGTTGACGGAGGCGTAGGGGCGTCGGCCGCCCCAGGCGTACAGGTCGCTGGAGCCGGACAGCCGGTAGCCCATCTCCCGCACGTCCGGCAGTGCGTGCCGCCAGAAGTCCCGCACCGTGTCGCGGTAGCGGTCGTTCCACTCCGTCCACAGCGGCGGGAAGGCCCCCACCTGGTAGCCGCCCGAGCCGACGTCCCACGGCTCGGCGATCAGCTTGACCCGGCGCAGCACCGGGTCCTGGGCGATCACCGCGAGGAACGGCGAGAGCATGTCGACGTCGTGCATGGCGCGGGCCAGCGCGGCGGCGAGGTCGAAGCGGAAGCCGTCCACGCCCATCTCCGTCACCCAGTACCGCAGCGAGTCGGTGATCAGGCGCAGCACGTTCGGCTGGACCACGTGCAGGGTGTTGCCGC
Source organism: Streptomyces sp. NPDC052043 (assembly GCF_044548235.1). Classification (NCBI taxonomy): domain Bacteria; kingdom Bacillati; phylum Actinomycetota; class Actinomycetes; order Kitasatosporales; family Streptomycetaceae; genus Streptomyces; species Streptomyces sp. NPDC052043. The sequence continues at coordinate 20,895 of NZ_JBIUBT010000024.1, forward strand.
AGCCGGTGTAGTCCGCGTACCTGCGGGCGTCCGTCTGGAGGCGGTAGTAGCGCTGGTTGTCGACGCCCTTCAGGGACAGGGTCGGGCCGTACTCGCCCGCCTCCGCCGTGTGGTTGTAGACCACGTCGAGGATCACCTCGATCCCGGCCGCGTGCAGCGCGCGCACCATCCGCTTGAACTCGCCCACCTGCGGGCCCGCGGTGCCGGAGGAGGCGTAGCCGGCGTGCGGGGCGAAGTAGCCGATCGAGTTGTAGCCCCAGTGGTTGCGCAGGCCGCGGCGCAGCAGGTGGTCCTCGTGCGCGAACTGGTGCACCGGCAGCAGCTCCACCGCGGTCACGCCCAGCCTCACCAGGTGCTCGATCGCCGCCGGGTGGGCGAGACCGGCGTACGTCCCCCGCAAATCCTCGGGGATCCCCGGGTGCAGCCTGGTGAAGCCGCGCACATGCAGCTCGTAGATCACCGAGTCCGCCCACGGCGTGCCGGGGCGGCGGTCGTCGGACCAGTCGTCGTCGTCGTGGACCACGACGCCCTTGGGCACGTACGGCGCCGAGTCCCGCTCGTCGCGCACGGTGTCCGCGACCTGCTGGTCCGGCCAGTCGCGGACGTGCCCGTAGACCTCGGGCGGCAGCCGGAACTCACCGTCCACGGCGCGCGCGTACGGGTCGAGCAGCAGCTTCGCCGGGTTCCAGCGGGCGCCCGTCCACGGGTCCCAGCGGCCGTGCACCCGGTAGCCGTAGCGCTGCCCCGGCAGGATCCCGGGCACGAAACCGTGCCAGGTCTCGTGGGTCAGCTCGGTCAGCGGGACCCTCGTCTCCTCCGCGTCCGGGCCCGGACCGTCGAACAGGCACAGTTCGACCGCCTCCGCCCCGCCCGCCCACAGCGCGAAGCCGGTGCCCGACGCCCCGTCAGGACCGGCCCGGAAACGGGCGCCCAGCGGCGTCGGCGCACCCGGCCACACGGGCACGCCGGGGCGCGGCGCGGCCCGGTCCGCGCCGTTCACGGCGGCGGCCGGCCGCCCCTCCTCGGTGGCGCGCCCGCCCGCCACCGCCTCCTGCTCGGCTGCGCTGGACACCAGGGCGGCCCCTCTTGTTCGGCTGTGCGGCTCTGTGCGGCTCTTCCGGCTCGTGTCCGCCTCCGGCCCGCTCCCCTGCGGCTGACCCCCGGTCACGGCTCCCCGTCGCGCGGTCCTCCCCCCTGTTCTGCCCAGAGCTTGCCTCGCACTCACGTTTCCCGGACGCGGTCGGACGACCGGGTGGGGGCGGAGCCGAGGGGTGAGGGGCGGCGTTTGCGGGGAGCCGTCGAACTTGGGACGGAACAGTGACAATCGCCTGACAGCTCGCTCCTGACCTTGTGGTTACTATGCGCCAGAGCGCGTACGGCGCGCTGGGGCGCGGGCCTGTTCCGGCCCGGGGAGGGGAGAACAAGTGAACGTGCGGCCGATTTCGGGGGCATCGGTGGGTGCGCGGAAACGGCGGGGGAGCAAGGGGCTGCTGGCGCTGGCCTCCGGGGTGCTGCTCCTCGCCGTCACCGCGTGCGGCGGAGGCGGCGCCCACGACCCGTCGTCCCGTGGGGGGAAGGACAAGGACGTCGACACGGTGCGCAGTGAGCAGTCGCAGGCGGTCGTGACCATCGCGCCCGAGAACGGCGCGAAGGCCGTCGACACGAGCGGCGCCCTCAAGGTCGGTGCGAGCAAGGGCAAGCTCACCCAGGTCGTCGTCAAGGACGCCAAGGGCACCGCGATATCCGGGCAGATAGCCGCCGACGGCTCCTCGTGGACCCCGGACATCCACCTCGCCGCCTCCACCAAGTACACGGTGCACGCCGTCGCCAAGGACGCCGCGGGCCGTGAGGCGGCCGAGGACTCCAGCTTCACCACACTGACGCCGCAGAACACCTTCGTCGGCTACTTCACGCCCGAGGACGGCTCCACCGTGGGCGTCGGAATGCCGTTCTCCCTCCGCTTCACCCGGGGCATCACGGCCCCGAAGGCCGTCGAGAAGGCGATCGAGATCACGACCGAGCCGGCCGTCGAGGTCGCCGGCCACTGGTTCGGCAACGACCGCCTCGACTTCCGGCCCGAGCACTACTGGAAGGCCGGCACCAAGGTCACCGTCAAGCTCAACTTCGACGGTGTCGAGGGCCGCGCCGGCGTCTACGGCAAGCAGACCAAGACCGTCTCCTTCACCATCGGCCGCAACCAGGTCTCGGTGGTCGACGCCAAGAAGCACACCATGAAGGTCATGCGGGAGGGCAAGGTCATCAGGACCATCCCCATCACCGCGGGAGCGCCGGGCACCGCCACCTGGAACGGCCAGATGGTCATCACCGAGAAGCTCACGGTCACCCGGATGAACGGTGAGACGGTCGGCTTCGGCGGCGAGTACGACATCAAGGACGTCCCGCACGCCATGCGCCTGACCAACTCCGGCACCTTCATCCACGGCAACTACTGGGGCGGCGGCGCCTTCGGCAACTACAACGCCAGCCACGGCTGCGTCGGCCTGCGCGACGTGCGCGGCGGCTACGACAGCGGGGTGCCGGCCGCCTGGTTCTTCAACCGCTCGATCGTCGGCGACGTGGTCGTCGTGAAGAACTCCCAGGACCGTACCGTCGCCCCGGACAACGGGATGAACGGATGGAACATGTCCTGGGACGAGTGGAAGGCCTGACCGTCCCCGACGGCAGCACGACGGCACCGCCCGGTGTGAGGGACCGCACCGGGCGGTTCGCCGTTAGTGGACGTTAACCTGCACTCATGACCGTATCTCTGGAAGTCGCCGAGGGCGTCGGCACGCTGCGCCTGGACCGCCCGCCCATGAACGCGCTCGACGTCGCGACGCAGGACCGGATCAGGGAGCTCGCCGAGGAGGCCACCCGCCGCGAGGACGTGCGCGCCGTGGTGATCTACGGCGGGGAGAAGGTGTTCGCGGCCGGCGCGGACATCAAGGAGATGCAGGTGATGGACCACGCGGCGATGGTCGTGCGGGCCCGTGCCCTGCAGGACTCCTTCACCGCCGTGGCCCGCATCCCCAAGCCGGTGGTCGCCGCCGTCACGGGCTACGCGCTGGGCGGCGGTTGCGAGCTCGCGCTCTGCGCGGACTACCGGATCGCCGCCGACAACGCCAAGCTCGGCCAGCCGGAGATCCTGCTCGGCCTCATCCCCGGCGCGGGCGGCACCCAGCGGCTGTCCCGGCTGATCGGCCCCTCCAAGGCCAAGGACCTCATCTTCACGGGCCGTCAGGTCAAGGCCGACGAGGCCCTCACGATCGGCCTGGTGGACCGCGTGGTCCCGGCCGCCGAGGTCTACGAGGCCGCGCACGCCTGGGCCGCGCGGCTGGCCCAGGGACCGGCCATCGCGCTGCGCGCGGCCAAGGAGTCGATCGACGCCGGCCTGGAGACGGACCTCGAGACCGGACTCACCATCGAGCGCAACTGGTTCGCGGGCCTGTTCGCCACGGAGGACCGCGAGCGCGGGATGCGCAGCTTCGTCGAGGAGGGCCCCGGCAAGGCGAAGTTCCTGTGAATCCCCGCCCGCCCTCTTGCAATTGACGCGACGTCTGATTCCGGGCCCCTCGGCGGGCGGTTTGTGGCAGCCTTGACGCAGCCGTGAGCCCGCCGTGCCGAGGGAGCCGGTCGATTGCCTCCAACCGATCCGTCCGCCCAGGTCAACGGGGCCGCCGACGAGCCCGAAGTGCCATCGGCATATGCCGTTCGAATCCCGTGCGCAGAGGACACCCGGGGGGCGTATTCCGCGGGAACCGCCCCGCGGGGGGCCGCGGACGGCCATGATGGGGGCATGGCCGGGCTGGAAGGCATCGAACAGCCGCGGGGGCAGTCACGTGCGGCCGCGGCGCGCTGGTCGCCCGCGGTCGAGGACGAACGGGCGCTCAAGGCACTGGAGTTGTACGGCAACCCGACGGAGTCGGAGGTTCCGCTGCCGTCCCGCCCCGAATCCGCCGCCACCGCCCGCAGGCTCGCCCAGGTCGTCGTCCTGCGCCAGTGGGGGCTGTCCCCGAAACTGACCGAGGACACCGTCCTGCTCGTCTCCGAACTGGTGGGAAACGCGGTGCGGCACACCGGCGCCCGCATCTTCGGGCTGCGGATGCGCCGCCGCCGCGGCTGGCTCCGCGTCGAGGTCCGCGACCCCTCCCGGGGGCTGCCCTGCCTGATGCCCGTGCAGGAACTGGACATCAGCGGGCGCGGCCTGTTCCTCGTCGACCAGCTGTCCGACCGCTGGGGGGTCGACCTGCTGCCGCGGGGCAAGACGACATGGTTCGAGATGCGCGTGGCCGACCGCTGACCCCGGGTTCGGCCGGACCTGACGGACGCTCATCCCGTATCCCTACGTGTGAATCGCCCGTTTTCTTACCCTCTGCCTCTTAAATGGTGCGGTGACCACGACCGACCGCCGCGGTGTACTGCGGGCCGGTGCCGGGCTCGTCGCCGGTGCCGGGCTCGCCGCCGGGTGCTCCTCCACCGGTGCCGCTCCGCACACCACCGCGTCCTCCACCTCGTTCGCCGCGTCCTCGGCCTCCTCCGCCGAGTCCCCGCGTGCCGCGCCCGCGCCGCGCCCCTTCCCCGGGCAGCCCGCGCAGATCGCCCACGGCCCGCGCGACCGGCCGCGCGTCGCCCTCACCTTCCACGGCCAGGGCGACCCCGAGACCGCCCGCGCCCTGCTCACGGCGGCCGAGAAACACGGCGCCCGCCTCACCGTGCTCGCCGTCGGCACCTGGCTCGACCAGTATCCGCAGCTGGCCCGCCGGATCCTCGACGGCGGCCACGACCTCGGCAACCACACCCAGCACCACGAGGCCGTCAACACCATGGCGGAGGCCGACGCCCGCGCGGAGATCACCGACTGCGCGGACCGGCTGAAACGGCTCACCGGCTCGATCGGCACCTGGTTCCGCCCCTCGCGCGCCCCGACCGCCTCCCCCCTGGTCCAGCGGCTGGCCCGCGCGGCCGGGTACCCGCACGTGCTGTCCTACGACGTCGACTCCCTCGACTACACCCGGCCCGGAGCCCCCGCCGTCACCCGCACGGTCCTGGCCGGAATCCGCAACGGATCCGTGGTGAGCCTGCACTTCGGGTACCCGGACACGGTCGCCGCCCTCCCCGACGTCCTCAAAGAACTCGACCGCCGCGGCCTCCACGCGGTCACCACCACGGAGCTGCTGAGCTGATGCCATCCACTTCCATCGCCCGGGTCCTGACCGCCGGCGCCGCCTGCCTCGTGCTCACCGCGCTGTCCGCCTGCACCGGCGGGGGCTCGAAGAACCACGCCGACCAGGCCGTCGCCAGCAAGGAGCCCGTCCGGCCCCAGCAGCAGGCCGCCGACGTGCTGCCCGGCATGCCGCCGGTCCTCGACCCGACCGACGTCTACGCCGCCGACCGCCCGGGCAAACTCTCCCCGGTGGTCCGGGACTTCCCGTCCCGCGTCTACGTCCCCAACACCAACTCCAACACCGTCACGGTCATCGACCCCGAGACGTACAAGGTCATCGAGACCATCCCGGTGGGCCGCCAGCCCCAGCACGTCGTGCCGTCCTGGGACCTGAAGACGCTGTGGGTCAACAACGACCTCGGCAACTCCCTGACGCCCATCGACCCGAGAACCGGCAAGGCGGGCAAGCCGGTCGACGTGCACGACCCGTACAACCTCTACTTCACGCCCGACGGCAAGTACGCCGTCGTCATGGCCTCCAAGGACCACCAGCTCGTCTTCCGCGACGCGCACACCATGAAGACGGTCAAGGCCGTCCCGGTCGCCTGTGCCGGCGTCAACCACGCCGACTTCTCCGTGGACGGCCGCTACTTCATCGTCTCCTGCGAGTTCAGCTCCGAACTGCTCAAGGTCGACACGGCGAGGATGGAGGTCGTCGGCCAGCAGAAGCTGGACTTCCCCGGCGCCATGCCGCAGGACGTGAAGATCTCGCCCGACGGCAAGAAGTTCTACGTCGCCGACATGGTGGCCGACGGGCTGTGGATCCTGAACGGCGACACCTTCGGCAAACCGACGTTCCTCCCCACCGGCAAGGGCGCCCACGGCCTGTACGTCAGCCGCGACTCCCGCGAGATGTACATCTCCAACCGCGGTGAGGGCACCATCTCCGTCTTCGACTTCACCCAGGGCAAGCTGACCAGGAAGTGGCGCCTGCCGCACGGCGGAAGCCCCGACATGGGCGGCGTCTCCGCCGACGGCAAGGTGCTGTGGCTGTCCGGCCGCTACAACTCCGAGGTGTACGCCATCGACACCCGCACCGGCGCCCAGCTCGCCCGCATCAAGGTCGGCAACGGCCCCCACGGCCTCGCGGTCTACCCCCAGCCGGGCCGCTACTCGCTGGGCCACACGGGCATCTTCCGCTGACCCGACTTGAGTCTCCAGCCGCTGGAAGGTCCACACTCGCCGACATGACCGAAGACGGCACCGGCCTTCTCACCATCGGCGAGCTGGCCCGGGTCACCGGACTGACCGTACGCACCATCCGCTACTGGTCGGACGAGGGCGTCCTGCCCCCGGTGGCCCGCTCCACGGGCGGCTACCGGCTCTTCGACGCGGCCTGCGTCGCCCGCCTGGAGCTGATCCGCACCCTGCGCGAGCTGGGCCTCGGCCTGGCCGAGGTGCGCAGGGTGCTCGCGGGGGAGCGGACGGTCGCGGAGGTCGCGGCGGCCCACGTGGTCGCGCTGGACGCGCGGATCCGCTCCCTGAAGGTGACCAGGGCGGTGCTGTCGACCGTGGCCCGACGCGGCTCGAGTGCGGAGGAGACGACCCTGATGAACAAGCTGGCCCGGCTGTCGGTGGCCGAACGCAGGAGGATCATGGAGGAGTTCGTGGAGGAGATGTTCCACGGGCTCGACACCGCCGACCCCGAGATCCACGAACGCATGCGGCGCACCGCGATGGACCTGCCCGAGGACCCGACACCCGAGCAGGTCGACGCCTGGGTGGAGCTGGCCGAGCTGGTGCAGGACCCGGGGTTCCGGGCACAGATGCGCCGGGCGGCCGAGTTCAACGCCGCCGACCGCAGCCACGAGACGCCCGCCGGGGCGTCCATGTGGTTCGTCAAGCGGCTCGTCCAACTGGCCGGGCAGGCGGTGGAACGCGGCATCGCCCCGCAGGACCCGGAAGCCGGCGAGGTGCTGGACGACCTGCTCGGCGACGCCGACCCCGCGACCGTCCTCGAACGCCTGGAGGCGTCCCACGACGTCGGGCTCGCCCGCTACCGCGAACTGCTGGCGACCCTGAAGGGGACGTCCGCACCGGCGTACCGGACGGAGTTCGCCTGGGTGATCACCGCCCTGCGCGCCCGTGTGAACGACTGATCCGCGCGGGCCCGCGACAGCCGGCGCCGACCCGGATCAGACGGCCGCCCACTGCTGCAGCGCCGCCTTGCTGGCGAAGTTCGCCACGTCCGTGTCCAGCGGATTGTCGGTGTACTGGTGGAAGAGCCACTTGGCCTTGATCCGGGGCTGCCCGGCGGTGACGTAGTCGGCGATCCACAGGCCGTCGCCCGCGTAGGACGTGGTGTCGATGGTGAGCCAGAAGTTCCTGTTCGTGTAGAGCACGACCCGGTTGTGCGGGCGCAGGGACTTGACCTTCCGGATGAACGCGTCCTTCTCCGCGTTGCTCGCGTGCGTGCCCCCACCCGTCGTCTCCCAGTCGACGGCGAGGACGTCGCCCGCCTTCTCGGGGGCGTGCGCGACGAAGTACTCCGCCTGCGCGGTGATGTCGCCCGGCCACAGGAAGTGGTAGAAGCCGACCACGAGACCGGCGTCGCGGCCGTGCTTGGTCTGGGCGCTGAGCTTGGAGTTGACGTACGAACGGCCCTCCGTCGCCTTGATGAAGACGAAGGAGAGGCCGCTCGTGCCGTAGGTGGAGGACTGGTAGGCGCTCACGTCGATGCCGTGCAGCATGCGCACTCCCTGAAGGTGCTGTGGGGGAGGAGTCGTCGGTTGGGTTCTGCCCCGTCCTGATACGGACGATCCCCGCAGGGCGTTCGAACATCAGCTCCGGGTGACCACCGAACCCGCTACGGCGGCCACCTCCGCGCAGGTCAGCGGCGATTGCTATCGTGCGGTCGCGAAGCACGCCGCATGCAGAGGAAACGGGGGCGGACCATGGGACTGATGGACCGTATACGTGGTGAGTTCATCGACATCATCGAGTGGACCGACGACAGCCGGGACACCATCGTCTGGCGCTTCCCGCGCTACGAGAACGAGATCAAGATGGGCGCCCAGCTCGTCGTCCGCGAGTCGCAGACGGCGGTCTTCGTCAACGAGGGGCAGATCGCCGACGTCTTCACGCCCGGCACCTACACCCTCGAGACGCAGAACCTGCCGGTGCTGTCCACCCTGAAGGGCTGGAAGTACGGCTTCCACTCGCCCTTCAAGGCCGAGGTCTACTTCGTCACCACCCGCCAGTTCACCGACCTCAAGTGGGGCACCCAGAACCCGGTCATCGTCCGGGACCCCGAGTTCGGCATGGTCCGGCTGCGGGCCTTCGGCGCCTTCACCGCCCGCGTCGTGGACGCCGCCGCGCTGCTGCGCGAGCTGGCCGGCACGGACCCGCAGTTCCGCACCGAGGAGGTGCAGGAGTACCTGCGGCAGCTGATCGTCGGCCGGCTGGCCACCGCCCTGGCCACGGCAGGCGTGCCGATGCTGGACCTGGCCACACGGCAGGACGGGCTCGGTACCAGGCTGGCGGGCGCCCTCACCGAGGAACTGGCCCCGGTCGGCATCGCCGTGCCGAAGTTCATCATCGAGAACATCTCGCTGCCGCCCGAGGTCGAGGCCGCCGTCGACGCCCGCTCCCGGATGGGGATCGTGGGCAACCTCGACCAGTACACCCAGCTCCAGGCGGCCGACGCGATCGGCGACGCCGCGCGCAACCCCGGCGCCGCCGGCGAGGGCGTGGGACTGGGCGTCGGCATGGCCCTGGGCCGCCGCATGGCGGAGGGCCTCACCCCGCAGCAGCCCCCCGCCGCCCCGGCACCCGCTCCCGGCGCCGCCCCGGCCACCCCGCCGCCGCTGCCCCAGCAGCAGTGGTTCGTCGGCGTCGGCGGCGCCCAGCAGGGCCCGTACGACACCGCCGCGCTGACCGGCCTGATCAGCGCGGGCACCCTCACCCGGACCACCCTGGTCTGGCAGAACGGCATGGCCGGCTGGCTCCCCGCCGAGCAGGTCCCTGAGGTCGAACGGCTCTTCGGCAGCGTCCCGCCGCCGCTGCCGCCCCAGGCCTGAGCGGGCGGGGACGACGACCATGACCGAGGACCAGGCCACCGCCGCCCGCTCGTACCCGTGCGAGGCCTGCGGTGCCACCGTGGAGTACGCCCCGGGGACCGACGCGCTGCGCTGCCCCTACTGCGGGCACCAGCAGGCCATCGTGCCCGTCCCGCGTGCGGTGCGGGAGCACCCGATCCAGGAGCTGGCGGCCCTCCCCGCCAAGCCACTGGCCGGACCCGGCTCCGTGAACGCCTTCGTCTGCCCGGGGTGCGGGGCCCGCACCGAGAGCGACTCGCTGTCCGTGCGCTGCCAGTTCTGCGCCACGCCCCTGGTGGCCGACGCGGGCGCCACCGAGCGGGTCGTGCCCGAGGCCGTCGTCCCGTTCGGCCTGGACCGCGACGCGGCCCGGGAGGCGCTGCGCACCTGGACGTCCTCCCGCTGGTTCGCCCCGAAGGACCTGAAGAAGGTCACCGAGGCGGAGTCCTTCAAGGGCAGCTACCTGCCGCACTGGACGTACGACGCGGCCACCGTCTCCGACTACCGGGGCCGGCGCGGCGTGTACTACTACGAGACCGTGACGCGCACCGTCACCGAGAACGGCCAGACCCGCACCGTGACCGAGCAGGTCCGGCACACCCGCTGGTACCCGGCCTCGGGGACGGTCTCCCGGGACTTCGACGATGTGCTGGTGCCCGGCACCAGCCATGTCACCGCCAAGCAGCTCGACAAGCTCACGCCCTGGCCGCTGGAGGAGGCCAGGCCCTACCAGGAGGAGTACCTGGCGGGCTTCCAGACGGTGCGCTACGACATCGAGCCCGAGGACGGCCTGGCGACGGCCAAGCAGCGGATGGCCGAGGTCATCGAGGGCGACTGCCGCAGCGACATCGGGGGCGACGAGCAGCGGGTCGAGTCGGTCGACACCCACTACTCCGACGTCACCTTCAAGCTGATGCTGCTCCCGGTGTGGTTCCTGACCTACCTGCACGCCGGGCGGACCTGGCAGGTGACGGTGAACGCCCGCACCGGCGAGGTGGTCGGCGAGCGCCCGTACAGCGCCGGCAAGATCGTCGCCGCCTCGCTCGCGGCGCTCGCGGTGATCGCACTGATCGTCTGGCTGAGCGTCAGAAGGTAGCGGCCCGCGCGGTGGGCCCGGGCCGCACCTCCTCAGCACTCGATGATGTTCACCGCCAGGCCGCCCCGGGCCGTCTCCTTGTACTTCACCGACATGTCCGCGCCGGTCTCCTTCATGGTCTTGATGACCTTGTCGAGGGAGACCTTGTGGGAGCCGTCGCCGCGCATGGCCATGCGGGCGGCGGTGACCGCCTTGACCGCGGCCATGCCGTTGCGCTCGATGCAGGGGATCTGGACCAGGCCGCCCACGGGGTCGCAGGTGAGGCCGAGGTTGTGCTCCATGCCGATCTCGGCCGCGTTCTCGACCTGCTCGGGCGTGCCGCCCAGGACCTCGGCCAGGGCGCCCGCCGCCATTGAGCAGGCCGAGCCGACCTCGCCCTGGCAGCCGACCTCGGCGCCGGAGATGGAGGCGTTCTCCTTGAAGAGCATGCCGATCGCGCCGGCGGCGAGCAGGAAGCGGACCACGCCGTCCTCGTCCGCGCCGGGGATGAAGTTGATGTAGTAGTGCAGGACCGCCGGGATGATGCCGGCCGCGCCGTTGGTCGGGGCGGTGACCACCCGGCCGCCGGCCGCGTTCTCCTCGTTCACCGCCATCGCGTAGAGGGTGATCCACTCCATCGCGCGGGCCGCCGCGTCGCCCTCGGCGCGCAGCTGGCGGGCGGTGACGGCCGCGCGGCGGCGCACCTTCAGGCCGCCCGGCAGGATGCCCTCGCGGTTCAGGCCGCGCCCCACGCACGCCTGCATCACCCGCCAGATCTCCAGCAGGCCCTCGCGGATCTCCTCCTCGGTGCGCCAGGCCCGCTCGTTCTCCAGCATCAGGGACGAGATCGACAGGCCGGTCTCCTGCGTCAGGCGCAGCAGCTCGTCGCCCGAGCGGAACGGGTACTTCAGCACCGTGTCGTCCAGCTTGATGCGGTCCGCGCCCACCGCCTCCTCGTCCACGACGAAGCCGCCGCCGACCGAGTAGTACGTCTTGGCCAGCAGCTCGGCCCCGGAGGCGTCGTAGGCCCACAGGGTCATGCCGTTGGCGTGGTAGGGGAGCGCCTTGCGGCGGTGCAGGACCAGGTCGTCGTCGTAGGAGAACGCGATCTCGTGCTCGCCGAGCAGGCTCAGCCGGCCGGAGGTCCTGATCGTCTCCACCCGCTCGTCGGCCGTCTCCACGTCCACCGTGCGCGGCGAGGCGCCCTCGAGACCGAGCAGCACCGCCTTCGGCGTGCCGTGGCCGTGGCCCGTCGCCCCGAGGGAGCCGTACAGCTCGGCGCGGACCGACGCGGCCCGCTCCAGCAGGCCCTCGTTGCGCAGCCGGCGGGCGAACATGCGGGCCGCCCGCATCGGGCCGACCGTGTGGGAGCTCGACGGGCCTATGCCGATCGAGAACAGGTCGAAGACCGAGATGGCCACGGAGACTCCTCAAGACGGGGTGGTGCTGGGGGTGCCAGGGGCGGGGCGCCGCGCACGGACCGGGGTCTCCGGCCGTACGCGGCACTCCTGGGGACGGGACCTACTTGTTCAGCCCCGGGTACAGCGGGTGCTTGTCGGCCAGGGCGCGCACCCGGGCCTTGAGGGCGTCGGCGTCGTACGACGGCTTCAGCGCCTCGGCGATCACGTCCGCGACCTCGGTGAAGTCCTCGGTCGTGAAACCGCGGGTGGCCAGGGCCGGCGTGCCGATCCTGAGGCCGGAGGTGACCATCGGCGGGCGCGGGTCGTTCGGGATCGCGTTGCGGTTGACGGTGATCCCGATCTCGTGCAGGCGGTCCTCGGCCTGCTGACCGTCCAGCTCGGAGTCGCGCAGGTCGACCAGGACCAGGTGCACGTCCGTGCCGCCGGTCAGGACGTCCACGCCGACCGCCCGGACGTCGTCCTGGACCAGGCGCTCGGCCAGGATGCGGGCGCCCTCCAGGGTACGGCGCTGGCGCTCGCGGAACTCCTCACTCGCGGCGACCTTGAAGGACACCGCCTTGGCGGCGATCACGTGCTCCAGCGGGCCGCCCTGCTGACCGGGGAACACCGCGGAGTTGATCTTCTTGGCCAGCTCGGCGGTGGACAGGATGACACCGCCGCGCGGGCCGCCCAGCGTCTTGTGGGTGGTGGTGGTGACCACGTGGGCGTGCGGCACCGGGTTGGGGTGCAGGCCCGCGGCCACCAGGCCGGCGAAGTGCGCCATGTCGACCATGAGGTACGCGCCGACCTCGTCCGCGATCCGGCGGAACGCGGCGAAGTCCAGCTGGCGCGGGTAGGCGGACCAGCCGGCCACGATCAGCTTCGGCTTGGACTCCTTCGCCAGGCGCTCCACCTCGGCCATGTCGACCTGGCCGTCCTCGCCCACGTGGTAGGCGACGACGTCGTAGAGCTTGCCGGAGAAGTTGATCTTCATGCCGTGGGTCAGGTGCCCGCCGTGGGCGAGGTTCAGACCCATGATCGTGTCGCCGGGCTTGAGCAGCGCGAACATCGCGGCCGCGTTCGCCTGCGCGCCGGAGTGCGGCTGCACGTTGGCGTGCTCGGCGCCGAACAGCTCCTTGATGCGGTCGATGGCGATCTGCTCGACCACGTCGACGTGCTCGCAGCCACCGTAGTAGCGGCGGCCGGGGTAGCCCTCGGCGTACTTGTTGGTGAGGACCGAGCCCTGCGCCTCCATGACCGCGACCGGGGCGAAGTTCTCCGAGGCGATCATCTCGAGCGTGGACTGCTGGCGGTGCAGCTCGGCGTCGACCGCGGCGGCCACGTCCGGGTCGAGCTCGTGCAGGGGAGTGTTGAGAACAGTCATGTGCGTGTGTCCGATTCTCAGCCGGCCGTCTCGGCGGCGTACTCGTCGGCGGAGAGCAGGTCGGCGGGCTCCTCGGCCAGGCGCACCTTGAACAGCCAGCCGCCCTCGAAGGGCGCGGAGTTCACCAGCGACGGGTCGTTCACCACGTCCTCGTTGGTCTCGGTGACCTCACCGCTGACGGGGGAGTACAGGTCGGACACCGACTTGGTCGACTCCAGCTCACCGCAGGTCTCGCCTGCGGCCACCGTGTCGCCGACCTCCGGGAGCTGGGCGTAGACGACATCGCCGAGCGCGTTGGCCGCGAACTCGGTGATGCCGACCGTCGCCACGCCGTCCTCGACGGGCGACAGCCACTCGTGCTCCTTGCTGTAGCGCAGATGCTGAGGGTTGTTCATGGCCTGAATTCTCCTGTACGCGGGTCAATGGTGATGAATGGGGAGCGCGAAAGGTGTGCGCGACCAGGGGTGACGTGTCTCACGTCGCCTCCGTGGCGGCTACGACGGTGTCACTTCTGGCGCTTGTAGAAGGGCAGCGCCACGACCTCGTACGGCTCGTGCTTGCCCCGGATGTCCACGCCCACACCGGGCGTGCCCTCGGCGGCGTGCGCGGCGTCGACGTACGCCATGGCGATCGGCTTGCCCAGGGTGGGGGAGGGGGCGCCGGAGGTGACCTCGCCGATCACCTCGCCGCCCGCGACGACCGCGTACCCGGCGCGCGGGACCCGGCGGCCCTCGGCGACCAGGCCGACGAGCACCCGGGGCGGCTCGGCGGCGGCGCGCTCGGCGGCGGCCAGCAGGGCCTCACGGCCGACGAAGTCGCCCTCCTTCTCGAACTTGACCACCCGGCCGAGGCCCGCGTCGAACGGGGTCAGCGAGGTCGACAGCTCGTGCCCGTACAGCGGCATGCCCGCCTCCAGGCGCAGCGTGTCCCGGCAGGACAGCCCGCACGGGACCAGGCCGGCGTCCGCGCCCGCCTCGGTCAGCGCCTGCCACACCTTCTCCGCGTCGCCGGGGGCCACGAACAGCTCGAAGCCGTCCTCACCGGTGTAGCCGGTGCGCGCGATCAGCGCGGGGACGCCCGCGACCGTGCCGGGGAGACCGGCGTAGTACTTCAGGCCGTCCAGGTCGGCGTCGGTCAGGGACTTCAGGATGCCGGCGGACTCGGGGCCCTGCACGGCGAGCAGCGCGTAGGCGTCCCGGTCGTCGCGCACCTCGGCGTCGAAGCCCGCCGCCCGCTCGGTCAGCGCGTCGAGCACCACCTGGGCGTTGGAGGCGTTGGCGACGACCAGGTACTCGGTCTCGCCCAGCCGGTAGACGATCAGGTCGTCCAGGATGCCGCCGTCGGCCCGGCAGATCATGGTGTAGCGGGCGCGGCCGAGGCCGACGGTGGCGATGTTGCCGACCAGGGCGTGGTTCAGCAGGGCGACGGCCTGCGGGCCGGTGACGGTGATCTCGCCCATGTGGGACAGGTCGAACAGGCCGGCCTTCGTCCGCACGGCGATGTGCTCGTCGCGCTCGGAGCCGTAGCGCAGGGGCATGTCCCAGCCGGCGAAGTCGGTCATCGTCGCGCCGAGCGAGCGGTGCAGCGCGTCGAGCGCGGTGCGGCGGAGTCGGTCGGGTGGGGTACTGCTCATCGGGCGGTCTCCAAGGCGATGGGGTCCCCCGCGCGAACGAAACCGGGCGTGGGGGAGGGCAAGGACGGATCCATGTCCTCCCCATCTGTCATCGGAACCTGAGAGGTTCGCCATGACCGCCGTCGGACGGACGGTGCACGGCTTGCACCTTGGGTGGAGCCGCTGCGCCCAGCGACCCGCTTTTCAGATGTGCCTCGCCCGCGCGGTAACGGTGCCTGAGAGATTCAAGGGAGGTACTTGCTCCTTCGGCGCCCCGGTGAGACGGCTGGGGACTCTCCCGCGCGGATTCAAACGGCCGATATGCAGTTGCGCGGACATCATTGCACGCCCGGCCCGCTTCGCGGCAGGGCGGCATCCGTGACCGTGCCGTGGCAGGACGTGCACGGGGCCGCGGGGGCGCTCGCCGGGGCAGCCGTGATCGCGGGCCCGGGATTTCTCGTGAGGTTCGGGCCGGTACCCGATAGCCTTTCGGCCACAGCAGTGTTCACAGCAGGCGGTAGCAGATGGACTTCCCGACGGACTTCTCCGCGGACTTTCCGGCACAGACGCACTCCCACCCGCACAGCGGATGGCCCGGCAACGAGCTGGAGGAGGTGCTGTCCGCCTCCCTCGGTGTCCCGTCCGCCGGTGGCCGGATCCTTGAGGTGCTCGGCCGCAGCCTCGTCTGGGTTCCCCTGCCCAACGGCGGCGGTCCGCAGAGCGGGCCGCTCGACCTGCCCACGGTGGAGATCGACGGTCAGGCGTACGTGCCCGTCTTCAGCTCCGAGGAGCAGTTCCGCCAGGTCGCGGGCGCCCACATGGCGTACACCGTCGCGCCCGCCGTCGAGTTCGCGCGCGGACTGCCCCCGCAGGCCGGCATCGCGCTCAACCCGGACGGCGTGGTCGGCGTCCCGCTGCCGCCGGCCGCCGTGGCCGAACTGTGCCGGGCCGGGCGCGCCCACCTGGACGGTGCCTCCGGCGGCGGCCGCGTCCGCCTCTTCGAACCGGACTGGCAGGACGACCCGGTGGACTTCCTCGCCGCCGCCTGCGCCGAGTTCGCCGAGACCGGCGTGGTCAGCACCGCCCGCCGCTGCCTGGCCGCCGTCGAGACGGACGACCCGGTGATGTTCATCGGCGTCGAACTGTCCCAGTGGGACGGCGACCCGCAGGCCCGCCCCCTGGACGCCCTGGGCCGGGCCCTGGCGAAGACCCCGGCCGGGTGGCCGGTCAACCTGGTCCTCCTGGACGTGGCCCAGGATCCCGTGGCGGACTGGATGAGGGAGCACGTCCGCCCGTTCTACCAGCACGCCCACTGAGTCCGACCGGGGACGCCGGGCGGGCGCACACGATCCGCAGTCGGCGGCGTACGGCGAGTCCCCGGCCGCCGGACGGCGGCTTAAGCTAGGGCTGCCGTCACCTTCCCGCCTGCCCGCCGGGCGGGCGACGCGAAGGTGACGACAGGACCCGGACCCACGGCTCGGTCGAAACGTCGGTTGTATGGAGGGGCGGTACAAGTGAGCGCCAGCGGCACCACGGCCGGGCAGGTCGAGCAGACGCTGCGCCAGGTGACGCCCGGGCGTTACGACGCCTACGAGGCGCTGCTGCGTGTGCTGGCGACCCCGTCCTCCGGCCAGGTATGGATGCTGCTGTGGCACGGCCAGGCGGGTTCCTCCGACGCGCAGTACGGCCACATGGAGGTCGACGGCCACGGCTACGCGCCCTGCGTGACCTCCGCCCAGGAGCTGTCCGCCAGCGGCTGGAACCGTTCGTACGAGGTCGTGGACGGCCTCGACGTGGCCCGCACCCTCTACCCCGATCACTACGGCCTCTGGCTGAACCCGCACGCCCCGGGCGGCGGCGTCGGCGTCCCGTGGTTGGATCTGCGCCGCATCGCCACCGGTCTCGACCGCCAGCCCGCGGGCCCGCTGCGGCTGTCCGAACCCACCGTCGAGGCCTCGCGGTTCTACGCCCTGCTCACCCAGAACGCCCACCGCACCCCGGCCCTGCGCTCGCTGCGCCACGCCTGGGTGCAGCCCGCGCTCGGAGTGCCGTACCTCGCCATCGGCCTCGACGTGTACGACACCTCGCCGCCGGCCGTCGACTCGGTGCGCGTGATGATGCAGCAGTCCATCGGAGCCGTCCCCGACGGTCTGCCGGTGTCGACGGTCGCGATGTCCGACGAGTACGACCCGGTCGCCATGTGGCTGCGCGCCAACTCCCGCCCGTTCTACGACCGGGAGAGCCACGTGGCCCCCGCGCAGGCCCCGGTGGCCGGCTACGGCTACCCGCCGGTCCACGGCGGCTACTGAGCCGGGCCGACCGACGTGACCGGGGCCGCCTCCCCCAGGGGAGGCGGCCCCGCGGTGTTTCGCCGAAGGCGCGTGGAAATCGCGTCGGGTCGATTCGGCGTCGGAGTGCCGGCCCGGCTCCTGGACCGGCGGGAAGCGAAAAGCGGGTGTGCGGTGAGTGACGGGAATTCCTCTTTGCGTGATTGCGTCGATTGGTCGATCCGGTAGGGCGGACGAAAGGGCGCTTCTTTGTCCCGAGGGGGCAAAACCACGGGCCGGGCGTGATGTGCGTCATGCGCCGGTCGGCTGGTCAAGTTGCCTTTGCGTTTGAGGAGTTGACCGTCCGCTGCTGGTGCCGGCGGAGAGCGGTCGGGCGTCACGCTCTCTGCGCGTAGAGTCGGAGCTTTGGTCCCCCGGTGCCGTCAAATGTCCCAACTAGGACCCGTCCGACCCCCGTTACCCACTGTCCGGATAACGGAACCTCTCAACTCGTGTCACGTTTGCGCATCCATTCTTCACCAGATCTGGCGGGTGATCGTGAGCGCGTTGAAGACTCGCCTTCCAGATACGAGGCCGACGATCCTGTGATCGAGCCCAATCGGGGAACCCGCAGGGCAGTTGAGCCGCATCCATCTGTGGCCACCGCGCGGCAGGTAAGCGAACCAAGGCCGCCCACCGCGGCGGACGAAAGGCCGGTCACCACCGGCGAGAGGGGTCGGGTCACTGTGACCGCACCGATCGAGACCACCGGGGCGGAAGCCGGAGCACAGCCTGAGGCCGTGCTCGCCGGGGCCAAGAAGAGCCAGATCGAAGGGCGTTCACTGACACAGATCGCCTGGACCCGGTTCAAGCGGGACAAGGTGGCCATGGCCGGCGGTGTCGTCGTCATCCTGCTGCTTCTGATGGCGATCCTGGCCAAGCCCATCGAGTGGATCTTCGGGCTCGACCCCGACAAGTTCCACCAGGACCTCATCGACCCCGCCCTCCTGGCCCCCAAGGGCGGCTGGGGCGGCATGAGCTGGTCGCACCCGCTGGGTGTCGAGCCCCAGTACGGGCGCGACATGCTCGCCCGCATCATCGACGGCTCCTGGGTCTCGCTCCTGGTCGCAGGCGGCGCCACCCTGCTCTCGGTGGTGATCGGCACGGTGCTGGGCGTCGTCGCCGGGTACTACGGCGGGTGGGTGGACAGCCTCGTCAGCAAGCTGATGGACACGTTCCTGGCCTTTCCGCTGCTGCTGTTCGCCATCGCCATCTCGGCCTCGGTGCAGGACGGCTTCTTCGGCCTGGACGGGCTGTCGCTGCGTATCTGCGTGCTGATCTTCGTGATCGGCTTCTTCAGCTGGCCGTACATCGGCCGCATCGTGCGCGCCCAGACCATGAGCCTGCGCAAGCGGGAGTTCGTCGAGGCGGCCCAGAGCCTCGGGGCACGAGGTCCGTACGTCCTGTTCCGGGAACTGCTCCCCAACCTCGTCGCGCCGATCATCGTCTACTCGACGCTGATCATCCCGACGAACATTCTCTTCGAGGCCGCGCTGAGCTTCCTTGGAGTCGGTATCGCCCCGCCGCAGGCCTCGTGGGGCGGCATGCTCAGCAACGCCGTGGATCTCTACACCGCAGATCCGCAGTTCATGTTCGTGCCCGGACTGGCGATCTTCGTCACCGTCCTGGCCTTCAACCTGCTGGGTGACGGGCTGCGTGACGCGCTCGACCCTCGCAGCAAGTGATCCATCAATAGAGGGGGCTTTCCTCACGTGAAGACGAGAAGGGTTACCGCGGCGATCGCGTCGGTCATGGTGCTCTCGCTGGGTGCCGCGGCCTGCGGCGGCGGCGACGACAACGGCGGCGGCAGCAAGGGCAGCGGTAACAGCGGTAAGAAGGACGCGGCGCTGGACTCCATCGTCAACGCGTCGAGCAAGAAGGGGGGGACGGTCACGCTCGAGGAGTCGGACGTGCCGGACTCCCTCGACCCGGGCAACACGTACTACGGCTTCGTGCTGAACTTCTCGCGCCTCTACGCGCGCTCGCTCACCACGTTCAAGCCCGCGGCGGGTACGGCAGGCCTCGAGGTCGTCCCCGACCTCGCCGAGTCCCTGGGCGAGCCCAGCGCCGACGCCAAGACCTGGACGTACCACCTGCGTGAGGGCCTGAAGTACCAGGACGGCACGCCGATCACGTCCAAGGACGTCAAGTACGCCGTCGAGCGCTCCAACTTCGCGCCCGAGGTCATGTCCAACGGCCCCACCTACTTCAAGAGCTACCTGGTGGGCGGCGACAAGTACAAGGGCCCCTACAAGGACAAGTCGCCCGAGGGCCTGAAGTCGATCGAGACCCCGGACGACCGGACGATCGTCTTCAAGCTGAACCAGCCGTTCGCCGACTTCGACTACCTGACGACCTTCTCCCAGACGGCTCCCGTGCCGCAGGCGAAGGACGACGGCGCCAAGTACGTCCAGCACATCGTGTCGTCCGGCCCGTACCAGTTCGAGTCGTACCAGGAGGGCCGCAGCGCCACCCTGGTCCGCAACAAGAACTGGGACCCGAAGACGGACCCGGTCCGCAAGGCGCTGCCGGACCGGTACGAGGTCAAGTTCAAGGTCAACCCCGTCACGGTCGACAACGACCTGCTGGCCGACAAGGTCACCGGTGACATCGCCGGCACCGGCGTGCAGCCGCAGACCCAGCCGAAGGTGCTGAGCGGCAAGTACGCCAAGCAGACGGACAACTCCTACGCGGGTGCCACGTCGTACATCGCGCTGAACGTGAACGTGAAGCCGTTCGACAACATCCACTGCCGCAAGGCCGTGCAGTTCGGCCTCGACAAGCAGTCGGTGGTCGACGCCATCGGCGGTGCGCCGAAGGGCGACGTGGCCACCACGCTGCTGCCGCCGTCGGTCAACGGCTACACCAAGTTCGACCAGTACCCGTCCGCCGGGAACAAGGGCGACGTGGACAAGGCCAAGGCCGAGCTGAAGGCGTGCGGCCAGCCGAACGGCTTCTCCACCACGCTGACGGCCCGCTCCGACCGTCCCGCCGAGGTGGCGCAGGCCACGGCGATCCAGAACTCGATGAAGGCCATCGGCATCAAGGTCGACATCAAGCAGTTCCCCTCCGGCAAGTACTTCTCCAACTTCGCCGGTGTCCCGAGCTACGTCCACGAGCACAAGCTCGGCATGATGTCCATGGCGTGGGGCGCCGACTGGCCGACCGGCTTCGGCTTCCTCGACCAGATCATCAACGGTGCGGCCATCAAGCCGTCGGGTGGCAACAACCTGATGGAGCTGAACGACCCGAAGATCAACTCCGCTCTGAAGGCCGCGATCGCCAACACCGACTCCGCGGCCCGCACCAAGGCCTGGGGCGACATCGACAAGATGGTGCAGGAGAACGCTTCGGTGGTGCCGCTGGTCTACCGCAAGAACCTGCTGTTCCGGCCGGATTCCGCGACCAACGTCACGGTCTCGCAGGCCTACCTCGGCATGTACGACTACCTGCTGCTGGGCTCTTCGAAGTAACTGCAGGCCCGATTTCCCTGAAAGGCAGGTGAAGGCACCGGGTGGCCGGGGCGGACACAACCCGCCCCGGCCTCCCGGAGCCGCACAGCTGTGGCTGCGTACATCATCCGACGCGTCTTCGGCGCATTGGTACTGCTGCTGGTGGTCAGCGCAGTCACCTTCGCCATCTTCTTCGTGGTCCCCCGTCTGGGCGGCCAGACAGCCACTCAGCTGGCTACCCAGTACGTCGGCAAGGACGCCAACCCCGAGGCCGTCGCCGCGATCAAGAAGAACCTGGGTTTCGACCACCCCATCTACATCCAGTACTGGGACTACATCAAGGGCCTGTTCGTGGGCGCCGACTACAAGTTCGGCCCTGACGCGTCGCACTGCGACGCCCCCTGCTTCGGGTACTCCTTCAAGAGTCACATCGAGGTCTGGCCCGAGCTCCAGCAGCGCATTCCGATCTCCTTCTCGCTGGCCGTCGGGGCAGCGGTGATCTGGTTGATCTTCGGCGTCACGACCGGCGTCATCTCGGCGCTGCGCAAGGGCCAGCCGGTGGACCGCATCGCGATGTTCATCGCGCTCGCCGGCGTCTCGCTGCCCATCTTCTTCACCGGTCAGATCGTCAACGCACTCTTCGTGTACCAGTGGCCCATCTGGGACAGCACCGACTACGTGCCGTTCACCGAGAACCCGGCCGACTGGGCGTGGCATCTGCTGCTGCCGTGGATCAGTCTCGCGTTCCTCTTCTCCGCCCTCTACGCGCGACTCACCCGGGCGGGCATGCTGGAGACGATGAGTGAGGACTACATCAGAACGGCGCGCGCCAAGGGACTCAAGGAGACGACGGTGGTGACCAAGCACGGCCTGCGAGCCGCGCTGACCCCGATCGTCACCATCTTCGGCATGGACTTCGGAATCCTCATCGGTTCCGCGGTGCTCACCGAGACCGTCTTCTCCCTGCAGGGGATCGGCGCGTACTCCATCCAGGCCATCAGGGACAACGACCTGCCCATCGTCATGGGCGTGACCCTGGTCGCCGCGTTCTTCATCGTCCTCTGCAATCTCGTCGTCGACCTGGTGTACGCAGCCATCGACCCCCGCGTGAGGTTCTCGTGAGCAAGCTCGACAAGGCGACGTCCGGCGAACCGGCCACCGCCGCATCCTCCGACGCCGACGACGCGTTCCTCTCCGTGCGCGATCTGCGGATCCACTTCAACACCGACGACGGCTTGGTCAAGTCGGTGGACGGCGTCAGCTTCGACGTCCGCCGGGGCGCGACCCTGGGCATCGTCGGTGAGTCCGGGTCCGGCAAGTCCGTCACCTCGCTCGGCGTGATGGGCCTGCACCGTTCGGCCAACGCCACGGTCTCCGGCGAGGTCTGGCTGGACGGGCAGGAACTGATCGGCGCCAACCCCGACGAGGTGCGCCGCCTGCGGGGCCGGAAGATGGCGATGATCTTCCAGGACCCGCTGTCCGCGATGCACCCGTACTACACGGTCGGGCAGCAGATCGTGGAGGCCTACCGGGTCCACCACAACGTCTCCAAGAAGGCCGCCAAGCAGCGCGCGATCGAGATGCTGGACCGGGTGGGCATCCCCGAGCCGGCCAAGCGTGCGGACAGCTACCCGCACGAGTTCTCCGGCGGTATGCGCCAGCGCGCGATGATCGCGATGTCGCTGGTCAACAACCCCGAACTGCTCATCGCGGACGAGCCGACCACGGCTCTGGACGTCACCGTGCAGGCGCAGATCCTCGATCTGATCCGCGACCTGCAGAAGGAGTTCGGCTCCGCGGTCATCATGATCACGCACGACCTCGGCGTCGTCGCCGAGATGGCCGACGACCTCCTGGTGATGTACGGCGGCCGCTGCGTCGAGCGCGGCCCGGCCGACAAGGTGTTCTACGAGCCCCGGCACCCCTACACCTGGGGCCTGCTCGGCTCGATGCCGCGTCTGGACCGCGAGCAGCAGGACCGGCTCATCCCGGTCAAGGGCTCCCCGCCCTCCCTGATCAACGTCCCGTCCGGCTGCGCGTTCAACCCGCGCTGCCCGTACGCCGACGTCCCGAAGGACAACGTCACCCGCACGGTCCGCCCCGAGCTGACCGAGGTCGGCAGCCGGCACTGGGCCGCCTGCCACATGACGCAGGAGCAGCGGGAGCGGATCTGGACCGAAGAGATTGCGCCGAAGCTGTGAGTGAGAACGCAGAGGACAACGCAGTGAGCATCCCTGCACAGAGCGACGGCGCCGAGGAGCAGGCCTCCGGTACGGCCACCCTCACCAAGGACGCCGCCCCGGGCGAGGTTCTGCTGAAGGTGACCGGCCTGCAGAAGCACTTTCCGGTCCGGAAGGGTCTGCTGCAGCGCCAGGTCGGCGCGGTGCGTGCGGTCGACGGCATCGACTTCGAGGTCCGCTCCGGCGAGACCCTCGGTGTCGTGGGCGAGTCCGGCTGCGGCAAGTCGACGATGGGCCGGCTGATCACGCGGCTGCTCGAACCGACCGCGGGCAGCGTCGAGTTCGAGGGCAAGGACATCACGCACCTCGGTGTGAGCGGTATGCGTCCGCTGCGCCGCGACGTGCAGATGATCTTCCAGGACCCGTACTCGTCGCTGAACCCGCGCCACACCATCGGCACCATCGTCGGCGCCCCCTTCCGGCTCCAGGGCGTCGAGCCCGAGGGCGGGATCAAGAAGGAGGTGCAGCGGCTGCTGTCGGTGGTCGGTCTCAACCCCGAGCACTACAACCGCTATCCGCACGAGTTCTCCGGCGGTCAGCGCCAGCGCATCGGCATCGCCCGGGCGCTCGCGCTCAAGCCGAAGCTGGTCGTGGCGGACGAGCCGGTCTCCGCGCTCGACGTGTCGATCCAGGCGCAGGTCGTCAACCTGCTCGACGACCTCCAGCAGGAGCTCGGCCTGACGTACGTGATCATCGCGCACGACCTGTCGGTCGTCCGGCACGTCTCGGACCGGATCGCGGTGATGTACCTCGGCAAGATCGTGGAGCTGGCCGATCGGGAGTCGCTGTACAAGGCGCCGATGCACCCGTACACCAAGGCGCTCATGTCGGCCGTCCCGATCCCGGACCCCCGCCGCAAGAACGCCAAGAGCGAGCGCATCCTGCTCCAGGGCGACGTGCCCTCACCGATGTCCCCGCCGAGCGGCTGCCGCTTCCACACCCGGTGCTGGAAGGCGACGGAGATCTGCCGTACGGCCGAGCCGCCGCTCAAGGAGCTGAGGCCCGGTCAGCGGGTGGCCTGTCACCACCCGGAGAACTTCGAGGACCAGGCCCCGCAGGACACCGTGCTGCTCACGGTCGCCAAGGAGGCCGCGGAGCTCGTGGCCGACGAGGTTCTGGCGGAGTCGGCGGCGACGTCGGCGGCGGTCGCCGCGGAGGTCGGCGAGACGCCGAACCCGGCTGAGTCCACCGAGTCCTCCGGGACCTCGGAGTCCGCCGAGTCGTCCGAGTCCGTCGGGACTTCGGAATCTGCGGAGTCCACCGAGTCCACCGAGTCCTCCGAGTCCTCCGGGTCCTCCGAGTCGGCCGGGACTTCGGAATCCGCCGAGTCCTCGGAGTCCGCCGAGTCCGCCGGGGCCTCTGAGCCTGCCGGGTCTTCGGAGACCTCGGGTGAGGGCTCCGAGTCCGCCGGGTCCGCGGAGTCCGGTGCCGACGGTGGCGACGACGCCGGCTCCGGCTCTCAGGAGCCGAGCGGGAAGTAGGCGGGGCGGCTCGACGGGGTCGTACGCGTGATCGAGCGGGGGAGTGCGGAGCCGGTGCCACCGGCTCCGCACTCCCCCGTTCCGTCGTGTTCGGGGGCGAACCGGCCGCGCGTAAGAATGTGGCGTGCTTCAGCAACTGTTCAGCCCTTCCGTCCAGCACACGCTCGACGTGGTCGGCATCTTCGTCTTCGCCATCTCCGGCGCGCTGCTGGCCGTCCGCAAGAACTTCGACGTGTTCGGCATCGCCGTCCTGGCCGAGGTCACCGCGCTGGGCGGAGGGCTGTTCCGCGACATCGTCATCGGGGCCGTGCCCCCGGCCGCCTTCACCGACCTCGGCTACTTCCTCACCCCCCTGTTCGCCGCGCTCGTGGTCTTCTTCCTGCACCCGCACATGGAGCGCATCCAGACCGCGGTGTACGTGTTCGACGCGGCCGGGCTCGGCCTGTTCTGCGTGGCCGGCACGACGAAGGCGTACGCCTATGGGCTGAACCTCACCGCGTCGGCGACGTTGGGCATGGCCACCGCCGTGGGCGGCGGTGTGCTGCGGGACGTGCTCGCCAACGAGGTCCCGTCGCTGCTGCGCTGGGACCGCGACCTGTACGCGGTCCCGGCGATCGTCGGCGCGACCATGGTGGTGCTGTGCATCCACTACGACGCGCTGAACCCGTTCACCAGCGGGCTTGCGGTGGTCACCGCCTTCGTCCTGAGGCTGCTCGCGATGCGGTATCACTGGCGAGCTCCGCGGGCCTGGAACCGCCGCTCGACCGTACGGGAGGAGTGAGCGCCGTCCGGACGTGGTGGGGTGAGCGCGGCCCCAGCTGCCTGGTCAGCCAGCGGAACGCCGCCGGGATCTGGGGGCGCCACAGCGCCATGCTGTGGCCGCCCGCGCTGCGCGGCAGGAAGACCACGCGCACGTGCGTCGGAGGCTTGGCGATCCGCGCCAGGGCGACGCCCGCCTGGTACCCGTCGCCGCTCTGCCCCGAGAGGTAGAGCGCGATGTGCGGCGGGGTGCGGTAGTTCTTCAGCAGGACGTAGGGGTTGTTCGCGCGCCGCAGCCGGAGGGTCTGGGCGGCGAGCGAACCGCGTTCGCCGATCGGGTCGTTGTAGCCGGACAGGCTCACCGCGGCCCGGTAGCGGTCGGGGTGGGCGACGGCGAGCTTGGTCGCGCAGTGTCCCCCGGCCGAGTAACCGGCCGTGGCCCAGCCGTTCGGAGCGGACTGGGCACGGAAGTTGTCCGTGATCATCTTCGGTACGTCGATGCTCAGCCAGCTGTCCGCGTTCACCGCGCCCGGGATGTTGGCGCAGCCCGTGTCGATCCTGGCGATCAGGTTGGTGCGCGGCGACACCAGTATGAACGGGGCGATCCGCCCGCTCC
Organism: Streptomyces sp. NPDC052043; assembly: GCF_044548235.1. Lineage (NCBI taxonomy): Bacteria > Bacillati > Actinomycetota > Actinomycetes > Kitasatosporales > Streptomycetaceae > Streptomyces > Streptomyces sp. NPDC052043. Next base: position 46,502 of record NZ_JBIUBT010000024.1, read on the forward strand.
GCATCAGCGGCTCCAGTTGCTCGTGCACCCTCAGGGAGCCGAACCAGGCCTTGGCCGAGCCCGGGTAGCCGGACAGCAGTTCGACCACCGGGAACCGCTTGTTCTTGTAGGCGGGGTCGTCGTACTGGGGCGGCAGCCACACGTAGACCTCGGCGTTCACCCCCGAGACCCGGCCTCTGAGCTGGGTGACCCTCACCCCGCCGGACGCGCGCATCCCGGGCCCCTCGGCCGGGCCGAACTTCTGCACGACCCGGGGCAGCTCCCGGTAGGCGATGCCTCCGGTGCCGTCGGCGCCCAGGTCGGCGGCCTGTTGCACATGGTTGCCCGTGCCGAGCAGGTCGGCCCAGTTGTCGTACAGGTTGTTGGCGTTGTTCACCAGCACGAAGACCAGGGCGATGGCCGTGGCCTGGGCGAAGACCAGCATCAGGGCCCGGACGGCCGCACGCAGCGCTCGGGGGCCCTTCAACCGCGTCCACAGGACGAACGGCAGGACCAGCGCGACGACGGCCAGCGCGATGGCGGTGTACAGGAACGGAGTCCCGGTGAGGCTCATGTCCCCATAGAGGGAGAACAGGACCTCGGGGTTACGGGCGAGTACGGACACTTACCGAGAAATGGCCTGATTCTCACCCGGTGAAGTAATCGTCATATGAGCACACTGGGTAAAAGCTACCGCTTAGTAGTGGCCTGTTGTACCGTTCACCCATGTCTGAAGCAGCCACCGCCGCGGCCGCCCGGGCCATGATCGGCGACAGCGAGTTCGACCGGGACACCGCGCTCACCCGGAGCGAGCCCGGTGTCTACGGCATCGACCTCTCCGCCGGCTGGACGATCGCCAACGCCGTCAACGGCGGGTACCTGCTGGCCGTCCTCGGCCGCGCGCTCGCGGACGCCCTGCCGCACCCGGACCCGTTCACGATCTCGGCGCACTACCTGACCGCGTCCCGGCCCGGTCCCGCCGTCGTCCGCACGGACGTGGTCCGTGACGGCCGCACCCTGTCGACCGGCCAGGCCTCCCTCTTCCAGTGCGACGACGACGGCCGCGAGGTGGAGCGCATCCGCGTCCTGGCCTCCTACGGCGACCTCGACGCGCTTCCCGACGATGTGCGCACCTCGGCGAAGCCGCCCGTGATCCCGCCCCTGGCGCAGTGCTTCGGCGCCCAGGACGCCCCCGACGCCCCCGCGCCCGTACCCGGGGGCTCGGGCATCACCGACCGCCTGATGCTCAAGCTGGACCCCGCCACCCTCGGCTGGGCGCTCGGCTCGCCCTCCGGGAAGGGGGAGATGCGGGCCTGGTTCGGCCTCGCCGACGGCCGGGACCACGATCCGCTCTCCCTGCTGCTCGCGGTGGACGCGCTGCCCCCGACCGCGTTCGAACTGGGCATCACGGGCTGGGTGCCGACCGTCGAGCTGACCGTGCACGTCCGCTGCCGCCCGGCGCCGGGCCCGCTGCGCGTGTCCGTCACCACCCGCAACCTGGCCGGCGGCTTCCTGGAGGAGGACGCCGAGGTCTGGGACGGTGCCGACCGGCTGGTGGCACAGTCCCGGCAGCTCGCGCGGGTCCGGCTCGACTGAACGGTCGCGCCCCGGCGGCGCCCGGCCGGACCGTCACTCCAGCCAGTGCCGGCGGCCGATGCTGATCAGGCGCAGCTGCCGGGTCGCGACCCGGCAGACGCGCTCGCGCTCCTCCTCGGGGGCGTCGAGCGCCTCCAGGAGCAGTGAGCCGGTGATCAGCATCTGATCGACGTACAGCTGGGCGAGCATCAGCAGGTCGTCCTCGCTCCACCCCGCAGACTGGCGGTCCTCGGCGAGTTCGTCCCTCACCTCGCGGGCGAACCGGGCCAGCTGGTCGCGGACGACCTCCCGCACCCGCTGCACCCCGCCGTGGCGTTCCCGCGCGATGAAGCGGACGTGGGCGGGGTACGCCTCGACGTGGCGGGCGATCAGCCGGACCGCGCGCGTGATGCGCTGCTCGCTGTCGTCCGCCGCGGACACCGTCGACCGGATCATCGGGTGCAGGCTGCTCAGCGCCTCCTCGACCAGGGCCACGCCGAGATCCGCGGTGGAGTGGAAGTGGCGGTAGAAGGCGGTCGGGGCGACACCGGCGGCGCGGGTGACCTCGCGCAGGCCGAGGCTGCTCAGGCTCTGCTCCTCCAGCAGCCCCAACGCCGCGTCCATCAGGGCCTGTCGGGTTTTTTGCTTCTGGGCCTGCCGGACGCCGGGAGTGTGACTCATGCCATTCAGTCAACAAGTGTTCTCCGGATTGTCAAAGCCGGCCGCGCGTTAGACTGCTTAGTCAGTGAACAAGTGTACCTACAACCGTTCACCGACAAGGGGGATCCGACCTCATGCTGTTCCTCGTCGCCGCACTGCTGCTGTTCGGTGTCGTCCTGGGCACGGTGGCCCACGCGCCGCTGGACCTCACGGCCGTCGCCGCCGTGGTGATCGCCGTCTGGCTCGGCGTCTTCGCGCTCCGCGAGCGCCACGGCCGCAGGCGCGGCACCTCCCGCTGACGCCTCACCCGCCCGGCCCGTTCCCCATGACCGTCTGGAGCAGACCCGCCATGCACCTCACCGCACCGGCCGCACGCCGCACCGGCACGCACGACGCGGACGGCATGGCCGTCGCGTCCTTCGTCCTCGGCCTGCTCGGCCTGCTCGTCCTCAACCTGTTCCTCGGCCCCGTCGCCATCGTCCTGGCCGGTGCCGCCCTGTGGCGCGGCACGACCCGCCGCGGCCGTGCCTGGCTCGGCCTCGCCCTGGGCATCGCCGACCTCGTGGTCCTGCTGGCTTTCGTGCAGATGGACAACACCCTGTCCTGGAGTCTGTGACACCTGGCCCATCCTGATCTCCAGGTAGGCCGGGGGCGCCCGTAGAATCGGGCTCACCATGGCTTACCTCGACCACGCGGCGACCACCCCGATGCTCCCGGAGGCGGCAGAGGCGCTGACCGCGGCACTGGGTCTCACCGGCAACGCCTCCTCCCTCCACGCGTCCGGGCGCGCGGCCCGCCGCAGGGTCGAGGAGGCCCGAGAAACCCTCGCCGAGGCGCTGGGCGCCCGTCCCAGCGAGGTCGTCTTCACGTCCGGCGGCACCGAGGCGGACAACCTCGCCGTCAAGGGCCTGTACTGGGCCCGCCGCGACGCCGACCCGGCCCGTACCCGCGTCCTGGCCAGCCCCGTCGAGCACCATGCCGTCCTCGACGCCGTGCACTGGCTCGGCGAGCACGAGGGCGCCACCGTCGAGTACCTGCCGGTCGACGCCCACGGCCGCGTCCATCCCGAGACGCTGCGCGAGGCCGTCGCCCGCAACCCCGACGACGTGGCCCTGGTCACCGTCATGTGGGCCAACAACGAGATCGGCACGCTGTTGCCGGTGCGCGAACTGGCCGCCGTGGCCGCCGAGTTCGGCGTCCCGATGCATGCCGACGCGGTGCAGGCCTTCGGGCAGGTCCCGGTCGACTTCGCGGCCTCCGGACTGGCCGCGATGACGGTGTCCGGCCACAAGATCGGCGGCCCGTACGGCGTCGGCGCGCTGATCCTCGGCCGCGAGTACACCCCCGTGCCGGTCTTGCACGGCGGCGGCCAGGAACGGCACGTCCGCTCCGGCACCCTCGACGTGCCCGCCATCGCCTCCTTCGCCGTGGCCGGCCGGCTCGCCGCCGAGCGGCGCGAGTGGTTCGCCCGCGAGATCGGCGCGCTGCGCGACGAGTTGGTCACGGCTGTGCGCTCGGCGGTCCCGGACGTGATCCTCGGCGGCGACCCGGCACCGGAGGGCCGCCTCCCGGCCAACGCCCACTTCACCTTCCCCGGCTGCGAGGGCGACTCCCTGCTGCTCCTGCTGGACGCCCAGGGCATCGAGTGCTCGACCGGCTCCGCCTGCACCGCGGGCGTCGCCCAGCCCAGCCATGTGCTGCTCGCCACGGGCACCGACCCGGACCTGGCCCGCGGCACCCTCCGCTTCTCCCTCGGCCACACCTCCACGAAGGCCGACATCGACGCGGTCGCGAAGGCCATCGGCCCGGCGGTCGAACGAGCCCGTGCGGCCGGCCTGACGTAGGCCGACGGGACGGGGCCGGCAGTTCGGGTCCTGCGGGGCGGGCCCCTTGCTTCAGGTCCGGGCGGTTCTGGCCGCGCGGACCAGGCGTATGTACCGGTCCCAGTCCCAGTAACGGCCCGGGTCCGTGTGGTCGGTGCCCGGGACCTCGACGTGGCCGATGATGTGCTCCCGGTCGACGGATATGCCGTACCGGCCGCAGATCGCGGCCGTCAGCCGCGCCGAGGCGGCGTACATCGCGTCGGTGAACGACGAGGCGTCGTCGACGAAGCCCTCGTGCTCGATGCCGACGCTCCGCTCGTTGTACGCCCGGTTGCCCGCGTGGAAGGCCACGTCCAGCTCGCGGATCATCTGCGTGACCTGTCCGTCCGCGCCGACGACGTAGTGTGCGGCGGCCCCGTGTCCCGGGTCCTGGAAGACCTTCACCGCGCTCGCGTAGCTGCCCTGCGTGACGTGGATGACGACCCGGTCGATCCGGTAGTCGTCCGGACGGTCCGCCAACCGGTAGTTCGCCGGCGAGGCGGCGACCCACCGAGCGCCCGTGAAGTCGACCGCGCCCGCCACCCGGGGCTTCTGCGCGCCGGGCAGCCGCCACCACAGCCGGGACAGCCCGCTGCGCTCCAGCGCGGCCCCGCCCACCACCAGTGCCACCCCGCCGACCAGCAGGGCCCGTCGGCCCAGCCGCCGCTTCGGATCCGCCTTCTTCGCCCCCACGCGATCTTCAACGCAGCCCGGACGGCCCCGGTTCCCGCGCCCCGTACTCTGGAAGGGCTATGACTGACATCCCGCAGCGCTCCCGCCCCCTCCGCGTCCTCGCCGCCATGTCGGGCGGGGTCGACTCCGCCGTCGCCGCCGCGCGCGCCGCGGAAGCCGGCCACGACGTCACCGGCGTCCACCTCGCGCTCTCCGCGAACCCGCAGTCCTTCCGCACGGGCGCCCGGGGCTGCTGCACCATCGAGGACTCGCGCGACGCCCGCCGCGCCGCGGACGTCATCGGCATCCCGTTCTACGTGTGGGACCTCGCCGAGCGCTTCCGCGAGGACGTCGTGGAGGACTTCGTCGCCGAGTACGAGGCCGGCCGCACCCCGAACCCGTGCCTGCGCTGCAACGAGAAGATCAAGTTCGCCGCGCTCCTTGACAAGGCGCTCGCCCTCGGCTTCGACGCGGTCTGCACCGGCCACTACGCCAAGGTGCTCGTGAACGAGGACGGCACCCGCGAGCTGCACCGCGCCTCCGACATGGCCAAGGACCAGTCGTACGTCCTCGGCGTCCTCGACGACCAGCAGCTCGCACACGCCCTGTTCCCGCTCGGGGACACGCTCACCACCAAGGACGAGATCCGCGCGGAGGCCGAGCGCCGGGGCCTGGCCGTCGCCAAGAAGCCCGACTCGCACGACATCTGCTTCATCGCCGACGGCGACACCCAGGGCTTCCTGGCCCGCCGCCTGGGCAAGGCCGAGGGCGACATCGTCGACGAGTCGGGAGCGGTCGTCGGCACCCACGAGGGCGCGTACGGCTTCACCGTCGGCCAGCGCAAGGGCCTGCGCATCGGCACCCCGGCCCCCGACGGCAAGCCGCGCTACGTCCTGGACATCTCCCCGGTGACCAACACGGTGACGGTCGGCCCGGCCTCCGCCCTGGACGTCACCGGCCTCACCGCGATCAAGCCCCGCTGGTGCGGCACGGCTCCGTCCGGCCCCGGCACCTACACGGCCCAACTACGTGCCCACGGCGGCGAGACCGAGGTCACCGCCGAACTCGTCGGCGGCGAACTCCGGGTCACCTTCACCGAGCCGGTCCGCGGCGTGGCGCCCGGCCAGGCGGTCGTGCTGTACGACGGCACGCGCGTGGTGGGCTCGGCGACCATCGCCTCGACGATCCGGGCGAAGGAGCCGACCACGGCCCTCTGATCCCGGACCGCGGCCGGCCCGGCTAGGACCGGCCTTCCGCCGTCTCCTTGATGCCGGTCAGGGTGGTGTCCATGCCCTTGCCGAGGTCGTCCAGGCGGTAGGCGATGATCGCCTCCTCCTGGTCGGGGGCCTGGTCGATGTACGCGCTCAGGCCGGAGCGGCCGGGGCCGATCGTGACCGACTGGCGCACGACGGTGCCGCCCTCCGGCGCCGGGGTCAGGGCGAAGGACCAGGTGGACATCCGGTCCTCGGGGTCCTCGCTGGCCTTGCCGTAGCGTCCGTCGGGGTCCAGCACGCACCAGGTGAGGGTGCGCTCGGGGACGACCTCCGTGATGTGCGAGAGGGTCCGCCACTCGCCCACGATCGGGTTCTTGTTGTGCCCCAGGTAACGGGCGCCCGGCACCGGCCGGTCGGCTCCGTCCTGCCACTCCACGCCCACCAGCTCGGGACTCCACCCGGTCATGGCCTCGACATCGGTGACGACTTCCCAGACCCGTGAGGGTTCCGCCGCGATGTGCACCTCGCGCTGGATGCTGGGCCGGTCGGCGTAACGCATGGCTGCTCCCCGTGCGGACGCGGTCGTTCGCCGCCTCCGCACCGGGAGTCTAGGCTCGCCAACTCTCGCTGAAATATGTCACGTTGGTCACAGGCGCGGCAGTTCGGACACCAGCCGGGCGGCGGTCGGCGCCGGAACGCCGTGCCGCTTCGCGGTGCGCAGCACGGCGCCGCCGATCGCGTCGAGCTCCAGGGGGCGGCCCGCCTCGGCGTCGCGCTGCATCGAGGACTTCATCCCGGCCGGAAACGCGTCGTACATCGCGAGGGTCCGGTCCGGGTCGAGCGGTGCCCCGGCGGCGCGGCCGACGGCGGTGATCTCGTCGACGAGGGCGAGCAGTTCCTCGCGGTGATCGGTGCGGACGGTGCCGATGGCGACGCCGTAGCGGGTGGTGAGGAGGGCGAAGGGGGCGAGGAAGGCCAGCTTCGCCCACAGGACGGCGGTCTCGGACCCGGCCACGCGGCTGCGCACCCCGGCGGACTCCAGCACGGCGGCCAGGCCGGTGAGCCGATCCGTACCCGCCCCGGCCAGGTCGATCTCGGTGAACGGGCTGCCGTGCTCGACGACCCCGGGCGCCACGCGGGTCGACTCGACGCGGATGACGCCCGCGGCCACCCGGTCGTCGCCGTAGCGGCGGCGCAGTGTTTCGGGGTGCTCGACGCCGTTGAGAAGCGGCAGGACGAGGCCGTCCGTGCCGAGCATGGCCGGTGGGACCCGGTCCAGTGCGGCGTCCAGGCTGGTGTGCTTGACGGTCACCACGCACAGGTCGACCGGTTCCCGCAGCTCGGTGTCCGCCTCGACCTCGGCGGTGAAGTCCCCGAACTGGCCGCTGCGCACGCGTATCCCGCTCTCGCGCAGGGACCGCGCCGTCGCGTCCCCGGCCAGGCAGATCACCCGGTGACCCGCCCGGGACAGCAGCGCGGCGAGCAGTCCGCCGACGCCGCCGGGGCCGAGCACGGCCACGGTCCAGGGGCGGGGTGCGGTCCTCGCGGAAGTGGCTTCGGTGGCGTCGGGAGTGGTGCTGGGCATGGCTGAGGTGTCCCTTCCGGTCGCGATCCGGTCGCGGGGCGGCGCCCGTTGGGCGGGCCGCCTTCTCGGTGGAGGCCAACAAGGAAGCGACGCCGCGCATTTCCGGCCCGGCCCGAGCCGCCGGCGGGGACCGTGCCGGGCCCGCGGGAGGGCCGGGCGGCGCGCGGGCGCGGCGGGCGACCACGACCGGGGACACGGTCGCCCGCCCGGTCGCCCGTCCGGCCAGCGCCCGTCCGGCCAGCGCCCGTCCGGCCAGCGCCCGTCCGGCCGGTACTCGCCCACCCGGGGAGAACACCGCCAGGGCGTGACGACCCGGGGGCTCGCCGGGCGCGAGGGACCGCGGCGGCGTCCGGGCGTGGCCTGCGGCGGCGTCCGGGTGTGGGGGCCTGCGGCGGCGCCCTGTTCAGGAGGTGAAGAACTCCGCCAGCACCGGCGCCAGCGCCTCCGGCTCCACCGCGTGGGTCTGGCCCTCCAGGGCCCGGTACGTGCCCCGGGGCGCGGCCTCGGCGATCGCTCTGGCCGCCTCGCGCAGCCAGGCCGGGCTCGCGCCGCCCGCCACGGACAGAACCGGCACGGTGACCGAGGCCAGCAGGTCGCGGGGGACCAGTCCGTCCCCCATCACCGCGTCGTCGTGGGCGAGCGTGGGCGCGATCGCCTCCATGCCCGCCCACATGGGGGACTGGCGGGCGCTGGCGATCATCTGCGGGGCCAGCCCGGTCAGGAGCAGGAACAGCTCCACCGCGTCCCCGCGCCGGCCCTCGGCGAGCGCCGCGGTCAGCTTTCCGGTGTACTCGGCGCGTTCCTGATCGCCGCCCTCGTACACGGCGAACGGCGGCTCGTAGACGGCCACCTGACGGACCGGCAGTCCGCTCGCCGCCGCCCTCAGGGCCAGCGCGCCGCCCGAGGAGACGCCGTACAGCGCCGCCTCGCCGCCCACCGCGTCGATCAGCGCCGCCAGGTCCTCGACTTCGCGTTCCACCGCGTACGGCGCCGTGTCACCGCTCCCGCCGCGGCCCCGGCGGTCGTAGACGACGACGCCGACGCGGTCCGACAGCGCCGCCGCCAGCGGTGCCACCGTGGCGCCGGTCGACATCGCGCCGCTGACGAGGACGACCACCGGGCCCTGTCCGGTGCGGTGGTAGGCGAGGGTTGTGCCGTCACGCGAGACGGTCTTCTTGTCCATCCCAGTCATGCCAGTCATGCCATTGAAGACTGCCACGCCGCGGCGGCCTCACCGGGTCACAACACTTCGACGTCGTAGAAGCACAGGTGGTCCTTGATCTCGGCGACGTCCGGCTTCGGGGCGGGGTAGGCCCACACCAGGTCCGCCGCGTCGGGCAGGGACCAGTAGGACGCCGTGCCCTTGAAGGGGCAGTACGTGTGCGTGTCGGACGCCGTCAGGAGATCCAGGCGTACGTCCTCGGGCGGCAGGTAGTAGCGCGGGGGGCACCCCGTCTCGCGCAGTACCAGGGCGCGGTCGCTCTCCGCGAGGACCTGGCCGCCGCGCACCACACGCACGTGCTCACCGCTCTTGTCGATCGTGATCGTGTGTCCTTGGGTCATACCGGTACAGCACCCGCCGGCCCCCGCTTCTTCCCCCACCACCCCCGCTTCTTTCCGGCCGCTCCTGCTTCTTCCCGCCCACGGGGCCGGTGGACCCGCCGCGTACCGTGGGCCCATGAACATCTGCGTCTTCCTCTCCGCCGCCGACCTCGACGACCGCTACACCCGCCCCGCGCGGGACTTCGCCCGGCTGATCGGCAAGGGCGGGCACAGCCTGGTCTGGGGCGGGTCCGACACCGGGCTGATGAAGGTGGTCGCGGACGGGGTGCAGGAGGCGGGCGGCCGGCTCGTCGGGGTGTCGGTCGACTTCCTGTCGGCGAAGGCACGGCCCGGCGCGGACGAGATGGTGATCGCCGGGGACCTCGCCGAGCGCAAGAAGCTGCTCCTGGAGAAGGCCGACGCGGTCGTGATCATGGTGGGCGGCACCGGGACGCTCGACGAGGCCACCGAGATCCTGGAGCTGAAGAAGCACGGCAGGACCGCGAAGCCGGTGGTCCTGCTGAACACCGACGGCTTCTACGACGGCCTCAAGCAGCAGTTCCGCCGGATGGAGGAGGACGGGTTCCTGCCCCGGCCGCTGGCCGAGCTGGTGTTCTTCGCCGAGGAGCCCGCGGGCGCGATGGCGTACCTGGACGAGGCGCTCGGCGGCAGCTGAGCCGGTGGTGCGAGCATGGCGGACATGGCTACTCATGTGATCACCGGGGCCGGCTCCGGCATCGGCGCGGCCGTCGCCCGCCGCCTGCACGCGCGCGGGGACGAGCTCGTGCTGCACGCGCGCGACGCCGGGCGGGCCAAGGAACTGGCCGCCGCGTTCCCCGGCGCCCGGACACTCGTCGGCGACCTGGCCGACCCCGACCGGCTGAGCTGGGCGTTCTCGCACCAGACGCTGCCCGAGCGGGTGGATTCCCTGCTCCACATCGCGGGCGTGGTCGACCTCGGCCCGGTCGGCGAGCTGACCCCGAAGAGCTGGCGTCACCAGCTCGACGTCAATCTGATCGCCCCCGCCGAACTGACCCGCCTCTTCCTGCCCCAGCTGCGTGCCTCGCGCGGCCACGTGGTGTTCGTCAACTCGGGCGCGGGCCTGAGCGCCCACGCCGACTGGTCCGCGTACGCCGCCTCCAAGCACGGCCTGAAGGCGCTGGCGGACTCGCTGCGGCAGGAGGAGCACGCGGGCGGCGTCCGGGTCACCTCGGTCTACCCGGGCCGCACCGCCAGCCGTATGCAGGCCAAGATCCACCAGCAGGAGGGCAAGGAGTACGACCCCGGGAAGTGGATCGACCCCGACTCCGTCGCCACGACCATCGTCATGGCGCTCGACCTGCCGCGGGACGCGGAGGTCAACGACCTGACGGTCCGCCCGGGCCTTTGACGGAAGACCGGGGGCGGTCCTCGCAGGAGGTCGCCCCCTGAGGCGGTCCCGCCCCCGCCGGGTTGCGTAGGCTTCCCGGGTGAGTGACAACAGTCAGTTCAGGTTCGGTGCCGCCACCGGCGTCGGGTCCATGCCCGGTGGAGACGCCCGGGAGGCCGTCAAGACCGTCACCGGCACCTTCGAGGACTTCCCCTTCCTGCCGGAGCTGCCCGCGCGCGGGCCCGGCGCCGACATGATCGGGCGTACCGCGGGCATGCTCGTCGAGCTGTACGCGCGCGTGGAGCCCAGCGGCTGGCGGCTCGGGGACCGGCCGGGCCGGGACACCCGGCGGGCACGGTCCTGGCTCGGGGAGGACCTCGACGCCCTGGAGGAGTTCACCCAGGGGTACGAGGGCGCGCTGAAGGTGCAGGCGGTGGGGCCGTGGACGCTCGCCGCCGGCCTGGAGCTCAGGAACGGCGAAGCGGTCCTGTCCGACCCCGGCGCCTGCCGGGACCTGGCCGCCTCGCTCGCCGAGGGGCTGCGGCTCCATCTCGCGGAGGTCCACAGGCGCGTCCCCGGCGCCCGGCTCGTCCTCCAGCTCGACGAACCCTCCCTGACCGCCGTCCTGCGCGGGCAGGTGCGGACCGCCAGCGGCTACCGCACCCACCGCGCCGCCGACCGGCAGGTCGTCGAGGCCACCCTCCGGGACGTCCTCGGGGCGCACGACCAGGGGCCCGTCGTGGTCCACTCGTGCGCCGGGGACGTCCCGCTCGCCCTGCTGCGCCGCGCGGGCGCCGCGGGGGTCTCCCTCGACGTCTCGCTTCTCACCGAGCGTGACGACGAGGCGATCGGCGAGGCGGTCGAGGCGGGCACCGGGCTCTTCGCCGGCGTCGTCCCCGGCACGGACGGCCCGTTGTCAGACCCTGCCGGTAGCGTCATGGGTGTCAGGACGATGTGGCGCAGGCTGGGGCTGCGCCCGGAGCTCCTCGCCGAGGCGGTCACGGTCACCCCGGCGTGCGGACTCGCGGGCGCTTCCCCCGCGTATGCGCGCCAGGCGCTCGCCCACTGCGTCCGGGCGGCGAGATCGCTCGCGGACAACCCAGAGTAACGGGAGGACCACACGGTGGCCGGCGACAAGCAGCAAGCGGAAACAGCGGTGCCCGTCGAGGCACGGGAGAAGCACGCGCGGCTCGCGGAGCAGGTCGAGGAGCACCGCTTCCGGTACTACGTCAAGGACGCTCCCGTCATCAGCGACGCCGAGTTCGACCAGCTCCTGCGCTCACTGGAGGAACTGGAGGAGGAGCACCCGCAGCTGCGCACGCCCGACTCGCCGACCCAGAAGGTCGCCGTGGCGTACCAGACCGACCTCGCCGAGGTCGAGCACCGCCAGCGGATGCTCTCCCTGGACAACGTCTTCGACGACGAGGGGCTCGCCGCCTGGGTGGACCGCGTCGCCAAGGACGTCGGCACCACCGGCCACCACTTCCTGTGCGAGCTCAAGGTCGACGGCCTCGCGGTCAACCTGACGTACGAGGACGGCAGGCTCACCCGCGCGGCCACCCGCGGCGACGGCCGGGTCGGCGAGGACATCACGCCCAACGTCATGACGATCGCCGAGATCCCGCACCGGCTGGACGGCGACCACGTGCCGAGCCTGGTGGAGATCCGCGGGGAGGTCTACTTCCCCATGGAGGCCTTCCAGGACCTCAACGCCCGCCGGGTCGCGGTCGGCGAGAAGCCGTACGCCAACCCCCGTAACTCCGCCTCGGGTTCGCTGCGCCAGAAGGACCCCAAGGTCACCGCGACCCTGCCGCTGCACATGGTCGTCCACGGCATCGGCGCCCTGGAGGGGTACGAGGGCCTGACCCGCCTCTCCTCGGCCTACGAACTGCTCAGGTCCTGGGGTCTGCCCACCTCCCGGCACAACAGGGTCGTCGACGACCTCGACGGCGTCCGCGCGTTCATCGCCCACTACGGCGAGAACCGCCACTCCGTGGAGCACGAGATCGACGGCGTCGTCGTCAAGCTCGACGAGATCCCCCTCCAGGGCCGCCTGGGCTCCACCTCGCGCGCGCCGCGCTGGGCGATCGCGTACAAGTACGCGCCGGAGGAGGTCAACACCAAGCTCGTCAACATCCGTGTGGGCGTGGGCCGCACCGGTCGGGTCACGCCGTACGCACAGGTCGAGCCGGTGACGGTGGCCGGTTCCGAGGTCGAGTTCGCCACCCTGCACAACCAGGACGTCGTCAAGGCCAAGGGCGTGCTCATCGGCGACACGGTCGTGCTGCGCAAGGCCGGTGACGTCATTCCGGAGATCCTCGGGCCGGTCGTCGACCTGCGCGACGGCAGCGAGCGCGAGTTCGTGATGCCTTCCGAGTGCCCCGAGTGCGGTACGCCGCTGAGGCCGATGAAAGAGGGCGACGTCGATCTGCGCTGCCCCAACGCGCGGGCGTGCCCGGCCCAGTTGCGCGAGCGCCTGTTCTACCTCGCGGGCCGCAAGGCGCTGGACATCGAGCACTTCGGCTATGTCGCCGCGGCCGCCCTCACCAAGCCGCTCGAACCCGCCGAGCCGCCGCTGAAGGACGAGGGCGACCTGTTCGACCTGACGATGGAGCAGCTCCTGCCCATCAAGGCCTACGTCCTCGACCAGGACAGCGGTCTGCCCAAGCGCGACCCGAAGACCGGCGAGGAGAAGGTCGCCACGGTCTTCGCCAACCAGCAGGGCGAGCCCAGGAAGAACGCGCTCGCGATGCTGGAGAACATCCGGGCCGCCCGGCAGCGCCCGCTCGCCCGTGTGCTCACCGGCCTGTCGATCCGTCATGTCGGACCGGTCGCGGCCCAGGCGCTGGCCCGGGAGTTCCGCTCCATCGACCGCATCGAGCAGGCTGGTGAGGAGGAGTTGGCGAACACGGAGGGCGTCGGCCCGATCATCGCCGCCTCGCTCAAGGAGTGGTTCGCCGAGGAGTGGCACCAGGAGATCCTGCGCAAGTGGCGCGAGGCCGGCGTCCGCATGGAGGAGGAGAGCTCCGGCGAGGACGAAGGCCCGCGCCCGCTCGAGGGACTGACGGTCGTGGTGACCGGCACCCTGGAGCAGTTCACCCGCGACGGCGCCAAGGAGGCGCTGCAGAGCCGGGGAGCGAAGGTGACCGGCTCGGTCTCGAAGAAGACCTCCTTCGTGGTCGTGGGCGACAACCCCGGTTCGAAGTACGACAAGGCGATGCAACTCAAGGTGCCCGTGCTGAACGAGGACGGTTTCGCCGTCCTCCTGGAGCGCGGACCGGACGCGGCGGCCGAAGTCGCCCTTCCGGCCGGCGAGTAGGGGTTGAACTCCGCGCGTTCGGTGCATATCAGATGCATACGGGTGGCCGGGGCGCATTCGGGCAACCGTCGACGACCGCTGCCCGTGGAAGCCTTCCGCGGCCTACTGTTGAGCTGTGCGCCCGCCGTGCCCAACCGCGGTCGGGGCATCCCCGTGCTCGTCAGGAGTGCGCGGAAGGGTTTTCCAGCGCGGTGCCGTCCAGGGGTTGTGGGGCATCGGGCCGCGTGGCGTGGGCACCGCCGGCTGTGAGAGGGACGGGAATGGAACCGACCGAGAGCGCCGCCCCGCACTCACGGCTGCGCCGGATGGCCGGCGCGTGGTGGGTGAGCCGGGGGAGGGCGCTGGAGCGCGCCGGACGCGTTGCCGGACAGTACACCGTCGCGCGCGCCCGGGCGTTGACTCACCCGCCCGTCGAACGTTTTTCCGGACTGCCTGGCACCGAACCCGAACGGCAGCGGTCCCGCCCGGTGTTGCCCGCGGCGATCGTCGCGGCGGCCGCGTTGGCGCTGGGTGCCGGCGTCCACGGGGCGTTCACCGACCACCACGCGCTCTTCCCGTCCGGCGCGGTCGGCTGGTGCCTGGCTCTGCTCACCGGCGTCATCGTCGGCCACCTGGTCATGCTCGGCCGGGCCCGCTGGTGGGGCGGCACCGGCTCCGGCGCCACCCTCACCGTCGCCGTGCTGCTGCTCTACGGCTGGGTGCCCGCCGGCATGGTCAGCCTCACCGTCGTCGTCCTGGTCGGCATCGCTCGGCGCCACCGCTGGCGGCAGGGCGTGCTGCACGGGGCGGTGGACATCCTCGGCATCGGCGCCGGCGCGCTGGTGCTGGGTGCCTTCGGCCGCGTGCCGACGGTGGAGAGCCCCTGGAACCCGGACGGTTGGACCGCCTCCACCGTGCCCCCGGTGGTGCTGGCGGCCGGCGCCTACCTCCTGGTCACCCGCGCCCTGCTGTGGTGCGTGCACATCTCCCGCAACGACGGAGTGCCCACCGTCGCCCGCACCGCCGTGGTCAGACAGGGCCTGGTCGCCGTCGCCCTGCTCGGCATCTCGCCGCTGGTCTGCGTCGTCGCCGTGGCCAAACCCGTCCTGCTGCCGCTGTTCGCCGTCCCGCTCATCGCCCTCGACTCCACCCTGTGGATGGCCCGCGCCCGGGCCGAGGAGCAGCTGCGCGACCCGCTGACCGGCCTGCCCAACCGGCAGTGGCTCCTCGAGCGCATCTGGACCGCCCTGGACGACGCCGAACGCATCGGCGCCCGGTCCGCGTTGATGCTGATCGACCTGGACCGGTTCCGTTCGGTCAACGACACACTCGGTCATCTCGCCGGGGACCGGCTGCTGTTGCAGATCGCCGACCGGCTGCGGGAGGCGCTGCCGCGCGGGGCGGAGGCGGCGCGGCTCGGCGGCGACGAGTTCGCCGTGCTGCTGCCGGTCGCCGACTCGACGACGTCCGCGACCCGTATCGCGCGCGCCCTGGTCACCGTGCTCAGCTCCCCGCTCGACCTCGACGGACTCATCCTGGTCCTGGAGGCCAGCGCCGGAGTCGCCGTCTTCCCCGACCACGCCCTGGACGCCGAAGGCATGCTGCGCCGGGCGGACGTGGCGATGTACCAGGCCAAGCGGGACCGCACGGGCGTGGAGGTCTACGAGTCCAAGCGGGACTCCAACACCCCCGACCGGCTGGGACTGCTGGGCGACCTGCGCCGCGCCCTCGACGCCCACGAGGTCCAGCTGCACTACCAGCCGAAGGTCCGCTTCGACGGACAGGTCGCGGGCCTCGAGGCGCTCGTCCGCTGGGTGCACCCCGAGCGCGGCAAGGTGCCGCCGGACGAGTTCATAGCGATCGCCGAGTCCTCGGGCCTGATGCCCCATCTGACGGAGTACGTGCTGGAGACCGCGCTCGCCCAGGTCGCCCGGTGGCGGGCCCAGGGCCTGTACGTCCCGGTCGCGGTCAACGTCTCCCCGCGCGATGTGCACATCCCCGGATTCGCCGGTTCGGTGGCCGCCCGGCTGGCCCGGCACGGCGTGCCGGCCGGAGCACTCCAGCTGGAGATCACCGAGCACGTCCTGCTGGAGGACCCGCAGCGGGCCGCCGACACCCTGCACGCCCTGACCGGCCACGGCGTGAAGATGTCCCTGGACGACTTCGGCACCGGCTACTCCTCGCTTGTGCACCTGCGCCGGCTGCCGGTGAGCGAGCTGAAGATCGACCGCTCGTTCGTGGCCCGGCTGGCGGTCGACACGGAGGACGCCGAGATCGTGCGCTGCACCGTCGACCTCGCGCACTCCCTCGGTCTGCTGGTCGTCGCGGAGGGCGTCGAGGACGACGAGACCTGGGAACGGCTGCGGGACCTCGGCTGCGACGCCGTACAGGGTTGGCTCGTCGCGGCCGCGATGCCGCCGGAGGAGACGACCGCGTGGCTGCTGGCGCGCGGTTCGCGCGGCTGGCAGCGTCCGGCCGCCGCATTGCCCGCGGCGGCGGCCGACGAGTGACCGTCCCGCCCGCCCGCCGGTACGGAAAGCCGCCGGTACGGAGAGCCGGCCTGGGGTCGCCCTGATCAGTCCGTGCCGGGTGGCACGAAGTGGCCGATCAGCAACGCGAGCCGGCGCTCGTGGGCATGTTCCGGCAGCCGGCCGCTGCGCATCAGGGTCACCAGGCCGTGCAGCCCGGCCCAGTACGTCTCCGTCAGCAGGCCCGGGTCGTCACCCTTCGCCGCGACGGGTTCCACGGCCCGCAGCAGTTCGCCGAACGCCTCCCACAGGGCCGCCGGGGCCTCCGGGGTGGCGAAGGGCAGGTCCACCGCGAGCGTGAACATCGCGTCGTAGAGCGCGGGGCGCCGCCGCGCGAAGGCGGTGTAGGCCTCGCCCACCGCGGCCAGCGCCTCGCGCGCGCCCCCGGCCGCCTCGCGGGCCGTGCGCATCTCGACGGCGAGCTCCGCGCAACCCTGGACGGCGACCGCCGCCATGATCGCGCCCTTGCTCTTGAAGTGGCTGTAGAGGACCGGCTGGCTGTACTCGATCTCGGCGGCCAGTCGGCGGGTGGTCACCGCGTCCCAGCCCTCGGCCTCCGCCAGTTCCCGTGCGGCCGTCACGATCAGCCGTCGGCGCTCCGCTCGTTCGCGCTCCCGGCGCGTCTGGATCGACATGCCTTGGATTCTAGCAGCGCTAGAACTTCTGCCGACGTTCTGCTAGCTTCACTCGTAGTCCTAGCGTTGCTAGCAAAGAGGGGGAGAAACATGACCGTCACCGCGTACACCCTGGCCGTCCTGCTCGATCTGTTCTGCGTGTTCCTCGGTTACGGCTTCCTGTTCCGGCCCGGTCCCTCCGCGGCCGGCTACGGCGTCCCGGCCGACCCGCGCGGCGACGCCCGCGCCTATCTGTCGATCAAGGGTCTGCGGGACGGCACCTTCGGGCTGCTGGGCCTCGCCCTGCTGGTCTTCGCCGGAGCCCGTGCCGAGGCGTGGTTCATGGTCGCCGTGGCGCTCGTACCGCTCGGCGACACCCTCATAGTGCTGCGCAACGGCGGCACGAAGGCCGTCGCCTTCGGGATCCACTTCGCCACCGCGCTCGTCGTCCTGCTCAGTGCCGCACTGCTCTTCGCGGTCTGAGGGCATCCGGCATCCGGCAGGGAGATCGCGTCAGGCTGGCGCGGCGACCCGGTCGTCGTGCCGCCGGGCCGCCCGCACGCGTTCGCCGCCGCCCCCGGCCGCGGGGCGGGTCACTGAACGCGGGCCCCGAAAAGCGGGGTGCGGCAAACCGTTTCACGGGCATGGGGCCCCGCCCCATAGGATTGGCCCAAAGCACACACACTCACCAGAGGATCGCTGCATGCCTGGCATCACGCGCGAGGAGGTCGCCCACCTCGCCCGGCTGGCGCGTCTGGAGCTGAAGCCCGAGGAACTCGACCACCTCGCGGGACAGCTGGACGACATCATCGGCGCGGTCGCCCGCGTCAGCGAGGTCGCCGACCAAGACGTACCGCCGACCTCCCACCCGCTGCCGCTGACCAACGTCATGCGCGCGGACGAGGTCCGTCCGTCGCTCACCTCCGAGCAGGCGCTGTCCGGCGCCCCGGCCCAGGAGCAGCAGCGTTTCAAGGTGCCGCAGATCCTGGGTGAGGAGTGAGAGTCGTGACGGACATGAACAGCATCATCAGGCTCACCGCCGCCGAGACCGCCGAGAAGATCGCCTCCGGCGAGCTGACGGCCGTCGAGGTCACCGAGGCCCACCTGGCCCGGATCGAGGCCGTCGACGAGAAGGTGCACGCCTTCCTGCACGTCGACCGCGAGGGCGCGCTGGCCCAGGCCCGCGCCGTCGACGAGAAGCGGGAGCGCGGCGAGAAGCTCGGCCCGCTGGCCGGCGTGCCGCTCGCGCTCAAGGACATCTTCACCACCGAGGGCGTGCCGACCACGGTCGGCTCCAAGATCCTCGAGGGCTGGATCCCGCCGTACGACGCGACGCTCACCAGGCGGCTGAAGGACGCCGACGTGGTGATCCTCGGCAAGACCAACATGGACGAGTTCGCCATGGGGTCCTCCACCGAGAACAGCGCCTACGGGCCCACCGGCAACCCCTGGGACCTCACCAGGATCCCCGGCGGCTCCGGCGGCGGGTCGAGCGCCGCGCTCGCCTCCTACCAGGCCACGCTCGCCATCGGCACCGACACCGGCGGCTCCATCCGCCAGCCGGCCTCCGTCACCGGCACGGTCGGCGTGAAGCCGACCTACGGCGCGGTCTCCCGCTACGGCATGGTCGCCTTCTCCTCCTCCCTCGACCAGGGCGGCCCCTGCGCCCGCACGGTCCTGGACGCGGCCCTGCTGCACGAGGTGATCGCCGGGCACGACCCGCTCGACTCCACCTCCATCGACGAGCCGGTCCCGCCGGTCGTCGAGGCCGCCCGGAGCGGCAGCGTGGCCGGCATGCGCGTCGGCGTCGTCAAGCAGTTCCGCGGCGAGGGCTACCAGGCCGGTGTCATCCAGCGGTTCGACGAGTCCGTCGAGCTGCTCAAGGAGCTGGGCGCCGAGATCGTCGAGCTGGACTGCCCGTCCTTCGACCTGGCCCTGTCGGCGTACTACCTGATCGCGCCGTCCGAGTGCTCGTCCAACCTGGCCCGCTTCGACGGCCTGCGCTACGGCGTGCGCACCGGTGACGACGGCGGCCACTCCGCCGAGGAAGTCACCTCCCTCACCCGTGAGGCGGGCTTCGGTGCCGAGGTCAAGCGCCGGATCATGCTCGGCACGTACGCGCTCAGCTCCGGCTACTACGACGCGTACTACGGCAGCGCCCAGAAGGTCCGCACCCTGATCAAGCGGGACTTCGACAAGGCGTTCGAGCAGGTCGACGTGATCGTCTCCCCGACGACCCCGACCACCGCCTTCGCGATCGGCGAGCGCGCCGACGACCCGATGGCGATGTACCTCGCCGACCTGTGCACCATCCCGACCAACCTGGCGGGCAACGCGGCCATGTCGCTGCCCTGCGGTCTCGCCCCGGAGGACAACCTCCCGGTCGGCCTGCAGATCATCGCCCCGGTGATGAAGGACGACCGGCTGTACAAGGTGGGTGCCGCCGTCGAGGCCGCCTTCGTGGAAAAGTGGGGGCACCCGCTGCTCGAGGAGGCTCCGTCGTTGTGAGTAAGGCACTCGCCAAGGCCAAGGGCTTCAAGAAGTCCAAGTCCGGTACGTACCTGTCCATGGCCACCACCGCGTTCGGCGCGGTCAGTGTCGCCAAGCAGATCAAGAAGGCCCGCGCCGAGCACGACACGCTGCGCCTGATCGACGCCACCGTGTCCGCCGCGGCGATCGTCACCGGCCTCGCCATCCTCTACCGCGAGCTGAAGCGGCTGGGCGACGACGACGTCCTGCTGGGCTGAGAGGGAAGTTTTCACCGTGACCACCACGACCGACCTGGTGTCGTACGAGGACGCGCTGGCGTCGTACGACCCCGTCATGGGCCTCGAGGTCCATGTCGAACTCGGCACCGCCACCAAGATGTTCTGCGGCTGTTCGACCGCGCTCGGCGCCGAGCCGAACACGCAGACCTGCCCGACCTGCCTCGGCATGCCCGGCGCCCTCCCGGTCGTCAACGCGACCGGCGTGGAGTCCGCCATCAAGATCGGCCTCGCGCTGCACTGCGAGATCGCCGAGTGGTGCCGCTTCGCCCGGAAGAACTACTTCTATCCGGACATGCCGAAGAACTTCCAGACCTCCCAGTACGACGAGCCGATCGCCTTCAACGGCTACCTCGACGTGCAGCTGGAGGACGGCGAGACCTTCCGCGTGGAGATCGAGCGCGCCCACATGGAGGAGGACACCGGCAAGTCGACGCACGTCGGCGGCGCCACCGGCCGCATCCACGGCGCGTCCCACTCCCTGCTGGACTACAACCGAGCCGGCATCCCGCTGATCGAGATCGTCACCAAGCCGATCACCGGCGCCGGCGAGCGCGCCCCCGAGGTCGCCAAGGCCTACGTCCGCGAGCTGCGCGAGCTCATCCGGGCGCTCGGCGTGTCCGAGGCCCGGATGGAGATGGGCCAGATGCGCTGCGACGTCAACCTGTCGCTGATGCTCAAGGACGCCGACAAGTTCGGCACCCGCTCCGAGACGAAGAACGTCAACTCGCTGCGGTCCGTGGAGCGTGCGGCCCGCTTCGAGATCCAGCGCCACGCCGCCGTGCTGAACGGCGGCGGCACGGTGATCCAGGAGACCCGCCACTTCCACGAGGACACGGGGTCCACGACCTCCGGCCGCGTCAAGGAGGAGGCCGAGGACTACCGGTACTTCCCCGAGCCGGACCTGGTTCCGGTGGCGCCCTCGCGTGAGTGGGTCGAGGAGATCCGTGCCGGGCTGCCCGAGCTGCCGCTGGTGCGCCGCAACCGGCTCCGCGAGGAGTGGGGCGTCACGGCCACCGAGATGCAGGCGATCCTCAACGCCGGCGCCCTCGACCTCATCGTCGCCACGATCGACGCCGGCGCGGACGCCGCCTCGGCCCGCAAGTGGTGGATGGGCGAGCTGGCGCGCGCGGCCAACGAGTCCGGCAAGGCGCCGGACGAGCTGTCGATCACGCCGGCGCAGGTCGCCCGGGTCACCGAGCTGGTCACCAAGGGCGATCTGAACGACAAGCTGGCCCGCCAGGTCATCGAGGGAGTCCTCGCCGGCGAGGGCACTCCGGACGAGGTCGTCGACAAGCGCGGCCTGAAGGTCGTCTCCGACGAGGGCGCGCTGACCACCGCCGTCGACGAGGCCATCGCCGGGAACCCGGCCATCGCGGACAAGATCCGCGGCGGCAAGGTGGCCGCGGCCGGCGCCCTGGTCGGCGCGGTCATGAAGGCCACCCGCGGCCAGGCCGACGCGGCCCGCGTCAAGGAGCTGATCCTGGAGAAGCTCGGCGTCGAGGGCTGAGCCCGCGAACCGTCTCGGGGGGTGCATCGGGTCCGGTGCACCCCCCGAGTCATGTCCGCGTGGGGGACGGTCCCACCCCCTGTCGGTGTGCCGTCATACAGAGGCGCTACGCTCGCGCGCCATGAGTGGACGCGCCGATTCCGAAACGCACCCCGAGATGTCCGGGGCCGACGACGGCCTCGAGGACGAACCGGAGGACCTCGCGGAGGTGGCACGCCGCGCCCGGTGGACGGCGGCCGGAGCCGGGGCCCTGCTGACGCTCGCCGGACTCGCCGCCGCGCTGCTGAGGCTGTCCCGCTCGGCCTCCGCACTGGCCCCGGCCGCCTACGCCGCCGGCGCCGCCGTCTGCGCCGTGGCGGCGCTCATCGGATCCCGGGGGCGCACCCGGCGGGCCCTGTGGCTGCTGATCGCCGGGGTGATGGTGATGGCGCTCGGCGACCAACCCGGCTGATGACCGGGTGTCCTGTGAATTGGGTCGCACTGATGTGAATCGGCCCACGAACGGGCTAAACGATCAGATTCTCCTGCAAGAGTGGTCTTCAGATTGCTCATGCGTTCTTTGCGGGCTGTTCCGATCATGGACGACTTCTCCCGGTCAAAGATCCACAAATCTCCCCTGGGAGCACGTTCGTGGCAGCCCTAGCGCGCTGGTGTGTCCGGCACCGCCTCGTCGTCGTACTGCTCTGGCTGCTTGCCTTCGGCGGGATCACCGCCGCCGCCTCGGTCACCGGCTCGACGTACTCCAACGACTACGAGGTCCCCGGCACCGAGTCGGGACGCGCCACCCAGCTGCTCAAGGAGGGCTTCCCGGGACTCGGCGGCGACAGCGACACCGTCGTCTGGCACACCCCGTCCGGCACGGTGCGCGCCCCGGACGTCGAACAGACGATGACCCGCACCCTGGACAAGATCGCCGCCCTGCCCCAGGTGGCGTCCGTGACCAGCCCCTACAAGGACCAGGCGACCCAGGGCTCCGACCAGATCAGCCCCGACGGGCACACCGCGTACGCCACCGTCACCTTCACCCGCCCGTCCGAGGACATCACCAAGCCCCAGGCCGAGGCCGTGGTCCGGACGGCCAAGACGGCCGCGACCGGCGGGCTCCAGGTGGAACTCGGCGGCAGCGCGATCAGCCTCACCGCGCCCTCCGGCGACCACACCGCCGAGATCGTCGGCGTGCTCGTAGCCGCCGGGGTGCTGCTCGTCGCCTTCGGCTCGCTCGCCGCGGCCGTGCTGCCCATCGCCACCGCGCTGCTGAGCGTGGGCACCGCCCACGCCGCCGTCGGACTCCTCGGCCACGCCATGACGGTCGCCGACTTCGCGCCCATGCTGGGCATGCTGATCGGACTCGGCGTCGGCATCGACTACGCGCTGTTCATCGTCACCCGGCACCGGCGCGGACTGAAACGCGGACTCACCTCCACCGAGGCGGTCACGAACGCCGTCGCCACCACCGGACGCGCCGTGGTGTTCGCGGGTGCCACGGTGTGCATCGCCCTGCTCGGCATGCTCATCCTGCGGCTGGGCTTCCTCAACGGCGTGGCGGTCGCCGCCTCGCTGACCGTCGTCCTCACCGTCGCCGCCTCCGTGACGCTGCTGCCCGCGCTGCTGTCCTTCGTCGGCCCACGCGCCCTGAGCCGCCGCGAACGGCGCCGCCTGGCCGAGCACGGGCCCGAGCCCGAGGTGCCCACCGGGTTCGCCGCCCGCTGGTCGGCCTTCGTCGAACGCCACCCCAAGGCGCTCGGCCTCGTCGCCGTCGCCGTCGTGACCGTGCTGGCCCTGCCCACGCTCTCGCTCCACCTCGGCACCTCCGACCAGGGCAACGACCCCAGCACGGCGACCACCCGCAAGGCGTACGACCTCGTCGCCGAGGGCTTCGGTCCCGGCGTCAACGGGCCGCTCACGCTGGTGACCCGGGTGGACGGCGCCGAGGGCAGAGTCGCCCTGGACGGCCTCGACACCACCCTGCGCGCCACCGAGGGCGTCGCCGCGGCGACCCCGGTGACCTACAACTCCGGCGGCACCATGGCCTACCTGAGTGTGGTCCCCGACTCCGCGCCGCAGTCCCAGCGCACCAGCGACCTCGTCCACCGGCTGCGCACCGAGGTGCTGCCGCGCGCCGAGACCGGCACCACGCTCGACCTGCACGTCGGCGGGGTCACCGCCGGATACGACGACTTCGCCGGCGTGATCATCGGCAGACTGCCGCTGTTCGTCGGCGTGGTCGTCGGGCTCGGCTGCGTCCTGCTGCTGCTCGCCTTCCGGTCCCTCGGCATCCCGCTGAAGGCCGCCGCGATGAACATAGCCGCCGTCGCCGCCGCGTTCGGCGTCGTCGTCACGATCTTCCAGTGGGGCTGGGGCAGCGAGTTCCTCGGCCTCGGCCGGGCGGGACCGATCGAGCCGTTCCTGCCCGTGATCATGGTCTCGGTGCTCTTCGGGCTCTCCATGGACTACCAGGTCTTCCTGGTCAGCCGGATGTACGAGGAGTGGCTGGAGACCGGCGACAACCGGCGGGCCGTCCGCGTCGGCCTCGCCGAGACCAGCCGGGTGATCAACTCCGCCGCGGTCATCATGATCTCGGTCTTCCTCGCGTTCGTCCTCAGCGGCGACCGCGTGATCGCCATGTTCGGCATCGCGCTCGCCTCCGCCGTCGCCCTCGACGCCTTCGTGCTGCGCACCCTGCTCGTGCCCGCCCTGATGCACCTGCTCGGCCGCGCCAACTGGTGGCTGCCGCGCCGGCTCGACCGCGTGCTGCCCCGGATCAGCATCGAGCCGCCGGAGTGCCGCGCGGCGCATGAGAGGCTCGCGGAGGTCGTGGACGAACTGACGAAGGAGACACAGCGAGATGTACGCGATACCCCTGGGTGACGACGGGGCCGAACTGCGCCCCCTGGAACCGTGGCACGCCGAGGAGTTCCTCGCGCACCTGGAGCGGGGGCGGGAGTTCATCACGCGCTACATTCCGTTCGGCGCGCACGCCACGGACGTCGACTCCGCACGCGGCATCCTCCAGTCGTACGCCGACCGGCACGCCGCCGACAGCGGCTTCCTGCACGGCCTGTGGCTGGAGGGCACCCTGGTCGGCGGGCTGCTGTTCCGCGCCTTCGACCCGGCCACCGGGACCTGCGAGATCGGCTGCTGGCTGGAGCCGGCCGGCACCGGGCGGGGACTCGTCACGCGCGGGGCGCGCGTCCTCATCGACTGGGCGTTCGACGAGCGGGGCATGCACCGCGTGGAGTGGCACGCCGCCGCGGCCAACGAGGCGAGCGTCAACACGGCGCGACGGCTGGGGCTGACCCGCGAGGGCGTCCTGCGGGAGAGCTTCCCCCACCGGGGCGTGCGCCAGGACACAGAGGTGTGGGCGGTGCTCGCCCCCGAGTGGCGCGAGGCACGCACGCGCAACAGGCCCTAGTAGGGGTCCGTTAAGTTGCTCTGGCTCTTGGGTTTGGGCTGGTGGTGGACGTTCTGGGCAGCGGGCGGTGGCAGGTGGTGCAGGTGCCGGTCCAGCAGTTC
>NZ_JBIUBT010000025.1:0-44700 GCF_044548235.1 Streptomyces sp. NPDC052043
CCCTGGACGCCGTGATCGGCGCCTATCTGGCCGAACGCGACCACACCGATACCGGCGGCACCGGCTCGGCGCCCAGCACGGCGATCGCGGTGGACAGCAAGGCGCTGTCCGGCTCTGTGCCTGTGTTCATGGTTGACCGGGTGCCGGGACGAGCCTCGCTCACGGCCCGCTCTGAACGGCCCTGTACGGGGCTGAATGAGACGGGAACTGAGACGGCCCGGTCTGTGGCTGGGCCGTCTCGTGAGCTGCGTGACCTTCTGATCCGTAGGATCGGGCACCCCGCCGCGAGGAGGGCCGACGGCCGCCCGCTCTGATCGTTCAGGTCAGCGGTCATGTGCGTCTGTGTGCCGGCGTTGCCGTCAGCGCTGCCGTCAACGCCGAACGGTGGCACCTCCGCCACGACGGCTTTCGGGCCCGCCGGCCTGCGGCGTCCGCAACATCGCCCCCGGTCTCCGCCGGTCAGGTCTGGCATCAAGCCCGACCGACAGGCCCTCCTCGGCCTGACGTGATCAAAAGGGGCGAGGTCGAACCATGCCGAAGCCCTGGGCGCCTACCCGACACGACAGCCGGGCCGCTGACCTGCCTGCCAGCGCCCCGACAAGCCATAGCGGTCCGGCGGGAGAATCGCCGGACCGCTATGAAGGATCAGGATCCGAAGGTGACGATGTAGACCGGGCTGTCAGAGGTGTTCTCCTGGTGCACCGCCGGGCATGACGTCTTCTGCTTGCTGTCCTCAGTGTTGATCTGAATTCCGCAGAAGGGCGAGTGATCCCAGTCGAGGTGGTGGATGTCGCTGAGCACGGGGATGTTGTCCCCCTCGTTGTCGTCCCCGTTACGGGTATCAGCGCTGGCCCCGCCGATGCCGGCGAAGAGGATTCCGCAGGTGGCCACGGCCACCGTTGCAAGCTTCTGGACGTTCCGCATGTGTTCTCCTCCGTTGCTCTGCCCCAGATCGGGCAGACACCGAAGAGGATTGCTCAAATAGGGGCAAAGTGTAAACGTCATTCACCCTTTGATCACTCGTGCGGCCGTACAAGTCACGAAGCCCCCGGAGCGCAGGGCGGGTTCAAGTTCCCGGTAGGAGCGGGCTGTCGGTGATGCCCCAGATCCAGACGGCGTGTTCGGGTGCGTCCCGGATCGCTCGGGTGGTCTTGGCGATGTTGTCCGCTCCCAGCAGCCGCAGCCTGCCGATGGCCAGGTTCCGCAAAGCAGCCATCGCCCGCGGCGCGCTGCCGGCGTGGACGGTGGAGGCGTCCTCGGCAAACACCACATCTCTGACATGGTGGCTGGAGTTTTCGATTGCCCAGTGCCCGCGCACGTATCCGCCTAGGTCAACAGGGCTGGCCTGGTGGGTGTCGAGGCTGGTGACGGCGTAGACCGTCTCCCGGGCCTGTCGCTTGCCGCTCTCCTGGCGGCGCCGGTGGATGCGCAAGGCCAGCCGCGCTTCCGGGAAGGCGATCCCGCCCAGGTTCGCCGCGATGGCCATGGTCTTGAGCGAGCGGGACTCCCGCCGCCCGTGCCCGGTCCCGGAGACGGTGTGCGCGAAGCACGCCGTGATGTCGCCCTCCACCACCCACTCGTATCCGTGGCTGGCGAGGTAGCGAGTCTCCGCGATCGCATCGTGAGCTCGGCGGTTCGGGCGGAACCCATAGGAACACGGGAGGAAATCCGCTTCGAATACCGGCTCCAGCACCAGTTTCAAGGACGCCTGGACCACTCGGTCCGCCACGGTCGGAATCCCGAGACGACGCAGCTTGCCATTCGCCTTGGGAATCATCCGCTCGCGGACAGGAACCGGATGGAAGCTGCGGTCTCTGACCTGGGTCCGCAGCTTGTCGAGAAACGCCTCGACTCCCTGCCCGGCTTCGATGGAGCGGGCGGTCTTCCCATCCACTCCGGCCGTGCGGGCACCCTTGTTTCCCCGGACACGGTCCCACGCCACCAACAGGAAGGCGGGATCGGCCACGAGGTTGAACAGGTCGTCGAACCTGCGATGAGAATCATCTACAGCCCAACGGTGCAGCTTGGTCTGGATCTCCAGTACCCGGCGTTCGGCCTTCATCAAGGCCCATTCCAGCTCGTCGGTATTCACCGGCGACAGCCTCCTGGCATTCCAGTCTCCTTACTGCTGACTTGCTGGCCCCACAGGGTAGGCCGCCGGCGAGGTGTCCGCTGATGCGGACCCTTTTCCGACGGCCCCCCACCGAACCGGGCATGCGACTTATCACCGCACCCGGCTCTCCAGCGTCGATTCCATCGAGTCCTGCCGAACGGAAAGTCCTCTGTGGATTCCGCTGTGACAGTCACGGCAGACGATCAGGGTCTTGCGGCGGCGTGATGCCATCTGCGTTGCCCAGTCAGGCTGTTGAACCTGACTCCCGGGGCGGAGGTCACTCAGACGTCGAATGTGGTGCGCTTCGACTTCTGTTTGCGCCTTGCAGAGTTCACAACGGCCGGACATGAGCCGGTCGATGAGTTCTGCGGGACGCTTCCTCCATACCACCGGAAGCTCGTCTTTGAGAGTTACCCTCGTGGTCCTTCGTGCCAGCGAGACTCCGCCCCAACGGGCGACCAGCGGCTTCTTTCCTTTGCCGCGTTCGACTTTGACCTGGAGGCCCCTTCGGGGGCCAGCAGGTGTCTGCCAGGTGGCACGGTAGCGATTCCAGACCTTGTTGACGCTGATCTTGTTCTTATGTCCCAGCGTCTTGGTCAGGGAGCGTTCCGTGATCCACCTCAGCAGGCCTAGCTAGCGAGGCAGTAGCGGCTGCTGGCCCACACGCTCTCCAACTGTGTTGGCGCCTGCCAGGGCTGCGTGCACGGGCGTTCACCTTCGTTCATGGCCGCCTGGCCCTCGGCGCTGGGACGGCTTCGGGTCCCGCCTGAACGACTGTGAACGGGGCTGAATGAGACGGGAACTGAGACCGCCGGGTGTATGGCCGAGCCGTCTCGTGAGCGGTGTGACCTTCTGACCCGTAGCTCTGTGTGGATCGGTCAGCGACGGTCATAGCGGTCGTGTCGACACTTGCAAGGGACACTGTTGGGCGGGGTTGGCTGCTGTGGTTGCTGTACTCCGCTGCTGTACCGGAAGCCTTCACCTCACCGCTGCAGTGAGGGCCGTGCCAACCGTGAAGACCTGCGCCCACGCCTGCGGCTGCTCTGTGCGCGCCGAGGAGCTGAGCCCGACAGTCTTGGCGATGTTCTGACACGCGGCCTGTTGACGCTGCGTTCCACACGGTGTTGGGTCGTCTCTGCCCGTGCGGGTGTACGGGCAGAGAGCTGGGGCGATGACCGAGGACGCCAGACCCGGGCTGATAAGGGTGGTGTACTTCCAGCAGACGTCCGCACTGATGATGGGCGCGGGCGCGGTGCTGTGCGAAGGGTTGCTGCTGGTCTTGATCGGTACGGCTCACCAGCTGGAGACCCTCCTGGTGGGAGCAGTTGCGGCGGCTCTTGCGTCCCTGGTGCTACTGCTGCTGCGTTTCCGTCTCCCCGCCCGGCTTCGCCGCGCGTACGAGCATGCCGCGTGGATCGACAGCACCGAAGAACAACCGCATACCGGCCAGGACGCGGCGCAGCGGCTGTCGCTACGGCGCACGGCCGGATTCGTGGGTGGAGCGGTCTGCTGGATGATGCTCATCGGCCTGGCATCGCATCAGTTGATGCCGCCCCTGATGCTGGTTCCGGTGGCCGTGACCCAGTGGGCGCAGTCCCGGGCGACCGCGGAATGGGAGCGGGCGAACGGGGCAGACCTGTGGCGGACCGTGCCCGGGCTGCTGAGTGCCCGAGGCCCGGTGTTTCGTGTGCCGGCAGAGGGCGGAATCTGAAGCCACGGCCTCAGGGGCAAGACTGCCACGCCCGCCACCGCTTTAGGAGTTCGATCGATCCTCGGCACTGCCGGGGAACCACCCGGTCACACTAGCCGTGTCGGACCGCCCAGGAGTGCTGGCCTCCGGCGTCGTTGATGTCACGCGTAGATGGCAGAGCGGAGCAACCCGCGCGCGCTCGCTGGCACGATGACCCCGTGGTTGACCTGGAACGCATCCAAGCAGAGACCGTGGCGTACTTCCGAGCACTGGATGAGAACACCACCCTGCGGCACCACTTCCGCGGCACTGACGAGGAGGGCGGCTTGTGGTACTTCGAGGCCGTACCCGATCGCGGCGAGTTGATCGCCGTCAAGCAAGCCGAGCTGACTTCGGCCGGCCAACTCCACCGGTACAGCTGGGAGCACCTGGAGGACGAGCACGGATTCCTGACGGACCAGGCGATTGACCCTGAAGAGGACCTGCTGGAGACCATCCCGGTCGAGGAGTTCCAGCGGGTGTGGACTCGGTAAGCGGGCTGGACAAGCACTTTAGGAGCGAGGTGGGGCGGGTTGGCGACTGACCTGCGGAAGGAGCATTCCGGCCAGCGTGAGGTCCATGCCCTGCTGGCGCCTGCCATTCCCCGTGGCTCCCCGCTCGTTCTGGCACGGTTGTGGCACGGGGAACATCTCCTTGAGCAGCGCACGGTGTCTCACATCCGCTTCAGTGGGATCCGCGCTCGCACGTGGTCACCCGATGGAGGCTACTCAGAGGCAAAGTCGTACAACGCCGACGTCTACGTTTTCGCCGTCCAGACTGCCCGGGAACACGCGGTCTACGAACCACTCGACACGGCTCAGTGGGAGTTCTACGTACTCCCCCGCTCAGTAGTCGCCACCCTGGACTCGGACAGCGTCAGCCTGAGCGCGGTTCGCGCGGCGGCTGGTCCACCAGTGTCCTTTGCCGCCCTCAATGACTGCATCCGGTCGGCCGATCCCCGCCCCGGCACGACTAGCGGCTGACGAGCGCAGTCCGTGCCACAACCGTGCCAGATACCGGGGTCAGCCACGATCAACACCGGTGCCCCGCGGTCAAGTACTCGCTCGCTGCCTCGGCCGGCGACCCTCAGCTCACCCGGAAGATCTCCCGGCCTCTCTCCTCAAGTGGGTGTCGCAGGTTCTACTCCCACCCGGAGCGCCATTGAGGGCCAGTTCAGGGACTTGATCACCTCAAACTGAACCCTCGCTCGTGAATACCACCGTTGGGTGCATGCCGATGCTCAGCGCGGTGCGAGGAGCGCTGCGGCTGAGTCATCCCTCAACGGATCGGAGACCGTACCTTTGGAAGAAGTGAGCGTGCAGGTGGCTTGTGGGGAACCCGTACTGCACGTCTGTGAGCATGCGGAAGAGGAACTCACCCAGACCGCAATCGAATCGCTCCCAGTCGCCGAACTCGCCCACGAGAACGCGCCAGTCGTCCGGATCGGCCGTCCCGCTCTGCCAGACGAAATCGAACTCTTGCTCCGACGACCCCCATCTCAAGAGACCCCCCGGTGCCGGGTAGCCGGCATAGGGCTCCCACAGGTCGCTGGCATCGCCATGTCTCTTGGCCCACACCACGAGGTCCATGCCCAGGGCTCCGGGGACAAGGAGGTCGACGTACTCGTCGAAGCCGCCCGGACCGAAGAGGTCGACGATCTCCTTGTAATCCCTCGGCAGCGGGGTGCCGAGATCGGCCTCGACGGCAGGCCAGTCGACGGCCGGTTGCGGCACCGGTACCCAACCCGTGAGGATGCACAGCTTCTCGGCCCAGGAGGCACCCTCGGGGAACCCGGTGACCGCAGGGTCCTCACGATGGGCAATCACCACGACCACGCGCTCTCGGTGTGAGGCGCCGATGCTGCCGCAACCGATCCAGTGAGACTTGTAGGCCCAGCCCCGCATCTCTTGCAGCTCGTCCCCGAACGGCTCGACGAGCGGCAGTCCAGTGCGCTCAGTGAGTGACGGGTCGGTGAAGCCGTCCATGGCAAGGTTGCGGGGCCTGCCTACGAACCGGCCCACTTCGGCAACCAGTTCCTTCAGGCTTGTGCCCCCCGGCGCCTCAAGAATGACCGGTGGTCCACCCACACTGGATGAGTCAATGGTCTTCCAGATGGCGGCAACGACTTCCGAATCCTCCATGGGGCTCAGTGAACATCACGCCACTGACATCCTGACTTACGCTGCAGCCATCGAACTTGACAACGCCGACGTACAGCGGCCGACAAGCGCGGACGTCTGTGCACCAGCACCGCAGGTGGAGGTCCGGCCGGCCATCCGGCGACGCGGCCTGCCGTACTCTCGCAAGCTGCATCTGCTCAACTGCCCTCATTGCTCTGGCGGCCGGCACGAGCGAGGCCCCTCAGGTACCTGAGCAGGCCCAGGGTTGCGCTGGCGAGGAGACCGCCCACGGCTGCTCGGGCGGTGGTTCCCAGAGTGGAGTCCGCGGTCAACCTCCCCACCACGTAAAGGCTGAGCAGCGCCAGGACGGTGAAGGAGAGGACGGCCACAAGTGCTTTGGCCAGTCGAGAGCCGGTCATCGCGGTTTCTCCGGTACTACTCGCGGGCCTCCGGGCCCTGTCGGGCCTCACGCGCCTGGGCGGGTGGGACCGTGGCCTCGGAGAGTCCGGCATTCGTTTCGCCGGGCGTGGGCGCCCTTCATCATACGGGCACACCAAACGCCCCACAGCCCTTGACCAACACCGTGGCGCGGGGTGACATCACAGGAGGCAAGATCAGCTACCTGCGGTTCAGGCCACCTCCGCGCAGACCAGCATCATCCGCGAGGGGCCAACCGGGACTTCTACCTCAAGGAGTGGGGCGAAGGCTGCAAGCACGTCCAGCCCCATCATCGCCCTGGCCCGTCGGCGGGCCAGCGTGCTGGGGGCGCTCCTGCGCGACAATCGAGTCTTCACAGCCAGCCGTGTGTGAAGGTCGACGGTCACCGTGAACCCCTGCCGCGGCCTGGGACCGATACGGCCCTCCACGCGGGACCGTCTGCAGCCACCACTGCACCGTCCGCAGCGACCGGCCCGCCGAGGCTGCCGCCCACCGCACATGATCCGGCGTCAACGCGCCCCGCGCCTCCAAAGCGCCCACACCGCCACCACCTGCTGCCGCGGAGGAAGCGCAGCCAAGCAGCGTCGTATGCGGTCGATGACCTGCTCGAAGGCAGTGATCTGGGCGGTGACGGCATGCTGGGGTCGCGAGGGCGGCACTCGAGAAGCAGACTGGGATTAGTGGGCAGACAGCGCCCCGGCAGCTCGTGGCCACGGTGAGGCCGAGTCCCACGAAGGAGCGCGATATGCCGCTCCCGCGGCACGGCGGGGAGCCGGGTGCCTCATGGAGCCGCGGAATGCTCGGGCGGCTTGCACCGCGAAAGCGGGATGAACACGATCAACGCGACAGTCGGAGTGGCACACCGACACGGGTCCGCAACCCAGTGATCCCGGCGCGTACGGTGCGGCCGCCGCGGCCCACTTCGACCCCGGTGACACGCAAGGAGCACGTATGACGAACGCGACCCAGTCGGACCCGACCCCCGCCCAGGTCACTATGACCCTCGCCGCAATCGCCGCCACTGCGGCAACCCCGCGCCCGTCGGGTGAAACCCTGCAAGACCAGAGCCAGCGCGCCAGCCTCGGCATCACCGCGCAACTGAAGGACTCGACGCTCGCCACGGGCGGCAAGTGGGCGCTGATGTGGCTGGCGCTCAGCCCGGACAACGCGAACCTCGCCTACATCGCCTCGAATTCCGACTTGAGCCAGATCGCCGTGGTCGTGCGCGGCACGATCGCCAATCCCATCGACATGATGGAGGACCTCGACGTCGGCACGGTGGTGCCGTTCACCGCGGGCGGATCGAAGGACATCGCCGTCTCGGCCGGCGCCATGGCCGCGTTCACTCAGATCGCCACTGCGCGCCCCGTTGGTGGCCCGACCCTCACGCAAGCACTCAAGAGCCTCTTGACGTCCGCAAAGCCCCAGCCGACGGTCTACGTGACCGGCCACAGCCTCGGCGGCTGCATCGCCACCATGCTGGCCACGTACCTCCAAGCCCAGCCCTCGTTTCCGAACAATCCGAAGTTCGCGCTCATCACCTTCGCCGCCCCCACCGCCGGCCTGCAGAGCTTCGCCGAGTACGTCAACTCCCGGCCGTGGAGTCTGAACGAGCGCTACTTCAACGAGTACGACATGGTCCCGCAGGCCTGGGTCGAGTCCGATCTGCTGTACGCCAGGGACCACTGGTACTGGGACCCGAAACTACCGGGACCGAAGGCCAACGCAGAGGTGAAGAGCCTGCTGGATGTGATCATCGGGCTCCGGAAGGGCAACGAATACGTCCAGCCCGGCACCGAAAAGCCGTTGAACCCGAACTACTCGAAGCACGACAAGACGCTCGTCAACCAGACCACCGCAGACTTCCTGGGCCAGGTCGCGTTCCAGCACGCGAACTCCACATACCTGGACCTGCTGGGCGCGCCCAACGTCCCTGCCGGGCCGATGGTGACCGCGGTGAACCCCACCTCCGGAGAGGGAGAGACAGAGGTCACCATCACCGGCAGCGGATTCGACAAGGACAGTAAAGTCGACTTCGGCCCGATCCCGTGCGCCAAGTTCAGCCTCGACACGTCCGGTAAGCAGATCATCGCGAGCGCTCCCGACGGGACCGGCATCGTCGACGTCCGTGTCACCACCAACCTCGGCACATCGCCCGCCGTTCCGCTGGGGCAGTTCGCCTACGACGGACCCGCGCCCGTCGTAGTGAGCGAGGTCAGCCCGTCCAGCGGGAAGATCGGCAACCAGGTCACCATCACCGGCTCGGGCTTCGACGCCAAGAAGAAGTGGGCCGTTGCCGTGCGGTTCAAGGAGACCCCCGCCGATGGGTTCACCGTCAACAGTCCGACCGAGATCGTCGCGACGGTGCCGAAGCACGAACTGGTCGAGCCGAAGACGGTGGACGTCACCGTGGCGGTCGGCGTGGCCACGTCGCCTACCAGCCCGCACGACGAATTCACGTACGAGGGCTGAACCCGCCGGACCCGCCGACCAAGCCCTCATCGAACGCGTCACCGCCAAGCCGCCAGCGCCGAGCGCCAACAGGGCGGTGCGGGTCTCGTCACAGTGGCCGCCACGGGTTGCGATAGCCCCCTGTTGAGGTGGTGGTGATCGATCCACCAGGGGATTTGCCACCGAGCTGCCCCCGCCACGGCGCTTCCCGAACCCGGGACGGTCCGGCACCGGATGCATCTGTGTGCGGGCGTGGGTGTGGGTGGTGGCGAGCAGATTCTCGCGTTCGGTTCGGTCACGGTCCATGGTGATGCGAGCCTGTTCCTGGGCGTGGACGCGCAAGAGGTCGTACATGAACCAGCGGTCGCGCGCCTGGCTGTTCTGGGCGAGCAGGCGTGCTCGGACGAGCTGTCGCAAGGGCTCGCAGCAGCGCCTCCAGCGCGTCCTCCGGCGGGACGGGGGTCGGGTCGTACCCGCGCAGGTTCACCACCTGCACACGCGTGAACGAGCTGATCGTCAGCGAGCTGAGCGCGAACGCCATCCTCCACACGGCCAGTGGCCAGACATCCGGCAGCTTCCATCTGGCCCCCGCGGTCTCCCCGCAAGTGATCGCCCTGTCCGTGACGGACGATGGAGGCACGGGCACCGCACCGAAGGTCGAGGACCAAGACCAGGAGGGGGAGCACGGCCGAGGGCTCGGCATGGTCAGCGTCCTCGCTCACCGGGTGGTGGTGGTCCACAGCAGCCAGAGCGGCCACGCCGTCACCGCGGAGCCCTTCACCGACACACGGCGCGGAGCCCACCCGCGGCTACTGGTGTGAGTGCTGGACGGAAAGTCTTGGGGAGACGACAGAGAAGCCAGCCTTCCGCGCTTCTTTCGACGTGTACTCGGCGCCCCAGGCAGACCAGATGGGTCGCGGTCGCACCGCGCACAATCTCTCCGGCACTCGACCCCGACGCGTCCCAGGAGGCATGGGAGTGGCTGTACAACGGTCGCATCGAGACCAGGAGAGCCCTTTTGCGCGCCGAGCCCTGCACGGTGTCCGTCACCAAGGCCAGCACCCTCATCACGTGGACGATCCGACCAGTGCTCTTCGTGCCCCTCGCGACCGGCAGGGTGTAGAACTACCGCCCTCTGCCTACGACTTCAAACCTCGCAGGCACGATTGACGCTTGGCGCCTGGCCCGGATAGCCAGGCGCGCTCCACCTTGACGCCCTGAACCACGCCTGCTCCACGGTGTGTGGGTCGACGGCGGACGGGATGGGAGCTGGGGAGAGTGGTGGGTACAGGAAGCGGGCAGGCTCATGCCACACTCAGGAGGCCCAGCTCGCGGGCGTACCTGACTCGGGAGTGCGCGTGGATCCGCGCTTGAGGAGTCTCGGCAACGGCCCGATGACCTGCATCGCTGTGGCCTGGTTCGGCTACCAGGCCCTATATGGCGAGGGGCTGCTGCGGATCGTTTCCGCCGTCATGTTGGTGATGAGCGTGATAGCGGCTGCAGGCTGGACCCTCAACGACATCCGCCCTCGACCGAAGCGGCGCCGATCCCGGGAACGGGACGCTGGTTGAAATGCCCGTGCCGCCAGTTGCCAGTGGCCGGGCCGTCTGTGCATCGCCCAGCCCGACCGGACACCGCGCGCTCACGGTTCGTATCTCTGAAACCAGTGTGTGTCGAAATACCGGGCGGTCGAGTAGGGATGCCCGCGCTCGGTCAGCATGCGGAAGACGAACTCGGCGGCCGAGCAGTCGAACCGGCGCCAGGAGCCGGCATCCTCCTCTTGCACCAGGACGGGCCAGGCCTCAGGGTCGTTGCCCTCGGTGAGCCAGTAAAACTGGTCCGCCTGCTCGGACGCAGCCCACTGAAGGAGCCCGCCGGGAGCCGGGTAGATGTCATTTGGCCGCCACAGGTGTGTGCCCTCTTGAGAGGCATCCCGGGCCAGATACTCGGCATGGTCGACGATGTCCATGCTTGAGACACCGGCATCGGGAACGTACAAGCTGAGGAAACCGTCGAAGTCCCCGTGACCGAAAATCTCGGCGAGTTGCTTGTAGTCGCTGGGCAGAGCAGTGCCGAGGCGCTGCTCGACAGCCGCCCAGTCGATCGTCCGTACCCGTCTGTCTCCGACCCAGCCGGTCACGGCAACGACCCGCTCCACCCACGAGGCATCGGCCGGCGACCCGTACACGACCGACTCGGCCCGTTCAGCGACCAGCACCACGCGCCGTACGCCGTCACCGCTGTCCGCGGTCCCGGCCCCGATCCACCAACTCCCGTAGGCCCAGGCTCGCATGTCCACCACGTGTTTGCCGAAGGGGGTGAGCAGGGGCAGTCCTGTAGTCGCGTCCACCGCCGGATCGGCGTACCCACCCATGGCGAGGTTGCGCGAGGGCCCGTACCGACTGCTGATCTCCTCGACCAGATCGGCCAGCGCGACCTTTCCGGAAACGGCAAGACATAGATGCCCTGCCCCATGCCCCGCTACGCCGCACTCCAGTGGCTGCGAACTGCGGGCAACCAACCGCGTTACGACGTCAAGCAGTTCGTCCCTCCCGATGCGCTTCCGTTCCTCCCTGCGCATACGTGCCGACCGGTTGTCCTCCCGGATCCCCCGGATCTCTCGCCTGACACGGAAGCCGATATAACCCCACGCCGGGAGCGCAGCGACAATACTCATCAGCCGATCCTCGCCGGACTCCCCCGACCCGAAGGTGATCGACCCATAGATAGCCACCCAGACCATTGCGAGACCGAGTAGACGATTCATGGCCCCTCCGGCCCCCTTGGGAGAATCGGTCGGTTCCCGCGGCGCGAGCCATCGGAACATTCGGCCGCATCACCCCGGACGGCACCGTCTGCATAGCCCTGCCAATGGCATGGTCCGGGTGCCGTTCCGCAGCTTAGCCCGGCAGCGTCTCGGCAGGCAGAATCCGTAGAGCGGCAAGACAGGTTGCCCAGGTAGACGGGCGTGCCCATGTGGCAGACGCGTGCCAGATCCTGCGGGAAACCAGGGGGAACGGCGGGGAGTCAAGGAACTCGCCCGACATACTCCCACGGCCCTCCACCGCAGGTCATGACCGCAGAAAGCCCTAGATCACCTTTGCTTCCCAAGCTGATGGCATTGAGCGCGTGAGACAGTCGATCGCTACCGGAGGGACGCCGGCTGAGGGAGCGACGAGGGCCGCGGCGATAGGAGGTGGGCGACCACCCTCGGTTCGGCAGCCAGAACCGCCAGTGCATCGCACTTCGCTCCGGGCCCTGTCCCCCTCAGGCTCACCGCCGAGAGCTTCGATCCCTCGGCGATCAACCTGGACCAGGCACGGGCTTTCTGCTTATTGACGTAGCCTATCGGACTGTTGCCCCTGCGGGGATAGACCGCTACGGAATGGGCATCGTGGGGGTTGTCAGGTTCAGGCACCAGGCGCGAAACGAGCAGCAGCCCGCTGCACCTCGTCCTGCTGCTGCCGTCTCCTTTTGCGCTGCCCTGGCATCGGCCCAGCATCGCCAGCTTCGACCATCACAGCAAGGCCATTACCTATCCCCGTGACCGGAGCCCTCTCCCCCGCCCTCCCGGATCATGGTCCCAAGCAGGTCCGCGATGGCCCGGTCCCGGTCACTGGTCGTGTGCTGGTAGATCAGCGCGGCCCGGAAGCTGCTGTGCCCCATGCGAGTCATCAGCTCCCGCGTGCTGGCTCCGGCCGTGGAGGCCAGTGTGTTTCCCGTGTGCCGCAGATCGTGGAAGTGCAGCTCGGCCGTGACGCCCGCAGCCTTCCGGGCCTTGACCCAGTCGTCGCGGAAGTTGCTCCGCCGCAACTGCTCGCCCTGGGACCCGACGAAGACGAGGCTGCCAGCGGAACAAGGTACGGCCGTGTGCGCGTCCAGTCAGCGGCAGAGCTCCATCATCGCGTCATCGAAGTCCGGGAACTCCCGGGTCGCCTGCTCAATAACGGCGACCGCCGGCTGCTTGCAGTCGGCCGCGAATCGTTCGGCGACGGCCGCCAGTTCCTGGTTGTGGCGCGGGGTCCAGTCGGGCTCGTACGAGGTGGCTGCCTCCCAAGGGCCGTATCCACCAGCCAGCAGCCACAAGAAGGCACCCAGGCCACGTGCCACGACACCGGTCTCACCGTCGGAACCAAGAAAGACCACAGGCTGATCGACGAGCGGGCGGTGCGGGCGGATGAGCCAGAACGCCGCATATCCGCCCGTGCCGTCCTGGCCGAACACGCGGAAGTTGTCGCCATCCACCTCCGCGTTGCCTGTCCAGGCCCGGAACCAGTCGGTGGTCTCCTCGGCGGACAGGAAGGCCGGGAAAGGCTCGAAGTCGACGCCGTTGCCGTCGTCGTAGTCGGACGAGAGCGCCAGAGCGGCGGCGAGGGCCGCAGGGAACTGCCGATCGTCGGTGGGAATCACGCGGACAGACTAGCGATCGGCACTGTCACTGGGGCTGCTCCGCATGGGGCGCCGCCGTGCCTGCCCGACTGCCCCACCGCTTGCCAAGCACCTGGCGGGACTGACATGCCAACCATCGCGTGAAGCCACAACGTCAAGCATCTACCGGGACCGGACAACATGCCTGCCAGCCAGTGAGTTACAACACGTGCAGGGTATTCGGAGCTGTCTTCGCTGTCGTTGGCGCTTGGACGCTCACTGCTGCGATCTTCTGAGCAGGATCCGGCAGGAGCTGACATCAGCGTCTGACACCAACAAGCGCGAACAGTGGCGGTCGGCGCCGAACCTCAGCAGACGAAGAGACGAGGCACAACGCGGGATGGTCGACGTCTAGGCCCGCCATGATCGACCCGATAAGGATGAGGTCAGATCTTCAAGTTTGTGTCCGAGACAGGCGCTGTTCCAACCTATGGACGGCGCCCAGGGCTTGCCCTAACTATTGAGGATCCGCCCCCCGGAGCGTGCGTGGATCAGCTGCTGACTACGTGGGAGGGGCGTCAGGGCTCCCGTTGGGCACCAGCGGCCCACCCCACTGTGCCCCCGGCGGCGGGACAGGAGCCCAGTCCGGGCCGCGGTGATCCAGCCACCACCTACCGATGGTGTGGAACTTCTCCTCGAAGCTGCGATCCCAGCTGAGGAACGCGGTGGTCGGCGCCCGCAGGCGGGTACGGCGGCGGCCCGCTTCGTAGATCACGACGGTCCGGCTTCCGAAGAGAGACTCGATCTGGATGGCTTGGACGTTCGACCACGGGATGGTCCGGCGGCGGAGGTTATGCACGATGGCCGCCGATGGCGTGAGAGTGACCCCGAAGAGCCGCGAGGTGATCAACACCACGCCCAGCAGGACACCCCACGTCAGTCCTGAGACCAGTACAGGACCAGACGGTCCCCCGTCCAACCAGAACAAGACCTGGGAGGCCATGACGATGATGCCGGGCAGCATGGGCAGCAAGCGTTGGAGGCCCGTCAACCGGTAGCGGATGCGCTCCGGCGGTATAGCTGTGTCCTGCGATTGCTCCATCAATCCCCGCCTCTCACCATGCAGCCAGTGGTGGCCCACCATCGCCGAAGCAGCATGGCGGAGCAGGGGCCCGCTGTCCAACTGCCCACTTCGGAAGCTGAGCGAGCGCTCTGGAGAACTGGTCTGGCCACTTGCTGTGGCCGTGGATCTTGAGAGTGACGGAACTGACGTCTGCGCCGAGAGGAACTGAGGAACTTTCGCGGCCTGAGGCGCTGTGCCCCTTCTGTGCCCGAACGGTCGGCGACCAACGGGAAGCTACGGGGAACAACAGCGAGCCGCCTGCGTTCGCGCAGGTCAACATCGCGCCAGGTCAGCACGGATCCGCATACGCACTCTTCCAAACTGAGGCTCCAGGATCCGAGTGCGACGCTTGACTGGGTCATTGAAACTCCCAGCCAAAGTCGCAACGCCGACCCCAGATGGGAGCTGACCACACTGGTAACGATCACCCTAGGACACGTTACTGATGGTAACCAGACGTGAGGCCACGGAGCATGGCGATCTGCCCCAAGTGAGCGAAGGAGTCAGTGATCAGCCCCTGCAAGCGCTCCTCGACCGTGTGCACGTTGCCCAGCGTGGGACTCACGACAATCCGGCCCAAATCGTCGTCAGGTGCCGCCGACAGGTAATGCTCGGCTAGATCATGGACGGCGCCGTGATAGGCGAGCAGGCCCTTGCTCCCCGGGCTGCGGAAGGACGCCGCTTGCTCAAACGAGTGCCCGAAACCGGTGTCGGACGGATCGGCAGGACGGCCGAAAAGATCGGCCCACCCGTCGGACAGCCACCGCTGAGAATCACCCATGAGCTCAGACAGATTCCTGTCCTGGCCTCGTGCGACATGCCAGGTGAGCCACCCCATGCTGTTGCTGCCTGGCGACGGCCTCCAGTCGAGGGCAGCATCCTCGAGACCGTCCACCGACTTGATCAACTCACTCCGAATTCGCCGAAAGAGTCCCAAGCTCAGTCCTTGCCACCCAACTTCAGCGGTCACCCGCGGCCCCTCTCACACTCCCAGACAACGCAACGCAGACCTCACCCTCCAGCGAGCTCATCCTCGGTGGAGCCAGATCAACTTGGTACATCGCGGAGCCAGAAACAACTGGTACAGCTGGGCCACCAGAAGTGCTTACAGAGGTGCACCAAGTGCCCGCCATTGGCCGACCGCTACGTGTGCCTCGGGTGCAGCCAGGGCCCCCTCTCCTGACATCAGCGTCTGACACCAACCGCCGTGAACAACGGCGATCGAGGCCGTTGCGAGCGGACGCCCGGCCGAGGCGTAGGCCCGGTTGACCGACGCCAAGAGACCCCGTGATCGACCTGCGACTCATCCGGCAGGTCGTCCCTCCCACCGCTGAGGCACTCTGGCTAGCGGCAGTTGGCCAGGCATCTTTAAGATCACCGGCATGTCGCGCTCTCGTTCGCTCCTGCTGATCCTGTCCGCCGCGTTCGTCTTCGGTGTGACCGCCGCACTGTTGAAGGGCACCGAGGACGGGGTCAGCCAGGTGTACGGGAACATGTCGGCGCCGTGGCTGCTGCTCGCGTTCCTGCCGGCGAGGCGAGCCCGCGGCGTTCTGCGTGGGATGGCGGTCGGGACCATCGCGACCATGATCGGCCTGGCAGGTTTCTACCTGGCCTTCGGGCTCACCGCGGGCCTCGGCGACCACGGCGTGCTCGGGGACTTGCGACTGGCGTTCATGGGGAACATCCACTGGTTCGAGCTGGGTCTGTTCAGCGGGCCGGCGATGGGCGCTCTCGGTGCGTGGTCGGCCCGGCGGAGGTACGTGACACCGTTGCCGGCGACCGGGATGTTGTTCGTGTTGGAGCCGCTCGCCGTGCTGGCGATGGTCAGCCTTCCGGCGCTCAATCGCACGCTGTTCAACTGGGGTGACCAGCCCGTCGTGCCGTATCTGGTCGAGGCGGCGCTGGGCGCGGCGCTTTGCGCCCTCGGTGTGATGCAATTGCGTAGCACCACAGCCGCGAACACCTCGCCGACGCTTGCTGATTAAAGCCGTTCCACGCGGAAGCCGCCGGGCGTACGGGATGGAAGTTGCTCGGCCTCCTCGCCCACGGCCGCGGTCAGGCTAGGAGCGTGGGTCAGTAACGGACCAGTCGTCGGACAGGCCGAGGTGGTCCCGGAACGCGCGCCGGCCGGTGTCGGTGAGAACGACGGCTCGGCCGGTACCGATCCGAGCGATCCAGCCGGAGTCGAAGGCGTGACGGCATACGGCGGCACCGACGGTGCCGGCCAGATGGGGGCGGCGTTCCGTCCAGTCCAGGCAGGAGCGGACAGGCGGACGCCGCTTGTTGGGCGGAACGGCGATGCCGAGCTCGTCCAGCCAGGCGGTCGCGTTGCCGGTGAGTGCCAGCCCTTGCTCCCAGTCCAGTAGTCCCCGATCGGTCATGGCCGTGGTGATCGCGACCCCGAGGGCGCCGGCGAGGTGGTCGTAGCACGTGCGGGCACGGGCCAGCGCCCGGCTGCGGTTGACAGCCGGCAGCGAGTGGGGCGGGGCGGCTCGTCGAGGAGCCATGGAACCAAGATTCTCGATCAATTCCGCCGTGGCGGGGTCGGCCAGGCGAACGTAGCGATGACGGCCCTGACGCTCCTGTGCCAGCAATCCTCCAGTGACAAGGAGGTTCAAGTGCTCGGTCGCGGTCGAGGCAGCAACCCCGACGTGGCGGGCCAACTCGATCGCGGTCCACGCCCGGCCGTCCAGCAGCGCAAGGCAGAACCCTGCGCGGGTGCTGTCGGCCAAAAGACCGGCCAGGGCTGCCAGGTCCGGGCCCTCGACATGCGCGTCACGGCTGTTCATCATCGTCCATCATCCACCAGCGATCCTTCGGCGCGCGCCGAAGAGTCCCCGCCCTACCGTCGAATCCCATGAACACCATGACGCCGGACAGCGCGCCCGCCGACATCTCGACGGATCACGTGACCATCACGCCGAGCATCCTGTACTTCGGAACACCGGTCGTGCTGCTCTCCACGGAGAACGAGGACGGCTCCTTCAACCTTGCGCCGATGTCCTCGGCCTGGGCATTGGGCCAGGTGGTCGTCCTGGGCGTGGGGGTCGAGGGCCAGACCGCGCACAATCTCCGCAGTCGACCCGAGCTCGTGATCAGCCTGCCCGCGCCGACTCAGTGGCCGGCGGTGGAACAGCTCGCGCCGCTCACCGGGCGCACCCCCGTGCCCGTGCACAAGCGAGGTGGCTTCCGATTCGAGCGGGACAAGTTCGCGGCCTCAAGCCTGCAACCTGAGCCCTCCGAGCTGGTCCGGCCGCCCCGGGTCGCCGAATGCCCCCTGCAACTGGAGGCCCGTGCCGCCCGGGCCCAGCCTGACGTCGCCGGCGGGTTCCTCGTCGTCGAAGCCCATGTGCTCAAGGTCCACGCCGATCCGCGCATGGTCGTCCCCGGCACTCAGCACGTCGACCCGGCCATGTGGAGCCCGCTGATCTACAACTTCCGCCACTACTACGGACTCGGCCCGGAGCTCGGCCACAGCTTCCGTTCCCAGACACCCCGCTGAAGCCACCCGAACCCATACCGACGACGGCCAGCCAGCGCTTGCCCGTTACTGACCCGCGCTCCTAGCGGCGGGCGGTCCCGGCCGCAGTCGCTACGCCGACCGCTCATGGAGTCGCAGCCCCTCAATGCAGGCGATCAAGTCACTGCCGCCAGTGGACTCGACCTTTTGGCGATCAGTCACCAACCTGTTTTACTGCGCGCATGGTTACAGGGATCTGCGTGCTGCTCGGCGTGCTGCTCGGCGAGGCGATCCGCCGTCGGCGATCGCGCCGGGCCATGGCACGGGTCAAGGCGGGGCAGGCAGCCCTCTTCCTGATCGGGGCCAAGCGGCCGAGCGTGGGCCGCCGATGGAGTTTGGGCCGGGTACGAGCTGATGCTGACGAGTTTCGATGGGAACCTCGCTGGCCGTGGACTCGGCTCCGTAAGGTCCCGGCAGATCTGCGTGTTGCCCGAGTACGCCAGCAGGAGGGCCGCGAATGGTTGTGGCTCCCGGCAAGCGTCTCGGTGATCGAGTGCGAATCGTCTGATGGACCGGTATGGCTATGGGCCATGGACACGCAACTGGAGCACGTAGTAGCGATGATCCGCTCCTGATCACAGGTGCGGAATCAGGTCGTATTCCCAGAGCGAGATCTGTCAACTGGGCTGCTGGTGTCCGACACCAGCAGCGGCGGACAGCGGCGGTCACCGTCGAGCGCTGGCGGACGGTCAGCCGACATCCCCGGTGAGCTGACCGATGCCCACAGGTCCCCATGATCGACCTGACAAGGATGGGCCAGATCTCGAAGCCGGATCCGACAGGAGCGCCATCCTCGCCCTGCGCTCAGACCGCCACGTGCACCTGCTCCAGGGCCCACGGCAACTGTTCGGCCAGCACGGCCCACTCAAGGACCGCCCCCGTCGAAGCGACTACTCGCACGATGGCTGTCTGAGGGCTCACCGCCCAGACTTCCCTGCCCTTGGGCCGCCTCGGGTCCGTTGCATCGAGCTTCGTGATCCGGACGACGATTCCGCCCATGGTGATAAGCCCAGGTGACAGCTGCGCGGTACTGTGCATCCATTGGCCTGACGCCCGTGGGTGGCTGCCGGACAGGACTCGGAGGCCGCACTCGACCTTCCCGTCCTGAGCCAGCCGCTCGCCTCGCTTCTTGACGATGCGATTCCCGGCCTGGCCTCCCAGCAGCCCGCCTAGCAGATCGCCCAGCAAACCCAGCATCACTCCCCCTTCAGACGGTTGTATCGGGAACGTGGGCGGCACACAAGATCGGGGTCCCCGAGTGAGCCCGGAGCGGGACCGGCCCCGAGGAGCTCATCGCCGCCGTCCGGCGGGGCCTACGACAGCTCCCGTACCGCAGCGACGTGCTGAACGGCTGCCTCACCGGGACCGGGCTGCGCTTCGGCGGCTGACCCTGTCGGATGTGTCAGAAGAGATCCAGCAATTGCGTCAGGGAAGTGAGGGAAGGCACGTCCGAGACGGCCGAGTCCCGGCACATCGTGCGTCCCGCATAGCCGAGTCTGATGGCCGCTGTCACCAGGTCGGGGTCGTCGTCAACGAACAGACACTGCGCCGGAGCGAGGCCGAGCGCCGTGCTGGCGTGATGGTACATACGTGGGTCCGGCTTGTTGCAGCCAAGGACGGCTGAGATCGCGTACGCCTCGAAGAACCGGCTGATCCCCAGCCCGGCGTGGAGGTCGGGCAGGTTGGGCCAGGCATCCGACACCACGGCCATCCGTACTCCCCGCCGGTTCAGCCCTTCCAGGGTCTCTTCGACGTCCGGGTAGGTCTCCAGGAACGTCGACGGTGGAACTTCACGTCGCAGGTCAGTCAGCAGCTCCGGGGTTGCGTCCACGCCAAGATGACGGAGCACCACCCGGTGGTAGTC
The DNA here is from genome assembly GCF_044548235.1 of Streptomyces sp. NPDC052043. Classification (NCBI taxonomy): domain Bacteria; kingdom Bacillati; phylum Actinomycetota; class Actinomycetes; order Kitasatosporales; family Streptomycetaceae; genus Streptomyces; species Streptomyces sp. NPDC052043. Next base: position 19,727 of record NZ_JBIUBT010000025.1, read on the forward strand.
GTCGTAGCCGGGTGTTGACGACGAGGCGGCGAAGAAGTGGTCGCCCGCGGCGATGGCCGCAGCGAACTGCTGGGGTGTGATGGACGGGGCATGGACGAGGACGGTCTCCTCGAAATCGGCTCGCGGGTTCCAACGTCCGCCGATCGGCTGCATCAGGACACCGCCCGAGTCGAAGAGAACAGCACGGATCATGGTGGCAGGGCCTGGGCTGGTCGTCATCCGCCCAGTCTGGTGAACGGAGGCACCACAGGTCCATCACCGAGCCGGACACCTCTCCGACCGCAGCGCTGCCCGTCCTGGTCACGCGACCAGGACGGGGTGCCGTGCCCCAAAGCCCCGTGCGGCTCGGTGAGTCTCCTCTCACCGAGCCGCACGGGGCGACGCGAAGGTGCGGTGGGTCGGTCAGCAGCTCTGCCACAGGCGGGTCATCACCCGGACGCCGAAGCGCAGGCCCTCGAGGGGGACGCGTTCGTCCACGCCGTGGAAGAGGCGGCTGTAGCCGAGGTCGTGGGGCAGTTTCAGGCCCTTGAAGCCGAAGCAGCGGATGCCGAGCTTCGTGAAGGCCTTCGCGTCGGTGCCGCCCGGGTTGCAGTACGGCACCGGATGCCCGTCGGGGTCCTCGGCGCGTACGGAGGCGCACATCGCGTCGACCAGGGCGCCGTCGAAGGAGGTCTCCATGGCGATGTCGTGGTTGACCCACTGCCGGGTGACCGACGGCAGGAGCAACGCGTCGATGGTGTCGACGAGTTCCTGCTCGTGGCCGGGCAGGAAGCGGCCGTCGACGCGGGCGGTGGCCCGGCCCGGGATCACGTTCGTCTGGTAACCGGCAGAGAACATGGTGGGGTTGGCGGAGTTGCGCAGCACCACCTGCATGAAGTCGGCGACCGGACCGAGCTTGGCGAGTTCCTTGTCGAGGTCCTCGGCGTCGAAGTCGATGTCGACGCCCTTCAGTCGTGCGGCCTCGGCGAGCAGCGCGCGCACCGGTTCGATCAGGCGGATCGGGAAGGTGTGGCGGCCGATGCGGGTGAGCGACTCGGCGAGGTCGGTGACCGCGTTCTCGTCGTTGGGCGAGGAGCCGTGGCCCGCGCGGCCGGTGGCCGTCAGTTCCATCCAGGCCATGCCGCGCTGGGCGTTCTCGATCGGGTACAGGCGCCGGGTGTCGTCGAGCGCGTAGCTGAACCCGCCGCCCTCGCCGATCGCCTCGGTGACCCCGGCGAACAGCTCGGGCCGGTGCTCGACCAGCCAGTGCGCGCCGTATCTGCCGCCCGCCTCCTCGTCGGCGAGGAAGGCCAGGACGATGTCGCGGGACGGGCGGGTGCCGGTGCGGGCGAAGTGCCGGGCGGTGGCCAGCATGACCGCCACCGTGTCCTTCATGTCGATGGCGCCCCGGCCCCACAGGTAGCCGTCGCGGATCTCACCGGAGAACGGCGGGACCTGCCACTCGTCCGGGTCGGCCGGTACGACGTCCAGATGGCCGTGGACGAGCAGGGCCCCGCGGTCCGGGTCGCAGCCGGGGATGCGGGCGACGACGTTGGCGCGGCCCGGGGCGCTCTCCACCAGTTCCGAGTCGAGGCCGGCCTCGGCCAGCCACTCGACGACCCGGTCGGCGCAGGCCCGCTCGTTGCTGGTGGGGTTGGAGGTGTCGAAGCGGATCAGTTCCGCGCAGAGTTCGATGACCTCGCGCTGGGCCTCCTCGGAGGCGGCGACGAGTGAGGGGGTGGTGCTCATGACGCTCCTACGGGGGCCGTGCCGGTGACGGCGGGGGGCTGCCCGGAGCCGTCGGCGGGTTCGTCGTCGAGGGTGGTGGTGCCGTACGTCCTGATCCAGCCGGCGAGCCCGAGCACGCAGTAGAGGACGAAGGCGGTCAGCAGGGAGTTGAGGGCGGGGATGCCGCCGTCGTAGAACTTGCCGACGCAGAACGCCGCGGCCCAGATGACCAGGGACATCGGCACCCAGACCGGTGAGGTGGCGGGCAGGGTCTGCGCCTCGCGGGTGGCGTCCAGCGGTCCGCGCATACGGCGCACGACCCAGTACTCGGCGACGATGATGCCGCCGACCGGCGGGATGGCCACGCCCAGGACCGACAGGAAGTCGGTGAAGTGGGTCATGATGCCGACCGCGGACAGGAGGGTGCCGGCGAGGCCGAGGACGATGGTGACCGCGCCGCGGCGCAGGCGCTTGCGGAAGACGACCTGGAAGAAGTTCACGACGCCGAGCGAGGAGCCGTACAGGTTCCAGTCGTTGATCTTCGCCGTGGACATCAGGACGACCAGCACACCGAAGACGCCGGAGGTGGAGAGCACGATCTGGGAGACCTGGTTGCTGCCCACCAGGTGGCCGAGGACGACACCGGTCATGCCGACGATGTACTCGGACAGGATCATGGACGAGGCGCTCTGCACGAAGACGTGCGTGCCCTTCCTGTTGTAGCGGGTCATCTCGGGCGCGACGATCGCGCCGGTCATGAAGCCGCCCGCGATGGCGGTCGCGGCGACGGACAGCGGGACCGCCGGGCCGGGGGCCGGCGAGTGGATGAGGTCGGAGATCGAGTGCTTGCTCAGGGCGTCGGTGACGGACCAGGCGACCATCGCGAAGAACAGCGGGGTGACGATCTTCGCGAAGACCGCCATGTACCGGAAGCCGAAGACCACCAGGACGGTGATGGCCAGGCCCGCGACGACGCACCACAGCCAGGAGGGGCCGCCGACCAGCGCGGAGACGCTGTTGCCGAAGATCGTGTTCTGCACTCCGAACCAGCCGACGAGGCTGATCGAGATGACGAGGCTGACCAGCGCGGAGCCGTTGCGGCCGAAGCCGACCCAGCGGGTCAGCAGGGGGGTGGCGAGGCCCTCGCGCATCCCGGCCAGGCCGATCGCGAAGATCACGACTTCCAGGATCACGGCACCGAGGGTGAAGGCGAGGAAGGCGTTGCCGAAGGACATGCCGACGCCGATGGTGGCGCCGAGCGTGAACTGCGAGATCGATCCGGACTGGGCGAGCCACTGGAGCAGCATCGTCCAGAAGCCGAGCCGTTCGTCGCGCGGGACGCGGGCGAGGGAGTAGTCGTCACTGCCCAGGGTTCTGTTCCCGGCGGTGTCCGGGGTGGCGGCGGTGTTCTGGTGAGCGGCCATGATCACGACTCCCTGGGTGCGCGGCCGAGGGTCTGCAGGTGCGCCAGCGAGCCGTAGCGGGACACGAGCTGGTCGAACTCCACGTCGTCGTGGAAGTCCAGGCGTCCGCCGCCGTAGGCCTTGGCGGTCTCGACGGCGAACCGGGCGGCGGCCGCGATGTCGGTCTCGTGGCTGGCGCCCGTCTGGCAGCCGGGCACCGCCGCGGCCGAGGTGACCGCGAGGCCGACGACCGGGGCGGCCGTCGCCGTGGCCGGCTGAAGGATCGAATTGATGTGGTGTACACCGTTACCGTACGGGGTGATGTCCTGCGTGGTCACCGGGTACGTGACCAACGGCTCACCGGTGACGACGGCCAGCAGCTCCCCCAGCCGCTCGCTGACCTTGAGCACCCAGCCCTCCTTGACGGTGGGCGACAGGGCCAGGCCCTTGTGGTTGATGATCCGGTTGCCCTTGGTGGTGTCGATGGAGAGCACCGCGTCCATCTCGTCGGTGACCTCGTGCCGGTTCATGGTGGCGATGTCGACCGGCGAGTCCATGAACGGCACCGGGTCGTGCGGCGCGGTCGGGGCGTTCGGGCAGATGTGGGTGGCCACGATCACGTCGCCGTCCAGCACGTCGCCGCGGCGGCACATGTCCAGCAGCTTGGCGGCGGTGGCGAGCGCGGCGAGCGCGCCGTCCGCGTCGGAGACCAGGCCGGTGATCTCCGGGCGGGCGCCCACACCGCCGAGCCGTCCGACCACGCCGAGGGTGCGCGAGGTGCCGCCGCCGCTGCGGCCGCTGCGGCCCGGCACGCGCACGAGGACGAAGTCCGTGGCGCCCCGCTCACCGGTGACGGTGGTGACCTGGGCGCCGGAGCCGGCGGGGCCCGCCACGGAGTCGAGGTAGGCGGCGACTCGCTTGCCGTCGGCATCGGGATCGTCCAGCAGATCCACGATGTCCAGGACGTACTTCAACATGGGCAGCTTCTCCTGATCCGCACCTCGGGCGGTGCTGACAGAAGATTCGGGATCCGTTAACCTTCTTCGCAACTGTTTCCCGTTATCTGCAATTCAGGTCTGAATGGCGAGATGGGCGGAGAGGCGGTCGTCCTGCGGAGAGGAGTTGCCGTGCCTGACATCCCCGTCGACCGGAAGACCCCGGCCGGGGCACTGCAGACGGTCGACCGGGCCCTGCTGGTGCTGCTGGCGTTCGAGCGCACACGGCCCGACTGGGGCGTGACGGAGGTGGCCACCGAGTTCGGCTGGGACACCTCGGTCGCGCAGCGGCTGCTGTCCACGCTGGCCGGGCGCGGCTTCCTGGTGTCGGATCCGGCGACCCGCCGCTATCGGATCGGTCCCGCCGCGCTGCGGCTGGGCCGGCTCTGGGAGCGCTCCGGCTCGCTGGAACTGCTCGCGGAGCCCGTCCTGCAGGAACTGCGCGCGGCGACCGGGGACACGGTCCTGTTCTGTCTGCCCGACAGCTTCCACATGCGGTGCGTGGCGGCGGTCGAGGGCGAGGAGGGGCCGCTGCGGTACTACCCTCTGGTCGGCGAGCTGTACCCGGCGCACGCGGGGGCGACCAGCAAGTCGTACTACGCGTTCCTGGCCGACGAGCAGCGCCACCGGCTGTTCCGCAGCCGGCCCATGGCCCGGTTCACCGACCGCACGGTCACCGACCCCGACCAGCTGGAACGCGAGTTCCGCCAGGTGCGGGCGCAGGGGTACGCGTGGACGGTCGGCGAGTACGACGCGGGCATCGGCACCGTCGCCGTGCCGGTCTTCCTCGGCGCCGAGCCCTACGGCAGCCTCAGCCTGGGGGCCGCGAGTGAGCGCTTCCCGGACGGCCCCGAGGACCGGCTCGACGCGCTGCGCAAGGCGGCCCGCCTGCTGGAGCAGCGGCTGACGCACCCGCCCCAGCACCACCGCCGCCCGCGCACCCGCACGGCCTGACGCAACGAACCCATGGTGAGGAATTTCCCTTGAACCTGCTACTCCTGTCCAACTCCACCCAGTACGGCCGCGGTTACCTGGAACACGCCCTCGACACCGTGACCGCGTTCCTGCCGTCCCGGGCACGGCTCGCGTTCGTGCCGTACGCGCTCGCCGACCACGACGCCTACACCGCCAAGGTGCGCGACGCGCTCGCCGGGGCCGGTGTCGACGTGCACGGGGTGCACGAGGGCGGTGACCCGGTCGGCCGGCTCGCCGAGGCGGACGCCGTGTTCGTCGGCGGCGGCAACTCCTTCCGGCTGCTGAGCGCCCTGTACCGGACAGGCCTGCGGGACGCGCTGATCAAGGCGGTCGGGGACGGGCTGCCCTACATGGGCGCCAGCGCGGGCACCAACATGGCCGCTCCCACGCTGCGCACCACCAACGACATGCCGATCGTCCAGCCCCCGTCCTTCGAGGCGCTGGGTCTTGTCCCGTTCCAGATCAATCCGCACTACCTCGACCCCGACCCGGGCTCCACGCACAAGGGTGAGACGCGCGAGGAACGCCTGACGGAGTTCCTCGAGGAGAACGACGTGCCGGTGCTCGGCCTGCGCGAGGGCTCCTGGCTGCGCGTGGCCGGAACCCACGCCACGATCGGCGGCGAGAACAATGCGCGCCTCTTCCGCCGCGGCACGGCGCCGCGGGAGGTGCCGGTCGGCTCGGACGTGTCCGAACTGCTCACCGTCACACCGAAATACGACACGCCGGCGCGGTAGGCCGGGGAGAACACCCCGGGCGGGACGCGGTGGTGGGTCAGGACGGCAGGCGCGGCACGCTGTCGAGCAGGCGGCGGGTGTACGGGTGCGCGGGTCGGCCCAGAACCTGGGCGGTGTCGCCGTGTTCGACCACACGCCCGCGTTCCAGGACCGCGGTGCGCTCGCACAGGGAGGCGACGACCGAGAGGTCGTGGGAGACCATCACGAGGGTCAGTCCCTGCTCCTGCTTGAGCTCGGCCAGCAGGTCGACGACCTTCACCCGGGTGGTGACGTCGAGCGCGCTCACGGGTTCGTCGGCCAGCAGGATCCGCGGGGTGCAGACCGTGGCGCGGGCGATGGCGATCCGCTGGCGCTGGCCGCCGGAGAACTCGTGCGGATAGCGGTCCGCCGCGTCGGCCGGCAGGCCGACCCGCTCCAGGGCCGCGGCCACCTTCGGCCGGGCCGTGGCGCGGCTGTCGATGCCGAGGGAGAGCAGCGGCTCGGCCACCGTGGCGCCGATCCGGCGGCGCGGGTCGAGCGAGGAGTAGGGGTCCTGGAAGACGCACTGGACGCCGCGCCGGAAGCGGCGCATCTGTTCCCGGTTCCGCGGGGACAGTTCGGCGCCGTCGAAGCGGACCTGGCCCGCCGTGGGGCGGGCGAGGCCGAGCAGCAGCCGCAGCAGCGTGGTCTTGCCGGCCCCTGACTCGCCGACGAGCGCGAGACTGTGTCCGGCCTCGACCTCGAGGGAGACGTCCTCGACCACGTTGGCCGTACTGCCCCGGTAGCGCAGCGCGACGCCGGACAGTTCGAGTACGGGGGTCATGACGCGCTCCTCAGGTCCAGGGCGGATTCCAGGCGCCGGGCGCTCGCGACGAGGGCCTTGGTGTACTCCTCGCGGGGTGCGCCGACGATGGCGTCGACCGGGCCCTCCTCGACGGCCCGCCCGTCCTTCAGGACCAGGGCGCGGTCGGTCACCTTGGCCACCACGGCGAGGTCGTGGCTGACGAACAGCACCGCCATGTCCCGTTCCCGGACCAGCGTGTCGATGAGTTCCAGCATCTCCGCCTGCACGGACACGTCCAGGGCCGTGGTCGGCTCGTCCGCGATGAGCAGTTTCGGTGCACAGGCCAGCGCCATGGCGAGGGCCACCCGCTGGCGCTGCCCGCCGGAGATCTCGTGCGGGAACGCGCGGGCGATGCGCTCGGGGTCGGGCAGCCGGACCTGTGCGAGCGTGTCGGCCACGGCCCGCTGGAGGTCCTTGCCCTTCAGGCCGGTGCGCCTGCGCAGGGGCTCGGCGATCTGGCGGCCCACGCGCATCAGCGGGTCGAGCGCGGTGAGCGGCTCCTGGAAGACGACGGCCGCGTCCCGGCCGCGCAGGGAGGTGAGCCGCTTCTCGGGGGCGCCGATCACCTGGGTGCCGGCGAGTTCCACGCTGCCGGTGGCGGTCATGCCGTCGGGCAGCAGACCGAGCACGGCGAGCGTGGTCAGGGACTTGCCGGAGCCGGACTCGCCGATGAGGCCGAGGCGTTCACCACCGGCCACGGTGAAGGACAGGTCGTCGACCAGGGTCCGTCCGTCGCCGGTGCGGACGGTCAGCCCACGTACGTCGAGGAGGTTCACGCGCGCCTCCGGCGGGTGGCCGGGTCGAGGGTGTCGCGCAGGCCGTCGGCGATGAGGTTGACGCCGATGACGAGCAGGACGAGCAGGATGCCGGGGGCGAGGGCGCCCGCCGGAGCGGTGGTGAAGGTGGTCTGGGCCTCCTGGAGCATCCGGCCCCACGAGGCGTTCGGCGGGGGCGCCCCGAGCCCGAGGTAGGACAGTCCGGCCTCGGCCAGCACGGCGAGCCCGAACTGGAGGGCGAGGTTGACCACGAGGGTGGGCCAGATGTTGGGCAGGACGTGGCCGACCACGGTCCGCGGCCAGGAGGTGCCGGAAGTGCGGGCGGCGGTGATGTAGTCCCGCGCCAGAACGCGTTTGACGAGGATGCGCACCAGCCGGGCGACGACCGCGCTCTGCGCCAGGCCGATCGCGAGGACGGCGGAGCCGAGGGTCGCCGAGCGGGCGGCGACGATGAGCATCGCGAGCAGCAGCGTCGGGAAGGCGATGAGGATGTCGAGGAACGCCGAGAGCGTGTCGTCGAGCCAGCCCTGTGCGAACGCCGCGAGCACGCCGAGGGTGACGCCGATCGCGGCGGCGAGGAGCACCGACCCCAGGCCCGCCTCGACGGCGATCCGGGATCCGGTCATCACCTGGGTGAACAGGTCGCGCCCGAGTTTGTCGGTGCCCAGCAGATGCCCGTTCCCGGGACCGGCCAGCCGTCCGCCGGAGGTGTCGTCGGCGGGGTAGGGCAGCCAGAACAGGGAGACCAGGGCGAGCAGGGCGATGAGACCGGCCAGGACACAGCCGACGACGAGCGTGGCGGAGCGCCGCGAGCCCCGTCCGCGCGCCGACGTCTTCTCCGGGCGGGCGGTGGGCAGTGTGTCCTGCTGGGTCATCGGGCACCTCCGGAGAGTCGGCCGCGCAGGCGCGGGTCGATGATCCGCTGGACGAGGTCGGCGACGAAGCCGATGAGCAGCACGGCGAGGGTGGAGACGAACAGCACGCCCTGGATGACGGGGTAGTCGTGCTGTGCGATGGCGGTGGCGAGCAGGGAGCCGAGGCCGGGCAGCGCGTACACCGATTCCACGACGACCGCGCCGAGCAGGGTCGAGGCGAGTTCGATGCCGAGCACGGAGATGACCGGTACGGAGGCGTTGCGCAGGCCGTGGCGCCACATCGCCCCGGCGAAGGACGAGCCCAGGGCGCGAGCGGTGCGCAGGTGGTCGCTGCCGAGGACGTCGAGGGTGGCGGAGCGGACGTAGCGGATCAGCGACGCGCTCATCACCAGGGCGATGGTGACGACCGGCAGGACGAGGGAGCGGATCGCCTCGGCGGGCTCCGACCAGCCGTCCGGGGGGAAGCCGCCGGCCGGAAGCCAGCCGGCGTTCAGCGCGAACACGGCGATGAGGATCATGCCGAGCCAGAACACCGGGACGGCGATGCCCAGTTGGGACACGCCGCTGAGCAGCGCGCCGTACCAGGTGTGCCGCTTGTGCGCCGCGACGAACCCGGCGGGCACGGCGAGGACGACGGCGAGGGTGAACGCGGCCAGGGTCAGCGGCACGGTGACGCTCAGCCGGGAGGCGACCTCGGGTCCGACGGGCAGCGAGCTGACGAAGGAGGTGCCGAGGTCGCCGCTCGCCAACTGCCCGAGCCAGTGGACGAACTGCTCGGGCAGCGGCTTGTCGGAGCCGATGGAGTGCCGTGCCGCGGCGATCTGCTCCGGGCTCGCACCCACCGCGGTGAGTGCGTTGGCCGGGTCGCCGGGCAGCATGCGCAGCAGGACGAACAGCACCACGCTCGCCAGGGCCAGCGACACCAGGAGGAAGGCGAAGCGGCGCAGGAGATAGCGGGCCATCAGCCCTTCTTCTGGATGTCGTAGACGTAGAACTGCGAGTTGAGGCCGTTGAGCGGGTAGCCGGACAGCTTGCTGTTGGCGACGACGATCTGCGGGTACAGGTACAGCCAGTCACTGGCCGCGTCCTCGGCGGTCTTGCGGTTGACCTTCTTCAGCAGCTCGGTCTGCTCGGCGGTGGTGGAGGCCTCTTCGGCCTGGTTCACCCACTGGGTGACCTGCTTGTTGTCGTAGCCCCAGTAGAAGTCGGGGTTGCCGTACCAGACGAGGTCGCGGTCGTTGACGTGCTCCTGGAGGGTGGCCGAGAAGTCGTGGTTCTTGTAGACCTTCGTGTACCACTCGTCCGGCGTGATCGTGTTGATCCTGACGGTGACGCCGACCTTGGCGAGTTCGGACTTGATGAAGGTCGCGGCGGTGGGGTGCGGGTCGTAGTTGGGGGTGTCGAGGGTGAAGCTGAAGCCCTTGGCGTAGCCGGCCTCGGCGAGCAGCTTCTTGGCGCGCGCCGGGTCGTAGGCGTTGACCTTGGTGAGGTCCTCGTACCAGGGGTCGGTGGGCGGCACCATGGAGCCGATGAGCTTGCCGTAGCTGCCCCAGACCGACTCGAGGAGCTTCTTGTCGTCGATGGCGGAGGACACGGCCTGGCGCACCTTGACGTCGGTGAACGGCTTGGCCTTGTCGTTGAAGGCGAGCAGCAGCTTGGTGGTGGAGTCGCCGTCGTTGACCTTGTAGTTCTGGTTGCTCTTGAACTGGTCGAGGGCGTCGGGCGACTGCTCGCTGGTGACCACGTCGACGGCGTTGGTCAGCAGCGCGTTGTTCAGCGCGGTCGCGTCCTTGTAGTAGTGGAGGACGACCTTCTTGTTGCTGGCTGCCTTGCCCCAGTAGCCGGGGAACCGGTCCAGGACCAGGGCGGAGCCGCGGGTCCACTTGTCGAGCTGGTAGGGGCCGGTGCCGTCCTCGGTCGTCTTCAGGTTCTTGGCCTGGGAGTTGATGATCCAGACGTAGGAGAGGTTGTAGACGAAGGAGATCGACTTCTTCGACAGCGTGACCTTGACGGTCCGCGCGTCGGGGGTGGCGATGTCCTTGATGACCTCGAGGTTGGCCCTGCGGGCGGACTGGGAGTCGTCCGCGATGACCTTCTCCAGGCTGTACTTGACGTCTTCGCTGGTGAGGGCCTTGCCGCTGTGGAACTTCACGCCGTCGCGCAGGGTGAAGGTGTAGGTGAGTCCGTCACCGCTGACCTTGTAGTCCTGGGCGAGGAGCTTCTCGACCTTGCCGTCGTCGGTGAGCTTGAACAGCCCCTCGTAGACGTTGCCGTTGAGGGCCTCCGTCACGCCCTGGCCGCCGCCCGCGGTGTTGTCGAGGTTCTGCGGCTCGTAGAGGGAGCCGATGTTGACGGTGGCGTCCTTGTTCCAGGCGCCGCCCGAGGCGCTGCCGCCCGAGCCGGAGCCGCCGCAGGCGGTCAGGGTGAGGGCGAGGGCGGCCGCGGTGACGGTGGCGTACAGGGACGTCTTCTTGATGCTCATGGGTGAGGGCGCTTTCGTGCTGTGGTGCGGGAGGCTGCGGGGCGATCAGTGCTGGGCGGGGAAGCCGCCGCGGAAGACGGGGAGCTTCTCACCGGCCTCGACGGGCAGGTGGAAACGGTTCTGCCGCGGCGGCATCGGACAGTTGTACTGATCGGAGAATCCGCAGGGCGGCACGAAGGCACGGTTGAAGTCGAGCAGGACGCGGCCGTCGTCCTCGGTGCGCTGCACGAAGAGGAAGCGGCCGGCGCCGTAGGTGGTGTCGCCGTTGGTGGGGTCGCCGAAGACGAGCAGCAGGGTGCCGTCGTCGTCGAAGGCGCTGAGGGTGTGGGCGCGGCCGTCGACGGTGAGCGTGATGTCGCCGGGGACGACGAGGTCACGGGTGCCGCCGTTGTCCCGGATGTGCTCGAAGGGCACGCGCCGGGCGCCGGGCACGGGCGTGTAGGTCGCCTCGAGCACCCAGGCCGGGTCGTAGGGGAACACGTCGACCCGCTCGAAGTGGCGGATGGCGTCCGAGTCGGCGTCCCAGAACCGCAGGCCGTGCTCGGGCTCGCCGGTGACGAGGTCGGTGCGCTGGAGCGTGGTGACGGTCACCGTGTGCGGCTGCCCGGCATGCGCGGCCTCGGCGTCCGGGCGTTCACCGGCCGGCAGCCAGCGGGTCTCGACGAGGGCGAGGTTGCCCGTCGGCGAGGTGAGGGCCCGATGGCGCTCGGACCGCCATGCGTCCCACTCCCCCGCGGGGTCGGCAGTGGGCTGGTCGGTGAGGGGGTGGGACATGTCAGGACTCATTCGCGCAGCGTTCGTCGGCATCACGCCGCAGATGTCACGCCGCGTGAATTGATGGCCAAAGCGTCACCTTTATCTTCTATAAGACTCTCTAATGTCAAATGAGATCCACAGGTCGGACAGCGGTCCGGACGACAGACCGGGCACGGCCTGCCGTCCGGAGCCCGGCGTCAGTGACGCAGCAGCAGGGTGACGCCGGCCACGACGGCGCCGAGCACGAGCGCGGCGACACCGTGGGTGACGCGGTGCGAGCGCAGTCCGGGCAGCAGGCGGTCCACGGCGATCCGGCCGGGCCCGGTGAGGGCGAGTGCCACCGCGGACAGGGCGATGAGGAGCTCGTACTCGACGCCCTGCGGGGCGAAGAAGCCGCCACCCCACTTGACGGAGATCGCGTTGACCAGCGTGCCGGCGACGGCCGCGGCGGCAAGCGGGGTGAGCAGGCCGAGCACGAGACCGAGCCCGCCGAGGGTCTCACTGAGCCCGGCCACGACGGCGAACGCCCTGGGTGAGGGGTAGCCGGAAGCGGCGAAGAACTGCCCGGTGCCGTCGACACCGCCTCCGCCGAACCAGCCGAACAGCTTCTGGGTGCCGTGCGCGGCCATGGTCAGACCGAGCGCGAGGCGCAGGACGAGCAGGCCGGCGTCGTAGGCATGGACGGGGGCCGCCGGGGCCTCCTCCGGCGCGGCGGAGGGGCGGGACAGGGCGGCGTCAGGAGTGGTCAAGGTGGGGGCTCCTCGCGGGTCGGGCGGCGGGGTCCAACGGCGCTGGGCGGCGGAACCCCGGTTTCGCTTGAATCTTCAAGCTAACCCAGGTGGCAGCAGTGCTCCAACTTTCAAGCAGCCTGACGTGGCGCCGACCGGGCTGCCACGCCCCCGGGCAATGTGGTTACGTCGGAGGTGTCGGCCTCCGCCGGTCGAAGGGGCATCACGATGACCGCACACGAGTCGACCCGGCAGGTCCTGACCGGCCTGGACACCGCCCTCACCGAGGACCTCGAAGCGCTCTACCAGGACCTGCACGCCCACCCCGAGCTGTCCTTCGAGGAGCACCGCACGGCCGCCGAGGTCTCCCACCGCGCACGGGACCTCGGGTACGAGGTCACCGAGGGCGTCGGGCGCACCGGCGTCGTGGCCAGGCTGGTGAACGGCCGGGGCCCGACCGTGCTGCTGCGCGCCGACTTCGACGCGCTGCCCGTCACCGAGCGGACCGGACTGCCGTACGCGTCGACGAACGAGGGCGTCATGCACGCCTGCGGCCACGACGTGCACGTCACCTGCCTGTTGGGCACCCTGGCGCTCCTGGCGGGCGCCCGCGACCGGTGGTCGGGCACCGTGCTGGCCGTGTTCCAGCCGGCCGAGGAGCTGGGCCAGGGCGCCCAGGCCATGGTCGACGACGACCTGTACGCCCGGTTCGGCACCCCCGACGTCGTCCTCGGCCAGCACGTGATGTCACTCCCGGCCGGTACCGTCGCCTGCCATCCCGGTCTCGCCTTCGCCGCCACCGACGCGCTGGAGGTGCGCATGTTCGGGCGCGGAGCCCACGCGTCCATGCCGGAGGCGGCGATCGACCCGGTGGTGATGGCGGCCTCCACCGTGATGCGGTTGCAGACCGTGGTCTCCCGCGAGATCGCCTCCGCGGACCGGGCCGTGGTCACCGTCGGCGCCCTGCAGGCCGGCACCAAGGACAACATCATCCCGGACGAGGCCCGGCTCCAGCTCAACATCCGCACCTACACCCAGCAGGTCCGCCGGACCGTCCTGGGCGCGGTGGAGCGCATCGTCCGCGGCGAGGCGGCGGCCGCCGGGGCGCAGCAGGATCCCGAGATCAGCACGCTGCACACCTTCCCGCTGATGGTCAACGACGAGGAGGCGTGCGCCCGCACCATGGCCGCCGTCGGTGACGTGATCGGCCACGACAGGCTGAGCGACCCGGGTGCCTCCTCCGGCAGTGAGGACGTCGGCATCTTCGGCACCAGCGCGAACGTGCCGGTCTGCTACTGGCTGCTCGGCGGCGTCGATCCCGACGTCTACGCCCGGGCGGAGGCCGCGGGCACCACGAGCCGTGACATCCCGCAGAACCACTCGCCGTTCTTCGCGCCCGTCATGCGGCCCACCCTCACCAACGGCGTCACGGCGCTGACCACCGCGGCCCTCGCGTGGCTCGGCCCGGCCCCGCATTCCGCGTGAGCCACCCGCACGGAAGCCGGATCAAGTAGGGTCACCCGATGTGAACACCGGACCGGCGATACGCCACTCACGGATGGGCCACCCGGTGGTGGGCTGATCGCACCGCGGGTGCGGAGAAGGCACCCCCTGGGTTCGGCACGCGGACCTCCCCGTGCTCGGCAGCACGACGCATCCGCTTCCATGCCGAACCACAGTCAGGTCAGCGAATGACAGCCACGTTCAACCACACCATCATCGCCTCCAAGGACCGCGAGGAGTCGGCCCGCTTCTTCCGAGAACTGCTCGAAGTGGCGGCGGCGCCGTCCTGGGGCCCGTTCACCAACATCCGGCTCGCCGACGGCGTGCTGCTCCAGTTCGCGGAGCCGCCGGTCGAGATCCAGATGCAGCACTACGCGTTCCTGGTCGACGACGACCTGTTCGACCGGGCGTATCAGCGGCTGTGCGACCGCGGCATCGAGCACTGGGCCGATCCGCACCTGCAGTGCCCCGGCGAGATCAACCACGAGCACGGCGGCCGAGGGGTCTACTTCAAGGACCCCGCCGGTCACGGGATCGAGCTGATCACCCGCCCCTACCTGTAACCGGGAAAGAGCCCGGCCGGGCACCCGCAGCGGGTGCCCGGCCGGACGGGTCAGGAACGGGATGCCCGGCCGGACGGGTCAGGAATGGAGAAGCGCCGGGCGCCGGGCTGTCGGTAGCGTGGGGCCGAGCCGTCCGGCGATCACGGGGATGAGCTGCGCGGATGCGCCGACTTCCCGGCTGGGCGGGTGCGCGGGGGAGAAATGCGTGGATAATGCCTTGGTTCTCGCGCGGAGCGCGACCCGGTGGGCGTCGGCAGGACGCACGTCGCGCCGGCCCGGCACCGCCGCTCAGGCGGACATCCACCGTCGCCGCGAAGGCGGCCCAGCCTCACAGATGGAGACACGATGAGCAAGGCCACGAAGGCGGACACCCCGTCGCCCGAGCCGCACGCTGCGGACAGCCACGATCTGATCCGCGTGCACGGCGCGCGCGAGAACAACCTCAAGGACGTCAGCATCGAGATCCCGAAGCGGCGTCTGACGGTGTTCACCGGAGTCTCCGGCTCGGGCAAGAGCTCACTGGTGTTCGACACGATCGCCGCCGAGTCCCAGCGGCTGATCAACGAGACCTACAGCGCCTTCGTGCAGGGCTTCATGCCGACGCTGGCCCGGCCCGAGGTCGACGTCCTCGACGGGCTGACGACCGCGATCATCGTCGACCAGCAGCGGATGGGCGGCGACCCCCGCTCCACGGTCGGCACCGCCACCGACGCCAACGCGATGCTGCGCATCCTCTTCAGCCGGCTCGGGCAGCCGCACATCGGCTCGCCCAAGGCGTTCTCCTTCAACGTGCCCTCGATCAGCGGGGCGGGCGCGGTCACCGTGGAGCGCGCCGGGAAGACCGTGAAGGAGCGGCGCAGCTTCAGCATCACCGGCGGTATGTGCCCGCGCTGCGAGGGCCGCGGCAAGGTCTCCGACGTCGACCTCACCCAGCTCTACGACGACTCCAAGTCGCTCACCGAGGGCGCGCTGACCATCCCCGGCTACAAGCCGGGCGGCTGGAACTACCGGCTCTACAGCGAGTCCGGCTTCTTCGACGCGGACAAGCCGATCCGCAAGTACACCAAGCAGGAACTGCAGGACTTCCTGCACCGCGAGCCGACCAGGATGAAGATCGCGGGCATCAACATGACCTACGAGGGTCTGATCCCGAGGATCCAGAAGTCGATGCTCTCCAAGGACCGGGAGGCGATGCAGCCGCACATCCGGGAGTTCGTGGACCGGGCGATCACCTTCACCGACTGCCCCGAGTGCGGGGGCACCCGGCTCAGCGAGGCGGCACGGTCGTCGCGGATCGACGGGACCAGCATCGCGGACGCCTGCGCGATGCAGATCAGCGATCTGGCCGCATGGGTCCGCGGCCTGGACGAGCCTTCGATGGCGCCGCTGCTCGCCACGTTGCAGCAGACCCTCGACTCGTTCGTGGAGATCGGCCTCGGCTACCTCTCGCTCGACCGCCCGTCGGGCACGCTGTCGGGCGGCGAGGCGCAGCGCGTGAAGATGATCCGCCACCTCGGCTCCTCGCTCACCGACGTGACCTACGTCTTCGACGAGCCCACCACCGGCCTGCACCCGCACGACATCCAGCGGATGAACGGCCTGCTGCTGCGGCTGCGGGACAAGGGCAACACCGTGCTCGTGGTGGAGCACAAGCCGGAGACCATCGCGATCGCCGACCACGTCGTCGACCTCGGTCCCGGTGCCGGTACGGCGGGCGGCGCCGTCTGCTTCGAGGGCAGCGTCGACGGGCTGCGGGCCAGTGGCACCCTCACCGGCCGCCACCTCGACGACCGGGCCTCCCTCAAGAAGACGGTGCGCACGCCCACCGGCACGCTGGAGATCCGTGGCGCCAACGCGCACAACCTGCGCGGCGTCGACGTCGACATACCGCTGGGGACGCTCGTCGTCGTCACCGGTGTCGCCGGTTCCGGCAAGAGCTCGCTCGTGCACGGGTCGATCCCGGCCGGCGCGGGTGTGGTGTCGGTCGACCAGGGCTCGATCCGCGGCTCCCGGCGCAGCAACCCGGCGACGTACACCGGGCTGCTCGAACCGATCCGCAAGGCCTTCGCCAAGGCCAACGGGGTGAAGCCGGCGCTGTTCAGCGCCAACTCCGAGGGCGCCTGCCCCACGTGCAACGGCGCCGGCGTCATCTACACCGACCTGGCGATGATGGCCGGCGTGGCCACCACGTGCGAGGAGTGCGAGGGGAAGCGGTTCGACGCGTCGGTCCTCGAGTACCACCTCGCCGGCCGTGACATCAGCGAGGTGCTGGCGATGCCGGTGGCGGAGGCCGAGGAGTTCTTCGGCGCCGGGGAGGCCCGCACACCGGCCGCGCACCGCGTCCTCGGCCGGCTCGCCGACGTCGGGCTCGGCTACCTCACCCTGGGACAGCCGCTCACCACCCTGTCCGGCGGCGAGCGGCAGCGGCTCAAGCTGGCCACCCACATGGCCGAGAAGGGCGGCGTCTACGTCCTCGACGAGCCGACCGCCGGTCTGCACCTCGCCGACGTCGAGCACCTGCTCGGCCTGCTCGACCGGCTCGTCGACTCCGGAAAGTCGGTCATCGTCGTCGAGCACCACCAGGCGGTCATGGCGCACGCGGACTGGATCATCGACCTCGGTCCCGGTGCCGGCCACGACGGCGGCCGGGTCGTCTTCGAGGGCACGCCGGCCGACCTCGTCGCCGCCCGCTCCACCCTCACCGCACAGCACCTCGCGACGTACGTCGGCGCCTGACCTCGGTTCGGTTGCCCCGTGGGCGGGTTCGCGCGCGTACGCCGCGACCCGCCCCACGGAGCCGCTCGGGTGCCGGGTGGCCTCAGGCCCGCGGACGGGAGACGTACCGCAGGGCGGGCGAGATCAGCATGCTCGCGGCGAAGACGGTGAGTCCGGCGACCGACAGGGCCGCCATCCGGTGGGTGCCGCCGATGTAGAGGAGGGGCAGCGCGGCGACCGCCGCGAGGCTCGACCAAGCTTGGGCGCGTGCGGTGCTGTTCATGCGTTTCTCCGTTTCGTCGGGTGAGCGGGATCCGTCGGGCGAGCGGGATCCGTCAGGCGAGCAGGAAGAGCGGCAGTCCGACCAGGGCCGTGGTGATGAGGGTCAACGGCAGGGTCCTGCGCAGGATCTGCCCCTCGCGCCCGCCGATCCCGGCGGTGGTGGTGCCGAGCAGGATCTTGCTCGGGGAGATCATCGTGCCCAGCGCGCCCCCGGTCGTCTGGGCGCTGAGGACGTGGGCGGTGCTGAGCCCGCCGGCCTGGGCGGTGGTCTGCTGGAAGGCGCCGAACAACAGGTTGCTGGAGAGGTTGGAGCCGGTGATGAAGGTGCCGAAGACGCCGATGTACGGCGCGAGGAGCAGGTAGATTCCGCTGGTCCAGGCGGCGACCTTGGTCGCGAGGACGTCGGCCTGGCCGGAGCCCTGCATCACCGAGGCCATCGCCACCAGGGTCACCACGGCGATCGTCGGGCCGATCGCCTTCTCCACGGTGCCGCTGAGGATCGGCCGCCAGGCCCGGTCGCGGAGGTGTCCCTTGCGCCGGTAGAGGGCGTAGCTGATCGCGGCGGTGACGAGAAGGAGCGTCCCGGCGTGCGTCAGAAGCACCAGTTTCGACGTCGACGCCGGGGTGGTGAACCCGAGCCCGGTCGTGACCTCGGGGAACCGCACGTCGATGGTCGGCCTGCTCAGCAGGTTCTTCAGCGGCCCGATCAGCAGGACGACCCCGGTCACCGCGAGCAGGGTGGAGTAAGGGATGAACGCGGTGTTCAGCGACATCGCGGGCGCCGCGGCACCGGGCTCGCCCGCGGACGACATCGCCGCGGTGACCGGGCCCCGTACGCCGTCGCCGGCCGAGGCGCGCCCGGGCTCCGCTGTGCTCGGGTCCGCCTGGTCGGGCGGCGCGCCGGCGGCGGCCGACCCGCCCACCTCGAACACCGGGCTGTTCGCCACCCGGGAGGGGCGGCGGTAGAGGGGCAGCCGGGCGAGGCCGGCGATGACGAGCAGGCCGACGAGGCCGGCGGCGAAGCCGTTCAGCGTGTCGTCCCACTGGGACAGCGCCAGCATGGCGCCACCGTGTGCCAGCGAGATCACCGCGACCGCCGGCAGCCCCTCCCACAGACCCCGGAGGCGGCCGTAGAGCCAGCAGATGGTCAGGCCGCCGACGAGGTTGACCATCCACAGCAGCAGGGAGGTCTGGATCGCCGTGGTGGCGTTCTGAGCCGGTGACAGGTGCGTGACCTGCCTCATGCCGATCCAGGCGGCCGACAGGGTGCCGAAGGTGTTGTTCCAGGCGTGTCCGACCAGCGCGATCACCACCGCGTGGAGCGGACGGACACCGATGCCGACCAGCAGCGGGGCGCACACCGCGATGGGCACGCCGAAACCGGTGATGCCCTGGAGGAAGGAGGCGAAGACCCAGCCGATCGCCATGACCTGGAGGAGCGGATGGACGAACATGCGCGTCATGCCCCGCTGGAACGGGGTGAACGCGTCCGCCTCCTTGGCGACCTCGTAGATGAGGATCGCCGACAGGATGACGTAGACGATGGTGACGGCTTCGACGACTCCCTTGACCGTCTGCAGTCCGACGGCGTCCAGGCGCAGGTGGAACACCGTCAGCGCGGTCACCGAGGCCACCAGCCATCCCAGCGCACCGGCTTCCGCCGCGCCCCAGCCCCGCGCGATCATCAGGAAGAGCAGCAGGGCGAGCGGGGCCAGCGAGGCAGCCCAGAGCCAGATGCTCGCGTTTTCCATTCCCGGGGTCTCCTCTCGTCCGGTCGTCCGGCTGTCACGAGGTCGGGCGTCACCAGCCGAGAGCGAGGCCGTCGCCGCGCGGGTCCGCGCCGCCCATGAGGACGTCGTCGGTGACGCGGATGGCCTGGGCGTGCCCCATCACGCCGTCCCAGCTGCCGACCTCGCGGACCGGATGTCCCCAGGTGCGCAGTTCGTCGAGCGTCCCGGAGGAGAAGCGGTCCTCCATCCGGAGGTCGCGTCGCTCGTCCCCCCAGGTGCGGCCGTACAGCCAGCGGGGCGCGTCGATGGCCGTCTGGACGTCCCTGCCGAAGTCGACCACCCGGGTGACCAGGGCGTTCGATGTCTGCGGCTGGCCCTCGCCGCCCATGGTCCCGTAGACGAGGTCCAGGTTCCCGTCCCGGAAGAGCATGCCGGGCATCAGGGTGTGGAAGGTCCGCTTGCCGGGTTCGAGGCGGTTCGGGTGTGCCTCGTCCAGGGAGAAGAACGATCCCCGGTTGTGCATCAGCACCCCGGTCCGGCCGGCGATGAACCCGGAGCCGAACTCGTGGTACAGGCTCTGGATCACCGAGACCGCGTTGCCGGCCGAGTCCACCACGACGCTGCACGTGGTGTCGCCGCCCATCCGCGCCCCCGGTCGCGCGGGGGCCGGCCGGGGCGCCACGCGTCTGCTCAGTTCGGCGGCGTAGTCCTTGGACAGCAGGTGCCCCAGGGGGATGTCGTGGAAGTCGGGGTCGGTGAGGTACCGGTCCCGGTCGGCGAACGCCAGGCGGGTCGCCTCCACCAGCAGGTGGACGTACTCGGGGCTGGTGTCGGTCATGGAGCCGAGGTCGAAGTTCTCGACGATGTTCAGGGCCATCAGATGCGCGAAGCCCTGCGAGTTCGGCGGGGCCTGGTAGCAGCGGTACCCGCGGTACGTCGTGGAGAGCGGTTCGGTCCACTCCGACCGGTGCGCGGCCAGGTCCTCGGTGGTGAGCAGACCACCGGCCTGTTGCAGGCTGGTCGCGATCTCCTCGGCCACGGGGCCCTCGTAGAAGCCGGGCCGGCCCTTCTCCGCCACGGTCTCGAGCGTTTCGGCCAGCTGCGGCAGCGCGAGGACGTCCGCCATGGTCGGGGGCCGGTCCTGCGGCAGCAGCGTGCTTCGGGTGAGCGGATGGGCGCTGAGGACGTGTGCGACCTCGGCGGCGCAGGCGGCGTAGCTGTCGCAGACGGCGAAGCCCTCCCGGGCGTAGGTGATGGCCGGCTGGAGCACGCGGGCGAGCGGGAGGCTGCCGAAACGTTCGTGCGCGGTGCACCAGCTGTCGACGGCGCCCGGCACGGTCACCGCGGCGAGCGGCCCCCGGGTGGGGATCTCCCGGTGGTCGCGCTGCCGGAAGTACGCACGGGTCGCGTGGGCGCCGGCCCGCCCGCTGCCGTTGAGCGCGTGGACCCGGCCCGTGGCGGCGTCGTGGACCAGCCAGAAGGCGTCGCCGCCCGGTCCCGTCATGTGCGGGTACACCACGCCGAGCGTCGCGTTGACGGCGATCGCGGCGTCCACGGCCGTACCCCCCTCCTGCAACACCCGGAGGCCGGCTGTGGAGGCGAGGTAGTGCGGGGTGCTGACCATTCCGTTGCGCGCCAGGGCGACCGGGCGGGTGGTGCGCGTCATACCGACTCCTCCGAGGGCTCAGATTGCATACGATATGCGGTAGGCAGTATTCTCAAATCTGGACGATCCCCTGTCCAGAGGTCGTACCGAATCTTTCTCCCGGCGCCGCAGCACACACCCAGGTCTGCCGGCTTGCCCCTTCCGTGACCTGCTTTTCCGTCTAGCCGCCGATGGCGGACATCGGGCGCCGGGGCTGGAGGAAGGACGGGTCGTCGAGGCCGGAGCCCGCCTTCTTGCCCAGCGTCGCCGCCCGCCACAGGGCGGCGATCTCCGCGTCGGACGCCCCGGCGCGCAGCGCGGTGCGCAGGTCGGTCTCCTCCCGGGCGAACAGGCAGGTGCGGACCTGGCCGTCCGCGGTGAGCCGGGTTCGGTCACAGGCCCGGCAGAAGGGCCTGGTCACCGAGGCGATCACCCCCACCGCGGCCGGTCCGCCGTCGACCAGCCACCGTTCCGCGGGGGCCGAACCGCGCTCACCCCGCCGCTCGGGGGTGAGGGAGAAGCACGCGGCAAGCCTGCGCAGGATCTCCTCGGCGGTCACCATCCGCTCGCGCTGCCAGCCGTGTTGGGGATCCAGCGGCATCTGCTCGATGAACCGCAGGTGGTAACCGTGCCGGACGGCCCAGGCCAGCAGCTCGGCCGGCTCGTCGTCGTTGACGTCGCGCATCAGCACCGCGTTGATCTTCACCGGTTCCAACCCGGCCTCGCCCGCCGCGGCCAGCCCGGCCAGCACCTCACGGTGCCGGTCGCGGCGGGTGAGCGCCTTGAAGCGGTCCGGGCGCAAGGTGTCCAGCGAGACGTTGACCCGGTCGAGCCCGGCCTCGCGGAGCGCGCCCGCGGTGCGGGCCAGCCCGATCCCGTTGGTGGTCAGCGACAGCTCCGGGCGCGGGGTGAGCGCGGCGCAGCGGGCGAGGATCCCGGCCAGGCCGAGGCGCAGCAGCGGCTCCCCACCGGTGAAGCGCACCTCGGTGACGCCCAGGTCGGTGACCGCGATTCCCACCAGCCGGACGACCTCGTCGTCGGTGAGCAGCCGGGAGCGGGCCAGCCAGTCCGGCCCCTCCTCGGGCATGCAGTAGGTGCACCGCAGGTTGCAGCGGTCGGTCAGCGAGACCCGTAGATCGGTGGCGATCCGACCGTGGGTGTCGAGCAGCATGGGGTCCGCCTCCCTCGGTGGCGACACATGGGGCGGCCAGACACCTCGTGCCCGGCCGCCCCCCGTCACAGGGCCTTGAGTTCCTCGGTGATCTCGGCGACGGAGGACTTCGCGTCGCCGAAGAGCATCGACGTCCTGGCGTCGAAGTACAGCTCGTTCTCGATGCCGGCGAACCCGGGGTTCATCGAGCGCTTGAGCACGATGACCGACCTGGCGTGGTCCACGTTGAGGATCGGCATCCCGTAGATCGGCGAGCTGGGGTTCGAGCGGGCGGCCGGGTTGGTGACGTCGTTCGCGCCGATCACCAGGGCCACGTCGGTGCGGCCGAACTCCCCGTTGATGTCGTCCATCTCCCTGAGCTGTTCGTAGGGCACGTCGGCCTCGGCGAGCAGGACGTTCATATGGCCGGGCATGCGTCCGGCGACCGGGTGGATGGCGTGCTTGACCTCCACCCCGCGGGCCTCCAGCAGGCCGGCCATCTCGCGTACGGCGTGCTGCGCCTGCGCCACGGCCATGCCGTAGCCGGGGACGACGACCACCTGGCTCGCGTAGGCCATCTGGATGGCGACGTCGGCCGCGCTGGTCCGCCGTACCGTCTGGTCCGCCGGGCCGCCTCCCGGTCCCGCGGCGGCGCCGGTCCCGCCGAACCCGCCGGCGACGACGGCCGGGATCGAGCGGTTCATCGCCTTGGCCATCAGATCGGTCAGGATGGTGCCGGACGCTCCGACGATCATGCCCGCGACGATCATCGCCGTGTTGTCCAGCGCCAGGCCGGTGGCCGCGGCGGACAGTCCGGTGAAGGCGTTGAGCAGCGAGATCACCACCGGCATGTCGGCGCCGCCGATCGGCAGCACCACCATCACGCCGAGCACCGCCGCGGAGACCAGCACACCGACGATCAGCGCCTCGGAGGCGTGGCCCAGGCCGATGCCGACCGCGCAGGCCACCGAGACCAGCAGCAGCGCCAGGTTGAGCGGCTGCTGGCCCCGGCCGAGACTGATCGGCCTGCCCGGCAGGATCTCCTGGAGCTTGCCGAAGGCGATGAGCGAGCCCCAGAAGGAGAGCGAGCCGACGATCGCGGCGAACAGCGAGGTGACGACGACGTGGCCGGGCTGAGCCGCGTAGCCGTGGCTGTCGCGGAACTCCACCCAGGAGATCAGGGCGACGGCGCCGCCGCCCACGCCGTTGAACAGCGCCACCATCTGCGGCATCGCGGTCATCTTGACCCGCCGGGCCGCCGGTACGCCGATCACCGTGCCCAGGACCAGGCCGAACGCGATCAGCAGCCAGTTGCCCGTCCCGGGGGTCAGCAGGGCGGCCACGGTGGCGAGCAGCATGCCCGCCGCCGCCGTGAGGTTGCCGCGTACGGCCGTCCGCGGTCCGGTCAGGCCCATCAGGCCGTGGATGAACAGGGCGAACGCGACGATGTAGAGAATCGTGATCAGGTCATCCACGGCCGACCGCGTCCTTTCCGGCTCCGGCGCCGTCCGGCGCCTTCTTGAACATGCCGAGCATGCGGTCGGTCACCAGGAACCCGCCGACCACGTTGATCGCGCCGAACACGATCGCGACGACGAGCAGCACCCGCTCGAAGGGGCCCGACGCGGAACGGCCGAGCAGGATCAGGCCGCCGAGCAGGACGATGCCGTGGATGGCGTTGGTGCCGGACATGAGCGGAGTGTGCAGGGTGTTGGGCACTTTGGAGATCACCGCGAAGCCGACGAATCCGGCCAGCACCAGGATCGCCAGGTCGGCCAGGAACATCATCGGGCCTCCGTGAGCTGGTCGCTGTTCTGGGTCACACAGCAGGCGGCGAGGATCTCGTCCCCCAGGTCCGGTGCGAACTCGCCGTCGGTCAGCATGAGTTCGAGCAGTGCCTGGACGTTGCGCGCGTACAGTTCGCTGGCGTGCTCGGGCAGCGTCGCCGGCAGGTTCAGCGGCGCCGCGACCGTGACGTCGTGCCACACCACGGTCTCCCCCGGTGTGGTGAGTTCGCAGTTGCCGCCCGTCTCCCCGGCGAGGTCGACGACGACGCTGCCGGGCCGCATCCGCCGTACGGCCTCGGCGGTGACCAGCTGGGGCGCCGGGCGTCCCGGGACCAGCGCCGTCGTGATCACCACGTCGAAGCCGGCGATCGCCTCGCTCAACCGCCGCTGCTGCTCGGCCTGTTCCTCTTCGGTCAGGGCACGGGCGTACCCTCCCTCGCCGGATGCCTCGACACCCAGCTCCAGCCACTGCGCGCCGAGCGAGCGGACCTGCTCGGCGACCTCGGGCCGTACGTCGAAGCCGGTGGTGCGGGCGCCGAGGCGTTTGGCGGTGGCCAGCGCCTGGAGCCCCGCGACGCCCACCCCGAGTACCAGGACCGTGGCCGGCTTCACCGTTCCGGCGGCCGTGGTGAGCATCGGGAAGAAACGGGTGGCGTTCTGGGCGGCGGCCAGCACCGCCTGGTAGCCGGCGACATTGGCCTGCGAGGAGAGCGCGTCCATGGACTGCGCGCGGGAGATGCGCGGAACGGCCTCCATGGCGAAGCCCGCGACACCGGTCAGGCGCAGCTGCTCGGCGACCTCCGGCCTGGTCAGCGGCGCCAGGAAGCCGATCACGGCGGATCCCGGGCTCAGCAGGCCGATCTCGTGGGGTGTCGGCGGGTTCACCTTGACCACGACGTCGGCGGCCCACGGTTCTCCGATGGCGGCCCCGGACCGCTCGTACTGCTCGTCGGGGATCAGCGCCCCGGCGCCGGCCCCGGCCTCCACCACGACGGAGAGGCCCGCGGCACGCAGCCGTTCGACGACTTTGGGCACCAGCGCGACGCGGCGTTCGCCCGTCGCGGTCTCCCGGGGGACTCCGATCAGTGTCATGTTCCTCTTCCCGGCTGTGAGGGGGTTCCCGGCTGTGAGGGGGCGGGGCCTTCGCCGTCGGACGACGTGCCGCCGTCCGGTGCGGACCAGGCCGCGGCGAGCTTGTTCTTCGGGGGGTTCACGCGTCACACCGCCTGCCGGGCCAGTGCCGCGGCCTCGGTCGGGGTCTTGCCGACCTTGACGCCCGCGGCCTCGAGGGCCTCCTTCTTGGCCTGGGCCGTGCCGGAGGAACCGGAGACGATGGCACCCG
>NZ_JBIUBT010000026.1:0-32986 GCF_044548235.1 Streptomyces sp. NPDC052043
CGGCGCCCAGCAGCTGGCGGTAGAACTCCATACGGCGCTCGCCCGACAGCGCGGCCGCGATGCCCTCGGCGTTGCGCGGCACCCGCTCCGGCTCGAGCGGCTGGATCGGCTGTGCGGTCATCGCGTGCCCCTTTCGGTCTGCTCCGAGTCTGCCCCGCCGCGGCGGCCGCCGTCGACCGGCTTCGGGGGAACCGCGGCCGCTGCCCGGGGCTGGGTCACTCTGTCGGCTCGGGGTCGGCTGTGGCGCCCGCGTTGTGCTCAGTGATGAGCCGCTGATGTAGCTCCTCCGCTGCGCCGAGAAGCCGCTCAACGTCTCTTGCCGAGTGCCCGTCGGCCGGTCCTTGATCCGGTTGAGCGGCACGCGAGCCTCGGCCGCCATCAGCCGCTCCATGAGCTGCGGGCGGCTCATCTCCATGGACGACACCAGCACGGTGATGCGGTGCTCGATCGCCACGCACCGGGCGATGTCCAGCAGTACCACGGACTTGCCGATCGCCGGGCGGGCGGCCACCACGATCAGGTCGCCGGGCTCCATCGGGAGCATCGCCCGCAGATCGGCGGATGGCAGGGGCAGACGGCTGGGCGGCGGCGCGCCCGACCCCGGCCGCTCGATCACCTCGATCGCCAAGCTCCTCGGCGTCTCACCGGGCACCCTCTACAACCACAACCCGGACCTTCGGGAACTGCGCGCCGGCGCGGTACCCCGCCAGCTCGAAGCCCCCGCGAAGTAGCCCAACCTCAGCAAGATCAATCTCAGCGGCACTTTCTGTACCGCAACTACTCACACCCGAGGAACCCCGCGAGTTCGCGGAAACTGAAGGTTCTTCAGCGGGAACCCACGGGTCCGTCGGTCTGCTTGAGGTCGGTGCATCCGTGGGTTCGGCTTGAACACGAGGATGCTGTGCGAGCCGAAGAGCTTCGGACGTGACATCGACCAGCCTGTCCTCCCTGCCCCTCCCACCGCCATTGCCCGCCTCACCTGACTGTCTGGGCGGGCGCCCGCCCGGAGGCCGAGCGCGTCACGTCAACTTGGCTCATCGGCTCGGCAACCCTGAGTTCGAGGGCTGCGCCGTGCTGGTCGGCGACTTCACTGGCGGCGCACTCCCTGAATCCGCGGTAGCCGCGCCCTCCGGGAGTGCCAGCACCGCGGCGAGGAGCGCGCCAACGGCCGCCGCCGCACCGACGGCTTGACCAAGGTCCCCCCGTTGCTGCGGGACCCCGATTCCCGTCCGCCGCTGGGACCACCTGTAGACCACGACCCCAGCTGCCACTGCTGCCGCGATGACCAACAGTCCGGTTGTGCTTACCTGTACCGTCATTTCAAGCCCCTCCGTGGGTTTCGGGGCCTACCCGTTCCGCATCCGGCAAGATCACGAACGGGTAGGCTCTGCCTGGTATGGAAGTACGCTGACGCGACCGGGTGGACTCCGCCGGCGCCGTTCGTGGGGTTAGAAGGCCGTGCGCCACCCCTGTAAACGGTCGCTTCTATCGGTCGTCGATCGCATGTGTGCGCCCTTGTGCGCCCGAGTGCACTGGGGCGCATGAACAGGATGAACGGCTCCGAGTCTCGGAAGAAGTCGCAACGGGCTGCGCAAGCGCGCTCAAGGGGGCGCATGACTAATATGGTCAAAGCCCTACTCGCCGGTTACTCGTCCTCTGGTTCCCGAAGTAGGAGTCCTGGGCGCAGATCCCCGCGAGTTCGTGGAGGTGCGGTCTCCCGGTTCTGTGGGATGGCCCCGTGGTTTCGCGGTTAACCCGCAGGGTTTGCCTCGGCCGTCTGCTCCAGCAGAGCCCGTGCGGAGTCCGCGTAGCGCATGGCGGTCTTCTCGTGAAGGCCGAGCACCTTGGAAGAGGTGGAGCGGATCGGCGAGGACCTCGAGCACGGAGGGTTCTCAGCGGGGCCGTGATCGGCACAATGGTAAGGGTGTCGGACTTCAGTGAACTTCAGTTGGCGGACGGGACACCCGTCTGGTTTCAGCTTGTACCGGGGGAGGCCTGGGACGGTCCCGTGGAGCCGGCCGTGGATCTCCCGGAGGGCATGGGGGCCACCGTTCCGGTGTCCCGGGGCGGGCGGGGCGTTGCCGACCGCGCCGTCGAGACGGTGCGCAGCACACTGCGGCCGTTGGGGCCGATCCTGCAGGAGATCCATGATGCTGTGGCGGGCGCCGAGATGCCGCCGCAGGAGATCAACGTTACCTTCGGCGTGCAGGTCGGGCAGGATCTCAAGCTGGGTTTCGTCGCGGGTAGCGGGCAGGCCCATCTGACGGTCTCGGCCACCTGGCGGCCTGCACCTGCCGCGGACTGACGGCGTGGGCTGGTTCACCAAGCGCCCGTCGGCCGCGGCGGACCCGCGTCACTGCGTGGTCTCCGTGCTGAAGGCCGCTGGTTCCGAGAGCGTGGGCGCGGGTGTCCTGCTGCCCCGAGAGCACCTGCTGACCTGTGCCCATGTCGTTAATGACGCGCTGGGGCGAAGACCGTTCGATCCGCGGCACCCGGGCGACCACACCGTGCCGGTCGCCCTGCACGGCCTGTCCCGCACGGTCCGCGCCCACGCCCGGATCGCGCACTGGGTGCCCGCGCGCCGCCGGGACGGCGCACCGGGTATCCCGCGGGCCGAGGACCACGAGTGGCTGGGCGATCTGGCGGTCCTGCGGCTGGAGTCGGAACCGCATCGCGACGTGCCTCCACCCCTGTGGCTGCCGATGGCGATCGGCCAGTCGCTGCGCGCCTGGCATAGCAGCGGGCTGAGTCACACCTTCGCGGACGTGCGGGTCAAGTCCTGTGACGAGGTAGTCGGTTACGTCGACGGCGACCCCACCGGCATGGCCATCGGCCCCTCGTACAGCGGCTGCCCTCTGTGGTCCATCGGAGAAAACGCGGTGGTGGGCATCGTTGCCGGACACGTCATGCCTCCCCACGACCCGGTCACCGGCCGGCCGCTGCCCTACAGCTCCCAGCACATTGCGCGGCGCAGCTGGGGCATCCCCTGGCAGCGTATCGAGGCCGAGCTGCAGGCGGCCGGCGCGGCCATGTTGTTCGAGGCACCGGAACCCGACCCGGACGATCCGGCGTCCGAGCTGCTGGTGGACCTGCTGGACCGGTACATGCCGGCGTCGGGGCTGCGCATCGAACACGCGCGCGCCGTCGCGGAACACTGCGGATACGGAGTCCACGATACCCTGTCCCCGCCGACCACCGAGGAGTTCGCAGCCCTGCTGCTGACCGAACCACGGGCGTTGGCCGCGCTGACGGAGGTGCTGCGCCGACGGGAGCCGACGGCGGTGCCCCCGCTGCTGGCGGCCGGCCGGATGTCGCAGGTGCCCCGGCTGCTGTCCCCGCGCGAGCACCGCAAGCTGACGCGCTACCTGGACGACCTGCCCACGCCCCTGCGGGCCCGGCTACCCGAGGTGGCACGCGCCGCGCTGCCCCTGGCCGCCGCGCTCCCCACGAGCGAGGGCGTCAAGGGGCTCTTGGAGCACCTGGAGTGCCTCACCGGCGACAGCCGTACTGACGCAGACGGTCTGCGGGTGCCAGGGCTGCTGCGCGTGGTGGAGTACCTGGCCGCGCTCGCGCCGCCCTCGCTGCAGGCGGCTCTGCGGCTGTGGACGATGTCCGTCGTGGATCGGCTGGGCATCCCCGCCTCCTCGCTCCTGGAGCGCCGTACGGACGCCGAGGAGTGGGCACGTGCGGCGCGGGAGCGGACGGCTCCGGCGTGGGTGACGGCCCGGGTGGAGCGGGCCGGCGCGGACCGCTACCGCTTGCGGGTGTGGTGCGATGAAGGCAGCGGGCCCCGGCAGACCCCGCTGGACGCCGAGACCCCCCGCTCGGGCGCCGAGGTGGCCCATGAGCTGCTCGGTGTGCTGGAGTCGCTGTACCGGGCGGCACCCGACAGGAGCCGACCGGTGCTGGAACTCCTGGTCGGCCGGGACGAGTTGAACCTCGCCGTGGACGAGTGGGGCATGGCCGGCACCGACGGCGATCCGCTCGAGCCCGACGAACTGCCCGGGGTGCTCGGCGCCGAGTTCCCGGTCGTCGTCACCTGTCCGGAACTCCTGCACCGCCACGAGCGTTTCCATCCTGACTGGCGCCGGCGCTGGAGACTTCTCGACTCGGACGTGCTCCTGACGTTCGACGACCCCGCCCAGGGCCGCAGTGAGGTCTATGGCGCCCTGTTGGCCGACAAGGACGCCGTCCGGGTCGCCGTGGACGTCCCGCCTCGCTTACGTGACGAGATCGTGCAGACCTGTCTGCTGATGGGGGTGCCCGTGGTGATGTGGGACCGCGAATGGGCCGACCGCTCCCATGCCCTGGCCCGGCTGTCACCGGTGCCGGTGCGCACGTTGCCGGAGGTCACGCGCGCGTACCGGGCGATGACGCTGGGCAGTCCCCACCAGTACGCCGGCCGCCCCGTCCTCGCCTGGTCGGACGCGGACCGCTCGATGCCCCGGCTGCAGCTGGCAGAACCCCAGGAGAACGGATGACCACGTCGGCACACGGAAGTTGGCGGATCTTCCGCGGGGACGGCGTGGCCCGCCCGGTCACCATGCCGCCCGCTCCGCCCTGGCGGCGCTTCAGCCCCGGTGGCCGTACGGCCGGGCCGTTGCCCTATCTGGTCGCGCCGGAGCACGCGGACATCGTCAATGCGGCCCTGCATCTGCGCCGCCCGCTGCTCGTGACCGGCCCGGCGGGCACTGGCAAGTCGTCGCTGGCGGGCGCGGTGGCGCACGAGCTGAGCCTCGGGCAGCTGCTGCGCTGGCCAGTCAACAGCCGCTCCAGCGTGCAGGAGGCGCTCTACCAGTACGACGCGATCGGGCGGCTGCGGGAGACCACGCTGAGCCGGGACCGCGGCGAGGCGGAACCCTCCATCGGCACGTTCATCCGGCTCGGCCCGCTCGGCACGGCGCTCGCCCCGCACGACATCCCCCGCGCGCTCCTCGTGGACGAGATGGACAAGGGGGACGTGGACCTGCCCAACGACCTGCTGACCGTGTTCGAGGAGGGCGTCTTCGAAATACCCGAACTCGCCCGGCTGCCCGAGGAATTGGCCGAGGTGGAGGTGCTGACGGCCGACCACCGCGGTTCGGTGACCATCCGGCAGGGCCGGGTGGAGTGCACCGAGTTCCCGGTCGTCGTCATCACCAGCAACGGCGAGCGGGACTTTCCCCCCGCCTTCCTGCGCCGCTGCATCCGGCTCGACCTGCCGATGCCTGACGAGGAACGGCTGCGGGCCATCGTCGCCGCGCACCTCGGGCCGGAGATCCTGCCGGAGGTGGACGATCTGCTCCAGGCCTTCCTGCGCCGTCGCGCCCCCGGTGAACTCGCTACCGACCAACTCCTCAACGCGGTATTCCTGCGTACCAGCGGCGTGCACTTGGACGCCGACGGGCTGCTGGACGCCGTTCTGCACCAGCTCACAGGAACGGTATAGGCCGTGCCGGGGGAGTGGGAGGACGGCGGGGGCAACCGGCTCGGAGCACTGCTGCGGGTGCTGAAGGGCGTGGGCTACGACCCTGACCCGCAGGAAGTACTCGACATGCTGTGGCTGGCCGGCCGTCTGCCGCAGGACGCCCACGACCTGCCCCTGCCACGGCTGCTGCGCCGCACGGCACCCCCCGCCCAGCCCGCGCCCTCAAACCCGCCGCAACCGGCCGCCGAGCCGGACGAGGAACCGGACACCCCACGGCCCGACCCCGAACTGCCCGCGCTGACTCGGCCGGAACTGCACGCCGCACCGCAGCTCCCGGAGCTGCCCGACCTGCCGACCGCGCTGCCTCCGCCGGCCCCGGACCCCGGCCCGTCGGCGCTGCCGCTGCTGGTACCGCAGGAGAAGGCCCTGCGCGACGAGCTGGTGATCGGACGGGCGCTGCGGCCGCTGAAACGGAAGCGGCCAAGCCTCCGGCTGCGCGAGGTGGACGAGGCGGCCACGGCCGCCCAGCTCGCCGAGACCCGGCTGCCCGACGTCGTGCTCCGGCCGCGCCGGGAACGCTGGCTGAATCTCGTCCTGGTACTCGACGACGGCCTGTCCATGCTGCTCTGGCACCGGCTTGCCGCCGAGCTGCTCACGACCCTCCAGCGGATCGGCGCCTTCCGCTCGATCCAGGTCCGCGGCCTCGACACCCGCGCCCCGGGCGGCCCGGTGCTGCGCGGCCACCCGTTCAACCCGGACAGCTCCGCGCTTTCCCCGTCCATGCTCGTCGACCCCTCCGGGCAGACCCTGGTCTTCGTCGTGAGCGACGGCATGGGCTCCGGCTGGCGCAGCGGCGCGGTCCACGACACCCTGTTGACCTGGGCGGAGAACGGCCCGGTAGCGATCCTGCACACCCTGCCGCCCGCACTGTGGGACGGCTCCGGTATCCAGGCCGACCGCTGGCAGGCCACCACTCACAGGCCCGGCGGCGCGGGCACAGCCTGGCGGATCACCGACCCCGTCCTGCCCATCGACTTCACCGGCCTGCCCGTCCCGGTGCTGGAACCGACCGCCGACTCCCTGCGCACCTGGGCCGAGCTGCTGACCTCGCCGGGCACCACCGTGCAGCTCCCACTGCTGGCCCGGCCCCGGCAGCACGCTCCAGTCGCCTCCCGCCAGGTGGGCAGCCTCCAGCACTTCCGGGACGCGGCCTCGCCGGAGGCCTACCGGCTCGCCGCCCATCTTGCCGCGGTATCCCCCCTGACCGTGCCAGTGATGCGGCTCGTGCAGTCCGCAGTGCCCTGGCAAGCCCGCACCACCCATCTCGCCGAGGTCTTCCTGGGCGGCCTCGTGCATCCCCGCCCGGCCCCTGTCCCCGGGCCGCTGCCCGCCAAGCATCGCGTCTTCGACTTCACCGAGGAGTGCAAGACCGCCCTGCTGGACGCCGTACCCAGCGGCGAACTGGTGCGCACCAGCCGGAGCATCGGCCGCCGCCTCGAGCAACTGGCGGGCCGCTCCCCGGACTTCCCAGCCTGGCTCGCCCACCCGAACGGCACTGACCGGCTGCCAGCCGGAACCGCCGCCTTCACCGCCCTGGAGCGCCGGCTGATGAGCCGGTTCGGGGTGCGCTTGCCGGCTCCGACCGCCGCCCCCGAGCCGCCGCCCCGGGTGGTCCGGCCGCCTGTCTGGCACCCGCTCACCCCGCAGGACCCGACCCAGCTCGGCCCCTACTCGCTGCGCGGGCGGCGCCCAGGCCGCCGTACGAACGTCTACCTCGGATACGCCCCACGCCTCGGAGAGGTGGCGGTGCGCACCGCGCGGCCCGAACTCCCGCCATCTACGACACAGTTGCTGACCACGGAAGCGGAGGCCCTGCGGCGGATGGCCGGCCGGTACGCCCCCGAACTGCTCCACACCGACCTGAACGACCGCCCCGGCTGGATCGCAGTACAGCTCTTTCCATCAGCCGGCGGCGCCAACGCCCAGCCACCCCGCCTGAGCGACCTGCTGGCCTACATCGGCCCCAACCAGACGAGCGCCTTCGACCTGCTCACCAGCCTCCATCTCGGATTCCACCTGGCCTCCGCGCTGAACATCTGCCATCTCAACGAACTGATACCGGCCGACCTGGCAGCAGACTCAGTGGTGGTACTGGAACGGACAGTGCTGCTGACCGGGCTGTCGGACTGCGCCATCGACGGCGAATACCACGGCGCCGGCGCCCCACCCACCAAAGAGGACAACATCAGGGCCCTCGGCGAACTCCTCCGACTGGTCAGCAGCCGCCCCCGCGCCCCGTTGCCCGGCCTGCCCGAGAACATGCACCTGTGGTCGGGCGATACCTGGCAGCCCCTGCGAGAACTCGTCCTGCGCTGCCTGGACTCCGACCCGACAGTACGGCCGACAGCCGGTGAGGTGGCCGACAAACTTGCCCAGTACGTGGCGATCGCAGCAGCACTGCAGGGCCGGACGGGTCCCGCGCCGCGCCTCGATACGGACGCACCCGACGCGCATCGCACACGGGTGGAGCCGCCCGAACTGACACCAGGCTCGGCAGACCTTGCAGCAGCACCGGTGAACGGGCCGTGGGCAAAGACCCCGGTCACCAACGACGTCCGGCAGGAGACCCACCCGCCCTCGCTCCCGCGCGAACGCGCACCCAGGGCGGAGACCAAGGCGCCCCGGCCACCCTCCTTCGGCTACTTCGGCCGCGCCGAACGCGACCACAAGCTGGCTCTGGTCCACCGCCGGCTGCGACACAGCCGCCGGATCATGCTCGTCGGGGCGCAGCCCCACTCCGGGCGACTCACCACAACCGTCATCCTGGGTTCCCTCTTCGTGGCGCTGCGCCAACAAGCGGCGCTGGCTCTGGACGGGGCACCGCACACCGGCGACCTCCACAGCCAGCTACCGCCCGACGCCTCCTCAACCCCTCGCACGCTGACCCGGCTGGCGCCGGACGCCCCGTACGAGGAGGTGCGGCACGGCACGAGCATCCTGCCCTCCGGCCTGCACGTGCTGGCCCACCGCGCGCTGCGGGCCACGCCGAGCCCGGCATACGCCGACGAGTACCGGCACATCCTGTCCCTGGCAGCCCGGCACTACCCGGTCATCCTGATCGACTGGGCAGCGGAGCGATTCGACGACATGGCAGACATCGTGCTCCAGCACACCGATCAGCTGGTCGTGTGCACCACGCTCCAGCACCAGGACGACCCCGTCGCCGCACTCCTTGACGGTCTGCGCGCCCAAGGCTGGGGCGCGCTGGCCGACAGCGTCGTGGTCACCGTGACCCAGACCATGAACAACGAGCCCGCGTCCCGGCTCACCCAGTCCGGGCTGCCAGAACGCTACCGGGACCTGGTCGTGATCCCCTACGACCCCCACCTGTCATCCCCGCGCGCGATCGACCTCTTCCGGATCAAGTCCGGTACGGCCAAAGCCTTCCTGGACCTCGCGGCACTGGTGATGACGGACCCGGAGGATCCGTCGCCGGCCGAGGGATGAGCACCCTCAGCGCACGTACCTCGTGCTGCTCGCCGTTCATCGGCCTGGCCGAGCCCTGCGCCCCTGCTCTCCGCAGCCCGCTTTACGTCTCTCAGGGACTCGCTGAGCCGCCGGTTCGAAGATGCCGAGCCGGCGCTGCCGCACTCTCGACCACCACCAGATCGACCGCATCCACCACCGACCCCGGCCCCGCCCGAGCCCTCTGCGTCGATGACGTGGCAGCAACCCGGCCCGACGCCAGCTCTCCGACTGACCTCGTGGACCGCTGATCGCCAGCCCGTGCGGTGCTGGCTCCTTGCAGTTTGCGGAGGCCGGGTTACGGTCACTCGCAGAGCGGCCGTCCTCCATGTCACCGGCATCACGCCGGCCCTGACCTCAGCGATGAAACGCCCAGCAACCGCGCGGACGTCTTCGCTCTGCGGGAGAGTACGGGACTGACGTTCAGCTGGAAGCTCGGCCCGGCCAAAGTGGAAGTCACCACTGACGAGGCTGAGTCGACCTCACCGTCCGCGATCGGCGTGACCATGCCGCTGGCCGCCGGCGGAAGCATTCCGGCCGTGCTGTTCACCCTGGCAGGCAGGGCGGCTCACGTTCCTCCCGTGCTGATTGCGGTGGGCGCAATTGTGCTGTTCCTGGCGGTCCTGCCGATCCTGCGCGGCACAGCGGACAGCCAACCCCCTACCAGCCCAGCGCCTTCCGCCGGGAAGGTTCCTCCAGGCCGCCCAAGCGCCACCCAGGACACGCGCAACCGCAGTACTCGGCCAGACCCTGCCGCGCGAGCACGCCGAAACCGATGAATCCAGCGCGGCGCCCGGCGGTCTGGGACCGCGTCGGCCCGGGCCGCCGCGCCGCCGTCAATGCGGCGCCCGGGTCGTCACGGTCGGGGCGGCGGACCCCGACCATGCCTCCGCCCGCGCCGCGTGCAGCTCGGACGGTGACAGAGCCTCGTGAGCCGCTTCCGGCGGGTCGACCTTGATCCGCTCTCCGCCCGTGCGACCGTGGGGCATGCGCGCATTTCCTCCCACCGAGTACCGTCCAATTATCGGAGGCACGTCATGCCCGTGCACAGATCCGGAACGGCCCGCGTAGGGCGGCTGACCGTTACGGGAGCCCTGCTCGCAGCGTTCTCGGTCCTCTGCACCGCACCCTCCTCGGCCGACACCACCCCCGCCCGTGGCTCCGCCTACATGGGCATGGGTGTCCTGGCGCACGACGGCCGTAGCGGCACGCCCGCCACCAGGAGGGCCACTCAGACCGAAGGCGTCGACGTTAGCTCCTACCAGGGCAACGTCGCCTGGTCGACGCTGTGGAACAGCGGTGTGAAGTGGGCGGACATGAAGGCCACCGAGGGGACGTACTACACGAACTCCTACTTCAGGCAGCAGTACAACGGCTCGTACAACGTCGGCATGGTCCGCGGCGCGTACCACTTCGCCACCCCGGACACCAGCAGCGGCGCCGCCCAGGCCAACTACTTCGTAGACCACGGCGGCGGCTGGTCCCGCGACGGCAAGACCCTGCCGGGCGTCCTCGACATCGAGTGGAACCCTTACGGGGCCTCCTGCTACGGCAAGTCGGCGAGTGCGATGGTCAGCTGGATCGCCGACTTCCTCAAGACCTATAAGGCCCGCACCGGCCGGGACGCCGTGATCTACACGGCCACCAGCTGGTGGACCCAGTGCACCGGCAACTACGGCGGCTTCGCCACCAAGAATCCCCTGTGGATCGCCCGGTACGCCTCGACCGTCGGCACGCTGCCGGCCGGCTGGGGTTACTACACGCTGTGGCAGTACACCTCGTCCGGCCCAACCGTCGGCGACCACGACAGGTTCAACGGGGCACTGGACCGAGTGAAGGCGCTCGCCAACGGCTGATACGGGCCCGGAGCACGCAGAGTGAAAGCCCCGGGCCGCCCTCACGGGCCCAGGGGCCTTCCCTCGTCCCGGCCGGGAGCATCCCGTCAGCCGTGACGACGTCCTCAGCGTCATCCGCTTGGAGCTGACGCCGTATCTCACCCACGGCCCGGGCGTCCGTTCGCGAGGGGCAGGGCCGCACGGATGAGGCGGTCGAGGTGCTGCGCACGTACGGCTCCACACCGGTCAACAACCGTGACCCGCTGGCCGAACTGCTCGTGCGGCATAGCCGGATCGACGAGCTGCGCGGGTGCCTGCGTCCAGTCAGCTCGGGTCACGGTTCGTCGAACCTTCTCTCCTGCATCAAGGCGGTTCGCCCCGCTCACTGCGCGCAGGCCCGGCCCTCGGCCGGGCCTGCGCTCCTGTTTCCGCCCCGCTCCTACGACGCGATCAGGCCCTGCCGGATCGCCTCACTGAGTTTCAGCTTGAGGGTCACTCGGCCGAGCAACGGGGGAGTCCTCATCCATGCTGGCCACCAGCGTGGTGCCTCTCCTGTGCCCTCTGCCGCATCCGAAGGTGAGGAATGCTTCGTAGAAATCGTTGCGGATCTCCCAGCAACTCCGCAAGCGCCGGAATCAAAAACCCTGCGGTCTTGGGCCTGCACCCGAACTACGATCCCGGGTGGACGGCTGCATGGGTCGACGGCGGGGGCGTGAGGCATGCGTGGGGACTTCGGGGGCGGCGAGGCTGCGGCGGTGCGGCTGGCGGGTGGTGCGCCGCTGCAGACTGCTCTCACCGTTGCCGATCCTCTTGCCTGGCTGGCGTTGGACACCAGTGTGCGGGCGGTCGACTGGTACCGGCCGAGCCGCTTGCCGCTGTGGGAGCACACCGCCCCGCTGCCCGCCGGCGCCGCATCGTTCGACGAGCCGCGGCTCGCTCTGGCACTGTGCCACCGCGACGGCCGGATCCGTGAACGGGCCGTGCGCCAGGCGGCGGCGTATCCCGCTCTGCTGCCGCTCCTCGTGATCCGCGCTTCCGACTGGGCAGAACCGGTTCGCGAGCGGGCGCGGGCGCTCCTGCGCGATCTCTTGGTCGTGGACACTGCCGTGGCCCTGACACCGTTGATCCTGCTCGTCGGCCGTCGTGACCGCGGTAACGCCGCCGTCGGACTGCTCGGCGAGATCCTGCGCAGGGCACCCCGCGAGTGTCTCGATGCCCTCTTCGGCCATGCCGACCGCGGTGTAAGGCGGTTTGCGTACCGTCTGGCGGTCGAGGAACGCCTTTTGACTTCTGTGGAACTGGCTCGCACGGCCTCACGCGACGAGGACGTTGTCGTGCAGACCCTGTGTGGGGAGGCCGCTCTTGCCGCCGTGGGCGACTCTTCCACAGGCGCGCCGGACGACGACGTGTTCACCCCACTGCTCGGGGCCCGTTTCCCGCGCGTGCGTGCGATCGGCGTCACGGCGCTGCGGCGGGCGGGGCGGCCGGCCCGGGCTGAGGAGTTCCTGGCGGACCGCGCAGCTCTGGTGCGGGCCTGCGCGCGGTACGTCCTACGGCAGCACGGGATCGATCCGCTGCCCTGGTACCGGCGCCGCTGCTGCGAGCCGGGCGACGCCGCACTGCCGCCCGGCGCAGCGATCGGGTTGGCGGAATGCGGTCAGCGTACCGACGCCGCACTGCTGTGGCCCCTGCTCACCCATCCCACCCCGGGTGTGCGGGCGCGGGCCGTGGCCGGGCTGCGCACGCTGGACGTAACCGACACGCGACGATTGCTGCCACTGTTGGACGATGCAGCGCCCGGCGTCGTCCGGGAAGTGACCGCGGCCCTGCTGCCCTCGGCGCGGTCTGTGGACACCGACTGGCTCACCGCGCGGCTGGCGTCCGACCAGCCACGGCATGTGCGGGTCGCCGCGTTCCGGCTTCTCGACGCCACTGGCGGGCTCGAACGGCTGAGAGCATCGGTGACGCTGCTGGAGGATCCGGACCACCGACTGCGGTCGTGGGCCGAGCAGTCGGTGCAGGGCTGGCATCTCTCCGCCGACGTACCGCGTGGAGCAGCGGAGGTGGGCGAGCTGCTTCAAAGGGGCCACCATCTCTTCAGCGACCACGTATACCGTCGGCTGCGGTGGGAGGCAGGTCTCGACCGCTGATTCCCGGCCGTCCCGCAGGGACATCAGCTTCTTCACCGGCAGCCGCTACTGGTCGTCTGCGGTCGTTCGGCGCAGCACGGGGAGCCCGGTCGAGCGGGCGGTGTCAAAGGAGCTGGACGGCTGTTCTGCCGCACGGTGCCGAAGACCGCAGTGCAACTGCCGCAGGGCGGGCCCCGGCGGCGGGCTGGTGACCAGGCCAGGGATGGCAAGGCGCGCGCCGGATTGGGCGGCTCTGCTTGGCTGAACTGCGGGTTGGAGGAGATCCTCAGCCCCGATTTCTCGAAGCGGTGCTCTGGCTGCATCCGCGTCACTCGACCGATGCACGGGGCGGGCGTGGTCGGGTGCTGGGGTTTTAGCGTTGTAATGCCTTGCGCTGTGACAGGACCGCAGGGCTCGGGCGGCCCTTGCGCGCAGCGCCCTGGGCAGGGGCCGCCGTCCCACCTGCCATGCAGCACTGTAACCACCGGCCTAGTTCGGCGGGAGATCTGTACCTCAACCCCATCCCGCCGTCACCCCACCGCAACCCCAACGAGGCCTTGGAGGCCGATGGCGCGGCAACGGACGGCTCGACACCTGGGCCGAGACCATTACGCCGGCCTGAACCCGGGATCACCCGGATATGTGGCCTTCATCCACACGTACATTCGGCACAGAAGCAGCTTGAGGGCACCGGCGAGCCTTCCCCTAGTCCTTCCACGACTCTTTGGGGGCACCGGTCACTCCTATGGCCATGGCAACACGACCCCGTCCCTCGACAGGCGAATACTTTCGGCCAAGGGCACTCGTCTCACACGCGTTGGCACGCCCCCGACGCAGCGACACCGCAAGGTCCCGGGGCTCAAGGTGAGGATCGGGACCGGTTCGATGATGCCATGGGTGAACTTCCGCTGCACCAGGCAGGTCAGCGATGATCGCTGCAGTCGCATGGCGGGATGGAACCCGCTACGCTCAGCCGCTCGGGAGGGGGACTATGCATGGATGACCTGCGGGATGGCGACCCAAGGCAGATTGGTCCGTTTCGCCTTCAGGCACGCCTCGGGTCCGGCGGCATGGGAACCGTCTACTTGGCCAGGCGTGACGGCCAGGGCGAGTACGTGGCCGTTAAGACGATCAAAGGTGGACACGCACAAGAAGAGCAGTTCAGACGCAGATTCACTCGCGAAGCTGCCGCCGCCAGTGCTGTCCGCTGCCCCTACACGGTACGCGTCATCGGCTTCGACACCAGTGCTCCTGAACCGTGGCTCGCCACGGAGTACGTCGATGGCCACTCGCTGCGCGACCACGTGCAAGAACGTGGCGCTCTCGGCATTGCATCGAGCTTAGAGTTAGGTTTAGGACTAACGCTCGGACTAACAGCAATCCACCAGGCCGGTCTGGTCCACCGCGACCTCAAGCCTGGAAATATTCTGCTAACACCAGACGGTCCGAAAATCATCGACTTTGGCCTCGTTTACGCCTCGGATTTCAGTAAAGCCACTCACACCGGGATGATTCTCGGGACCCCAGGCTACTACTCTCCGGAGCAGGTGAGAGGGAAAGCCGTAGCCCCCGAATCGGATATTTATTCCCTGGGTGCCGTTCTAGCCTACGCATCATCGGGCGAACATGCGTTCAGGGGGGTGAACGCACTCACCGCCCAGTATCACGTCGTTTTCGGAAAGCCAGATCTATCAGCGGTTCCGCAGGAGCTGCGCGACCTCATTAGCGCATGCATGCAAAAGGATCCACAACGCCGCCCTGGCCTAGATGAAGTTCAGGCTTATTTGACCTCTTTACGTGATCACGGGTTCAGTAGGACAGTAAGCCTCTTCCCTTGGGCGCAGACCAAGACCGAAGAACCAGAACCATCTTCCGACTCCACCATTAATGACTCGCCCAACCAGAGGCGAACCCCGATCCAGCGGCGCAAAAAAGTGGAACTAGCCGTAAGCCTCGTCCTTGCTGTCGGCATATTGGCCGTGGGGGCTTATGTTCTCCAGCATGACGAGAAGGGTAAGAAGACAAGCGGGGGTGGCGGGCCCACCAGCAATTCTTCATCACCCACATCGACTCCATCAACCGCATCCGCCTCCCCCTCGGAATCGGTAAGCGATGATTCCATCACGAATCTAATCGGATCGCTACGATACGTCCCCCACAAGAACAGGTGCGTAATGGACCCAGGCGGTGCCCCCGTGGACTCCGCAGACGGGTACAGTGTGACCGTAATACCTGTGCAGCGCCATGGAGAATACCTATCAAAGGCCATCGTTAGGATTCAAAGAAACCCAGCGGTATTGCCCAACGAGAAAGCCATCGTCCATGTAACCTTCCCGAAGGGAGAAGATACCCACCTCGCCATGCCCGTCAGCAAGACAGATTGGTCGTTCACATGGCCTGATCAGGTGAGTTCACAACTCACTCGCAGCATTAAGGATATGAGGCCCGTGGAATTGTTCGGGGCGTACACAGTAGTCGTCGTCCACGGGACCGTACAGGCATGCGGCGGCCTCAACGGAGACATCAAAGGCTATAGCTCCTGACAGCAAAGGAAATCCTCCGGGCCTACGGAAGTTCTCCCGAAGTCATAGTTGCACGCCAGCTGAAAATGAGCTTTGATCGAGAGCACACTCCTGCCAGGGTGAGACTACGGCCGCACAGTGCCGGAGACGGCGTCAGCTATCCGGAACGCCCAGTCTGTGCCGGATAGCCCTGGAGAACGCGTTCATCGAGGCAGCCTGGATCCGGCACCACCGCTCCGGCGGCCCCGAGCACGTGCTGCAGGCCGCCGTGACCGACGCCAACAAGCTCATGAAGGTCGCCGCGCTGGCCTTCTTCGGCGACATCGGGCGGACCGACGATGTCTACCGGGAACTGCGCGCCCGCTGCGGACCGCGTGCGGTGGACATCCTCAAGCAGTGCCAGAACGGCGCCCACGCCACGGGCGCTCAGATCACCGACACTCACCGCTTCGTGGACGAGGTCCAGGACCTCGTACAGAGGGTGCGCAAGCCGGAGGTGCGCGGGCGATGAGCACCAAGGTCACCTCTGTCGAAGAGTTCCTGTTGACGGCTGACCGGTTGCTTTCCGGTCTCAGCGTCAGGGCGACGCCGGCCGGCCGTCACCGCGGAGCCGCCCTCGCGCTGCGGACAGCCCTGGAGATCACCGTCGATCGCACGCTCAACGCTGCGGTTCTGGGTCTCGCTGGCACCACCACGCGGGCCAAGATGCTCTGCCTGCGTTGCTACACAGCGCCGAAGACCGCACGCCGGGCCAACGCTCTCTGGTCGCACCTCTGCCTGGGGTGCCACTTCCACCAGTACGAGATCGGTCCCACCCGCGACCAGGTTCGTGCATGGCGTGCGGAGGTGGGCGAACTGGTCGAGGTGTTGGTCCACTGACTACCCGTTAACAGACGGCCTCTGTGCCTGATAGTTCTTTCGCTGGGGCCCGGGCATAGGCCCGGCGCAGCGCCTTCCGGGGTGCTGCAGGGGAGGGGATGTACATGAGCACCACCACACGCGACGAGATCACCGCCATAGAGCAGAAGGCGGTAGACCGCGCCTACGACTGCTACAACGAGCGGCTGGCCGAACTAACTGGTGGGTCAATCGCCTCGGCCGCCGCCAGTGGCAAGGACAGCGTCGCGAACCGGATCGATGCCGAGGAAAGAGCCGCGGCGTACGGCGGTCTCGGCAACGCATCGCTGGTCGTCAGCCGCGTGGACGTGCAGGACGGGCCCGGTGAGAAGCCCGATACCTGGTACATCGGCAGGCGTGCCGTTTCCGATGTCAGGACCCGCGACACCGTATGTCGTGCTGTGGACTACCGACCAGGCCGAGAAGTGGTCCGAGGCCCTGCCCGACGCCCCGGGTGAAGTCGTCCTGCGGCGGCAGCTGCGTTGCACGCAGCGCGTCGTCGAAGGCTACGTCGACGAGACCTCCGTCGTCGTCCCCGCCCGGCGGCCGGCCGTGGACTGCCGGGGGATCGTTGGGGAGGGGCGGCTGCTCGGGGGTGGCCGGCCTTCTCTGGGCCACGCTTGGCATGTCGCCGGTGTCGGCGATCGGGAGTGGAGCTGCGGTCTTCGCTGGGGTCTTTGGGCTCTGCATGACGGCCGTGGCTTACGTGAAGAAGCAGGGTAACTAGCGCTGCGTGGGGCGGTTCCAAGTCGAACCGCTGCCAAGCGGCCGCCGTGTAGCCCTTGCCGCCGAGGACGAGGTGTCAGACGATCTTGCCTGCGCATGCGGCATGCCCGGTCGAGCTCAGCTGACCGCCCTGGCCGCCGCTCCCGCCCTCGTCACGGGCTTGCCTGACGTGAGAGGGGACGGGATCGGTGTGAGACTGGGCACGGAAGGGGTGATCTCCGTGTCGGACCCACCGCACGTGTCCTCCGGTCCAGACATTGCCGTTGACGAGAATCGGCTGGAACAGCTGATTGTCGAGGCGCAGACTGCCCTGCCGGTCGAACTGCCCGCCCTGGCGAATCAGTGCGCCTCAGGTAAGGGCGCAGCCGGTGCTCGCCGACTGGGCTGCGTCCTGTCGAGTCGCAGGCCTGGTCGGCGGCTCGGCGGAACGTACCCGTACGCTTGGGCACGCCCCCTCACCCGGGCGCGCGTCGGAGGGCGGCGACAGCGCGACCTCCACCCGGCCGTCCCCGGTCGTGGCCCGCCGCAGACCGCCCGCCCGCTTCCGCGCCTGACCC
Source organism: Streptomyces sp. NPDC052043 (assembly GCF_044548235.1). Taxonomy (NCBI): domain Bacteria; kingdom Bacillati; phylum Actinomycetota; class Actinomycetes; order Kitasatosporales; family Streptomycetaceae; genus Streptomyces; species Streptomyces sp. NPDC052043. The sequence goes on from NZ_JBIUBT010000026.1 coordinate 17,599, forward strand.
GGGCACACCGTCCGCCGGCGGCGCGGGCAAGCCCAACGCGGCCTTGGGTAAACCCGCGTTGTCGGTGCTGGCTGGAAGGCTGGTCGGATGAACGGTGATGAGCAGCTGCTGCGTGGCCGGGTCTACGGCCACGACCACGACGACCCTAACCCCGGTCCGCTTCCGCACCGGACGTACGCCACGCTGATAGGCGGGCCGCTGGACGGGTTGCTGCTGGACATCACGGGCTGGCGGCCGGAGGAAGTCGACGACGGCGTGGCCTTGTCCACCGAGCTCGGGCAGTTCCCTGGAGGCCGTGCCCTGTACGACCCGCGCCCCGGCGAAGCACGCACGCCCGGCCCCGGCGTCGCGTGCCGCTTCTACCACTCCGGCGACACGCCCTGACCGTAGCCCCGACCATGAGCCCGACCACGACAGGTCAGCGCGCTGACATACCGCGCCGACCGCCCGCGCGCCCGGCGGGCATCGAGGAAGCTCTCCGTGCGGGCGCCTTCTTCGTGCGCCGCCGCTTACGGCCACCACGGCAGGGTGGTCGGCGTACTCGGCTGGAACACCCCGCGCCAGATGCGCACACTGCGCCGCCTGATCCTCGAACGCACGCCGTGGACGACCGTTACGGCCACACCCGCGCCCCGCCGCCCGGCCACCGTGAACTGAACCTCATCAGGTCGTTGCAGACAGCAAGGGGGGCCGTACGAAGGCGACCTACGGCACTACGACGGTCAGCGACGTGCTGGTCAGTTCGAAATCGAGCTTCTCGTACACGCGGCGTGCCGGATTCGCGTCGCTCACGGCGAGGGCGACTTCGGCCAACCCATCGGCCGCCGCATCGCTGAGCACTCGGCGGAGCAGGTCGGCGCCAAGTCCCGCGTAGCGTTCCCCTGGTTGGCGAAACACGTCGGCGATCCAGGGCAGGCCGTTGCGGTCGGTGACGATCGCCCCGGCGACGACGTGGTCCGTCTCGTCCACTACCAAGGCACTGCACGGAAGCACGGGACCGAGGACGGAGCCCGCCAGCAGAGGTGCCAGACGCTCGTTCAGTGCTTGTTCGTCGCTGCCCTGGTGATGGTCAGGGTGCCCGGCGGCAAATGCGGCTCGCCATGCCGGGAAGACCGCGTCGGCGGCGCGGTCGCAAGGAACCACGCGAAGTCCGTCTCCGACGCGCGATGACCAGTCGGCCGGCGGTGGAGACGCGATCAGGTCCGTTCGCATCTCATGAGCGTGCCGCATCACCCGGGCGCCGCGGCACAGCAGTTGCCCGCCGAGCTCCACCGATCCCGACACTGCCCATCCGGACATGTCGGAGACGATGGTGTCCACGGGGTTGGGGCCGACCACTTCGGCCAGGTCCGCCCATGGGTGCCCCTCGCGAACACCGCGCAGGTAGGTCAGGACCGGCACACCGTGCGCGTTCGTCAGGGTCTGGCGCTGGTCGTCGTTCTCAGTCACTCTTCGTCCTCGGTGGATCACGTGCGATCGGTGCTGACATCCTGCGGTTTCGCGTTCGGCGCGGCAACAGAATTAAGGCCCACCTCGGCAGACCTGCTGAACTTCCCCCGCTCCAGGCTGTGCCGGACGAGACCGAGCAGCTCAGCCTGTTCGCCCCGGCCGCCGCCTGAGCCGCTACGCACGAGCGCCCGCCTGCCCCGCTCTGCAGGGGCCGGCGGGCGCTCGTCGTGCGAGGTCACGCAGTCTTGTGGGGTGCCTTGCTCCGGGTGTGGCCGCTGGCGATGTTGGACACGCGCTGCGGCGTCACCTCCAGGTGCGGCGCCAGCTCGTACCGGTCGCGGCCCGAGTCGAGGAGGCCGCGCCCGGTCTTCTGTCGCTGGATGCGCAGCCACCGCTGCAAGTCGGGCACGGCATTGAGCGCGGCGGTGAGGACCCTGGCCTGCTCGATGGTCGGCTCCGCTTCGAGGCCAGTGAGCGTGGAGAACGGCTCGGGGAGAGTGTCGTCCATGCGGACCAGCGTAGAGAGTACCCACTATGCATGCACGGCGGGGCCCCGTGCCAGTTCCTTCTCCAGGACAGCGAACTGCTCATCGGACACCTTGGGCAGTTTCGGCGGCCCCGCGGAGGCGAGCGCGGTCATTCCGCCCTCCCGCCAGGCACGACGCCAGCGTTCCACCGACCGCTCACTGACCCGCAGGCACTTCGCGATCACCGCGGTTCTCTCACCGCGACCGAACCGCTCCCCCGCCTCGTACCGGATCCGCTCGCGTAACAGCCGGCGCTCCGCGGTCAGCCCTCCACCCTGCGCGTACCGCATAACTCCGACGTACCGCAGGGATCACCCCACGTCACCACCCCCGACAACAATCCGAAGAGGTCAGTAGGTCGGCCGTTTGCGGCCCACTGGCGGAGGAGGAGGGCGTACGCCTCGGCGCGGTCCGTGGTCGCCGGGCCGGCCATGAGGACACGGATGTCTGGGGCAACGCGCTGTGCTCCTGGCGCGCCGCGGCGCGGGGGTTGACCATCACGCGGGGCCCGGCGAAGTGAGACTCGAACATGTGGTCGGAATGGCGGAGTAGACCGGTTCAGCGGCTGGCCCCCTCCGGCCACAGCACCCGCACCGGGACGCCGGTCCGGCGGGCGTACCCGACTACGTCCGCGGTTCCGCCGAAAGCGCGGGCTGGTTCCCCGTCCCACACGGCGATCAGCTCATCTACCAGACCCACCATGGCCTCGCTGCCCGCCTGGTGCGCCTCAGAGGTTGACTCGACCATGCCGGTCTCGTGGACGTCGGCCGCGTGGGCGTACAGCTCGTCATAGACGGGGTGATGCCATTTCGGAAGGTTCTCGCGGTACTCGCTTGCTGGGATGACGACTTCGAGTTGACCGCCGCGCTGGAGGACGGTTTCGGCGAACCAGGAGTCTGGGCCGTCCGCGATGCAGGACACGGCTGTCAGGTCGTCGGTGCCGTAGGCGCGTACGGCCTCATCGAGCATCGCGCGCACCTGCTGCTCTACGTTCTTGCTCAGCCCGCGGTGGCCGGTGATCCCTACCCGCATATTTTGTTCCCCTCTCCTACAGGTAGACGCCGTGTAGGCGCTCGTCGAAGTCCCGCACCACCTTGGGCGGGGTGGCGGTGGTGAGGGTACGGCGCACGGCGCGGGCTCGCTCGATGATCCGCCCAGAGCGGTACTGGACACCGGTGGTGAAGGCGCGGGAGGCGAGGGCGAACGCAGCCTCAACTCTGCCGGCGGCGAGGTGGCCGGCCGCGATGTCCAGTACCAAGGGCTGTCCCGTAAGTGCTGTTCATCTCCAACGGGCGACAGCCCGCGGCAGTCAACAGAAGATGAGCTCGACTTCCTTCTCCAAGCAGTACTTCATGACGGTGACCAGTTGGCGCACGTCGTCGATGCGTCGCTCAAGGACGGGGTCCCCATCCTCGTGTTCCCGCTGGTCGGTGATTGCTTCCAGCCTGGGCAGCATGGCCGCGCATTGAGCGGGCGCGAGAGAGCCCTCGTCGTCTGGATGGTCGAGGAGCGGCGCCAGCGTGGTGGAGACGCTGCTCCACATGCGGTCGCCACCGAATCCGTCCATCTCCGCAAGGGTGAACCCCTCTGCCTGAGCCAGCCACTCCCTGAACATGTTGAAGCCGGTGTAGGACCAGGAGACGTCTGGGCTGGTCACGTCGTCGTCTCCGGGGGAGAGCATGAGCCCCATCCTGTTCCTCCTTGCTTACCCGGGGCCCAGGATCAGCCGCGGGGAGACGTGTCGGCAACTGAAATGATCTGGCGTATGGCTGGTGTGATCACGGCGTCGGAGTCCTCGTGGATAGCCCCGTTCACCGGGCTGAGCCCGTGTGCCTTTGCCAAACTGGTGACGGTTCTGCGGCGCGAGGGTGCGGACGCGGTCCGCAGGGGCCGGCCGTGGAGCCTGTCGTTGGAGGACCGGGCCCTGCTGGTCGCGACGTGCTGGCGCACGAACCTGACCATGCGCCAACTGGCGCCGCTCTTCGGGGTTTCCAAATCGGCGGCGGATCGACTCATCGATCACCTCGGGCCGATGCTCGCCCTCCAGCCCCGCAAGCGGTTCGCGAAGGACACCGTGCTGATCGTCGACGGCGCCCTGGTGCCCACCCGGCATCACGCTGTTGCCGAGCAGTCGAAGAACTACCGGTACTCCACCAACCACCAGGTCGTCATCGACGCCGACACCCGCCTCGTCGTGGCCGTCGGCCGGCCCCTGCCCGGCAACCGAAATGACTGCAAGGCATGGGAGGAGTCCGGCGCGAAGGACGCCGTCGGCACGACCATAACCATCGCCGATGGCGGCTATCCGGGCACCGGGCTCGTGATGCTCCACCGGCGCCGCAAGGGCGAGGAGCTGCCCGGCTGGAAGCAGGCCCACAACAAGTCCCACAAGCAGGTCCGCGCCCGCGTCGAGCACGTCTTCGCCCGCATGAAGACCTGGAAGATCCTCCGCGACTGCCGTCTCAAAGGCGACGGCGTCCACCACGCCATGCTCGGGATCGCACGGATACACAACCTCGCCCTCGCCGGATAGACCACCAAGCCGTACAGCAGCCCCGTGCCCAAGGCCACTCAAGATCAATTACGGGACAGCCCTTAGTTGCGCTTCGGCGGCATCGCCGCTTTGCGTGGCTCCGCTCTCCGACGGTGACTGTCCGGGCCCCGACGCCCGTTCTCCAAGCCGCACGCCCAGCGGCGGGGAGCGTCGTCCCATCACCGACGCGTCACGGCAGAACGTGCGGGCCGTACCGAGCAACACAGTGGTCCTGCAGCCTGCGAGCCATGGTGGCCAGTAGGGCGGCGGCGTGGTGGGCCGGGTCCCAGGCGGCGAACAGGCGGATGTCCAGGGTATGTTCACCCGCGGTGAGCGGGACGCCCACCAGTCCGAACCGGGGGTCGTCGGAGACCACTGCCACCCCCCGGCCCGCCGCGGCGAGTGCTTGGGCGACCTGGGAGTTGCCACACTCGACGACGTCCCTGGGCATCAGTCCCTGAGCGGTGAGTGCCTCCTGGAGCACGAGTCGCGGGCGGAAGGAGCGGTCCAGCAAAATCAGCCAGTCGTCCAGCAGCTCCGGCAGATCGAGCACTTCCCGCCCCGCCTTGGGGTGGTCCGGCGGCATATAGGCGAACATCGGGAACACGGCCACGGCGAGTGAGTTCCACTGCACGGGCGGCGCATGTGTGACCAGGGCAAGGTCGGTGCCCTGGTAGAGCGTCTCCAGTGCCTTGGGGCCGTCGGTCTCCACCACGGAAGGCAGGGGGTCGTCGGGGCCGAAGGTCGCGATGAAGGGCGCCACGACATCGGTGAGGGTGGTGGTGGGCGCCGCGATCGTGACCTGCAGCAGCCGTCCGGCGGAGATCGTCTCGGCCGCCCCGAGAGCCACGTCCGCACTATGCAGCACGTCCCGGGCGTGTCCGAGGAACTGCTTCCCTGCCGCCGACAGACGCAGGCGTCCGGCACGCCGGTCGAACAGGACCACCTTGAGCTCGCGCTCCAGTTCCTTCATCTGGCGGGAGAGCGCGGGCTGCGTGATGCTGACCTGTTCCGCCGCGGCACTGACCGACTCAGCCTCGGCGACCGCCACGAAATATCTGAGCGTGCGGAGCTCCATGCCTGCGAGTATGCCGTCAGGGCATACCGATGGAAAGTAATTGGCACTGGCCCACATAGCCTGCGGTGGCTGAAAGTGGAGCCCTGCGGATGTGTCCCCGGCGCCGCAAGAGGCCGGGGCTGTCCTGTTCCGGCCGCCGCGGCCCGCGTACCCAGGTATGTGTCCCGCGGTGGCGTCGCTCTCACAAAAGGTTCCCGCGTGAACAACTCCTCTCGTGCCCGCGGTGACAACTCGACGCGCAGAGCCGCTGCCGCTTCGCTGATCGGCACGACCGTCGAGTGGTACGACTTCTTCATCTACGCCACAGCCGCCGCCCTGGTCTTTCCCCATGTGTTCTTCCCCGACGGTATGAACCCGCTGCTCGCCACCGTCGTCTCGTTCGGCACCACGTCGTTCGGTTACGTGGGACGGCCGATCGGCGCGCTTCTCTTCGGTCACTTCGGCGACCGGATCGGCCGCAAGGCGACCCTCGTCGTCACCATCCTCGTCATGGGAGTCGCCACCACGGGTATCAGTCTCCTACCCGGCTATGCGACCGCCGGTGCCGTCGCCCCGGTACTGCTGATCTCGCTGCGGCTGGTGCAGGGCATCGCCGTCGGCGGCGAGTGGGGTGGTGCCGCCCTGATGGCGGTGGAGCATGCCCCCGAGGGCCGGCGCAGCTTCTTCGGCGCCTTCACCCAGGTCGGTTCGTCGATCGGCGCCCTGATGTCGTCGCTGCTCTTCGCCGCCTCCGAAACCCTGGGCGGACCGCTGAGCGACGGCAGCTGGCGCTACCCCTTCCTGTTCTCGGCGGTGCTCGTGGTCATCGGGCTCCTCATCCGCACCAGGGTCGACGAGTCGCCCGTCTTCCGGGAGATGCAGTGCGACGACGAGATCGCCTCCGCCCCGCTGCTGGAGGCACTGCGCCAGCATCGCGGCACCATCGTGCTGGCGGCCGGTGCCATGGTGGTCGCCACCGGCGGCTACTACGTCACGTCCTCGTTCTGGCTCGTCCACGCCACCACAGCCGGGGGCATGGACGAGGGGCGGGCTCTCAACCTGCTCAGCGTCGCGGCGGCCTTCGAAATCGCCTGCACGCTCGGCGCGGGCCGGATCGCCGACCGCCTCGGGACCTCGCGGACCGTCGTCGTGGGATTGGCGTCCGCGGCCGTCGTCGCGCCGTTGTGGTTCGCTGCCGCGCACAGTGACGTCCTGGTCCTGGTGGTTTTGGCCGCCGCGCTGATGGCGGTGCCGACTGGAGCCCACTATGGCCCGATGGCCCGGCTGCTGGTCGATCTGTTCCCCCGCCGGGTCCGCTACAGCGGCATGTCGATGGCCTACCAACTGGCGGCGCTCACCGCGGGTGCGCTGACCCCTGTGGTCGTTCCGGTCCTCTACGCCGCCGGGGGCAAGCGCCCGCTCCTCGTACTGCTGTTCCTCGCCGTGCTGTGCGCCCTGTCCCTCTGCTGCGTCCTCGCCTTGGGCCGACGAGCCGGGACCCACACCGAGACCACCGGCACCACATCCACCGGTCTCACTACCGCCGGCACGACGACCACCGGCGCCGGACCCGTGGCCCCCGCCACGGCCGCCGACGCCGCCGAACCCCGCACTGATCGCTGAAGGAGAGACCGTTCCATGACGCACCAACAACCAGCCGAGCCGACGCCCGAGTCCGTGAGCCGGGCCCTCGATGCACTAGTGTTTCTAGGTACGGAGCTGTCCGGTTCGGACAACGACGGGCCAGGCGAGGCGTCCGCCCCGGCAGTCCGGGACCTGGCGACCCACTGCCGCCGCGAGGCCGACCACCTCGCGGGCACGCTCGCCGCGTACGGCAGGACACTCGGCAGCCTGCTCGTCCTGGACGTCGTGTACGACCCCGAGCGGGTCGACGCGGAGACGGCCCGGGCGGTCCTCTCCGACGTCCTACCGTCCGAGGCCCGCCCGTGTCTGACGGCGATCCCGGTACTGCCCGGCTCCCTGGGCGGCCGGAGCCCGCTCGCGCTCCAGGGCGTGTCCACGGCGGAACCGGTCGTCCCGGCCGACCCGGACCGGTTCCCGCAAGCTGCCGCTGCGGGTGTGCTGGTCGCTGTGGCGGGCCAGTTCACCGACACGGACGACGACATGGTCACCCAGACCAGCGAGGTCATGGACCGGGTCGCAGACCTGCTGCGCGCCCACGGCGCTGGATGGGACGACGCAGTTCGCTTCGACGTCTTCTACCGGGCGGAAGGCACCACGGAAGGATGGGCGGTCAACGCACGCGAACGCGCCCGCCGGTTCATGGAACCGGGCCCGGCCACCACCGGCATCCCGGTGGGCTTCCTGCCCGGACGCGCCAAGATCCTGCTGCGCACCCTGGCCGTCCGCGGCGCACGCGGCCTCGGGCTGCGCAGCGCGTCGTGGCCGTCCGGGCACTGGGACTGGCCGTTCCACCTGCCCTACAAGCATGGTATTGGCGCGGCCAGCACCGTCTTCGTGGGTGGACAGGTCTCGCTCGCGCCGGACGCCTCGGTCATCGACCCCGACGACCTCGCCGCCCAGACCACGACGAGCGTGGACAACATCCTGAAGGTGGCCGCCGAACTCGGCCTGGGCGCGCACTCGGTGCTAAGGCTCATCGCCTTCTACCGGCACACCGGCCCGGACGACGCGGCCACCGTCCGCCAGGTCGTCCAGGACCGACTCGCGGACCACACGTACCAGCTGACCCTCGTCGGACTGCCATATCTCGCCTACGAGCGCATGGTCGTCGAGATCGAGGCCGAGCTGCGATGACGGTTATCGACTGCGCGGGCACCGGCCGCCAGATGGGACGGGCCCACGGGGAACAGGCACGAGACGCCGTGCGTGCGGCTCTCGAACGCTGGCGTGCCGACGCCGGCGGCGGGGTCGGCGGGCTGGTGCACACCTTTCCCCTGCTGGACACGGTTCAGCGTCTGATGCCGGAACTCGCCGACGAGCTGCGGGGGATCGCCGAGGGCGCGGCGGTGCCCTTCGAGGACGTCGTCGCGTACAACTGTATGGACGAGCAGTGGTGGCTGGGACGGCAGCACCAGCGACGGGCCGGGTGCAGCGTGCTGGGCAGCCACACCACGCACGGCACGTTGCTGGCCCAGAACATGGATCTGCCGCCCGCCATGGACGGCACGCAAATCGTGCTGCGGCTGCGGCCGAAAGACGGGCCCGAGCAACTGGTGCTCAGCGCGGCCGGGCTGGTCGGGCTCACGGGCGTGAACGCGGCGGGCGTCGCCGTCTGCGTCAACACCCTCGGCATGCTGCACGGAGGCCCGGAGGGGCTGCCCGTGGCGGCGGTGATCCGCGGCGCCCTGACCCGGCGCACCCGGGAGGAGGCGATCGCCTTCCTCTCAGCCGTGCCGCACGCCAGCGGGCAGCACTACGCCGTCGCCGACGCTGACGGGCTGGGCAGCGTCGAGTGCTCCGCAGGTGGGGTCGTCTCCGCCCTCGCCCCCGGGGATCGGCGGATCGTGCACACGAATCACCCACTGGCCAGCACAGACATCGACCCCGTCGCACTGGAGGAACTTCGAGCGGAGGAACGGCTTGGTGATTCGGAGGCCCGACTGGCCTTCCTGGCCAGCGCGCTGCGGCTCGAGGGCTCGTCGGCCGCCCTGGAACGGCTGCTAGAGGACACCACCGTTCCCGTCTGCATGAGCGGTCGACCCGGCTGGCCCATGCGGACTTTCGGCACGGTCTCCTACGCACTGGGCTCGGTCCCTCGGGCCCGGTTCAGGCTCGGCCTGCCGGAGTCGGCGCAGTGGACCGAACCGGGTTGGTCGGGCCCGGCCGCCAGCTGACCTGGCACGGGGGCCGGGCGGACCAGCCGGTGAATTCGGCGGGCGAGTGCCCCTTCGTAGCGCGCCGCCCCTTCAACAGTCTTTGGCCCCCTACGGCAGGTCTTCGAGCTGGGCGAGCAGGTCGACAGCGGTGGCCACGGCCGCGACGGCGTCTGCGCGGGACCAGGTGAAAAAGGCGGCCAGCTCGTTGAGCGCCCCACCACCGTGGCAGCATGACTGACTTCGGCCCAGCGCCCGCTGACATGCGGAGCCGTCCACATACCTTTCGACAGGTATGCAGACGGCTCTCAGTTGGCCACACTCGTCTACGCCTGGATCCACCGCCTCAGCGCCTCGACCGTGTCCTCCGGCGTTGTGTTGAAGCACAGCCGGATCCCGGGCGCCGCCTCGGTGAGGAGGTTGACCAACCGCTCGAACAGCAGGGTGTTCTCCGGCAGCATCCGCATGCCACCGCCGATCATCACCAAGCCGAACGCGTGCTCCTGGAGCTGCTCCCGGACAGTCGCCTCGGCGCGGTCCGGAGAGATGTCGATCAGGCACGGAAAAACATCGAACCCCGCTTCGCGCAGCGCCGCGTTCGCCGCCTCGATCCGGGCAGTGAGCACCGCCTCGTCGACACCGTCGGGCATCCGGCTGTAGTCGAGCGCACTCGGGTGCAGACCGATGGACAGTACCTTCGTGTCGCCCGGCAGGGGAGTCGAGGTCGTCGGTCGGCCCATGGACGGTGTCCTCTCTGCTCACGTCATGCTGATCTTCCCGGTGTATCACGGAAGTTGGGCAGATGGCCCGCTCGGTTCGAAATCGGTAGACGATCTCGGCCGGCTCCCCGGCACCTCGGCGCCAACGATCCGCTGGTATGCGGACGGCTCCCGAGCGCAGCTCAGATCCACAGATCTTGACAATTACTCCCTCGGGCGCTGTCGGCATCCCAGACGGCTCGGCACAGCAGATGCTGCATGCCGTGTGGGCTGGTCTCCCCGGCCCATTCCGCGGTCGTCCGGCAGTTCCTGCGCGGCAAGTCCGACAGCAAGCCCGATACCAGCCGACCGGCCTGCAGCCGGGGCTCGACCCGGGCGAACCGGCCCGCGATCAGGCTCATGGCCGCCTCGAACGCTGCCCGCCATCGACGGATCTATGCTGTGACCTGCGGTCACCGTCTCTTCGTCAGTCCACACAGCTCACGGTGATCGACGGTGGTTGCACCCCTCTCCGTGGACACTGGCGAACCAGCCTTCACGTACGGTCTGCGGCATGACAGCAGAAGTTGTGAAGTCGCCCAGACCCCGGGTGCAGTTGGTCATCGGCATTATCCGCCGAGACGACGGGATCCTGCTCGTGCGGGAGAGTCTCGGCACCGACGGCGAGATGCTCTGGTCACTGCCCGGCGGCGGGGTTGAGGACGGCGAGCTCCTGCACGAAACCCTTCGGCGCGAGCTGAAGGAGGAGACCGGACTGCTGATCGGCGACCCGGTGCGGACCGCGTTCCTGATGCACATCGACTCCGAGCAACATCCCTCGGCAATGGCCGTGGCCTTCGAGATCGACGAGTGGTCGGGGGGCCTCACCCCGCACGACGACGACATCGAACAAGCCGCCTTCTTCCCCCTGCCCGACGCCCTGAAGTTGCTCGGCGAACTGGACAGCGCAACGCAGCGGGAGCCCATTGTCGGCTATCTGACCGGGGCCATCGCCCCGGGGACCACCTGGCTGTACCGCAACCGTGGCAAGGAAGAGACGCTCGTCGCCCGCTGGTGACGACAGACAGCGGCCACCACGTGATCACGATCTACAGCTGGAGCATTAAGCAGGAAAAGCTCGTGACCTGGGCCAAACGGCATCTCAACCTCACGATCAAGCCGGTTAGCCGTCCCAAGGCCTCCGGCTTTGTCGTCCTGCCCTGCCGCTGGGTCGTCGAGAGGTCACTGGCCTGGATGATGCACGCCCGCCAGCATGCTCGGGACTACGAACGGCTTGTTCAGCACTCCGAGACTCTGATCACCCGGGCGGCGATCACTCTGCCTGAGCCGCAATGGTCCCCGCACCGAAAGCTGGACGAAAAAGGCCTAGTACTCCAGCCGTAGATCGTGATCTTGTTGCTGGAGGGCGGTGGAGAGGGGGCCGCCGTCGGTCGTCGACGAGATCGAGCTGGGCAGCAGAGGCGTCCGCTACTCGAGTCCTCCGAGACGGCGGGCATCTTTGATCTCGCGGAGCCTGGCAGCCGTCATCGGGGTGCACTCCCTCCTCTGTCCTGCGGTATGGAGGGCGGTTCCAACCTCGCTGAGCTTCGCGGAGGACAACACGCCCGCTCGCTCGATCAGGTCGTCCCGGGCGACAGTGGTCAGCCAGGTGCAAGGAGTAAAGCCTGGACCCGGGAACGCGAACCGCAGCACGCCTTCGAAGGGCAGCCCTTCCCGGGCGCCTATCGCCACTTCAACGCCCAGGCCGCTGATGTCGACGCCCGCTGGCGCAACGACCTGCATGACCTGGAACCCGGATGACTCGTCGTCCGACAGCAGCACGACCGGGCGTCGCTCGTCGAAGTCGACCCACCAGACTTCGCCGCGTTGCATGTGTCCTCCTGGTACGAGTCGGCGGGCGGACGCTGCATGCCCGAGCGGGACACCGGATGCGGCCCCGTCTTCGCACGTCGTGACCGAGGGGGTGGTGAAGACGGGTGCGGCCACCGGTGATCATCGGTGTGTGAAGACTGAAGATCACGCGGTAGCCGCGGGTCATAGCGTAGACCCTGTCCGCTGGCAGGAGGCGTTCGAGGTCGTGATGGGCCGGATAGCGGGCCGGTTCGCGCGGGTTGAACCCCGGCGCGGGGTGCAGGACTTGGTGCTGGGGCTGCTGTCGGACCTGCCGCGCAAGAACTGCTGGAGCATCGCCGAGTGGGCCGGGGAAGCGAGCCCGGACGGCATGCAGCACCTGCTCGGCCGGGCCAGGTGGGATGCCGACACCGTGCGCGACGACGTGCGTGAGTACGTACTGGAGCACCTGCATGACAAGGATGCGGTGCTGGTGGTCGATGAGACCGGGGATGTGAAGAAGGGCACGCACACCGTCGGTGTCCAGCGCCAGTACACCGGCACCGCCGGGAGGATCGAGAACTCCCAGGTCGCCGTCTACCTCGTCTACGCGGGCCGCCGCGGACACGCGGCAGTGGACCGTGAGCTGTACATCCCGCGCTCGTGGACGTGCGACCCGGGCCGCTGCCGGGCCGCCGGCCTGGGCGAGGACACCGTCTTCGCGACCAAGCCAGAGCTGGCCGCCCGGATGATCGGCAGGTTCCTTGACGCCGGGCACCGCGTGGGCTGGGTCGCGGGCGACGAGGTCTACGGCGGCAACCCGAAACTGCGGGCGGCGCTGGAAGGGCGCGGCGTCGGCTATGTGCTCGCCGTCGCCTGCTCCCATGAAGTCACGGCCGATGCCGGGAAGTTCCGCGCGGATGCCCTGGCCGTCAAGGTGCCGAAGCGGGCCTGGCAGAAGCTGTCGGCAGGGGCCGGCGCCAAGGGACACCGCTTCTACGACTGGGCCGTCATCGACCTGGCTGAACCCCGCCCCAGCAGCCATCAACTGCTGATCCGCCGCAACCGCACCACCGGTGAACTGGCTTACTACCGCTGCTGGTCGCCCAGCGACGGTGCCTTTGGCCACGCTGGTGCGTGTCGCCGGGTCGAGGTGGCGGGTGGAGGAGACCTTCCAGGCCGGAAAGGGCCTGGCCGGACTGGACGAGCACCAGGTCCGCCGCTTCACCTCGTGGTCTCGCTGGGTCACCCTGGCCATGCTCGCTCACGCCTTCCTCGCAGTCGTCCGCGCTGACGAACACGCCCGGCATCCCGCCCCGGACAGGTTGATCCCGCTCACCTGCAACGAAATCCAGCGACTGTTCATGACGGTGGTCGTCCGGCCCGTGCACGATGCGGCCCACCGGCTCGGCTGGTCCGCCTGGCGACGCCGCCATCAGGCCCGAGCCCAGGCCAGCCATTACCGCCGATAAGCCGCAAATCAGCCATGAAGATCACGATCTACGGCTGGAGTACTAGCCTGCCCCCTGACCTGCGAGGGCTCAGAAGACAGAACTCATCCGGATGTTGTCATCGTCACGCGGCCCTCTCTGATCCAGCCTATGCACTGCTTCATTCGGAGACGATCTTCAGAGAAGTACCCCTGCCAAGGCTCGTCGAGCCGCAACCATGCTGCGGGCTGCCCGTCCTCTGGGGCCAGCGGAGGTCGATGGTCGACGACCGCCATGAATGACACACCCATGACGGCCGACCAGTCGGGATGATATGAGCGAACGGTGACAGCAGCCGGGGCGCCAAGAAGTTCTACTGTCAGCCCGGTTTCTTCGAATAGCTCCCGCCTGGCCGCCTCTCGTGGAGTCTCTCCTGGATCCACCTTGCTGCCCGGCGCCACCCACCCGCGCCAGCGGTGATTCACCATCAAGACGTGCGTCAGGTTCGAATCGAACACCCACACCTCAGTCGCTAGCGGACCGTCCTGGGACGCGCTAGGACGGAGCAGCCACTTCAAGGCATCGTCGTACTCAGCTAGAGCCACCTGCGCATCACGGATCGCAGCTTTGAGAGTGCGTGGATCTATCAGCTGGTGTGTCACCTGCCGGAGAGTAGACGAGCCCTCTGACAGCGAGCCGTCATTGGCCCAGCCACCGAAGTAACACGTACTCAGCACCAAGACCGTCAGTCAAACCGCTGAGCCCTGACCGGCCTGCCTGGCCCGACTCGGGTCAGCCGCACTTCTCGTTCGAATCCTGATCGACGACCGCGACCTGCGATCCGCGGGGCCCGCTCAGCTCCGCTCTCCCAAGAGTTGCAGGCACCATTTGTCGATCATTGAACGTCCAGGCGACCAGATCCGCGGAGGTGTGCACGCTGGACCCCAGGTCCAGGCTCCGGCGGGCAGCCACCCACTCAACAAGGGCCTGGGAATCCTCAGGAAGCCCGGTGAAGTGAACCAAGTTCGAGTACCAGATATCGCGGTCGAACCCGGCTTCGAACCATGCATCATCCGCCAGTTCCTCCGCCAGATACCCGGCGAACCGTTCGACGGTGTGGTCTGACGGAGAAGCGCACAGCATGATACTCGCGGGAGTGAGAGTCAGCCCTGTCAGCTCCAGCCGGATGGCTCCCACCCGGTCGGACGCCTGGCGCAGTGCTGCCTGATACCGCATGACCCGCTCGTCGTCCTTGGGGAGGTTTGGCCGGTAATGCTCCAGCGTGCGGATAGTGAAATGCGAGGAGATCGACGCACCTGTGGGCCAGTGCGAGTCTCCTGCTACAGCCATTGCCTCCGCAGTAACGCGCTCCATTCGTCGCGCCACTGATGAGTCCGGCCGCAGGATCACGGTGAGACCCCAGCGTCCTCCGCCTTCCAGGGGCGGCTCCTGGTGGGGGACGTCCCCGGACAGGAGTGCGTCCCGCCCCCGTTCGAACAGCTCTGCAAACCGCGTGTTTTCCATACGCCTGATCTTGCCCTGCCGATCCATCCTGATCTACGCGTGTCCAGTGCGTTGGCCGGTCTGGCCGTTCTGTGCGTGTGTGGGTTCCTTGATGGTCTGGGTCGCGGGGGCCGGTGGTGTGTGCTGTTGTCCTGGCCGTCCTCGGTGTACCGGGCCGTGCCCGGCTCAGGTTGCGTGCCGCGCACGCGCTTCGCGCGGCGCAGGCCTCGCCGGCCGAGGTTGCCGTCCCGCTGCTCGGGCTGGTGGCCGACGGCGCGCACGGGCGGTTGTGCGTCGACGACGTCCACAGGGCCGGCTCACTACCCGGAACACGACGCTTCACCCACCTCCTGTACTCCTTCGCCGCCGTCGGTCCCCAAGCCGACACCATCGTCACCCACCCACCCACCCACCACCCACTGCTCTACGCCATGGGCTCACGAAGCCTGGGGCGCACCGCACGACCGGTGTGGTGACCGTTGGCGTGCTGGGTGGGCGGTAAGAGCGTTCACCTTCATTCATTGCAACGTTCGAAGTTGACTT
>NZ_JBIUBT010000027.1:0-26783 GCF_044548235.1 Streptomyces sp. NPDC052043
GGGCGCACCCAGCGAGACCACCCTCCAGGCCGCCGCCCACCAGGGCCGCCGCGTCACCGAAACAGCAACAGCCCTCAAAGCAGGCCGCACCAACTACTGATCCTACGGCGCGGTCCCGTCCGCACTTGACAAGAAGGAACTGATGAGCGATTCCCAAGCTGTTTTTGAGCTCACCGGCTCGCCGCAGGACGTGCACACGGCGTTGCACGAGGCCGGGCCGATCAGACGTGTGAAACTGCCCAACGGTGTGCCTGTGTGGCTGGTCACTCGGCATGCCGAGGTCCGTCAGGCGTTGAACGATCCGCGGCTGTCCAACCAGGACCAGGCCGACTGGTTCGATCAGGGCGCGCTGCTCCCGCATGTGCGGTCCGCGATGAACACCTCGATGCTGCGCATCGACCCGCCCGACCACACACGGTTGCGCAAGCTGGTGAACAAGGTGTTCGTCCCCCGCCGGATCGAAGGGCTGCGGCCCGGGGTCCAGCAGTTCACCGGTGAACTGCTGGACGGGCTCGCTGCCGAGGGCGGGACGGTCGACCTCATCTCCCAGTACGCGGCACCGCTGCCCGTCCAGGTGGTCTGCGAACTGCTCGGGGTTCCGGTCGAGGACCGTGACAACTACCGGCACTGGGCGGACGCGTTCGCCGCCGGCATCGGTGCTCCGGTCTTCCCGGCCAAGGAGATCACCGACTTCGTGGACCACCTGCGCGACCTGATCGAACTGCGCCGGTCGGAGCCGGATGACGCGCTGCTGTCGGCTCTGATCGCGGCCCGCGACGAGTCCGACCGGCTCAGCGAGGACGAGCTGCTCTCGACCGCCTTCCTGCTGATCATCGCCGGGCACGAGACCTCGACGAACCTGATCGGCAATGGCATCTACATGCTCCTGAACGACCCGGCGCGTGCCGACCGTATCCGGGAGAACCCGCAGGAGCTCGCGACGACCATCGAGGAGATCCTGCGCTACGAGAGCCCCGTCACGGCGGCATCGTTGCGCACCGCCACCTGCGAGATGGACCTCTTCGGCGCCGACATGGCCGCCGGCGACCTGGTCATGATGTCCCTGCGCGCCGCAAATCTCGACGGCGAGGTGTTCGGCACGGACAGCTCGGAATTCCGGATGAACCGTGAGCACAACCCGCACCTCGCGTTCGGCCACGGCATCCACTTCTGCATGGGCGCGCCCCTGGCCCGCATCGAGGCCCAGATCGCCATCGGGGACTTCCTCACCCGCTTCCCCAAGGCAAGCCTGGACGTCTCGCCCGACGCCATGCAGTGGCGGCCCGGCCTTCTCACCCGCGGCCTGGCCAGCCTCCCCGTCACGCTGAACGGCTGACGGGACATCCCGGTCGAGTCGGGCCGGGGCGCATCGGCGATGCCCATGCTGATGACCACGTGGAACCGTCGGCGGATCCGCTGACCCCACTGCGCGCGCTCCCCTGTCCGGCAGAAACAGACGACCTCCCCCGCGATCGATCGCGGGGGAGGTCGTCTGTTTCTGCCGGACGGCGCCGCAGGCCCCGGGCACGGGACCTGCGGATCACCAGGTGCGCTGCGTCGCGGCGATGGCCATCTCGATGAGCCGCTTCTTCGCGTGGTCGGTCACGCGGCTCTGCTCCAGCGCCGCGACGGCACGGTCGGTGCGGCGCGCGATGTCCCGCTCGGTGCGCTGCACCGCGCCGGTGTCGGTGATGATGGCGCGCATCGCGGCGAGATCACCGTCGGTGATGTCCGTGCCGATCCTCGTCCTCAGGAACGCCGCCGAGTGCGCATCACGCTCGTCCGCGGCGCGCAGGGCCTCGGCCAGCAGCACCGTTCGCTTGCCCTGGCACAGGTCGCCGCCCGAGGGCTTGCCCGTCACCTCCGGGTCTCCGAACACGCCCAGCAAGTCGTCGCGCAGCTGGAACGCGATCCCTATGTCGACGCCGAACGCGCGATATGCCGCGACCAGGTCGGCGTCCGCCCCGGCGATCGCAGCACCGATGTGCAACGGGCGTTCCACCGTGTACGAGGCGGTCTTGTACCGGTCGACGCGCAGCGCCGTGTCAATGTCCTCGTCGCCACTGGCCTCGGCCGTCAGATCGAGGAGTTGACCGGACAGAACCTCGGTTCGCAGGGCGGACCACACCGGGCCGACGCGTGTCTGCGCGGCAGGCGTGAGCCCGGAGGTACGGATCATGTCATCGGCCCAGGCCTGGGCCAGATCCCCAACCAGAATCGCGGTGCCAGTGCCGAACAGCTCCGCGTCGCCGGACCAGCCCCTGGCCCGGTGCTGGTCGGCGAAGAGCACATGCGCGGCGGGGAATCCGCGCCGGGTCGGTGCCGCGTCGATCACGTCGTCGTGGATCAGCGCCGACGCGTGCAGCAGTTCGAGCGCGGCGCAGGTGCGCAGCACCGCGTCGGGCGTCGGGCCGGCCTCGTCACCAACGGCGCCGAGCCAGCCGAGCAGCGCGAAAGTCGGCCGCACGCGTTTGCCGCCACGCAGCACGTACCCCTCCAGCTCGGCGACCGCGTCCGCGTAGCTCGCACCGATCTCGCCGGCCTCGGACCGGCGGTGCGCGAAGAAGTGTTGAAGCGCGGTGTCGAAGGCGCTGCTGTCCGCCTCGGCCTCGATGTGTACGGCGGTCACGAGTCCCGCTTCCCCTGCTGCTCGTCGGAGTCGGACAGCAGCATCTGCCCCTGCATCCGGGACTGCCACTGGTAGTACGACTGGACCTTGAAGTTCTCCTCGCCGGTCGCGGACATGGCGGCGTAGTAGATGAACCTCCCGTCCGCGGAGTCATGCGGAACGCCGTCCAGGAACTTCTCGATCTTGGGCTCGATGGGAACGGGCAGCGACACCGAGTCCGGCGTCATCACGGAGAAGCAGAACCTTTCGATCTCCGGGGAGTCCCAGCCCAGAGTGGTGTAGATGCCGAATGCCTGCCCGCCGAGCTTGAGCATCTGCTCGCTCGGTTCCGGGAAACCGATGTCGCGCAGCATCGCCGTGATGGTCTCCGGTTCGAGGCACTGAGCAGGAAGACCACCGAAGTACAGATTCACCGTCCGGTGCCGGTAGTCGATGCCGAACACGTTCACCTTGTCGGCGTCCAGACCGTATCGGGCGAAGAAGTCGAAATTCTCGGCCAGGCTGATCGGCATGGATGGGATGTCGATGAGTGTGGACAGCCGCTGCATGCCGTCCGGAGCGAAGAAGGCGTATATCTTCTTGAAACCGCCGACGACTCCGAAGTCGATGCCGTAACTGTCGATCGGGCAGCGCTCGTTGATGTCCGCGAGCAGCGTGCCGACGGGGTGGTCCGTAGCCTCGGTGAGGCCCTTCGCCAGGGCGACGGCATAGGGATCCACGTGCTGGGGAACCGAAAAGCGCCAGTCGAGATCTCCTGTGTATCGCTCACCGGTGCCGACTCTGAAGGCGATCACGGCGCTCGCGAGCGCGTCCTCGTACGCATTCAGGACGGGCCAGACCTTCTCACGCGAGCAGGGCACATCCAGCAGCCCGGCCGATGCCTCGATGGCCGAGTAGAGATCTGCCGACGCGGCGGTCTCGGACATTCATCCTCCTTGTGTCCATTTCAACGTCCTCTTGAATGACGCCCGCCAGAGGGCCAGGGCCGACGCGGCGACAGCGACCAATGTCCTGCACGAGTCTCGATAGGGACTCGACACGGACTTGACCGCTGCCGTTCGGTCGCGCTCGCGCCGGTGGACGCCCGCGTCACGCTCGACGGGCGTCCACCGGATGCGGGTGAACCGGGTCAGGACGCCGGGAACTTCAGGAGCTCGCCGTCATTGGTGAGGGTGTTGTTCGTGACGTAGATGTCACCGTTCGGGCCGGCGTCCAGCCCCGTGGGCAGGTTCAGCGGGCCGCCCGTGTCGATCTGCGACGACACCGGTGCGCTTGTCGATCCGGTACAGGGCACCGGTGTTCGGCACGCTCGGCGTGCTGTCGGTGGCGCACGCCAGAGCCACCAGGTCGAGGTCGATGACGCCCGTCAGACCGGAGGCGAAGACGGTCGGCTCACCGCACCGGGCCTCGCGAACGACGGCGGGATGGGCGGCCGTCCCCTGCTCACCCATCCCGCCCTGCCTGGCCCGGCCCGCTACGCCGTGCCGCCGGGGCAGTGCAGTCCTTGGTCCCGCGCGCGCCGCTCGGCGGCGCGGGCACCGGCTTCGCAACCCGTTCGTACAGCCATCGGCTGAGCCGGTGCCGCACTATCGGCCGACGACCCGGAGCCTGCGGAACGTTATGACGCACGGTGAGGTGCGGCAACCGCGCTCGAGGCGGAACCCGGTCGGGGCGCGACCGGTCCTTGACCACCGGGGGGCGGATCGGCCAGCGCGCGGTCGACCAGCGCACCCGCGGCGCCGGTGTACCCGGCCGGGTCGAGCAGAGCTGCTGCCTCGTCGCGGCTCAGCACACCGTCGAGCGGTGGGAGTTCGGCCAGTACGTCGGCCAGCGGCCGATCTGAGGCGGATGCGAGCAGCGAGGCCTCGGTGAGCAGTTCCTTGGCGGCCGCCTTCCCGAGGTGCGGAGCCAGTATGGCGCCGACCCGCTCGGAGACCAACTGCCCGCCGGTCGCGCCGAGGTTGGCGCGCATTCGGTCCGGGTGGACAACCAGTCCCCGCGCGAGCTCGACGGCCGTGTGCGCGGCCCCGCCCGTGAGCCGCAGGCATTCGCGCAGCGGCTGCCACTCGGCGTGCCACACCCCGGCCGAGCGCTCGTCCTCGGCGGTCAGGCACTGGCTCAGCACCGAGGCCTGGGCGGGTACTTGGAGAGCGGCCGATCGGATCAGGGTTGCCAGCACCGGGTTGCGCTTGTGCGGCATCGCCGACGACGCGCCGCGGCCGGCCACCGCGGGCTCGGCCACCTCGGCGACCTCGGTGCGGGCAAGCACCAGGACATCCGCCGCGACCTTGCCGAGGGCGCCGGTCGTGTGGGCGAGCGCCGCCGCCAGGTCGGCGACCGGCGTGCGCAGGGCGTGCCAGGGCAGCACGGGGGCGGTCAGGCCGGTCTCGGCCGCGAAGGCGGCGCCCAGTTCGTCCAGGACGACAGCGGGGCCGGTGTCGTCGCCCGCGTACTCCACATAGCCGGCCAGGGTGCCGGCGGCGCCGCCCAGCGCCACCGGCAGCCCGCCGTGGCCGAGCCGTTCGAGGCGCTCGGCCGCGTCCAGGACCAAGCTGCGCCACCCGGCCGCTTTGAGGCCGAATGTCGTGGGTACGGCGTGCAGGCCAAGGGTGCGTCCGGCCATCACCGTGTCCCGGTGCGCGGCGGCGAGACCGGCCAGCGACGCGGCCACTTCGCGCAGATCCGCGACGATCAGGCGCAGTGTCCGCGCCGCCACCAGCATGGCGGCGGTGTCGAAGACGTCCTGGCTGGTCGAGCCGCGGTGCACATACTCCGCGGCCCGGGGATCGTGCTCGGCGACGACCGCGGTCAGCGCCTTGACCAGGCCCACGACCGGGTTCGCCGTCTCCCGCGCGGCGAGCGCAAACTCCCGCACGTCCAGCAGCTCGGCGCGCGCCGCGGCCGTGATGACCTCAGCGGCCTGAACGGGCACCGTGCCGCAACGGGCCTGCGCCCGGACCAGTGCCGCCTCCGCGTCGAGCATCGCCTGCAGCCAGGCGGCGTCGCCCACAGCGGCTTCGGCGGGAGTGCCCGCTCTCACCGGTGACAGCAGCCCGGCGTCCAGATGGGCGGGAAGGGCCTTGGTCCATGAGGGTCCGGCTCCGGAAGTCATACGTCTGCCTTTGTGCTCGGGGCCGCGAGCACGGAGGGCGTGGCACGCTCCGTCCGGCAGGTGGCCGACTGCGTGGGCACGGCGGTGAGTTCGGGCAGAGCGAGGACGGCCGCCGCGATGGCGTCGGAGTCCTCCAGGGTGACGGAGCCGACTCCGGGCCTGATGCCTGCCGCGGTCACCCAGTGGACGGACTCGGTGGGCACCCCGTAGGCGAAGCGCCGCGGGTGCGGGGCGCCCCCGGCATCGATCACATGGAAGGGGCGCACGGACACGGAGAGTCCACCGGTCTCGTAGTACGAGCCTTCCTCTCCGGGGATGCGGTACGGAGCACACTGCCCGGTGCGCAGCAGCTGGTTCATCAACGGGTCCGCCGTGCGGCGCAGGTCGATCTCGGGCAGCCGGGCTTCGATGAGCGCCGTGGCCCGCACGCGCACGTCCGGTATCTCGCTCGACGTACCGGTGAAGCTGGGGCCGAGCGGATCGTGCGGGTCCGCAGTCACGCGCAGGCCGGGTCCGGTCACGTCGAGGACGCCCGCCTCGATGAGCGCGATCATCTCCTCGATGCGGGATACCGGGGGGCCGATGGACAGATAGGCGTTGAGCGGTGTGTACCAGCGGTCAAGGTCGTCACGGTGCGACGCGGCGGTCAGGCCCCCGTGGTCCACGGCGAGCCGCAACTCGTTGCGCAGGTCGCGCAGGACGTCGAGGGCGGCCTTGACAGGTCCGCTGACGTTGCCCTGACGGGCCAGGCGGACGTCGTCGTCGAGGTGACCGCGCAGCCACCGGCGGAACGCGGCCCGGTCGCGCAGAACGGCGGTGCCGTAGGGGCGGGCGACGTGCTCCCAGTCCCAGCGCTCGGCCGTGGTGATCCCGCTCTCGTCGAGGAGCCGCTCCTCCGCCCCGCCTGGCTCGGCGTCCAGATACCGCTCCATGAACTTCGTCACGGCGACGGGGTGTTGGCCGCGTGCTGTCAGCAGGGCCGCGTAGTACGCACTGCACACCTCCTTGGAGATGAGCGGCCACAGGTCGGCGGCGAACTCGATGGCCCCGCGGTGCGGGGACCGGGCACGCAGATCCGCGATGAAGCCGGCGGTGAGGAGCCGCGGCGCGTAGCGGTCGTGGGCGCCTTTCTGGTTCTCCCCGCGCGCCTGGTAGGGCACACCGCGCCGGGACCCCGCGTGCAGGCGCGGCTCGCGTCCCGAGGGGTGGTAGACGAGACGGCCGTCGACGCGGCTGAAGGCGCCGCCCCGGCCATGCGTGAACAGCGCCAGGTAGTCGAAGAAGTTGAGTCCCAGCCCGCGGAGCAGGACGTGCTGCCCGGGCTCGATGCCCGACAGGTCCACGTCGGCCGGATTGGCGGGCGGCAGGTAGGTCAGCCCGCTCCGGACGGCGAAGGCCGTCAACTCCTCCTCCGTCCGCGAGAGCCGGGCCGGCACATGGCCTTGGGCGAGGACGACTGCGGACAGGCCGGACAGCCGGTTTCCGTCCTCCGTGACCAGGACCTGCGCGCCCCCTTCGTCCGCGGCCGCATCCTCCAGGGCGACGGCCCGCACCGAGTGGGTGCGCACCGTCACATGTGCGGGGGCGTTCCGGACGACCTGGTGGAACACCCAGGTGAGATAGGAGCCGTACAACGCGCGGGTGGGATAGGCGTCGGGGCCCAGGCGCCGCGCCTCGGCGCGGGTCTCCTCGTCGTGGGCGGCTCCCGGGCCGGCTTCGAGCGCGCCCGATTCCATCGCCTTGGCCCACTGGTACAGGCTCGGTCCCTCCACCAACGGTCCCTCGATGCGGACGCTTGCATCGGTGAAGACGGTGACCTGGGAAGCGACCGTGTTCATCAGCAGGTGCCGGGACTGCGCGGGGCGCCACACCTTTCCCGATCCAGGCGGGTCCGGGTCGACGACATGCACCGTGATGGCATGCCAGCGGGGCGACTTCCGCTCCTGCGCACAGAGCCGTTCCAGTACGGAAAGGCCCCGGGGCCCGGCGCCCACGAGGCACACCTCCAGACGTGGGGCCGGGTCACTCGCGGACAACTGAACGGCCGCCGTCTTCGGCGGACCTGTGGTGAGTGCGACGCCAACCGAGCGTTCGCCTCCGTGCGTTCCATCCACAGCGCCTCCTTCCGCCGCCACCGTGGGCGCAGGCGCTCAACCAGAGCTCGGTTCCGCCTGGAAATCGGCTGGAGAATCAGGCCCGAACAGGGCTTGAGAGGGACTCTAGCGCTCGTCATTACGTTCTGCTCAGACGCTCCGACTGGCCTCAAGGAGCGTCTCACCGGCTGAGACCCGAGCAGGAATCGGAATTCACGCTCTGTGGATCTGAATTGACTGCCACTAGGAGATTCAATGCAGGTTCACTCGTGCCAGAGAAGCCATCCCAAGGAAATCCGTACTGCTGCCGGATCAGCCCTGTGCATCGACTGCAACAGACAGGTCGAGTATCACCTTCGCGCCCTTCCGGAACTCCACCAGGAGTCCCTGAACAACGTGTCGTCGAGCACTAGGAGAACGAACCCGACGAAGGTGTCCGGAAGCCGCAGGCATGACTTCGTCGACACCAGCGTGATCGACACTCGGCATCATACGCTCGCCATGCTGGAGGCGTGGGCAGCAAATGTTTCAAAAGAGCTCGGAATTCCCGTACCTGTACGGACGGTTCCGCACCTGACGCGGTTTCTGGCAGGGCATCTGAAGTGGCTCACCGCGCAGCCTCGGGCCACAGAGTTCGCGGATGCGATGGAACGTCTCGCCGGCGGACTGCGGCACATCATCGACCCCGGCCCCAATCCAATGAAAGCCCTGATCAGGCAATGCGTCGTGGACAACTGCACCGGAACGATCAACGTTTCCCCGATCAGCGGCGAGAAGGCGAGCGACACCAGCATAGGATGCTCGGCCGGACATTCCTGGAAGATGCACGAATGGCTAACTCTGAGGCAGCTCTTGGAGCGGCAACGAAAGGGCGTCAGCGCATGATCAAACCACCACGTCACCGACTCGTTCCGACGAATGTGGCCGCCCTCGCCGTGGGCGTCACGGAGGCGACCATCCGAAAGTGGGTGAGCCGCGGGAAGATCACTCGCTACGGCGCACCCGGATGCCGTTCGCACTTCGACATCGAAGAACTCACGGAGATCGCCCTCCAACGCCAGATGTGACCCAGGTCGCTTCGAAGCGCTCTTGGCGCGGGCGGGACCGACTATCACTATCGAGCCGCATCTCCCCTGCCCAAAGGCATCTGAACGGCAGCGGATTGAGTTCCGAGAAGCCCACGGCGTCGATTCCGAGTTCTTCAGACACGCTTCGCGCAAGCATCTCACAGGCGATCGAGCCGACTTGTCGATTGTCGCCGCATAAATAGACGGAATCTCCGCAGGAGTGCGCCCGGTTCAGGAGCACTCCTCATTGACGATTGCGATCCCGATGCAGAAAAAACAAGGGGAGCTGAGTACGTTGACTTTACCGGCCTCAGTGGAAGGGGTACCGGGAAAGCACCCGGCCGGCTCCGTCGGCGTCGGCCACGCCCACGCGAAGGCCGTCCTGCTCGGGGAGCACGCAGTCGTGTACGGGGCCCCGGCGCTCGCTCTGCCCATGCCGCAGCTCAAGGTCACGGCGCGGGCCGGATGGTCCTCGCACACCGCGGCCGCCGACGCCGGCCTGTCGTTCACGATGACCGGTTCCGCACCCCCAGCGGTCGTGGCACAGGCCGCCGAAAGCGTGCGGCAGCTCGTCGACGCGTTCCGGGTGCGGGTGGGCGCGCACGACGGTCCCCACCTCGACGTGAGCCTGGACAGCGCGATCCCTCCCGGCCGGGGCCTCGGCTCCAGCGCGGCGAACTCGCGCGCCATCGTCCTCGCGCTCGCCGACCTCTTCGGCCGCGAGCTGACCGAGAGCGCGGTGTTCGACCTGGTGCAGACCGCCGAGAACCGAACGCACGGCCGGGCCAGCGGCGTCGATGCCGCGACCGTGGGCGCGTCCGCTCCCCTGCTCTTCCAGGCGGGCAGAACCGCGCCGCTGAGCATTCGCGGTGACCACTTGTTCATCATCGCGGACAGCGGCGCGGCCGGCAGTACCAAGGAAGCGGTTGCTCTGTTGCGCGCGGGGTTCCAGCGTCATGCCGGCGCGCAGGAGAGGTTCGTGCTCCACGCGTCCCAACTGGTCCGGGAGGCCGGGCAGGCGCTGACGGACGGAAGACCCGCGACGGCCGGCGCGCGGCTCTCCGACTACCACTCTCTGCTGCGCACGGTCGGCCTCAGCACCGACCGGATGGACGCGCTGGTCGAGGCGGCACTCGCCGCGGGCAGTCCCGGAGCCAAGATCACCGGGGGCGGCCTGGGCGGCTGTGTGCTCGCACTGAGCCCACCGGACCGTGCCGAGGACGTCGAACGGAACCTGCGCGCGGCCGGCGCCGTGCGGACATGGGTCGTCTCGGCGAAGGAGCACCGTGGCCATGCGTGAGGAGAAAGCGGCCACGACGGTCCGACCGCGGACGCCGCAAGGACGTGCCACCGCCGTCGCACACCCGAACATCGCGCTGATCAAGTACTGGGGCAAGCGGGACGAGCGGCTGTTCCTGCCCTGGACCGACAGCCTGTCGATGACCCTGGACATCTTCCCCACGACGACGAGCGTCCGGCTCGATGCCGAGGCCGAGCAGGACGAAGTGACGCTCAACGGCGCCCCCGCGACGGGCGAGGCGCGGCGCCGCGTCGTCGCGTTCCTCGACCTCGTGCGCGAGCGGGCCGGGCTCTCCCGACGAGCCGTGGTGGACACGGAGAACACCGTCCCCACCGGCGCGGGCCTGGCGTCCTCCGCCAGCGGGTTCGCCGCCCTCGCCGTCGCGGCGGCCACCGCCTACGGTCTGGATCTCGACGCCACCGGGCTGTCCCGCCTGGCCCGGCGCGGATCCGGATCCGCATCTCGGTCGGTCCACGGTGACTTCGTGGTGTGGCACGCCGGCCGGACCACGGGTACGGACGAGGACGCCGACCTCGGCTCGTACGCCGAACCCGTGCCCTCTGCGGGACTCGACCCGACTCTGGTCATCGCGGTGGTCGACGCGGGGCCCAAGACCGTTTCCAGCCGTGCGGCCATGCGCAGCACGGTCGACACCTCGCCGCTGTACCGGCCGTGGGCCGCGTCGAGCACAGCCGACCTGGCCGAGATGCGGACGGCTCTGCGGCGCGGCGACCTCGAAGCCGTGGGCGAGATCGCCGAGCGCAACGCGCTCGGTATGCACGCGACGATGCTCGCGGCGCGCCCCGCGGTGCGCTACCTGTCCGCGGCCACGCTCACCGTGCTCGACAGCGTGCTGCAGCTCAGGCGGGAGGGGGTGTCGGCCTACGCGACCATGGACGCCGGGCCCAACGTCAAGGTGCTGTGCCACCGCACCGACGCGGACCAGGTGGCCGCGGCCGTATGTGCGGCTGCTCCGGGTACTGCGGTGCACGTGGCCCGGCCGGGGCCTGGCGCCCGTCTCCTGAATGAGGACGGATGACGCCCCAGCGGCGCACGGTGGTCCGGCATGCGCCGGGCAAGTTGTTCGTCGTCGGCGAGTACGCGGTGGTGGAGCCCGGTTGTCCGGCGATCCTGGTGTCGGTCGACCGCGGTGTCACGGTCACCGTGTCCGGATCCCGCGACGCCGGTGTCGTCATCTCCTCCGACCTGGATCCACACGCGGTACGCCGACAGTGGCGCGACGGTCGGCTCGCCGTGCACGGCACGGACGAGGGGCGCAGCACGCGAGGCCGGTGGCCGCACGTCGTGTCGGCGATCGAGACCGTGGGCCGGCTGCTGACCGAACGCGGCCTGCCCCTACCGGCGTTGGCCGTCTCGGTGAGCAGCCGGCTGCACGAGGACGGCAGGAAGTTCGGCCTGGGGTCGAGTGGTGCGGTGACCGTGGCGACCATCGCGGCCGTCTCGGCGTACTGCGGCCTGGAGTTGTCGCACGACAGCCGGTTCCGCCTGGCCGTGCTCGCCACGGCCCGCATCGATCCCAAGGGCTCCGGCGGCGATCTGGCTGCCAGCACCTACGGCGGCTGGATCGCGTACCGGGCGCCCGACCGGGCCTTCGTGCTCGACCTGGCCGAGCACGAAGGCGTCGAAGGGGCACTGCGCGCCCCGTGGCCGGGTTGCGCGACACGCCGGCTCCCGCCGCCGGCCGACCTGTGCCTGGAAGTCGGCTGGACCGGGAATCCCGCCTCCACGACCGCACTCGTCTCCGATCTGCACCGGCGGACCTGGCGGGGCAGCGCCTCGCACCACAGGTTCGTGGCGGCCACCACCGACTTCGTGCACGCCGCGATCGACGCACTCGAGTCCGGCGACGATCCCGGCCTGCTGCGCCAGATCCGGCGGGCACGCGGGGAGTTGGCCCGCCTGGACGCGGAGGCCGGTCTCGGCATCTTCACACCCGAACTGACGGCGTTGTGCGACGCCGCCGAGTCCGTCGGCGGCGCGGCCAAGCCCTCGGGAGCAGGGGGCGGCGACTGCGGCATCGCTCTGCTGGACGCCGGCGCACAGCAGAACATCGCCTGCCTCAGGCAGCGGTGGGACGCGGCCGGGGTGCTGCCCCTGTCCGTTCACCCCGCCCCGGAAGGGATCAAGCAATGAGCGCTCAGCGCAAGGACGATCACGTCCGGCTCGCCATGGAACAGCAGCGTGCGCACAGTGGGCACAACGAGTTCGACGAGGTGGCATTCGTCCACCATGCCCTGGCCGGCCTCGACCGGTCGGACGTGTCCCTGGCGACGACCTTCGCCGGCATCACCTGGCCGGTGCCCCTCTACATCAATGCGATGACCGGCGGCAGCGCCAAGACCGGTGCCATCAACCGGGATCTGGCCACCGCAGCCCGGGAGACCGGGGTGGCCATCGCGTCGGGCTCCATGAACACCTACTTCAAGGACCCGTCGTGCGCCGACACGTTCCGTGTCCTGCGCCAGGAGAACCCCGACGGGTTCGTCATGGCGAACGTCAACGCGACGGCGTCGGTGGACAACGCGCGGCGCGCCATCGATCTGCTGCGGGCCGACGCCCTGCAGATCCACATCAACACGGTGCAGGAGACGCCCATGCCCGAGGGCGACCGCTCGTTCGCCTCCTGGGTCCCGCAGATCGAGGCGATCGCCGCGGCCGTCCACGTCCCGGTGATCGTCAAGGAGGTCGGCAACGGACTGAGCCGGCAGACCGTTCTGACGCTGCAGAACCTGGGTGTGCGGGTGGCGGATCTCAGTGGCCGGGGCGGCACGGACTTCGCCCGCATAGAGAACGGCCGGCGGGCGCTGGAGGACTACGCGTTCCTGCATGGATGGGGTCAGTCCACCGCCGCGTGTCTGCTGGACGCGCAGGACGTCGGCATCCCCGTGCTCGCGTCCGGCGGCGTGCGCGACCCGCTCGACGTCGCCCGGGCGCTCGCACTCGGCGCCCGCGCGGTCGGAGTGTCCGGGTGCTTCCTGCGCACTCTGCTCGACGGCGGGGTACCGGCACTGGTCGCGCAGATCTCCACGTGGCTGGACCAGCTGGCGGCCCTGCAGACCATGCTCGGCGCGCACACCCCCGCCGACCTCACCCGCTGTGACCTGCTGATCCACGGCACCCTCCGTTCCTTCTGCGCCGACCGGGGCATCGACACGCGTCGGCTCGCCCAGCGTTCCGGCTCCGTCGGCGCCCTTCACGAGATGACGGGAAGCACACGATGACTGATGCACATGCGATAGCCGGGGTCCCGATGAGGTGGGTGGGGCCCCTGCGTATCTCGGGCAACGTCGCCGCCACCGAGACGCAGGTACCGCTCGCCACCTACGAGTCCCCGCTGTGGCCCTCCGTGGGCCGCGGGGCGAAGGTCTCCATGCTGGCCGAGCAGGGCATCGTCGCCACGCTCGTCGACGAGCGGATGACACGGTCCGTGCTCGTCGAGGCGACGGATGCCGGGACCGCCCACACGGCCGCCCGGACCATCGAGGCGCGGATCGACGAGCTGCGCGCCGTGGTGCGCGGCTGCAGCCGGTTCGCCGAACTGATCGGCATCCGGCACGAGATCACGGCGAATCTGCTGTTCATCCGCTTCGAGTTCAGCACCGGCGACGCGTCGGGGCACAACATGGCGACGCTCGCCTCCGACACGCTCCTCGAGCACCTGCTCCGGACGGTCCCGGGCATCTCCTACGGATCGATCTCGGGAAACTACTGCACGGACAAGAAGGCCACCGCAGTCAACGGCATCCTCGGACGCGGCAAGAACGTGGTCACGGAGCTGCTCGTACCGCGTGACGCGGTCTCCGGAGTCCTGCACACCTCGGCGGCCAAGCTGGCCCAGCTCAATCTCCGCAAGAATCTGCTCGGAACCCTGCTCGCCGGCGGCATCCGCTCGGCGAACGCCCACTTCGCGAACATGCTGCTCGGGTTCTACCTGGCGACGGGCCAGGACGCGGCCAACATCGTCGAGGGATCCCAGGGCGTCACGATGGCCGAGGACCGGGACGGCGACCTCTACTTCGCCTGCACGTTGCCGAACCTGATCGTGGGCACGGTGGGCAACGGCAAGCGCCTCGGGTTCGTGGAGACCAATCTGACCCGGCTCGGTTGCAGGGCCGACCGCGAACCCGGGGAGAACGCACGCCGACTCGCCGTCATCGCGGCAGCGACGGTGCTGTGCGGTGAACTCTCACTGCTCGCCGCCCAGACGAACCCGGGTGAACTCATGCGTGCGCACGTCCAGTTGGAACGCGACAACACGACCGCAAAGGTTGGTGCATAGGGTATGTCCATCTCCATCGGAATCCACGATCTGTCGTTCGCGACAGCCGAGTTCGTCCTGCCGCACACCGCGCTCGCCGCGCACAACGGCACCGCGATCGGCAAGTACCACGTGGGCATCGGCCAGGAGTCGATGAGCGTTCCCGCCGCCGACGAGGACATCGTGACGATGGGCGCGGCGGCGGCCGCGCCCATCATCGCCCGGCACGGCACCGACTTGATACGGACGGTCGTGCTGGCGACGGAGTCGTCGATCGACCAGGCGAAGTCGGCCGGGGTGTACGTCCATTCACTGCTCGGACTGCCGTCGGCCACCCGCGTCGTCGAACTGAAGCAGGCCTGCTACGGCGCGACCGCGGCCCTGCAGTTCGCCATCGGACTGGTCCGGCGGGATCCCGCGCAGCAGGTCCTGGTGATCGCGAGCGATGTCTCCAAGTACGAGCTGGACAGCCCCGGCGAGGCGACACAGGGTGCCGCCTCGGTGGCCATGCTGGTCGGGGTCGATCCCGCTCTCGTGCGGATCGGGGACACGTCCGGCCTGTTCACCGCCGACGTCATGGACTTCTGGCGGCCGAACTACCGCGACGCCGCGCTGGTCGACGGACAGGAGTCGATCAACGCGTATCTCCAGGCGGTCGAGGGCGTCTGGAAGGACTACACGGAGCAAGGGGGCTACCCGCTCGGCGAGTTCGCCGCGTTCTGCTATCACCAGCCGTTCACGAAGATGGCCTACAAGGCGCACCGCCACCTGGTGGACTACTGCGGACACGACGCCGACAAGGACGACATCGCCCGCGCTGTCGGGCAGACCACCGCCTACAACACCGTCATCGGGAACAGCTACACCGCATCGGTGTATCTCGGCCTCGCCGCGCTGCTCGACCAGGCGGACGACCTGACCGGCCGCCCCATCGGCTTCCTCAGCTACGGCTCCGGCAGCGTGGCCGAGTTCTTCGCCGGGACCGTGGTCGCCGGTTACCGGGACCACCTGCGCACCAAGGCGAACCTGGAGGAGATCGCCCGCCGGCGACCGGTCGATTACGCCGGCTACCGCGACCTGCACGAGCGGTCGCTCCCGGCCGACGGCGGCGATCACTCCACGCCGTCGCAGACCTCCGGTCCCTTCCGGTTCGCCGGGCTCAGCGGCCACAAGCGCATCTACGAGAAGCGCTAGGCCGCGTTCGGGAGCGTGACCACGTGGGCAGCCGTCCTGGGCTGCCCACGTACGAGGGCCGTCGGCGCCGCGACCGGCGGGCCTGTCGCCCAGCGAATTCCACACCACCTGAGGGGAGGGCAACCGCATGACCGACGTCAGGGTGCTCGGTACGGGTGCCTATGTACCGGAGCGGATCGTCTCCAATGATGAAGTCGGTGCGCCGGCGGGGGTCGACGACGCCTGGATCACTCGCAAGACCGCCATCCGGGAGCGGCGCTGGGCCGCCCCCGGTCAGGCCACGTCGGATCTGGCCACCGAGGCGGCTCGGGCCGCGCTGAAGTCGGCGGGCATCACCGCCGAGCAGCTGTCGGTGATCGCCGTCGCCACGTCCACGCCGGACCGGCCCCAACCGCCCACGGCGGCCTATGTACAACACCATCTGGGCGCCCCCGGCACCGCGGCCTTCGACGTCAACGCGGTCTGCTCCGGAACGGTGTTCGCGCTCTCCGCCGTCGGCGGCGTCCTCGAGCACCGCGGCGGGCATGCGCTGATCATCGGCGCCGACGTGTACTCGCGCATCCTGAATCCCGCCGACCGCAGGACAGTGGTCCTGTTCGGGGACGGCGCGGGCGCCATCGTGCTCGGTACGACCGGCCGGGGCCCGCGTGTCCGGCATGTCGCGCTGCACACGTTCGGCGAGCTCTCGGGGCTGATCCAGGTGCCGGCGGGCGGCAGCCGACTGCCCGTCGACCGATCCGGACTCGATGCCGGACTGCAGTACTTCGCGATGGACGGACGGGAGGTGCGCCGCTTTGTCGTGGAGCAACTGCCTCAGCTGGCCAAGGGATTCCTGCACGAGGCGGGCGTCGGGCCCGAGGACGTCAGCCACTTCATTCCGCACCAGGCCAACGGTGTCATGCTCGACACCGTCGTCGAGGACCTGGCCCTGCCCCGTGCCACCACTCACCGGACCTTGACGCACTACGGCAACACGGGGGCCGCCTCCATCCCGATCACACTGGACGCGGCCGCCCGTCAGGGCGCGTTCCGCCCGGGCGAGTTGATCCTCCTGGCGGGCTTCGGCGGCGGGATGGCCGCCAGTTTTGCACTGGTCGAGTGGTGAACGGCTCAACTGCCGCCGAGTGACGGCCGTTCGATGTCGTACGTCGCCCGCAGTTCGCGGTCCAGCCGCCGCTCCTGCACGGACAGCGGCAGGTCGGTACGCAGTCGCTCCGGGTGGGCCGGCGGAGGACCGGCGAGCTCCGGCAGCAGGCCCCGGCCCGTCGCGGGCGGGTCCAGCAGCTGGTGCGCCGGGACCCCGCCGTAGACCGCCCCCGAAGCGACCAGGGACCGCCACAGTGAACGCAGCCAGCAGGCCGCCAGCATCCTGACACCACGCGACAACCGTCTCATGTCCACCCCTTCGAGCCATCTGTCCGCACAGACTGGCAAGATCCACTCGCGAATCGGTCGAAGGGTCAGCCCTCCGTTCCGGCAGCTCTGCGAAGCGCCCGGGCAGCGGCCGGCCGGCACCGAGCACAACCGGGCGCAGCGTGAGCTGCGGAGCGGTCCGGCCGGCCCCGGAGATCTCGGCCATGCGCGGAACGGCACTGCCCCCCAGTAATTGCAGGGCCTCCCCCACCGTGGTGAACTCACCTGCGGACAAGGGAAGTTCAGTCAGGAGCAGCGCACTTTGCGCCAGCAGCTCGGCCGCAGCGTCTTCGCCAAGCAGAGCCCGGTCGTGCACCCCGGTGAGCACCAGGGCACCCGTGCGGGCGGTCGCGCAGTTGGCGCAGGAGGCGGGTCACCGTGGCGCCGGGTCCACGTCGACCGACACCGGCAACGGATTGCGCAGCGGCCCCGGCATCCCGGCCACGCCGTCAAGCGGTACGCCACACCCCGGCACGGTCACCGAGAAGCGGACCGGGACCGGCCCGGTCTCGCCGGAGGCCCGACAGATCGGCATCGCCCAGACAGCCTGCAGCACGCTGCTCTCGGCGGTGCCCCAGATGCCTGGCCCACGGTGCGAGCCGGGCCGTGTCGGCGAGCCGGGCGTGGCCGATGCCGGTCATCCCTGTGGTCCCGGCGGAGTTCCGGCCCGGCCTGGACGCCGCGCCGTCAGGCGGTGCGCTGCGCGCCCAGAAACCCCGGGTGGAGGCGACTCCGTGCGCAGCACGGTTTTCGCAGTCGAAGACCGACTGCCAGGCCGTCGTGAAACGCGTGGTGTCGAGCGGGCCGCGCCAGAGCCACACGAGTTGCTCGACGTGGCGGCCGGTGCCGGGTCCGGCGTCCCCGCCCGTGTACAGCGACGGCTGTTGGGGCGTGGCCCGGAAGACGGTCGGAGCCGGGGCGGCGTGCGCGTCGGCCGGCTCCCCCAACATGTCCTGGAGCAGGTGGCGGAGGGCGAGGGCCGTGTACGGGGCGGGGACGAGCGGGCGGCGGGTGGTGGGCGGTTCGGTGAGCAGGTCGGCGGTTCTGCCGCAGACCAGGGCACCGGGCACGCTGTCCGCAGCCGAGATACGCAGGGTGTGATGGTCGGGGCCGTGGCGCAGGAGCCGGTGCCGTACGGCAGCCGATCCGGAGCACCGGTGGTCAGCACGCCCAGGAGATCGTCCAGCGCGCCGGGGTCGAGCGATCCGTGCAGTTCGAGGTTCCACGGGGTGGCGTTCGGTGGCGAGCCAGGTTGCACGACCACGGACATGGGCGTGTACGAGGGGCGTTGAGCAGTCATGTTGGTCCAGGGGTACGGTCCGCTGCGCAGCCGGGACCCCCTTCTCTCCTTCCTGCGCTGGTCTGCCCGCGTGCACGTGGGTGGAGCTGGGCACGGTAGTGGCAGATTGCCCCCGACGCCCGTTTCCCCAAGTGGGTGTAAAGCGGCGTCTGAGTGATACACAAGAATGATTCCGGAAGATCTCGGCGAGATATTCTCCGGGAATGGAGAACTGCCGGGGACCGAGCACATTCAGGCACGGGTTCAGCCGACGGGAAAGGGCTCCTGAACAAGTCGGCCAGCAACTCGGCAGGCCCGCCCCACGAGTCGCGGCAGTTCACGACCGCGGACGAAGAAGTGCCGGCCCGGAACCGTCCGCAGCCGAGCGGGCCCCGTCGTCCATCGCCCCCAGCCGTCGGCGATCTCAGGTGGCGCCAGCGGGTTGCACTGGGAGGAGACGACCAGCAGCGGAGTGGTGAGCGGACCGGCCGTCGAGGGCCGGCAGGCTGCTTCCTGAAGGTCGTGGGCGAGCTCCAGCTCCGCGCGGAGCATGGGGAGCATCGCCCGGCGCAGGACTCCCTCGTCGCTCTGCGGCGGCACCGCACCCTTGCTGTCGAGCAGGGCCAGCAGCTCTGAATCCGTAGTGCCCCGCGCGTCGGGCAACTCGCAGGGCACATCGGGCGGGGGGCAGGCGCCGACGGCGAGGAACGCGGGACCCGGCAGCCCCGCCTCATGCAGCGAGCGGGTCACGAAGAAGGCCGCCAGCGCACCAAGACCGTGCCCGTACAGGGCGAACGGGCCGGTGTCCGGCCCGGTGAACAGAGGCAGCACCTCGGCCAGCAGGGCCTCATGGGTGGTCACCCGCGGCTCGGACCGCCGTGCCCCGTAGCCCGGCAGAAGGACAGGAATCGGCGTGACACCGGGTCCGACGTTCTGCTCCCAGTGATCGAAAGCAGAGCCGTACTCTCCGGAGTGCGCAAAGCAGTGAAGCCGCACGGGCTGTTCGTCCGACATACCGTCCTCCCTCTCACACCGCCCCTGGGCAGGCGAGGAGGGGCGGGGTTCGAGAATCGCCGAGCGGTCTCGATTCCCGCTCGAGAACGGCCCCACGGCAGACCGTGACCGATCCTGCGGGTGGGCGGATGGGGCCCGGTGGCATTTCGGGACCGGTCGGCCGTCCGGAGCCGCCCTGCCCCAACCGCCCGCCTGCGGTGCGACCGTCAGGCCGCGTAGCGGTCGAAGGTGGATCCGCGCCGTGGACCGGCCACCACGTCCAGCTCCGGGTCGACCGAGAGAATCGCCTGGTGCAGTCGCTGGAGCTGCGGAGAGGGCTCCACCCCGAGCTCCTCCGTCAACCGACGCCACAGCCTGCGGTAGATCTCTAAGGCAGCGGCCTGCCGGCCGGACCGGTAGAGGGCCACCATGGCCTGCGCGTGCAGGCCCTCGTGCTGGGGATGGCGGGTAATCAGATCTGTCAGTTCCGCCAGCAGTTCGGCGTGCCGGCCGAGCCGCAGATCCGCGTCGATCCGTCGCTCGACGGTCACCAGCCTGGATTCCTCAAGACGCAGGACCTCGATCTCCAGGACGGGACCGAGCCGTACGTCCACCAGTGCGGGCCCCTGCCACAGCGCGAGTGCCCGCCGAAAGCACTCGGCGGCTCTCTCGTCCCCGCCCTCCTCAAAGGCCTCCTGCCCAGAGGCGACCAGTCGCTCATAGGCGTGTACGTCGACGGATTCCGGCGGTATCTGCAGCAGATAGCCGCCGTGCCGAGTGGCCAGAATGTTCTTCGCCTCACCCGGGGCGTCGGGTCCCATCGCGGTACCGAGTCGACGGCGTAGTTGCATGATGTACGTCTGCAGCGTGGTCATGGCGCTCTGTGGAAGTTCCGTCCCCCAGATCTCCTCCATCAGCGTGGATACGGGCAGGACACGGCTGGGGTACAGCGCGAGAAGGGCGAGCACCTGTCGGGGTTTCCCGGCGGTCGGGACGATCGACCCGCCGTTCACCGCGGCAGACAGTGGACCCAGAATCCGAATCTCCATGGCTTCCTCCGTTCGTCGCGGGCTCTCCAGATGGCGGAAAGTCGTCGGCGATCCGGCAGGCTAGTCACATCAGCACCCGAAGTGCCGATTCCTTCAGCGGAGTTCGAGCAAACCTCGAAGCGAACAACCGGAGCACGGTCCGGGCACTGGAAAGCCGATCGCATCGCAGTCGTCGAAGACTCGTGATTCCCCTGGCGCGCGCTCGCTTACGACTTGCTCCGCACCAGGCGCTCACGCTCCGTCGGCGCCGGCGCGTCGAGCCCCGCCTCGGGTCCGGCCATCAGAATCAGGCGCTGGATCCGCCGCAGCTCCGCGGACGGCTCAAGTCCCAGCTCCCGTACGAGCGTCGCACGCACTCGCTGATACGCGGCCAGCGCCTCGCTTCGGCGCCCCGAGCGATGCAGAGCCAGCATGTACTGGCCGTGCAGGTTCTCGTGCGTCGGGTAACGGTTGACGAGAACAGTGAGTTCAGCGAGCAGGTCACGATGACGACCGAGCCTCAGGTCCGCCTCGATGCGCTGGTCAAGGGCGCACAACCGGGTCTCGTCCAGGCGCTTGGCCTCCATCTGCAGTTGCTCGCCGATCTGCACATCGGCGAAGGGAGGCCCGGTCCACAGGTCGAGGGCCTTCCGCAACTGCCGCACCGCCCCCTGGAAGTCGCCCGCGTCGATCGCCCGGTATCCGACCCCGGCCAGTCGCTCGAACACCTTGACGTCACTGGTGCCGTCGGCACTGTCCAGGAGGTAGCCGCCCGGTAACGTGACCAGGACGTCCTTGGCCGTGCGCCGTGCTCCCCCCTCCGGCTGCCCCTGCTCCAGGGCGGCCGAGATGAGTTCACGCAGTTGGAGGACGTAGGTCTGCAGGGTGGTGCGGGCGCTGCGCGGCGGCACACAGCCCCACAGCTCCTCGGTCAGCGAAGCGACGGAGACCACCTGGTCGGCGTGGAGCGCGAGCAGGGCGAGCACCTGTCGCGGCTTCGGCGCGGTGGGCGTGATGGAGACGCCGTTCTCCCTGACGTCCATTGTGCCCAGTAGCTCGATGTTCACGCGGTCTCCCCTATGTCCTCGTGCGCTCCGGCGTTTCCATGGCTGTCAAGAGGTGCAGTCCAGCTTGAGGAAAGAATAAAAACAGCACATCCGGTCTGTCAATACAAAACCG
Source organism: Streptomyces sp. NPDC052043 (assembly GCF_044548235.1). Taxonomy (NCBI): domain Bacteria; kingdom Bacillati; phylum Actinomycetota; class Actinomycetes; order Kitasatosporales; family Streptomycetaceae; genus Streptomyces; species Streptomyces sp. NPDC052043. The sequence continues at coordinate 21,567 of NZ_JBIUBT010000027.1, forward strand.
CACGCGCCGTTTCTATTGCGCGGGCACCAGGGATCCTCACCGCAAAGAGCGCTCGAATCGCCTTCCCTGCAGGCAAGTTCGAGCACTCCTGAAGCTTCCCTGTGCGCCGCCTCAAGGGAGGCGAAGACGCGACCTCGCCGAAAAAGGTGAGCAATAACTGACCGAAAGGTCTGTTATTGCTCAGCGCTCCATCGTGAGCTGTCGCGAGCCCGCGCTCACCAGCGTCTCCGGATCCCGCCGGTCGGCGAGCTGCGGCAGCAGCAACTCCCAGAAGCGGGTGACATTGCTCCGGGACGGCCAGGAAGCGTCCGTCCCACCGAGCACCTCGAAACCCATGGTCGCGGCGACGATGACGTGGGCACCGTCCGCCCACGAGACCCCTTGGCCGGAGCGCCACCGCGCTCCGCCCCGCGCAGACCCTCCTCGACCCAGGCCTGCCACTGCCTGCGCAGAGGCGACTCCGCGCGGCGGGCGATGTCGCCGGCGAGTTCGAAGCCGCTGCGCAGCACGACATCGCGGGCCAGCAGGTCCATCAACTCGTGCGTGGCATCCACCACACGCTGCAGGGAGTCCCCCTGCCGGGCCTTCGCCTCCCCGGTGAACCGGCGAACGGCCTCGGCGGCCTCCACCTCGACCGCTTCGGCGAGCATCCGCCTGTTGGCGAAATGAAAGTGGAGCGCACCGTTACTCACCCCGGCACGTCTGCGGATGACACTGAGCGACACAGGAACGAAGCCCACCTCAGCGAACACTTCGGCCGCGGCTTGAATCAGCGCGCGCCGAGTACGGGCTGCTCGCTCCTGCTCGACCATGCTGCCTCCTGAACCACCTAACTGCTTTGTGCACTCATTGCGGGGGGTTGCCGTGCTTCCTGGACGGCAGGTCGGCGTGCTTGGTGCGCAGCATCGCCAGGGACCGGATCAGCACCTCCCGCGTCTCGGCAGGGTCGATCACGTCATCGACCAAGCCGCGCTCGGCCGCGTAATAGGGGTGCATCAGCTCGGACTTGTACTCCTTGACCATCTTCTGCCGCATGGCCTCGGGATCCTCGGCCTCGGCGATCTGCCGCCGGAAGATCACATTGGCGGCACCCTCGGCACCCATCACCGCAATCTCGTTCGTCGGCCAGGCGTACGTGAGGTCGGCGCCGATGGACTGCGAGTCCATGACGATGTAGGCACCCCCGTACGCCTTGCGGAGAATCAGCGAGATCCGCGGCACGGTGGCATTGCAGTACGCGTACAGCAGCTTGGCGCCGTGCCGGATGATCCCGCCGTGCTCCTGGTCGACGCCGGGAAGAAAACCCGGAACGTCGAGGAGGGTCACGATCGGGATATTGAACGCGTCACACATCTGCACGAAACGGGCCGCCTTCTCGGACGCCTCGATGTCCAGGACACCCGCCAGCGACTGCGGCTGATTGGCGACGATGCCCACCACCTGCCCGTCCAGGCGGGCCAGGGCACAGATGATGTTGCGCGCCCAGCGCTCGTGGACCTCCAGATACTCCCCGTCGTCGACGAGCTCCTCGATCACCTTCGCCATGTCGTACGGACGATTGCCGTCCACCGGCACCAGATCGGCCAGCGCGTCCAACCGGCGGGCCACCGGGTCCTCACTGCGCACACGCGGCGCACTTTCCCGGTTGTTCTGCGGGAGCATCGACAGGAGGTAGCGGACCTCCGCGATGCAGATCTCTTCGTCGTCGTAGGCGAAGTGGCACACGCCCGAGGTCTCGGCGTGCACATCGGCACCGCCCAGCCCGTTCTGCGTGATCTCCTCACCCGTCACCGCCTTCACCACGTCCGGACCCGTGATGAACATCTGCGACGTCTCACGGACCATGAACACGAAGTCCGTCAGCGCCGGACTGTAGGCCGCACCACCCGCACACGGACCCAGCATCACGCTGATCTGCGGGATCACACCCGACGCCTTCGTGTTGCGCTGGAAGATCCCGCCATACCCGGCCAGCGCCGAGACACCCTCCTGGATCCGCGCGCCCGCACCGTCGTTCAGCGACACCAGCGGCGCACCCGCCACGATCGCCATGTCCATGATCTTGTGGATCTTCGCGGCATGGGCCTCACCCAACGCACCACCAAAGATCCGGAAGTCGTGCGCGTACACAAAGACCGTCCGACCCTCGACCGTGCCCCAACCCGAGATCACACCATCCGTGTACGGCCTTTTCGCCTCCAGACCGAAACCCACCGCCCGATGCCGGCGCAACTGCTCGACCTCACTGAACGACCCCTCGTCCAGCAACAACTCAATGCGCTCACGCGCCGTCAGCTTGCCCTTCGCGCGCTGCGCCTCCGTCGCCCTCCGACTCGGACCGGCCACAGCCCGGGCACGGATGTCGTGGAGTTCGGCGATGCGACCCCCGATGGATGTGGGTTCAGCCTCGACCGGAACAGAGGCAGTCGGAGCCACCATGACAGGTCCCTTCCTAGGGCGCCGCCGAGTCGACCTCGGGCCCTACCGGAGCATAAAACCGTATGCGCGGTTTGTAAATTGGAGACGCGGGGTGGTCCTCTTCGCTCTTGAGTGAACCGTCGCGTCGATTGCCAGGGGCGCAGGGCAGCGCCAGCTGTCCGGGGCCGAGTAGCCGTGTCCCTGCCGCCACCAGGACGTGCCCACGGCGAGCTGCTCCCGGTCCGGCTCCGCGCCTTCACCCAGCGCGAGGAAGACCAGGGCAAGGGCCGCCAGTTCTTCCTCGTCGGCGTGGCCACGCTCCACACGGATCAGAACCTGCGCACCGTCGCGTCGACTCATCGCCCCTCCTTCAGCCTGCCGCCACAGTCCCTGACATCGGTCAATGCCCGCTCAAAGCCCACTGTCGTCAGACTCGAACGGAGGACGGAGACGAGACGGTCCTCGGGCCGCGGGCTGCGAGGACTGCGTGGATCTCTCGGCGGGTGTGGCTACTTGAGCAGCACCGGAATCGCGCGGTGACCGTTGACGATGAAGGACTCGACGGGCTCGAGCCGGTCAGGGGCGACGGCCAGGGACATGGGCGGCAATCGCCGAAGAGTGAGCGCAACGCGATGACCGCTTCCATCGCGATGGCGTTGCCTATGAAGGTGGTCAGTGTCTCCAGACCTGCGGCCGGCAGCAGTTGCAGCGCCCCGGCCATCTCCTCGGCGGTGGCGGACGAGCTGAAGCCGATGTCCATCGCGGCACCCAGCGTCTCCTCGGTCTCCTCCCCCACCCCGAGAAGCCCGCAGATCACCCGCACAGGCAGTAGTTGTCGCGTACTTCGCGCGCAGGTCCACCACCTGTCCGGGCGGCACCTGGCCCAGCTCGTCGAGGAGCGCGACGCGAGACCAGTCGACGCAGCCTCGCGCGCCGCGCGCCGTACGCGGTGAGCATGTTCTCCAGTGCCACCCACAAGAACAGCGGCCAGTCAGCGCTGATCCGGCCTTCCGCGAGCAGTGGCCAGTGCTGCCGAGCGTCTTTCGACACCCGCGGATCAACGAGCAGCTCCTTGATGTACTGCTGCTGCACGACCGCCCAGGCAGTCACCCCACCAGGCAGGGTCACCCGGACCGCCGCATCTTGCCGGCGCAGCGTCTCGGCCTCGCCCGCTTGGTCGCGCCCCAACGCGTCCAACGCGTAAGGGCACATACTGGTTCCCATTCGTGCACTCCATTCGGTTGGCCTGGCCTCGACGAGCTGCACGACGCGGGAGTGCCCGAGACCCTCGATGTCGAGCTGGTCGCGGCCCGCGGCGACGAGGTGGCAGTTGCGGCCGCGCTCGCACCGCCGGCGCTGCTCGCTGGTTTCGATGCCGGAGCCGCGCTGCGGGCACTCGGCCGGGAAGGCGATCTCCGTCTCGTCGCCGGTGCGCAGGTGGGCGACGGGGGCTTCGACGCGCGGGATGACGTCGCCCGCCTTGTAGACCATCACCTGGTCGCCGAGGCGCAGGTCGCGGCGGGTGATGTGTCCCGGGCGGCTCCGCGGGAGAGGCGGAGCCGGTCCAGTTCACATCGGTGCGTGCGTCGGGTCAGTCGGCCGCGGGGCGGCTCGTCGTCCAGGAACGGAGCTTGTCGGGGTTGAGCACGGCCCAGATCCTGGTGATCCGACCATCCCGGATGTCGAACGACAGCACGGTCACAATGACGCCGTCGACCTGGACCGCCAGACCCGGACAGCCATTCACCGTGCGCTCCAGAATCGTCAACCCGGCTGCCGCACGCGCCCGGTGGACGTAGAAGCGGGCGATCGCCTCGGCTCCTTCGACCGGGCGGAGCTCGGCCCTGACGTGCCCGCCGCCGTCGCCTGTGGCCATGGCCTCGGGCGCCAGTACACCGAGCAGGGCGTCGATGTCCTGGGCCTGCCAGGCCTGCTTGAAGGCCCTGACGACGTCGGCGCGACGTGTTGTCCGGGGCTCTGGTGGCCGCGCGGCACGTACGCGCCGACGGGCGGAGGAGGCCAACTGGCGGCAGGCTTCCTGCGAGCGGCCGACGATCTCGGCGATGTCCGCGAAGGGGTAGCAGAAGACGTCGTGCAGGACGAACGCGACCCGCTCGGCCGGGGTCATCGCGTCGAGCACGACGAGGAACGCCATGGTGACCGATTCGTCGAGGGCGACCCGGTCCGCGAGATCAGGGACGTCGGCCTCGGTACCGCGCCCGCTGAACCACCGTGCGTTTCCCGGCAGCGGTTCCGGGAGCCAGGCCCCCACGTAGTGCTCGCGCCGGGCCCGTGCCGAGCCGAGCAGGTCCAGGCAGATACGGCTGACGACGGTCGTCAGCCAACCGCCGGGGGAGCCGATGCCGCTGCGCTCCTGCGGGGACAGCGCGTACCACCGGGTGTACACCTCCTGGACCACGTCCTCGGCCTCCGACAGGGAGCCGAGCAGGCGGTACCCGATGCTGAGCAGCTGGCGCCGCTTGCTCATGATCGTGGCCAGTTCGGGATCGTTCCCCCATAAGGAGGTGCCGGAAGAAGCGAACGGGTCGGTCGCGTCGGTCGGGTGGGTCACGGTCTCGTCAGTCTCCTGGGTCCGGCTTCTGTGGGACGTTCGCCTCACATCTTGCCGGGCTGCGTCGTCCTCATGGGTGAACACCCATGCCCGCTCGACAGCACCGGGCATCACCGCAAGAAAGGCACTTCTCATGGCATCTGTGAATGTTGCGATTGTGTATTACAGCCAGACGGGGACGGTGTATTCGCTGGCTCGGGCTGTGGCTGAGGGGGCGGAGAAGGCGG
>NZ_JBIUBT010000028.1:0-23149 GCF_044548235.1 Streptomyces sp. NPDC052043
GTGGATTGCTGCCCTTCACTGTTCGGGTTCCGCGGATCGGTGGCGGTGTACGGCTCCAGCTCGTCGGGCCGGAAGTAGTGGAAGCGGCCGTACCAGCTGTGCAGTTCGGCCGCGGGGTCGTCGTCGAGGGTGACGGCGAGGTGCACGCTGCCGTCCACGTCGTGGAAGACCGCGGCCACGTGCGCGGTCCGCCCGGCCAGGAACATGTCCTGGGCGTCGGCGCCCCGGCCCCGCGGACGCAGCCGGACACGGCTGCCGCCTCCCAGGGGCACGCCGTCGACGAGCACCTTCTCGGTGGTGGGGGAGAGGCCGTCGTCACCGCCCTCCTGCCACCAGGCGGGCGGCCGGTCGGCGGCCGGTCCCCCCGAAGCGGTCGCGGCGGCACCGTCCGCGCCCGCGGGGGCCGTGGCGACGGGCGCGGCGGGAGCCAGCGAGCGGATGGCGCCGTGCAGCCGGGAGAGGACCTCCGGGGGCATGTGGTCCACCCGGTCCAGGATCTCGGCGGCGCGCGGGTCGGTGGCGCGCGCCTCGCGCTTCTCCTCGTCGGTCAGCAGCATCGTCCGCAGCGTCAGGATCTCGTCGATCTCCGCCGCGTCGTGCAGGTCGCCCGGACTCTCGGGCGCGACCTGGGGACGGTCGGGCAGGATGATCGGCGCGGACAGCAGCACGGGCCCGGTGCCGCCGTCCGAGGACTGTGCCTCACGGCCGGCGCCGGTGCCGCCGCCCGTGGCGGGCGGTTCGCCGCCGAGGACGGGGAAGGTGAACGCGTTGCGGCAGCCGCGGACGTGCTCCAGCAGGTCCGCGGGCGGGTCGGTCAGGGAGACGAACTCGATGCCCGTGCCGCCGATGAGGGTGTGCGTGGCGATGAGCGCCTGGCGCAGTGCGATGTCCCGCGGGGCCCGCGGATCCGCCGCGTGCCCGGTGTTCTCGGTGCGCACCCGCAGCCGGACCAGACCGTCCGCGAGACGCTCGGCCGCGAGCGTGGTGTCCGCCCGGATCTCCGAGCGCCGCCGTACGATCCGCCCGCCGCCCTCGGGCAGGGAATCGCTCTCCTCACCGGCCGGCGCGCCCACCGGGGCGGTGCACTCCCGCCGCAGCAGGTCCTCCAGCGGCACGACGAGGTCGGTCTCGCGCGGCACCGCCTCGTCGAAGGTCAGATGGGTGGTGCCGTCGCCGGTCCGCAGCGAGTGGACGGGGCGGAGCCCGCCGTCCGGGCCGGTCTCCTCCACCTGCTTGTGCTGCGCCTGGAGGTAGCGCACCCTGACCCGCAGGACGGCGTCGGGCCCGTGCACCCGCAGCAGGCACTCGGTCCGCTGGTACCAGGAGTCGGCGGAGCCCGACACACCGACCGTGACGGGCCCGTCGCACTCCACCCAGTTGCGCGGCAGCAGCACCCCGAACTGCCAGCGGACGCGGTTCTTGGGGGAGGAGCGGCGGTAGGGATACAGCAGGTAGCCCTCGTAGAGGACGGCGTCGGCGACCGCGCTCACCTGCGCGAAGGGCTGCCCGCCGGGACCGACCCGCACGGCTCTGTCGCCGTCCACGGCGCCCTCGACCACAGCATCCGGCATAGGCCCTCCTCCGACTCGCAGGTTCGCCATGCCTTCCACCACGCACCCACCGCTCACGCGCCCTCTCCCCCTCCTGCCCAGCGCTGTTGGGCCGGACGGGGGAGAGCCGGTTCGCTCAGCGCGCGAGCCGCGGCATGCGCAGGGCCAGCAGGGCCACGTCGTCGTCGTAGCCGTCCTGGCGGCCGAGCAGCGCGTCGCACAGCGCGTCCAGCGGGGCGCCGGCCAGGGCGGCGGCATGGTCCGCCAGGTCCCGCAGCCCGGCGTCGATGTCCCGGTCACGGCGCTCGATCAGGCCGTCGGTGAACAGCAGCAGGGTGCTGTCCGGTGGCAGCGGGTGCTCGTGGTCGGGGCGGGGCAGACCCGGCTCGACGCCGACCGGGATGCCGTGGGCCTCGGGAGCCAGGCAGCGGACCGCGCCGTCGGGGGTGATCAGCAGCGGCGGCGGATGCCCGGCGTTGGTCCAGCGCAGCGCGTACCCGGCGTCCGGTATCCACTCGATGCGGGCCAGGACCAGGGTGGCCGCCGGCGGATCGCCGAACGCGGCCAGCGCCCGGTCGAGCCTGTCCACGATCAGGCTGGGCGGCCCGCACCGGTCGAAGGCCAGGGCCCGCAGCATGTTGCGGATCTGCCCCATCAGCGGCGCCGCCTCCACGTCGTGGCCGGTCACGTCGCCGACGACGACGAGGACCGCCCCGTCGGGCAGCCCGAAGGCGTCGTACCAGTCACCACCTAGGTGGGGCAGCTCGGACGCCGGCTCGTAGCGGGCCTCCACCAGCAGCGGGGACAGGTCGGGCAGTACCGGCAGCAGACGGCGCTGGAACTGTTCGGCGGACCGCTTGAGCCGCCCGTACAGACGGGAGTTCTCGATGCTGACGCTCGCGGCACTGGCCAGCGCGGTCAGCAGGGCCTCGTCGGCGTCGGCGAAGGGCGTGCCGTCCTTCTTGTCCGCCAGGTAGAGGTTGCCGTAGACGGTGTCGCGCACGGTCAGCGGGACCCCGAGCAGCGTGGTCATCACCGGGTGGCCGTCGGGGAAGCCGACCGAGCGGGGATCGGCGGCGATGCGGTCGATCCGCAGCGGCCTGGGCTCCTCGATCAGGCTGCCCAGCAGCCCGTGGCTCTGCGGGAGCCCGGATGCGGACAGCAGCTGCTCGGCGCCGTCGACGCCGACGGTGATCAGGTCGATGATCTCCCCGCCCTCGCCGAGCACGCCGAGGGCGCCGTAGCGCGCGTCGACGAGGTCGGTGCCCGCCTGCACCAGGTGACGCAGCACGGTGCGGGTGTCCCGGTCGGCGCTGAGGGCCACCACCGCGTCCAGCAGGCGGTGCAGCCTGCGGCGGTCCAGGCTGAGCTGCCGGATCCGGGCGCTGAGCTCCTCGTAGGCCTCACCACCATCCGGGGTCCGGGCGCTTTCCGGGGCTGCGGTGGCCCTGGGGACGGCCGCCTCTTCGGGCTCCGGCCGCCATGGATCGTGCGACATGGGGCACCTCCCGGCAGGGCCGGTGCTCGTCCTCACCGTCCGGGCCCCGGCACGGCCACCTTACGCCGGGTGGGGGTGCGGAGGCTTCCCCCGCCCGCCACGGGGCCGCAGGGGGAAAGCCCGAAGACGGCGGCGCACCGGCGTACGCTACGGAACTGCCCCGCTCGGGTCCCCCCATGAGGAAGAGTCACAGTGATGCAGAAGATCTCCCTCGACGCCCTCGCCCGTGAGCACCTCGGACGGGCCGAGGCGTCCCCGGCCGGCCGCAGCGCGGAGACCGTCTACGGCGGCCACGAACACGTGCTGCGCCAGACCCTCATCACGCTGCGCGCCGGCACGTCCCTGGCCGAGCACGACAACCCTGGTGAGGCGACGGTGCTGGTGCTGCGCGGACGGGTGGTGCTGCGCAGCGGCGACACGTCGTGGGAGGGCATGGCGGGGGACCTGCTCATCGTGCCGCAGGCCCGGCACAGCCTGGAGGCCGTCGAGGACGCCGCGGCCCTGCTGACGGTGACCAGGACCCCCTGACCCGGGGCCGGACCGTGGTCGCCGTTCGCCCTGGCCGACAGCCGCGACCCCGAGCCGCTGGTCCCCGGCCGGGACGTATGGGCGGCGGCTGTCTCGGGTACCCGGGCGGCGGTCGCGAGGAGATGAGGAGCGCGCGATGGCTCCCGCGAAGCAGAGGACGGCGGCGTCCGCACGTACCGGACGGCGGGCGGCGGTGCGTGCCACCAAGCGGTACGACGCGGTGCCCGAACCCGACGGCGAACCCGATCTGCTCGGTCAGTACCTGCGCCAGATCGGGGCGACACCGCTGCTCGACGCGGAGGGCGAGGTGCGGCTTGCCCGGCGCATCGAGGCCGGTCTGCACGCCGTGGCGGAACTGCGGCAGGCCGAGGAGGACGACCGGGAGGTCGCGCCGAAGCACCGGCGGGACCTGGAGGCCGCCGTACGGGACGGCCAGGAGGCCAAGGACCACATGGTGCGGGCCAACCTCCGGCTCGTCGTGGCCATGGCCAAACGGCACGCCCATCGCGGGCTGCCGCTCCTCGACGTCATCCAGGAGGGCAACCTGGGGCTCATCCGGGCGGTGGAGAAGTTCGACCACACCAAGGGGTTCAAGTTCTCCACCTATGCCACCTGGTGGATCCGCCAGGCGATGGAGCGCGGCCTCGCCACGCACGCGCGTTCCGTACGGCTGCCGATGCACGTCGTGGAGCAGTTGCAGAAGCTCGCCAAGATCGAACGCAAGTTGCAGCTGAGCCTCGAACACGAGCCGACCGTCGAGGAGGTCGCCCGCGAGAGCGGTCTCACCGAGGACAGGGTCGTCTGGCTGCGCCGCGTCGGCCGGCAGGTGGTCAGCCTGGACATGCCGGTGGACGACACCGGCGAGACGGTGGTCGGCGATCTCATCCCCGACACGGAGGTGCTGCGGGCCCCCGAGGTCGCCGAGTACCAGGCGCTGGCCGAGGAACTGCGGGAGGCCGTCGACACCCTGGCGCCGCGCGAGGCCCTCATCCTCAGCCTGCGGTACGGCCTGCACGACGGGCACCAGCGCACCCTGAAAGAGGTCGCCCAGCACGTGGGCCTGACCCGTGAGCGCGTGCGTCAGCTGGAGAAGGAGTCACTGGCCCGGCTGAGGGAGCAGGAGCCGGGTGAACGGCTCCTGGCATGGGCGAGCTGACACTCCGCGCGGAACGCTGCCCGAGAGCCGTACGAGTCCGGTGTTTCCGCACGTGGAGCAGGGGAACCCGGGAACGCTGCCCGCGCCTGGCCGGTGCGGCCGGACAGGGGCGAGGCGGCGGCGCGGGGGAGCGGGGCCCGTCCGGCGGCGTGGCGTTCGGCGAGGCGCTCACCGCGCGGTGAGGATGGCGTCCGGCAGCGAGTCCGCCCGGGTGCGGAGATCCGGAGGCAGAGGTGACGGTGCGTCGTATCGGCCTGGTCGTCCACGGCGGGCGCGGTGAGGCCGCGGCCGCCGCCCGCACCGTGCGCGAGTGGTCCGACGAGCACGGCGTGGGGTGCGCGGACATCGACGTGTGGCACGACGGAGGGCGGCGCTCCTCCCGGGAGGAGGTCGAGGCCGCGGGCGACCCGGACCTCGTCGTCACCCTGGGCGGTGACGGCACGTTCCTGCGCGGCGCCCGGCTGGCCGCGGTGAACGACGCCCTGGTCCTGGGGGTCGACCTCGGCCGGGTGGGATTCCTCACGGAGGTGCCCGTCACGGTCGTGCGTGCCGCGCTGGACGCCGTCCTCGCGGAGCGCCTCACGGTGGAGAACCGGATGATGCTCACCCTGCGCGCCTCGCGCCGCCTGGAGGTGCCCGCCGACATCGAGGAACTGATGCGCTACGGCCGCCGCCCGATGCTGCCGCCGCCCCGGGTCCGCGCCGACTGCCAGGCCGGTGGCGACTGGGGCATCCCGCTGAACGTCACCGCCCTGAACGACATCGTGCTGGAGAAGCTGGCCCGGGACCGGCAGGTGTCGGTCGGCGTCTACCTCGCGGGCCGGCTCCTGGCGTCCTATTCGGCCGACGCGCTGCTGGTCGCCACCCCCACCGGCTCCACGGCCTACAGCTTCGCCGCCGGGGGCCCGGTCGTCTCGCCCCGCGCGGACGCCCTCGTCTTCACTCCGGTCGCCCCGCACATGGTGTTCAACCGCTCGGTCGTGGCCGCGCCGGACGAAGCGGTCGGCCTGCGCGTGCTGGAACGCTCGGGCCAGGCCGCCGTCAGCATCGACGGCCAGTTGCGCGGTGTGCTCGACCCTGGTGACTGGATCGGCGTCTACGCCTCCCCGCGCCGGCTGCGGGCCGTCCGGCTGGGCCCGATGGACTTCTACGGCCGTCTGCGCGACCGCATGAACCTCACCGACGCCCCGGCCGCGGTCGCCGACGGCACCCCGGCCCCGTTGTGGCCGGTGACGTCGCCCCGGCCGGCGGACCTCGACCATCTGGCCATGCCGGCCCGCCCCGGCGACGCCTCGTGGGCCCCGTGAGCCGTCCGCGCACGCCGCACCGGAGGCGAACTTCGGTCATGTCCCGTGCCACTGCTCAGGGGTGGGGCGCCGCGGGGAGGCGGTGGGCGGCGAGCGCGGCCAGGTCGTCGTCGAGCCGTCCGCCGCTGAAGGCGAGCAGATCCGCGTGCAGGCGCTCCAGGAGTTCGCCGGGCGGAAGGCCGGCCCAGGGCCGGACCCGCTCGATGAGCGGGTAGAAGGCGCCGGCCGGGTCGCGGGTCTCGGTGACCCCGTCGGTGTACAGCAGCAACGTGTCGCCGGGATGGAAGGGCGCGACGTCCACGCGGTACCCGTCGCCGAACAGCACACCGAGGTTGACGGGCGGCGAGGGCTCGGTCGCCTCCAGCTCCGTGACCCGGCCGCCGCTGACGAGCAGCGGAGGCGGGTGGCCGCAGTTGACGAGACGCACGACGTGCTCGTCGTCGGGGATCTCCGCGAACACCGCCGTCACGAACCGCTCGGCCGCCTCGGCGCCGGGCAGCCGGGCGGCGTAGCGGCTCATACTGCGCTCCATACGCCCGGCCAGATCGGCCAGGTCGGGCTCGTCGGGCGCGGCCTCACGGAAGGCTCCGAGCATCGTCGCGGCCGTCTCCACGGCGACCAGGCCCTTGCCGCGGACGTCGCCGATGAGCAGACGCACTCCGTGCGCGGTCGGCACCGCCTCGTACAGATCGCCGCCGATCTGTGCCTCGGCCGCCGCGGAGAGGTACAGGGTCTTCACGGAGACCTGGCCGAGGTGGTGGGGGACCGGGCGCAGTAACACGCGCTGTGCGGCCTCCGCCACGGAACGCACCGTGGCGAGGGTGTGCTCCCGGCGCGCACGGTGCCAGGCGAGGATCGTGCCGAGGATGCCCACCACGAACGTGCAGATGTAGTTGGCCACGTAGTGGCGGTCCCACAGATTGCCCACGGTGCGGCCCGCACAGCACGGGGTGCCGGCCAGGACGCCCTCCAGGACGATGGCGAACACCGTGACGGCGGCGACCACGCGGGGGCCGTACCCGAAGGCGGCCACCAGCGGCAGCGCGGTGAGCACGAAGCTCACGGGCCACAGCGCCGGGGTCACCGGCTCGACGGCGAGGACCACCACGACGTAGAAGACCGGCAGCCAGCGCAGCCACAGGGGCTGGGCCGGCACCTGTGGCCGTGCCCTCGGCTTGCGCGGGCGGCGGTCCTCGCGGAAAGACTCAGGCGGCCTGTTCACAGGTACTCCCGGCGGGCTTGACCAAGAGCACCAGCCTGCTGCGTGGGCCGCTGCCGCGTCGGCATTGCTCCAGGCAAGGGCATGTCAGCGAGGCCGGCCGGCCGCCGTGACGACACGCACGACCGGGGCATCGCGCGAGGCGCGCCCCGGTCGTGCGCGACGTGACCGGGACCGGTCAGGACGCCGTGCAGGCGCCGACCGTCGGTGTGGCGTTGTTGCCGTTCTTCATGGCGGTGAAGCCGAAACTGGTCGACGCGCCCGCCGCGAGGCTGCCGTTGTAGGAGGCGTCGCGCACGGTCATGACGGTGCCGCTGCTGTCCCAGCTCGCCGTGCCGTTCCAGACGCTGGGGACGGTCTGCGGCGGGGCGAAGGTGACCTTCACGCTCCAGCCCTTGATCGGGGCGGAGCCCGCCTTCACGGTGACCTCGGCGTTGTAGCCGTCGTTCCAGTCCGAGGTCTTGGCGAAGGAGACCGTGCAGGTGGCGTTGCCGCCGCCGTTGTTGCCGCCGCCGTTGTCACCGCCGCCACCGTCACCCCCGCCGCTTCCCGAGCCGCCGAGCGCGGCGAGGACGGCGTCGTACGCGGGCTTCTTGGCGTAGCTCGAGTCGAACAGCAGCGGAGTGCCACTGCTGCGCCACGAGTACATGTCGGTGACGCCCCAGACGGTCAGGCCCGTGCAACGGGTCACCGCCAGGCAGGCCTTGACGACGTTCGAGTAGTTGGTGGCCTGGGCGGATCCGGAGCCCTCGATGTCGAGCTCGGTGATCTGCACGTCCACCCCGAGGTCGGCGAAGCGCTGCAGATTGGCCTGGTAGTCGGACGGAACCGGAGAGGCGGGGTTGAAGTGGGACTGGAAGCCCACGCAGTCGATCGGCACACCGCGGGCCTTGAAGTCCTTCACCATGGCGTAGACCGCGTTGCTCTTCGCGTTGACGCCGTCGGTGTTGTAGTCGTTGTAGCAGAGCTTGGCGTTCGGGTCGACGCTGCGGGCCGTGCGGAAGGCCTCCTCGATGAAGCCGCTGCCGAGCTTGTCCGCGAACGGGGAACTGCGCAGGGCTCCGCTGGAGCCGTCCTGGTACGCCTCGTTGACCACGTCCCAGGCGTAGATCTTGCCCTTGTAGTGCTGCATGACCTGGGTGATGTGGTTGTTCATCGCCGAGCGCAGGTCGGTGGCGGCCAGGCCGGAGACCCAGGAGGGGAGCTGGGAGTGCCACACCAGCGTGTGCCCGCGGACCTTCATGTTCAGGCTCTGGGCGTGGTTGACGATCTGGTCGGCGTTGCCGAAGGTGAAGGTGTTGCGGGAGCCCTCGGTGGCGTCCCACTTCATCTCGTTCTCGGGCGTGACCTGGTTGAACTCACGGTCGAGGGTGCCGGCGTAGGCCGATTCGCCGAGGTGGTTCGCGGCGACGGCGGTACCGAAGTAACGGCCCTTTCCGGCCGCGGCGGACCCCAGTGTGTCGGCGGCCGCGGCGGTGTGCGACAGGGCCGTGACGGTGGAAGCGGCGAGCAGGACGGCCGTGAACGCCTGCGCCGCCCGTCTGGGCATGGACATGCCATCTCCGTTTCTCGAAAGTTTCGCAGCCAAGGTCGAATGTGACGCGCAGGTTACGAACAGAACGGGAGGCGGTCAACGGTTCGCGCAGGCCGTACCGAGGGATGGCCGAAGGTCGACCTCCCGCTGTCCCTTTGCGAGTTACGGGCGATCCCGGTGGTTGACGCGACAGTGCGGCACCTCTAGCGTGACGCGGCGCCTTCCCGAAATCGGCCCGAAAGTTTCGAAGCAAAGGACGCCGACATGCCGCGAACCCGAAGAGGTCCCGGACTCGCCGCCGACCGACCCGCCGACCACGCCACCGGCGGGCGGCTGCCGGGTGGCGTACACGACCAGCGCCTGGAACACCGGTAGTCCGCGTCCTTCACCCTCAACGGAGCCGCCTGCCAGGTGACTTGAGAAACGGGTCAGCCGAGCTTTCCGGTGCGGGCGGCCTGCCACAGGTCCACGCCGCCGTCGGTCGCGAACGTGTCGATCCCGGCCAGCTCCTCGGCGCTGAAGTCCATGCGGTCCAGCGCGGCCACGTTCTGCTCCAGCTGCTCCACCCGGGAGGCGCCGATCACCAGCGAGGTGACGCGCTCGTCGCGCAGGGCCCAGGCGAGCGCCATCTGGGCGAGGGTCTGCCCGCGGCCGGCCGCGATGTCGTTCAGGGCCCGCAGCCTGCGCCGCATGTCGTCGGAGAGCCAGGCGGTGTCGAACGAGGTGCCCCGCGCGGCCCGCGAGTCCTCCGGCACGCCCTCGAGGTAGCGCCCGGTCAGCAGCCCCTGGGCCAGGGCGGTGAAACCGATGATGCCGAAGCCCTCCTCCTCCGCGACGTCGAGCAGCCCCTCGGTCTCGATCCAGCGGTTGACCATGTTGTACGAGGGCTGGTGGATGAGCAGCGGGGTGCCCAGCTCGCGCAGGATGGCGGCGGCCTGCCGGCTGCGCTCGGCGTCGTAGGAGGAGATGCCGACGTACAGGGCCTTGCCCTGGCGGACGGCGGTGTCCAGCGCGCCCATCGTCTCCTCCAGCGGCGTGCCGGCGTCCAGCCGGTGGGAGTAGAAGATGTCGACGTAGTCCAGGCCCATGCGCTCGAGCGACTGGTCCAGCGAGGCGAGCAGGTACTTGCGGGAACCGCCGCCCTGGCCGTACGGGCCGGGCCACATGTCCCAGCCCGCCTTGGTGGAGATCACCATCTCGTCCCGGTACGGCGCGAGGTCCTGCTTCATCAGACGCCCGAAGTTGATCTCCGCCGAGCCGTAGGGCGGTCCGTAGTTGTTCGCCAGGTCGTGATGGGTGATGCCCAGGTCGAAGGCGCGCAGCGCGATCTCGCGCTGGGTCTCGAACGAACGGTCGTCGCCGAAGTTGTGCCAGTAGCCCAGGGACAGGACGGGCAGGTCGAGCCCTGAGTGCCCGGTGCGGCGGTAGCGCATGGTGCCGTCGTAACGCTCAGGATCCGCGACGTAGGTCATCGGGTGGTCTCCGGGTGGTGCGATGCGGGGGCGTCTCCCCGGGATCGAGGGACGCCTCCACCTTGCTCCAGCATGATCCTGAAGTCCAACCGCTCCGTCCCATCGGACTCAGCGCCGGCGCTTCTGAATCCGTCGTTCGGGCCGGGCCGGCTCAGGAGGCGCGCGCCGGCGCGGTGAGGTGCTCGCCGAGCTGCTCCACGAGCTCGCTCATGGTGTGCCCGACGAGCCCGGCGTCCGCGTCCTCGGTGGTGACCAGCGCCAGGTGCGCGCCCTCACCGGCCTCCACGATGAACAGCACCCCTCCGTAGAACTCGGTCATCGCCGAGCGGACGCCGCCGGTGCCGTCGCCGAACTCGACCGACGCGCCGTGGGACAGCGACTGGATGCCGGCGGCGATGGCGGCGAGCTGGTCGGCCTGGTCGGGGGTGAGCTCCGGGGTGCGGCACAGCTTCAGTCCGTCCCGGGACAGCACGAGCGCGTGCCGCGCGCCCGGGGTCCGCTCCAGCAGGCCCTCCAGGAGCCAGGTGAGCTTGTCGTCGGCGGTGGTCTGGCCGGTCATGAGGTGGGGTCGCCTTCCGGGTGCTCGCTCAACTTCCGGTCACTATACGAGTCTTGGTGATCATCTTGGCAAGCCCCTGGACCCTCCCGAGGGCACCGTTCAGCCGGCCGCCTGGACCATGCGTCCGAAGCGGTGCGCGGTGGGCGAGGCCGGGACACGGCGGATCGCGATCAGGGCCACGTCGTCGTCGAGCCGCCCGCCGGTGTGGGCGAGCAGGTCGCGCTGGACGTGGTGGAGCAGGGAGTCGGGGGCGCCGTCGACCCACCGGGTCGTCCGCTCGACCAGAGGGTAGAATACCCCGCGGTCGTCACGGGCCTCCACGGCCCCGTCGGTGTACAGCAGCAGGGTGTCGCCGAGGCCGAAGGGCAGCACGTCGACGACGGATCCGTTCGGATCCGTCAGACCGACCCCGAGCGGCGGGGCGGGCGTGAGGTCGGGCATGGTCACCGACCTGTCCGGTCTCAGCAGCAGGGGGGCCACATGGCCGCAACTGGTCAGCCGAACCACCGGCTCGTCGTCCGGGATCTCCAGCAGCAGGGCGGTGACGAAGCGTTCCCCGGCCTCCTCCTCCGGTTCGAAGTCGGACAGGTAGCGGGTGATGCTCCGCTCCAGGGAGGCGGCGAGCGAGGGCAGGGCGGCGTGGTGGTGAGCGGCCTCCCGGAAGGCGCCGAGCAGCAGGGCCGCCTCGCCGACGGCGGGCAGCCCCTTGCCGCGCACGTCGCCGATCATCACCCGGGCGCCGCTGTCGGTGCGGGCGGCCGCGTAGAGATCGCCGCCGATCGACGCCTCGTCCTCCGCGGCCAGGTAGAGGGAGGCGAGCTGGAGCGGGCCCAGCCGGGTCGGCAGGGGCCACAGCAGCACCCGCTGGGCGGCCTCGGCGACCGACCGGACCTGGGCCAGCTCGCGCGCGCGGCGGTCCCGGACCGCGCACAGGGCCACGACCAGAAGAGAGAGCAGCGCGAGGGCGATCATCTGTACGAACACCTCGCGCGACGGCAGGATGCCCAGCCGCCAGCCCGCGAACCCCTGGGCCGCCACCGAGACGGCACCGACGGCCCCTGTGATCCACGGCCCCTCGAACCAGGCGGTGATCGCGGGAGCGATCACCAGCAGCGGGCCGAGCACGACGTCGGACGGAGCCACGATGTCGGACACGGTGATGAGGATGATGAGCGCGACCGGGATCAGCACCAGTATGTGACCTGGTTGCCGCCCCTGCGCCCGGTCGGAGAAACGCCCCTGCCAGGAACTCACGCCTACCACAGTGCACCGCTGCGGCACGGGGTGCGAACGCAGTCACCCGGTTCACCTGCCCGGGAAGACCCCGCGGCCGGCCGCCGCGATCCCGCCCCGCCGCGGCACGGCCCGGCGGCGGACCAGGGAAGGCGGCAGCCCCGGGGTGTCCCCGGCGCCGGGCGCCTGTTCGGGTGGCACTCTCCGCCCGGCGCCAGGGGAGCGCACACGGTTCGACCGGGCGGACGCCCGCCCGGTCGGCACTCCGGATCCGGCGCCGGAGACGGACCCGGCTCCGGTGCGGGAGGCGGCGGCGCCGGTTCGCTCACCATGCCATCGAGTCCAGCAGGGCCTCGGGGTCCGGCTCCGGACGGCCGTCCAGGCTCAGCTCCGCCCAGATCACCTTGCCGTGCGCCGTGTAGCGGGTGCCCCAGCGGTCCGCGAACTGCGAGACCAGGAACAGGCCGCGGCCGCCTTCGTCGGTGGTCGTCGCCCGCTTGAGGTGCGGCGAGGTGCTGCTGCCGTCCGACACCTCGCAGATCAGCGATCGCCCGAGCAGGATCCTGACCCGGACCGGTTCGGCGCCGTAGCGGATGGCGTTGGTCAGCAGTTCGCTGAGGACCAGTTCCGTGGCGAAGCAGGACTCCTCCAGCCCCCAGTCGTGCAGTCGGCGGGTCACCTCGCCGCGCACCCGGGAGACCGCCTCCACGTCGAAGGGCACGTCCCAGACCGCCACCCGGGAGGGATCGAGCAGCCGCGTCCGGGCGACGAGCAGCGCCACGTCGTCGCGCGGACGCTCCGGCAGCATCACCTCCATCAGCTCCCGGCAGGTCTCCTCCGGCGTCCGGTCCGCGGGTGCGACGGTCTTGGCGAGCATCGACAGGCCCTCGTCGACGTCCCGGCCGCGGTCCTCGACCAGACCGTCGGTGAACAGCACGAGCCGGCTGCCCTCCGGCAGGGTCAGCTCACCCGTCTCGAACGGATGACCGCCCACCCCCAGCGGCGGGGCCAGCGGCAGATCGGGGAAGGTCACCCGCCCCGCGGGGTCCACCACGGCCGGGACGACGTGCCCCGCGCGGGAGATGGCGCAGCGGCCGCCCACCGGGTCGTAGATGGCGTACAGACAGGTGGCCCCGGTGACCGCGGACATCTCGCCGTCCGCGCTCGCCGCCGGCGTGTCCAGCCGGGTCACCATCTCGTCCAGGTGGCCCAGCAACTCCTCGGGAGGCAGGTCGAGGGACGAGAAGTTCAGCACCGCCGTGCGCAGCCGGCCCATCGTCACCGCCGCGTGCAGCCCGTGCCCCACGACGTCGCCGACCACCAGCGCCACCCGGAAGCCGGGCAGCGGGATGACGTCGAACCAGTCGCCGCCCACCCCGGACTGGGCCGGCAGATACCGCCATGCCACCTCCAGCGCGTCCTGCTCGGGCAGCTCCCTGGGGAGCAGACTGCGCTGGAGCGTCACCGCCATCGCGTGCTCGCGGGAGTAGCGGCGCGCGTTGTCGATCGCCACGGCCGCCCGGGCCACCAGCTCCTCGGTGACCGCGACGTCCTCCTCCTCGAACCGGGGCGAGCCGGCACTCCGCCAGAAGTTGACCATGCCGAGGAGCACACCCCGCGCCCTGAGCGGCACGGTGATCAGCGAATGGATGCCGTGGTCGAGTACCCGGACCGCGCCCTCGGGATCCCGGGACCGCCAGTCCTGCGCGCGGTGCAGGTCCGGCACCAGCACCGCCCTGCCGCTCCGCAGTGTCGCCCCCATCGGCGTGTCGGCCACCACGAACTCCACGAGGTCGCCCACGGGCTGGAGCGGGCCGTGCCGGTCCGCGCCGTGCAGCGCGGTGCGGCGCATCCGCTGCGCCGTCCCGGCGGGTTCCTCGCCCTGCAGCACGGACTCCAGCAGCTCCACGGTGACGATGTCCGCCACCTTCGGAACCGCCACCTCGGCGAGCTCCT
Source organism: Streptomyces sp. NPDC052043 (assembly GCF_044548235.1). Classification (NCBI taxonomy): domain Bacteria; kingdom Bacillati; phylum Actinomycetota; class Actinomycetes; order Kitasatosporales; family Streptomycetaceae; genus Streptomyces; species Streptomyces sp. NPDC052043. Next base: position 14,013 of record NZ_JBIUBT010000028.1, read on the forward strand.
GTGCGGTACGCCGTACGTCCAGCGTGGTGCCGATCCGCACCCCGGCCTCGTACAGCAGCGTCAGGCGTTCCCGGGCCAGTTCGGCCCGGCCCGACAGGGCCCGCAGCTCGGTGGTGTCACGGAAGCTGGCCACCAGCCCGGGCGCGTTGCCGTACGGCGTGGTGCGCCGGGTGTTGACCGCCAGCATCCGGTCCCCGGCCGGGAACACCGCGTCGGAGGCGACCTCGCCCGACTTCAGCAGCCGTGTCATCCCCGCTCCCAGACCCAGGTCCGTGACGAGCCGCTGGTCGGCGTCGCGGGGGAGGTCAAGCAGTCGGCGCGCCTCGTCGTTGGCGAGCAGGAGCCGCCCGTCGGCGTCGACGATCAGAACGCCCTCGCGCACCGCGTGCAGGACGGCGTCGTGGTGCTCGTACATGCGGGTCATCTCGGTCGGGCCGAGACCGCGGGTCTGGCGGCGCAGCCGCCGGCTGACGAGGAAGGTGCCGCCGGTCGCGAGCACCACGGCCAGCGCCGCCGCGTCCAGCACCATCGGAATCTGCTGGTCCAGCAGGTGCCCCAGGGTCTGGACCTCGATTCCCGCGGTGACGATACCGATCACGTGCCGGCCGGCGCCCACCACGGGCACCACCGCGCGCACGGAGTCGGTCGGGCTGCCGTGGAACGTCTCGGTGAAGGTCTTGCCCGCGATGGCCCGGCCGATCGCCTGCGCCGGAGTGCCGACCAGCCGCGGCTCGGGGTCGGTGAGCCGCACGCCCCGCTTGTTCAGCACGGAGATGAAGTCGACACCGGAACTCAGCTGCGCCTTCTCCGCCGGGATCTTCAGCAGCGCCGACGGATCGGGCGACTGGAGGGCCATGGCCGTACCGGGGGCCTGCGCGAACGCCTCCGCGACGGCCAGGGAGCGCGCCTTGGCGATGTTGTCCCCGTCGTACCGCCGCTGGAGCACCATGGCGGTGGCGGCCGCGGCGACGAGCACCAGGACGACGACCAGCTGCAACAGGAAGACCTGCGCGGCCACCGTGCCGGGCCGCCAGAACGGCGGGAGACGGAACCCGGTGGCGCTCCGGACCGGCCAGGCCACCGGGCGCAGACAGTCCCCACCGTCCGCCCGCCGCTCACTGAACGGCGGTTGCGCTGCCTTCCGGGTCTGGTGGGAACTACCGGCCATGCTGTCATTTCTAACACCGCGCTTCGCCGCCCGGCGAACGATATGTCTGATTAATCCCTGTGTGGATCGGTCGTTTCGCCTGGATATTGCCGGGCAAGGGCTGTTCCGTCCAGATCGTCTTGCCGGAGCTGGTGTACCGGGTGCCCCAGCGCTGGGCGAGCTGGGCGACCAGGAACAGGCCCCGTCCGCCCTCGTCCGTGCTGCCCGCGCGCCGCAGGTGCGGTGAGGTGTGGCCGCCGTCCGAGACCTCGCAGATCAGGGTGGACTCGTGGATGAGCCGCAGCTTGATCGGCCCGCGGGCGTGCCGGATGGCGTTGGTGACCAGTTCGCTGACGATCAGTTCGGTGGTGAAGGCCAGTTCCTCCAGGCCCCACTGGGACAGCCGATCGCTGACGTCGTCGCGCACCACGCGCACGGCCGACGGGTCGGCGGGTACGTCCCAGGACGCCACGCGGTCGGGGCTGAGGGCGCGCGTCCTGACGATCAGGAAGGCGACGTCGTCCCGCGGCCGGTCCGACAGCAGGGCGCGGACCATGGTGTCGCACATCTCCTCCAGCGGCCGGTCGGGGTGGGCCAGGGCGAAGCACAGCCGTTCGATGCCGACGTCGACGTCCTGGTCCGACGCCTGGATCAGCCCGTCGCTGTAGAGGGCGATGACGGTGCCCTTCTCCAACGGGATCTCGGCCGACTCGAACGGCAGGCCGCCAAGGCCCAGGGGCGGGCCGGCGGGGATGTCGGGGAACTCCACGGGCTCGGTCAGGTGCGCGATGGCCGGGCTGGGATGCCCGGCGCGGGCCACGACCATGGTCCGGGCGATGGGGTCGTAGATGGCGTACACGCAGGTCGCACCCGCCGCGGCGGGGCCCTCGGCGGCCGCCTCCGCCTCGTCCGACAGGCGCATCACCAGGTCGTTCAGGTGCGCCAGCAGCTCGTCCGGGGACTGGTCCAGGTCGGCCAGTGTCTGCACGGCGGCGCGCAGCCTGCCCATGCTGGCGGCGGCGTGCAGGCCGTGCCCGATCACGTCGCCCACCACCAGCGCGACCCGGGCACCGGAGAGCGGGATGACGTCGAACCAGTCCCCGCCCACCCCCGACTCCGCGTCGGCGGGGAGATAGCGGTGGGCGACCTCGACCGCGTTGTGCGAGGGCAGGTTGGGCGGCAGCAGGCTGGTCTGGAGGGTGAGCGCGGCCTGGTGCTCGCGGGCGAAACGCCGGGCGTTGTCCACGCACACGGCGGCCCGTGCCACCAGATCCTCGATCAGGAGCTGGTCGTCCTCGGTGAACGGATCGGGGTTCTCCCAGCGCAGCAGGGTCACCACGCCCATCGTGAGGCCGCGGGCCCGCAGCGGCAGCACCAGGTGCGTGTGCACGCCGAACCGGTTGATTCCGGTCCAGCGCACCGGGTCGTCGGGGAGCCAGGGCGTCCCCGGGCCGAGGGCCTCACGGCTGGGTTGTCCGGTGGCCAGGCACCGGTTCTGCAGGGACCCGGCCGGGTACCGGATGGGTTCGCCGGCCTCGGCGATCACCTTGGGCAGATCGGGCCGGATCGACAGATGGGCCGCCCGGCGCAGCGCGGGCGGGCCGCCCGCCGGCCGGGTGGGCGGGCCCTTCCCCGTGGTCGCGACGTCCAGGAGGTCGATGGCCACGAAGTCGGCGAGCTGCGGGACGGCGACCTCCGCGAACTCCTGCACCGTCCGGTCGAGGTCCAGCGTGGTTCCGATGTGTTCGCTGGCGGCGTTCAGCAGCACCAGCCGCTCGCGGGTCGGGTCCTGGACGCTGACGTTCCGGGCGGCGTAGCAGATCCCGAGCGTTCGGCCCGCGCCGTCGTGCAGCGGGAAGAAGGTGCGCGGCCGGGAGTGCTCGCGCCCGCCCCGGCCCGGCCTGCCGCGCCGGGGCGGCGCGTGGGCGACGGTGACCTGCGGCTGCCCGGAGACGAGCCGGCGCCGGGCGTACCGGGTCACGACCGGCGACGTCCTGCCGGCGCCGGTACCGGTGGGGGTGGTGTCGGTCGGGGTGGTACCCGCAGTGGTGATGTCGGTCCGCCCGGCGCCGGCGGTGGTGGTGTCGGCCGGGGTGGCGCTGCTCGGGGCGGTACCGGCGGTGGTCGTACCGGTCGCGTCGCCGCCGGTCGCGTCGGCGCTGGTGGGCGGAGCGCCGGCCGGGACGTGCGCCCCGAGGACCAGCCAGTCGCGGCGCCCGTCGGCGGCGAGCAGCGGGCACACCCGCACGGCGAGCCGTACCGTGTGGCCCGCGCGGTGGCGGAACGTGAGCACCGCGTTCCCGGCGCGTTCGGTCCGGCGCAGCCGGGACACCACGGCGCCCTGGTCGCGGTCGCGCAGCAGCGCCCACGCGGGATGCCGTACGACGTCGGCGGTGGAGTAGCCGAGCAGGTCCTGGGCTCCCTGGCTCCAGTAGGTGATCAGCCCGTCGGCGTCGACGACGGCCACCGCCGTGGTCGTGGTGAATGGATCGCCTGGACCGGTACCGCTCGCGCCGTTGACGCCCATGCCTTCACCCTCGTATCCACGGGCAGGACCCCCCACCGGCAATGCTGCCATCGGGGACGGTGTCCTGCCGCCCGGGAGCCGGGCGGCGCGAGCGGAGCGGGTGAAGGGACGGACGCGCGTGTGACGAGAGACCCCGAGTGAGTCCTAGACCCCCGCCGACAGTGCCTTCAGCGGCTCGTCGGTCAGCCGGTACACCGTCCACTCGTCCTGCGGGCGCGCCCCCAGGGCCTCGTAGAAGCCGATCGCCGGCCGGTTCCAGTTCAGGACCGACCACTCCAGGCGTTCGTACCCGCGCTCGACGCACACCCGGGCCAGTTCCGTCAGCAGTGCCCGGCCGTAGCCGCCGCCGCGGGCCTCCGGGCGGACATAGAGGTCCTCCAGGTAGACGCCGTGCACGCCGCGCCAGGTGGAGAAGTTGAGGAACCACAGGGCGAAGCCCACCACCTCGCCGCCCGCGTCCTGCGCGATGTGCGCGAACGCCGCGGGGCGCTCGCCGAACAGGGCCTCGGCGAGCTGCTCCCGTGTCGCCCGCACCTCGTCCAGGGCCTTCTCGTAGTCGGCCAACTCGAGGATGAGGTCGTGGATGACGGGGACGTCGGCGGGGGTCGCGGTGCGGATCATGGGCGCAGTCTCACACACCGCGTCCCGCCGTCGGACAACGGGTGCGGATCAGACCGCGGGCGCCGGATAGGTCGGGTACTCCACCCCGGAGACGTACTGGACGACGCGGATGACCTGGCAGGAGTAGCCGAACTCGTTGTCGTACCAGAGGTAGAGGATCGCGTTGTCGCCCTCGACCTTGGTGGCGCCGGCGTCGACGATCGAGGCGTGGCGCGAGCCGATGAAGTCGCTGGAGACCGCGTCGGGGGCGCTGGTGAAGTCGATCTGGCGCTTGAGCGGAGAGGTCAGCGACACGTTGCGCAGGTAGTCCAGGACCTCCTCGCGGCTGGTCTCCCGCGCCAACTGCAGGTTGAGGATCGCGATCGAGACGTCCGGCACCGGCACGCGGATCGAGCTGCCGGTGATCTTCGCCGTGAGGTCGGGCAGCGCCTTGGCCACGGCGGAGGCGGCGCCGGTCTCGGTGATGACCATGTTGAGCGGCGCGGAGCGGCCGCGGCGCTCGGCCTTGTGGTAGTTGTCCAGCAGGTTCTGGTCGTTGGTGAACGAGTGGACGGTCTCCACGTGGCCGCGCAGCACGCCGTACTCGTCGTCCATCGCCTTCAGCGGCGGGACGATCGCGTTGGTGGTGCAGGAGGCGCAGGACAGGATCTGTTCGTCCGGCTTGATGGTGTCGTGGTTGACGCCGTGGACGATGTTGGGGACGTCGCCCTTGCCCGGCGCGGTCAGCACGACCTTGTCGATGCCGGGGCGCAGGTGCGTGGACAGGCCCTCGCGGTCGCGCCACTTGCCGGTGTTGTCGATGAGGATGGCGTCCTTGATGCCGTACGCCGTGTAGTCCACCGACGACGGGTCGTCGGCGTAGATCACCTTGATCTCGTTGCCGTTGGCGATGATCGCGCTGTTCGCCTCGTCGACGGTGATCGTGCCCTGGAACTGGCCGTGGATGGAGTCGCGGCGCAGCAGCGAGGCGCGCTTGATGATGTCCTGCTCGCCGCCTCCGCGGACGACGATGGCGCGCAGCCGCAGGCCGTTGCCGGAGCCGGCCTTCTCGATGAGCAGGCGGGCCACCAGCCGGCCGATGCGGCCGAAACCGTAGAGGACGACGTCGCGTCCCTCGCGGCGCTCGATCTTGTCGGCCCCGGTGGCGCCGGCGACGGCCTCGGCGGTGAACTCGTCCACCGACAGGCCGCGGCCGTCCGCGCGGTACGTCGCGGCCAGCATGCCGATGTCTATCTGGGACGGCCCGAGGTCGAGCGTGGTCAGGGCCCGCAGGAAGGGGAGCGTCTCGGTGACGGACAGCTCCTCACCGGCGATCTGACGGGCGAACCGGTGGGTCTTGAGGATGCTCACCACCGACTTGTTCACCAGGGAGCGGCTGTGGAGGAGGACGGTGACGTCCCGCTCCCGGTGCAGCTTCCCGATCATCGGGATCATCGACTCCGCGATCTCTTCGCGGTGCTTCCAGTTGGTGAACGAGTCGTCGTTGACAGTCACAGATCTATCTTTCGAGCTAGGCGGCGCTCATATGCTAACCCTACGGCTTGTCGATCATGACAGAGGGCCGTACCCGCTGTTGCGCGGGGTGCGGCCCATGGTCGGTATTCCGTCTGTGGTCGGTGGCTGCGGTCCCTCGGGTCCCTCCGTTGCGGTCGGTGGACGCCGGTCCCGCGTCACCGGTGGTGGTGGGTACGCCGGGTGAGTCCGACGGTCAGCCCCATGGCGGCGAGCCCCAGCAGGGCCGTGATCGCGCCCACCCAGGCGTTGTTCCAGATGATGCCGGCCCGGGAGCCGTGGGCCGCGGGTACGACCCAGGGGGTGATGATCAGCCATATGCCGAGCGGGACGAGGAGCCACGCCAGGCGGAACATGCGCTCGGGGGCCATGGTGAGGCCGAGGCCGACCAGGGCGACGGTGATGCCGATGATCAGGTTGTTGACGGTGACCGTGGGCTGGCCGGTGAAGTGCACCACCCACGGGGAGATCGCGGCGTAGACGCCGGCCAGGACGACCAGTCCCTCGACGACGATCGCCCGGTTGCTGGCGGCCGTCCGTTCCAGACGCTCCCGCATCTCGATGATCTCCGGATGCGAGCTCATTCCGGTGGAGTGCTGCGGATACGACATCACTGCCGCTCCTCTCCATGAGATTGCCAGTGTGGAGTTTTTCCTACCGACTGGATTCCCCCTTATGGCGGGTTTATTTATGTTTGCCCGGATTCTTGCGGTGAGGTGTGTCACAGCGTGTGTCCGACCTGGGGGTGAGCCCGTGCGGGAAGCGCGGAGCCGTCTGTCAATCTTGTCGAGCATGTGTCAAGAGGACGCCGATGGCGTGCGGGGATCCGGGGAGGGCGAGTGACGGGGCCAGAGGTACCCGACGAATACCTGACGGGGTACGTGCAGATCCTGGCCGACGTCTGTGCCACCGGGCGCCGGCTGACCCGGGACGAGTTGGAACTGCTGCGCGCCCACGGGGAGCGGGCGGCGGAGGCCGGCCACGGACTGCGCAGGCTCGTCCGCCGGCACCTCGCCGAGGCGAGGGCCTTCGCGCCGGCGCTGGCGTACGCCGGCGCCGAACAGGTCCTCACCGCGGTGGAGCAGGCCGTCGACGCGTTCGCCGAGGGCCACGACCGGGCCCAGAAGCTCGCCATGCGCAAGGAGGAGGCCGCCCGCCGGGAGTTCATCGACGACCTGCTCTACGGGCGCAGCGACCTCGGGCGGCTGGGCGAACGCGCGGAACGCTACGGACTGCTGTTCTCCCGCGCCCACGCGGTGGCCGTCGCCCAGGGCGGTGAGCCCGTCGACGACACGCACCCGGCCGCCCGGTACGTCGAGACCGAGGTGGTCGCCCGGTTCGGTGACCGGCGCATCCTGCTCACCACCAAGGACGGCCGGCTCATCTGCATCGCCCCCGGCGACCAGGACGACGTACTGGCGTTCTTCGCCAAGCAGGCGCACGCCTCCACCGACGGCGGCCGGGTCGCCATCGGACGCCCGCATCCGGGTGCCGGGGGAGTGGTCTCCTCCTACGAGGAGGCCCTCAACGCCCTGGAACTCGCCGACCGGCTGGAACTCCAGGAGCCCGTCCTGCGCGCCGCCGACCTCCTGGTGTATCCCGTCCTGACCCGCGACCGGCAGGCCATGGCCGATCTGGTCCGCGACACCCTGGGGCCGCTGACGGTCGCCCGCGGCGGCCCCCAGCCGCTCCTGGACACCCTGACCGCCTACTTCGACTCCGGCTGCACGGCCGCGGAAGCGGCCCGCCGCCTCAACCTCAGCGTGCGTGCCTTCACCTATCGCCTGGAGCGCATCCACAAGCTGACCGGCGCCGACCCGGCCAACCCCGTGCACCGCTACACACTCCAGACGGCGGTGATCGGCGCGCGCCTTCTCGGCTGGCCCGCTGCCGAAGTCTGACGGGCCGGGGGGCGCCGACCGTGCGACGGCGGCGCCGTTCACCCCATTGCCGGTCCACAACGAGCGGTGTTTGGGGACCGGTGTGAGCCTGGTGAGGGGATTCGGTGGGTGCGTCGCGCCGCCGTGGCCCGGAGGACCACGTGTTCTCCCCGGCCGGTCCGGCCGGTACCGCGACGTCCGTCGCGGCATGCCGCGGTCCTCGGGCCGCCGCCGCGACCGACCCCGCCACCGACTCCATGGGAGGCCGACGACATGACGACCCACGGCGCCACCGCCGAAGTCAGCCGGGAGCCCGCGACGTCCGAGGGGCGCGCGGGTTTCGACGAGATCACCATCCTCTGGATCTCCGAGGGCATGAGCTGCGACGGCGACACCGTCTCGCTGACCGCCGCCGACCAGCCCTCCATCGAGGACGTGGTGCTGGGACTGATCCCCGGTCTGCCGAAGGTGAACCTGGTCAACAAGGTGCTCTCGCCGAGCCTGGGCGGCGAGGACTTCCTCGCCCCGTACCGGGCCGCGGCACGCGGTGAGCTGACCCCGTTCATCCTCGTCATCGAGGGGTCGATCCCGAACCAGCGGATCATCGACGGGGACGGCTACTGGACGTCGTTCGGCAACGACCCGGACACCGGCGAACCGCAGACGCTGAACTGGTGGATCGACCAACTCACTCCCCGCGCCTGGGCGGTGGTGGCGGCCGGCACCTGCGCCACCTACGGCGGCATCCACGCGATGGCGGGGAACCCGACGGGCTGCATGGGGCTGGCCGACTACCTCGGCTGGGACTTCAAGGCGGAGAGCGGCCTGCCGGTGGTGAACGTGCCCGGCTGTCCGATCCAGCCGGAGAACTTCATGGAGACCCTGATCTGGGTGCTCCACCACGCGGCGGGTACGGCGCCGGCGCCGCCGCTGGACCACATGCTGCGCCCGCAGTGGCTGTTCGGCAAGACGGTGCACGAGGGCTGTGACCGGGGCTCGTACTACGAGCAGGCGAGCTTCGCCATGGACTACAACTCCCCCAAGTGCCTGGTGAAGGCGGGCTGCTGGGGCCCGGTGGTGAACTGCAACGTGCCCAAACGGGGCTGGATGGCGGGCATCGGAGGATGCCCGAACGTCGGCGGCATCTGCATCGGCTGCACCATGCCGGGCTTCCCCGACGCGTTCATGCCCTTCATGGACGAGCCGCCCGGCGGCACCCTGTCGTCGATGCTGGTCAAACCGTACGGGGCGGTCATCCGGCGGCTGCGCGGCCTGACGAACGACATGGTGAACCACGAGCCCAAGTGGCGCCACAACAAACGCAAACTGACCAGCGGTTACGAGCCGCGCTGGCGTCCGTGAGGGCGCCGGCGGCGCACCTCCGCCGTCGCGCCGACCGGCGGCAAGCACGCTCTTCCAGCCCGCAGCGAGGAACGAGGTTCAGACCGAG
>NZ_JBIUBT010000029.1:0-13989 GCF_044548235.1 Streptomyces sp. NPDC052043
GGCACTCCCCCAAGCTCTTCGAGCAGGGGGGACCCCCAGAGCACGCACCGGACGCCGCTCCTTGACGGGCAAACGTTGCCCGCCGCGGCACTAGCTCCACGGGAAACGGGAGACCGGGGCTCCGGGTCTGGCTCTTCCGGCACCAACGCAACCACCGGGCCTGTCCCGGGCGGGGACACCGTATCCCTCGCCCGCGGCAGTCCCCGCCTGCCGTCACTGCTCACGCCGGGAATGCTGCATCGTGGTGTCTTCCTGCCGAGTTCCGGCCGTACCCCGCATGGGGGCCACGCGCTCAAGCTTGGTCCAGCCGGTCCAGCCTCGCTTCTTCAGCAGCTCGATCAGTTGCCGGGCTGGCGGCACGGTATCGAACGCCAGAGTGTCCATCAGCTTGACGAACGGTGGCTCGATGTCGGTGTCGTCGACGTAGTCCTCGCCTTGCTCGCTGGCCATCTGCGTGATGTAGGCGGCCAGTTTGTCGGCCAGCTCGACCAGCAGGGGGTTGTCGTCGCTGCAGTCGAGAGCCTGGCCCAGAACCAGATAGAAACCGACAAACTGCGGGTCGGTGATCTGCTCCCGCTTGCGTGCCATCCACTGCGGGATTCGATCGGGCGAGAGCGCGGCCAGCGGAATCCAGCCGTCGCGTTCGACTTGGACGATCCGCTCGTCGACCCCGAGCGCCCGCAGCCGGTCGAGATACTCCACCACCTCCGGGGGCAGCGCCAGATGGTCCCCGGAGGCGAGGCGGGCGATCCGCTCCCGGTGCCGCTGCCGCTCTTGAATCTCCGCCCGCAGCCGCTTGTCGATGTCTGCGATCGCCGCGGCGAACTCCTCCTCGTCGGCCTGCAGCAGCTCCCGCACGCGCCCCAGCGGGACCCCGGCCTCGGCTAGGGTCCGGATCTTGATCAGGTCGACCACGGCGCCGGCGTCGTACCTCCGATAGCCGGAGTGGTCTCGCGGCGGCTCCGGCAACAGCCCCTTGGCGTGATAGTGCCGCACCGCGCGCACCGTCACTCCGGCATACGACGCCAGCTCGCCGATGGTCAGCATCGGACCAGTCTCCTAGAGGTCGACCTGTCGGCTACGTAGTGCGCTCCGGACGATCTCCGCGATTTCCGAGGCGTGAGTGAAGACCAACCGGTGGTCGGCGTCGAGCCAGAACGTGGAGAGGTACGGCCGCTCGCGGACGAGTCGCTCGATGCCGGCACGCCAGAGCTGGTTGTGCCGTGGCACGCGTCCTTCGCTGCTGCCGCCGGCGATGGAGGTCGACATGATCATGCAGATGGGGTGATCGATCTTCCGGTACCGGTCGAGGATTGCGGACCGAACCACATCGATTTCGAGGTTCAGGTCGAGGATGTTCTGTGCGGTGACCAACACTTGATGCGCGGTACCCTTTGCCCGCCCGGCCTCTTGCCGCGTCGCCAGGTCGTCCGCCATTGCGCGGAAATCCGCCAGGTCGGCCTCGGTGATGAACGGTTCGGGCAGTGGGTTCGCCCCGTCGATAAGGACAAGCTCGGCGACGGAGTCAGGACGCTCGGCGGCGTAATGCACGGCCAGATCCGCGCCCAACGAGTAGCCCACGAGCACGGGTGCCGAGGGCAGGTCGAGCTTCGCAAGCACGGCGGCGAGGTCACTCAGAAACGCGTCAAAAGAGTACCGTTCGGCGGCCGAGGCGAGGCCATGGCCCCTGAGGTCGAAGGTCACCACGTCGTAGTCGCGTCGAAGAAGCTCGGCCAGGTCGTGTAGGTCGGCCTGTGTCGAGTTCAGTCCAGGACACAGGACCAGTGGTCGTCCCTGGCCGCCGTGGGATACCGGGATTGTGACGCCATCGTGGTGGACCGTGAAGTGCCGCATCGTCCTGTCGCCCCTCTCGGTCCGCTTCCCCTCTGCGGTCGGCAAGTCGGTGAGCGTCCGTTGGTGAAATTTTTGGCCGCCTCCGGCGACAACTTCGTGGTCGCCGTATGTGCACAGTCCAGCGCCCTCGATCGCATTGGCTTTCGAAGTCATGCCAACCATGCTGAGAGGTTGCCCCTGCGTCAGGGTCAACCGCTGCGGTGACATCACCTCCGCACACCTACAGCTGCCGACCTCTGCCCCACACCGGTCGCGGCTGGCTGTCATACATACACGCCGAGCACCTGCTCAAACAGACCGCCAAGCAGCACGACCGCCCCGAGTACGCCACGAACGCGGCTGTGCGTGCTCAAGATGTGATCAATTCCTTAGTCCGGAAAAGGACGGCGAGAATGATCACGTGGCTGAACAGGTGCGGGTCCGAGAGATTGATGACGACGAGGGCAGGCGCTTGCTGCGGATCATCCGCAGAGGCACCGGGTCGGTGGTGACCTGGCGGCGGGCCCAGATGGTGCTGTTATCCGCGCAGAGCATGCTCGTCGCGAAGATCGCCGAGGTGACGTTCACCAGCCCGGACCGGGTCCGGGACTTGATCCACAACTTCAATACCGACGGCTTCGAGGCGCTCTATCCGAAGTATCGGGTTGGCCCAGGACGCCTAGGTCGGGGTGAAACACAGCTTGACCCGCTTTTTCTTCACTCAGCATCGGCGCACGCGCCGGCCCCGCGTCCTGCTGGTCAAGGGCGGCGCCGGCGCGGGCAAGACCGCGCTGCTCGGTGCCGTGGCACGGCAGGCGCACATCGCCGGGGCCCGCGTGCTCACCCTGCCCGCGTTGCGGGCCGATGCGCGGCAACTCACCGGCACGGCACCGACGCTGCTGTGCGTCGACGACGTCCACCGGGCCGGCCCCCGGACCCTGTCGCACCTGCGCCGCCTGGCGCGGCACACGCAGCCCGCACCGCTCGTCACGCTCGGGCTGGTGGCCGATGGCGCGCAGGGGGCGGTTGTGTGCGGCGGGCCGGGAGTTGGTGGCACGCACCGTCCGGGGCCTGTTCGAGGGCGCGCGGGTGCTGCGGGAGCGGGGCCGGGCGGTCCGTGGGGCCTTGTTGCTGCGGGTGGCTCGCCGGCTGACCCAGCGCGTGGCCGGCGCCGCCTCGCCGGTGCGGGGGCGCACCGCACGACCGGTGTGGTGACCGTTGGCGTGCTGGGTGGGCGGTAAGAGCGTTCACCTTCATTCATTGCAACGTTCGAAGTTGACTTCGTTGCGTTAAATCACAGGTCAGAGCAACGATTTCACTGCTGCTACCTGCATGAATGACGAACATGCGCAACAAATGTGTTGCTTGAGATGTGAAAGCAACGTAGCGTTTTCGTCATCAGAAACGGCGGGCGGATGGTGGAGCTCGCAACGAGGAGCAGGGAGAGAACCATGCAGAAGTTCGCCACGCCCGCCCCGGTCTCGACCGTCCTGGACATCCCCGCCGGCCGTATCCGGCTCGTCGCCGCCGACCGCGTCGACACCACGGTCGAGGTCCTGCCCGCCGACGCTTCCAAGGGCCGCGACGTGAAGGCCGCCGAGCAGGTGCGGATCGTCTACGACGACGGTGTGCTGCACATCGCGGTCCCCGACACGCACCGCGTCCTCGGGAACTCCGGCTTCGTCGAGGTCACCGTCCAGCTGCCCGCCGGCTCCCGCGTCCAGGCCGGGGCGGCCGGCGGCGAGTTCCGTACCGTCGGACGTCTCGACGACGTCACCTTCGAGGGCGCCCAGGGCTCGGTCAAGGTGGACGAGGCCGCGAGCGCGCGCCTGACCCTCGCCGCCGGGGACATCACGCTCGGCCGCCTGGACGGCACCGCTCACCTCGCCACCCAGAAGGGCGACCTGACGGTCACCGAAGCGGTCGGCGGCACCCTCACCCTGCGCACCGAGCAGGGCGACATCGCCGTCACCACCGCCCGCGGCACCTCTGCTGCCCTGGACGCCGGCACCACCCACGGCCGCGTCACCGACAGTCTGCACAACACCCAGGGCGCCGATGCCGCCCTCACCGTCCATGCCACCACCGCCCACGGCGACATCACCGCCCGCAGCCTCTGACCGCCTGCGGCCACAAGAAGGAGTACCGCTCATGACGAACTTGGCTGTCGCCGCGCGCGGTTTGCGCAAGTCGTACGGTGACAAGGTGGTTCTCGACGGCATCGACCTGTCCGTGCCCGAGGGAACGATCTTCTCCCTGCTCGGCCCGAACGGCGCGGGCAAGACCACCGCCGTCAAGATCCTCTCCACACTGATCAGCGCCGACCAAGGACAGGCGCAGATCGCCGGCCGCGACCTCACGGCCCAGGCACAGGCGGTGCGTGCGGCGATCGGGGTGACCGGCCAGTTCTCCGCCGTGGACGGGCTGATCACGGGGGAGGAGAACATGCTCCTGATGGCCGACCTGCACCACCTGTCCAAGCGCGAGGGCCGTCGGGTCACCGCCGAACTGCTGGAACGTTTCGACCTGGTGGAGGCCTCGAAGAAGCCCGCCTCGACCTACTCCGGCGGCATGAAGCGCCGCCTCGACATCGCCATGACCCTGGTCGGCGACCCCAGGATCATCTTCCTGGACGAGCCGACCACCGGCCTCGACCCGCGCTCGCGCCACAACATGTGGCAGATCATCCGCGAACTCGTCACCGGCGGCGTCACGGTCTTTCTGACCACGCAGTACCTGGAGGAAGCCGACGAACTCGCCGACCGGATCGCGGTGCTGAACAACGGAAAGATCGCCGCGCAGGGCACGGCCGACGAACTCAAGCGGCTGATCCCGGGCGGACACGTGCGGCTGCGGTTCACCGACCCGGCCGCCTACCAAAGCGCCGCCTCGGCCCTGGAGGCCGCCACCCGCGACGACGACGCCCTCTCGCTCCAGGTCCCCAGCGACGGCAGCCAGCGCGCGCTGCGCTTTGTTCTGGACCGGCTCGACCTCGCCGGCGTCGAAGCCGACGAACTCACCGTGCACACCCCCGACCTCGACGACGTCTTCTTCGCCCTCACCGACGCCCCCGCCCGGCCCGCCCGTACCGACCAGCCGATGGAGGCTGCGCGATGAGCTCCCTCTCCCTCGCCGTCCGTGACTCGTCCACCATGCTGCGCCGCAACCTCCTGCACGCGCGGCGCTACCCCTCGCTCACCCTGAACCTGCTGCTCACGCCGGTCATGCTGCTCCTGCTGTTCGTCTACATCTTCGGCGGAGCCATCAGCGGCGGCGCGGGCCGCGACACCTACATCGCCTACATCGTCCCCGGCATCCTGCTCATGACGATCGGCTCGACCACCATCGGCACCGCGGTCTCCGTCTCCGGCGACATGGCGGAGGGCATCATCGCCCGCTTCCGCACCATGGCCATCCACCGCGCCTCCGTCCTCATCGGGCACGTCGCCGGCAGCGTCCTGCAGGCTGTCATCAGCGTGGTCCTCGTCGGCGCGGTCGGAGTCGCGATGGGCTTCCGTTCCTCCGGCGCGGGCGTTGTGGAGTGGCTCGCAGCCTTCGGTCTGCTGGTCCTCTTCGCCCTGGCGCTCACCTGGATCGCCGTCGGCATGGGCCTGGTCAGCCCCAACGCGGAGGCGGCCAGCAACAACGCGATGCCGCTGATCCTGCTGCCCATGATCTCCAGCGCGTTCGTGCCGCTCGACTCGATGCCGGGCTGGTTCCAGCCCATCGCCGAGTACCAGCCGTTCACCCCCGCCATCGAGACCCTGCGCGGACTCCTGCTGGGCACCGACATCGGCCACAACGGCTGGCTCGCCGTCGGCTGGAGCCTCGGCCTCGCGGCTCTCGGCTACTTCTGGTCGGCCTCGACGTTCAACAAGGACCCGAAGTAACCACCGCGACAGCGCGGGCCCCGGCCCGCGGCCGCCCACGGACAGGGCGGCGTACCCCGACCTCACGTCGGAGTACGCCGCCCTGTTGGTGCGTATCGGGCAACTTCTCTCAGTCCACGCGTCCCGTCAGGGTCGAGGAGAAGACGTTGTGCCCGTCCTGGCGCCCGACGACCTCCACCGTCACCGTGCTGCCGCTCTCAAAGGCCATCCGCTCGACGTCGATCCAGCAGGGGCGGTCGAGTTCGACGTAGCGCCGGAAACTGTTGGAGGCACTCACCGGGGTGAACGACTGCGGGCCCACGAGGGAGCAGGCCGCCTGGCGGGCACCTTCCATCAGGACCATGCCGGGCACGTGGTCGCCACTGTGGTCGAACAGGATCGGATGGTTCAGATCAGGTGTCAGCAGCCAGCGCCGGGGCTGTTTGGTGGCGGTGAGTACCACGTCCGCCGCACAGGACCGCCCGACCGAGGCCGGCGCCAGCGCCAAGGCCTCCACGCCGACGGCGGCGTCGGCCTCGTCCAGAGGACCGACCCTGCGCTTGGACCGGATCCGGTCGTACACCGCGGGCGGCAGCGGACCGTAGTGGGTGGCCGCGTGGGCCACCAGGTCACTGTCGCGGTACAGGGACAGATCCATGCGGATCTCGCTGACGGACTCACCGCGGCGGGTGAGCTCGGTGCAGCTCGCCTGAATCACCAGATCCGTCGGGCACGAGGCGATGTCCATCCGGTTCGGGTCCGTCGTGTAGCTGAGGTTCCACATCACGAACGGGTGGCCCAGAGGCACCCCCAGCTCGGTGTGGGCTATGCAGATGCAGGCCTGACGGAACGTCTCCGCAGCGAGCATCGGGTCGTGCGTCGTCCCGTCGGCGTCGGTGAAGTACGTGTGCGCCCGCGGCCATTGACCGGTCAGAGAGAAACGCAGGTCGTCGCGGGCGGTGCAGTCCGTCAGAAAGACCTCGGCCAGGCTGGCCCTGTGCACGTATTCCCTGGGGACCGTAGTGGTGAGCCGCGGCAGTCTCGGCATGTCCGTGTCACCAGTAGCAGTCACTTGCATGACGTCCCCCGTCTCGAAGCTCCGTCGCTTGGTGGGCTATAAGATACGGACCTACCGGTTTTCTTGGAGGGGTAATGAGTAAAATCTCCGTCAAGCGAAGGGGGGAGTGAAGTTCTCATTCGGGGCAAAGCTGACTTGCTCGGCACGTCCGTGCCCCGTTGCGGGCGGACATAGCGCGCGAGTCAGGTTCACCCCAAACCAACTGTGCGGTTTCGACCCGGGGTCCGAGTGCCCCGCCGGCGTTAGGAAGACCAGATGAGACCCCTGCTGAGCACGCTTCGGCTGGCCGCAGTCAACATCGACGGTGTTCTGCTCGACGACACGTTCACCCCTGTCATCCACCGCATGACCTTGGCTCACGGGGCCGCCTACACGGCCGAACTCGAGCAGTCGGTGCTGTCCCAGCCCCAGCGAAGCGCCGCCCGGGCACTGAAGGAGGCCATCGGCTACCGGGGCAGCCCTCAGCAACTGCTCCGGGCCTACTTCGCCGAACGGGAACGGTACCTCTCGCAGCACCCCATGGGCCTGCTCGACGGCGCGCCCGCCCTGCTGCGCACGCTGCGCGGTGCCGGGCTGGAGATCGTCTGCTACGGAGGCCTGGACCGCAGCCACTTCGACCGGTATCTGGGCGACGTGGCCTCCTGGTTCGCCAAACCCGGCTACGTCTGCACGAACGACTTCCGCCCCGGCATCCAGGAAATCGTCCGCGACCACTTCGGCCTCGGCCTCCAAGAGGCCGTCTTCATCGACGACGTGGCCCGGGTGGCACGGAAAGCCAAGGAACTGGACGTGCCCTTCATCGGACATCCCAGCGATTTCAAGGGCAGCTTCCAGCGAACCCTCATGCGGGACGCAGGGGTCCGCCACCTCGTCGACACCCTGCACGACATCGACGAGACGCTGCTGCGCACCGTCGACGCGGAATCCGCCCAAGGCACCTGCTGGACAGACGAACCTGAGCCGGCCGCGGCGGGCACCGGTCGTTCCAAGGCCCTGCGGTGACGGGCACGGAGGCACCGCTGGCCGGGAAGGTCGCGCTCATCACCGGGGCGAGCAGCGGTATCGGGGTCGGCGCGGCCCGGGTGTTCGCGGGCCAGGGCGCGACCGTGGTCCTGGCGGCGCGCCGTGCGGAGCGTCTGCGCGAAGTCGTCGCCGAGCTGAACCGTACGGGCGCACGGACGAGTTGCCGCGCGGTCGACGTGCGCAGCGACGACGAGGTCCGCCGGCTGGTGGAGTTCGTCGTCGAGCGCCACGGCCGGCT
This sequence comes from Streptomyces sp. NPDC052043, assembly GCF_044548235.1. Lineage (NCBI taxonomy): Bacteria > Bacillati > Actinomycetota > Actinomycetes > Kitasatosporales > Streptomycetaceae > Streptomyces > Streptomyces sp. NPDC052043. Next base: position 8,042 of record NZ_JBIUBT010000029.1, read on the forward strand.
GGACGCGGCCTTCAACAACGCCGGAGTGGGGCTGCCCCGCTCTCCCCTGCACCTGATGGACGACACCTCCTACGACCTGGTCATGGAGACGAACGTACGGGGCGTGTGGAACTGCCTGCGCCATGAGCTGACGGCGATGATCGCCGGCGGCGCGGGGGGCGCGATCGTCAACACCAGCAGCGTCGGCGGGCTGGTGGCCTCCTCGGTGGGCGCCCCCTACATCGCCTCCAAGCACGCGGTGATCGGGCTGACCCGGGCCGCGGCCGTGGAGTACGCGGCGCACGGGATACGGGTCAACGCCATCGCTCCGGGCCTGACCCGGTCGGAGATGACCGACCAGTGGTTCGCACAGAGCCCCGGGACACGGGAGCGGGCGCACCGCTCCGCTCCGCAGCAACGGGCCGCCGACGCGGAGGAGGTCGCGGAGGCGGCCGCCTGGCTGTGCAGTGACAAGGCGAGTTTCGTGACGGGGGCCACGCTCCCGGTGGACGGCGGCCGGACCGCCTGGTGACGCAGGCCGGGCGGGGTGGAGCGGCTGGTTCCGGTCTTCCGGCGGCGATGTGCAGTCCTTGTGCCTGTTTCGTTCAGCCCGCTCGTTCGGCTCGGCCCTGGCGACGAGTGAATATGCGAAAACGGGTAAGGTAACTGACGGTTCGGTTTTTTTCTCATGGGAGGTGGTCCTTATGGCACGGCAGGAGCGTGCAGTACGGACCCGTCGCGCTGTTATCGAGGCCGCGGCCTCGGTCTTCGCCGTGCACGGGTACGCGGCGGCGACGATCGCCGAGATCCTCGAGCGGGCGGGGGTCACGAAGGGAGCGCTGTACTTCCACTTCGACTCCAAGGAGTCGTTGGCCCGTGGGGTCCTCGAGTCGCAGATCTCGAACGATCACTGGCTGCCCTGCGACATGAGGCTGCAGGAGTGGGTGGACCTGTGCATGACGCTGGCCGCCCGGGTACCCAAGGACGTCATCCTGCTGGCCGGTATCCGGCTCTCCGCCGACGTGCAGGGGCGGGCACTGTTCGGCAGCGCCTGGCCCGCGTGGATCGAGGTCGTCCGGGACAAGGTCGCTGAGGCCAAGGAACAGGGCGAGGTGCTGCCGCACATCGACCCGCAGCAGACGGCGGAACTCTTCGTCGGGGCCTGGATCGGGATGCAGGCCATGTCCGAGGCCTACACCGGCTACGCCGACCTGGGACAGCGGATCTCGGTGCTCTTCAACTACATACTCCCGGCCATCGCCACCCCCGCCGCACTGATCAAGCTGGACATCGCCCCCGACAGAGGAGAGCGCGTCCTGAAGGAGGCCGAAGCGGCCCCGGCCCCGACCCCGGTCGCCGGCGTCTGACGCTCCCGGCCGCGGCCCTCCGGCAGAGGCGATCCCTCCCGCGCAGGGCCGCACGCCTCTGCCGGCCGGCCGCGAACGTGCGCTGCCGTACCTCACCTCTTGGCGTCCCGTGATGCCCGCATACGCGGCTCCTGGCGAGTCTCGCCCCCCAAAAAACAAACCAGCAGCGCGGTTTTCAAGGTCGGGTAGAGGGGGTTATGCTCCCCGAGACGTCCCGGGCGTGTGCGCGAGACGTGCCGGACTCGGAGGGGGAAGCCTCGTCTGAGCTGGGGGTCCGCGGAGGAATCCCGCTCGTTCGTTGATGTGCGGGGGCTTCATGCCCTTGAGGGAATACCGCTTGGGCGGTCTGTTTGGAGGTAATCGTGATGGTCAAGCAGGCCCGGGCGGCACGGACGCGCGAGGCCCTGATCTGCGCGGCGGCAGAGGTGTTCGCCGACGACGGGTACACCCTGGCCTCGCTGCCCGCGATCAGTAAGCGCGCGGGGGTCAGCAAGGGGGCCCTGCACTTCCATTTCACCAACAAGGACGCTCTCGCCGCCCAGGTGGAGAGCGAAGCCGCGGGGCGGGTCGCCGACCTGGTCGAACGGGCGAGGGCGACGGCCGGTGCGACGCTCCAGTCGCTCGTCGACGCCTGTTCCGGGCTGCTGGTCGCCCTGGCGGACGATCCGGTGGTCCGCGCCGGCTTCCGGCTGAACGCTGACCCGTCCCGCAAGAACGGCTCCGAGCTGCTGCTCTGGTGGCACGAGCGGGTGCGCGAACTGGTGGCCGAGGCGCAGGAAGCCGGCGAGATCGAGCGGGGTGTGTCCGCGGAGGCCGTCTCGACACTGGTCGTCACCGCCACGGTCGGTCTCGGGGCACTCGGCGAAGCGGACCGCGGCCGGCTCTCCCCGGAGCGTGTCGCGGTGCTCTGGTCCTTCCTCGCGCCGCGCCCGGCGACGTCCCCGTCCCGGGCCCCCGTGCCGAAGGCCGCGTACCCCGAAGGGTGCCCCGTGCAGTAATGCAAGGCAAAAACAGTCCACACGGTCTGCAGGTTTGGTGGGATGGCCCCGACGCCCCCTGGGACCAGGTGTACGAGCGGGCCGAGCGCACGGGACGCGTCGTCGTGCACACCACCTGGGGCGAGTGGCTGACCGCCACCCTGCCCGACCCCGCTCTGCGTTCCCTCCTCGGACGGGACTGGCCACGCCACCGGCAGGCCCCCACCCCGCCCCGCCGCCTCGTCTTCGCGGTGTCGCGCATGGTCATCAAGTACACGGCCGCGGCGGTCCTCGAGACCGCCCCGGACGCCCTCGACATCGCCTACCAGCCCGGCGGCCGGCCCATGCTGCGCGGCTTCGGCGAGGAACTGCACCTGAGCCTCGCGCACACCGAGGAACTGATCGTCGTCGCCGTCAGCCAAAACGGGCCGGTCGGCGTGGACACCGAGTCGGTCACCCGCAAGGCGTCCCACGACCTGCTGCGCACGCACGTGTGCACGCCCGAGGAGGCCGCGACACTTGACGCGCTGCCCGACGACGAACGAACCACGCACTTCCTGCGGTTGTGGACGCTCAAGGAGGCGTACACCAAGGCGCTCGGGCAGGGGATACGGCGCCGCTTCAGCGCCGTGGGATTTTGCTGGGACCCCCAGGGACACCCCGTCCTCGCCGACGTCTTTGAGCCGGCCCGTACCTGGTCGTCCGCCACCCACCTGGTCCAGGACCGGTACCTGGCGAGCGAGGCGCAGCAGCGGGTGACGGTCGAGCCCCGCTCGCGGACCGCTTTGGACCGGCTCGCGAACCCGGGGCTTCCCCCTGCGACGACCGTAGTGTTCCCAGGGCCGGGACGCCCCGGCCGACGATGAGGAGCCCCGTACCGCACCGGACGTACCGACGACATGACCAGGACGAGAGGAGGCCGGTCGTGGAATCCGTCGCCCGGGACAGCGCATGAGCAGCCGTCACTCGCCCGCTCCGGCCGTGGCCGCCGTGCTCCACGAGCCGGACGCCTCGGCGCCCGGCGCCCCCCTCGTCTTCGAGCTGTGCGGACCGGTCGACGCCGCGCGGGCCGAAGCGGTCGCCGCTCGCCTCGCGCTGCGCCATCCCACGCGCTCGGTGTCCCTCGACGACGACGGCACCGGCCGGTACGCGGTGCGCCTGGCCCCGGCCGACACCGCGACCGGAGCCCCGGACGAGCCCTTGTCCCCGGACCTGCTGGCCGACCTGCTTCTGCCGCCGACCGCCGACACGGTCCCGGTCACGGGACAGCAGCGCGACATCCTGCTCGCGGCGGTCCAGGCACAGGGCGGCCCAGGCCGCCATATCGAGCAGCTCTTCTGGAACTGGTCCGGTCCGCTGGACACCGGGCTGTTCAGCGCGTCCTGGCAGTCGGTCGCCGACCGGGAGATCGTCCTGCGCGCCTCCTTCGACTGGACCGCACAGCCCCGCATGGTGCTGCACGACCAGGCATCCGTGGAGGTCATACGCCACGGGCCCGCCTCAGCCGGGTGGGACGATCTGGTGCGGCGGGACCGGATGCGGGGCTTCGCGCTGCACCGGCCCGAGCTGCTGCGGGTGTCCCTGCTCGACAGTCCGGTGCACCCCTCACGGGCCGGCCGGGCCGCGACCCGGGTGTTGCTGAGCTATCACCGTGCACTCCTGGACGAACGCGGCGCACACCTCCTGGTAGGGGAGTTCTACCGCGCCTATCTCGCGGGTGGCACCGTCCCCGGGGGCGAGCGGCGCCCCGACATCCGTGACCATGCCGCCTGGCTCGCCGGCCGGAGCACCGAACGAGCGCGTGCGTTCTGGACCACGGCAGCGCCGCCCGGCGACGTGGCCCTGAGCCCGGGCCGCCCCGGCGGGCCCGCCCTGCAGAGCGGGCCCGGCCGCATCCAGAGCGGTCTGCGTCCCCGGCAGACCGCCCGGCTCCGATGGTGGGCGGCGCAGCAGGGAGCGGGGGAGAGCAGCGCGCTGCACGTGGTCTGGGCGCTGCTGCTCTACCGGGCGGCGGGCGTGCACGGGCCCGCCCCGATCGGCTTCGGCGTGCACTTCTCCGGCCGGGACCTGCCCCTGCAGGACGCGGCCACGGTGCCCGGCCTGCTGGGAAGTTCCCTGCCGATGACCGTGACCGTCGATCCCGCCGCCACGGTGGAGGATCTGCTGCGGCAGGTACGGGACACCGCGCTTGACCTGAGCTCCTACGCCTGGGTGTCACCCGACCAGATCCGGCGGTGGAGCGGCCGCGACGACCACATGCGGCTGACCGACACCGTCGTACGGTTCGACAGCAGACCCGCGCTGCCACCGACACTGCTGTCCGAACTGGCCGCCCGGCACATCGAGGTGGACGTGCCGCACAGCGCCGGTGGTGACACGAGTCTGCCCGTGACCCTGGTCGCGCAGCACGACAGGTCGGACGGGCTGCTGCTGACCGCCACCTACGACCGCGCCGAGCTGTCCGACGCCGACGCCTCCCTGGCCCTGTCCCAGTGCATGCACCTGTTGCGCTGCCTGCCGGACCGGCCGAGCGGGGCAAGCACGGTGGATCAAGTGCTCGCCCTCCTGGACAGCGACGCCACGCCCCGCACCGCACGGCGCCCGCGCACGGTGCGGAACCCCGCACTGTCGGTGCTGCGCCCCGGAGGGCCGGACGCCGACGTCATCTGCCTGGTCACGGTCCCCGGCGTACCGGACGGCGTGTACGAGACACTGGCCGCCTTGCACAACGGGCCGGAACGCATCGTCTCTCTCGCGCTCGGTGAACCGGTGAGCGCACCCCCGTCCGCACTGGGTGAACTGCTCGGTCCCGGACAGAGATTGGTGATCTGCGGATGCGGCCCCGCCGCCCCCGTCGCGTACGGCATCGGCCGCGCCGCGACGGCCCGGTCCGACGCCGCGACGAGCGTGATCATGACGGGAGTCGGCGACGCCGAGGAGAGCGCGCGCGCCCTTGCGCGGGCGCTGCGCTCCCTGCGGGCAAGGAATATGTGACGGCCACGGCCTCAAAGCCCCGCTCCGGCTCCAGCGCGACGAGAGCGTTCGTCGAGCACGATGCCGGATGACGCTGGAGGAGGCGGTCCCATGAGCGAGGCGGACCACGCAGAACCGGCCCTGCGTGTCGAGCGGGGTCGGGCCGACGCCGAGGAACTGGCGGCACTGATGGCCGTACTGCTCGCCGTGCGTGCGGGCGAGACGGCCCGATGCGGCCACGAGCCGCGCTCCACGCACCGCTGGAGGAGGCCCGATGACTACAGGGCGCCGCACAGCTGGCGATGACGGGAAGTCTCGCCGCGCGGAGAGTGACGGGAGCTGTTGGGGCCGGTGAGACGGTTCTTGAGGTTCGTGCCGCCACGGCGCGGGACGCGCCGTTCGTGCCCCCGGTCTTACCGGGGGCACGAACCAAGGCGTACGCACCGGCCGCCGCACCGAGGCCCTCTGGGAGACCGGGGAATGCAAGCGACCGCTGCCTGTTGCCAGCTGTCCGCTGTCCGACCCCGTGGACAGCGGCTCGGGCGTCAGCGTGGGTCAGTTGGTGCGGCCTGCTTTGAGGGCTGTTGCTGTTTCGGTGACGCGGCGGCCCTGGTGGGCGGCGGCCTGGAGGGTGGTCTCGCTGGGTGCGCCC
>NZ_JBIUBT010000030.1:0-13975 GCF_044548235.1 Streptomyces sp. NPDC052043
GTGGCGCCCGCGTTGTGCTCAGTGATGAGCCGCTGATGTAGCTCCTCCGCTGCGCCGAGAAGCCGCTCAACGTCTCTTGCCGAGTGCCCGTCGGCTTCCAGCTTCCCGCCGCCCTGGGGTAGTTCCAGGCGGAACTTCAGGGGGTCCGGGGTTCCGGGGGCGGTGTAGATCCATGCGAATCGTCGGCTACCGCCCGCGGAGTAGGCGAGTGCTGCCACCTGCGCGGTCTCGGCCCGCGAGTTCAGGCGAGGGCGGCGGCCAGCAGGGCGAAGGCGGCGATGATGACGGCGACGCGGACGTAGTGGAGGCGGTCCCAGCGGTTCATCTGCTCCTTCCAGTCCTCGGGCCGGTTCTCGGGGGTCCACGTCTTGCCCTGGTTGTTGATCGGGACGAGCAGCAGAAGCGACATGATCACGCTGAGGATCAGCAGCGTGGCGGCGGTGACGACGAGGCCGGTGCCGTGGTGGTGCCATCCGGCGATGGCCCAGACCGCGACGAGGACGAGCGAGCCGATGTACCAGAACGGCATCACGGCGCCGAGCATCCGGCCCCCGTGGGCACGGCCGAGTTGGCCACTGTCACCGGGGAGTGCGTCGAGGATCCGGTTGATGACGAAGGCGACGGAGAACTCCACCCCCACCATCACGCCGACGACCACGGTGGTGAACACCTCGAGTGCGTTGAGCATGATGACCCCTCCTGGCATCTAGTGTTGCTAGGTGATGAGGCAACGCTAGTACTGCTGCCGCTCGCTTGTCTAGTGATGCTAGGATCGAATCATGTCGGTACAGGAACGCAAGCAGCGCGAGCGGGCGGGCCGCGAACGTCTCATCGTGGCGACGGCCCGCAAACTCGCCGAGCAGCAGGGCTGGGACGCGGTCACCACCCGTCGGCTCGCCGAGCACATCGAATACAGCCAGCCCGTCCTCTACAGCCACTTCCGCGGCAAGCGCGAGATCATCGGCGCCGTCGCCCTCGAGGGCGCCGCCGAGATGGCCGCGGCGGTGCGCGCCGCGGCCTCCGCCGCGAACAGCCCGCGCGAGCGGGTCGCCGCCCTCGCCCGCGCCTACCTCGACTTCGCCGCACGCAACCCGGCGGTCTACGACGCCATGTTCCAGCTCGACGGCGGCTTGGCCTTCGCGCAGGAGGACACCCCGCAACCTCTGAAGGATGCCTTCGCCGCCCTGCTGGAGAGCCTGGGCGAGGTCGCCGGGGACGGCGTCCACCCGGGGCTGTTCACCGAGGTGTTCTGGGCGTCCCTGCACGGGCTGGCCACCCTGACCCGGGCGGGACGGCTGCCGCCGGAGGACATCGAGCCGAGGGTGGAGCTGCTGGTGGACCGGCTCGCCATGGCCTGACACACCGTCCGAGCGGACGGGCAGGGTGCCTGAAGCTCGGGCAGTCCTACGCCAACACGCTGCGCCGCCGTCATCCCCGCCCCGGCGACAAGTGGTACCTCGACGAGGTCTTCATCCGCAGGTCACGCCCCTCCTCAAACAGGCGCGCGAATCGAAACACCAGCATCGGTCAACAGCGACTCCAACGAGCCATGAGCTCCGACAAACTGACCAATCCGCAGGTCAACTTTCAAGAGCTGCTCACTACCAAGAGTGCCGCAACATGCGCCCGACGCCCCGGCTACGCACGCCCTGCAGATGTGACTACCGCGCGCGGACCCACCCGGCGCCCCTTTCGCCTCCACCCTCTGTGCGGTCGCAGAGCGGCGGTTGTGCAGGTCAGTCATCTTGGACATGGGGACGCCTTGCGGGCGGGAAAACATGTGGGCTGGTGCCCCAACCGACCCCGGTCACTCCTTCCGGTGAATCCACGTCCGGGCGAGTTCCATGACCCAGGTGACCGCTGCGTCGGGAGCGGGCGGGGGTGCGCCGACGACCACGAGTTCTGTGACGCCCGCTGAAGCGAGGGCGGGCAGGTGCTCCGGTGTGCCGTCGCTCAACGCGACGGCAACCGTAAGCTCGTCGAAGGCGCGACCGTGGCGGGCACACGCGTCGGCGAGGACGGCAACGCGCGAGCGCACGCTGGCCGCCGGAATGTTGAAGCCGTACCAGCCGTCCGCGAGCGTGACCGCGCGGCGCAGGGCGGCGTCGCTGTTGCCGCCGACCACGACCAGGAGCCGGCCGCCGGGCAGCGGCTTCGGGTTGACGCGGATCGCGTCGAAGCGGGTGAACTCCCCCGCGAAGGAGGCCGGGTCCTCGGTCCAGAGGGTGCGCATCGCGGCGAGGTACTCCTCGGTGCGCCGCCCGCGCCTGGCGAAGGGGACTCCGAGCGCTGCGAACTCCTCGGCCGACCAGCCGACCCCAACACCGAGGCTGAATCGCCCGGCTGAGAGCACGTCGAGTGTGGCAGCCTGTTTGGCGACCACGACCGGGTTGTGCTCAGGCAGCAGGAGCATGCCTTTGCCGAGCTCGATCCGGCTGGTGACCGCCGCCGCGAAGCTCAGGGCAAGCAGCGGGTCCAGCCAGTCCGCGTCCGCGGGCACCGCGATCCGGCCGTCCGCGGAGTAGGGGTAACGGGAGACGGGCGCGTCCACGAGCACCACGTGCTCGCCGCACCAGAGCCACGCAAAGCCGTGTCCCGGGCCGAGGACCGCATCCACACCGCCCGCGCCACCGGCCTGCGCAACCTCCCCCTCCACGACACCGCGGAGGACCAGATCTGGCTCGAGATCATCCAGATCGCCCTGGACCTGCTCGCCTGGATGCCCCTGCTCGCCCTGACCGGCGCCGCCCGGCTCTGGGAGCCGCGCCGACTGCGGCTGCGCCCCTAATCTCCGCCGCCGCTCAACTCGTCCCCACCGGCCGCCGCCGCATCTTCCGCCTCGCCGGCACTGACCCTGGACCTACGTGATCACCAACGTCCTGGACCGGCTCCATGCCCTCCCGAACCCCGGTTGACCAGTACCTTCCCATCCCTACGAGTAGCAGCACCACCCCACGGGAACCGTGGAACCCGGCGCACACCCGATGCGACAACCGGGGACTCAACCTGCCCAGACTCCGAAAAGCCCACCAACACTCATCACAAAGGGTCCGTCTGCAAGCTGACGGGCCCTCATGAATGATCGAGGCTAGCGCAGAGCGGGAGAGGCGACCAGTTTGTAGGCCTGCAGGCCTCCCGCACGGCGAGCCAGTGGTGGCCGTATTCGTGCAGCCGCCGGGACTCCCCCACCGCACCCGCGCACCCAGACCCGCCGGCCCGATGGCGGGCACGAACCATCTGGATAACGGACCAATAACGGGTCTAGTCCACAGCCGGGGTTCGGTTGTGGTTCCGCCATGTGTTCCCTCGTCGACACTCGCGGCAATGAGCCTGTGAGGCCGCGGCTGGTCCACGAATCCCCAACGACTTCGCCATCACGACGAGATGAGGCACCTCCATGTCGAACAACGAGGACAACTTCGTAGAGCCCGAGTCGGGCGCCATGCCCGCTGCGAGTGCGCCCTCCTCGGGGCAGCACTTCACGCGCCGCAAGTTCTTCCAGGCCGCGGGGGTGACGGCCGCGGCCGGTGCCGCGGTGTACGCCGGGCTGGGTGCCGATCGCCTGCAGGCATCCGCTGCGGCGATGCCGAAGGGCCGGACCGGCACCATCGCCGACCTGAAGCACATCGTCATCGTCACCCAGGAGAACCGGTCGTTCGACCACATCTTCGGGACGCTGAATCTTCCGGGCGCGCGCGGCTTCAATGACAAGCAGGCGCTGACCTGGCAGAACGGGCGGACCAACTTCTACGAGCCGAACAGCCGCGCCGAGGGTTATCTCCTGCCGTACCGCGCGGACACCGCGAAGTACAACGCGCAGAACACCAGCAGTCGCATGTTCTACTTCGAGGAGCAGGACGTGCCGTTCCACCACGCCATAGCGAAGGCGTGGACGGTGGGCGACCACTACTATTGCTCGCTCAACACCAGCACCGACCCGAACCGCATCATGATGTGGACCGGCACGAACGACCCGCAGGGCGTCCTCGGCGGTGGCCCGCGCATCAACAACAGCCAGAACGGCGAGTTCCTGTTCCAGTGGGAGACCTACCCGGAGGTCCTCCAGAAGGCGGGCGTCACCTGGCAGATGTACCTCGACAACAACAAGGACGTCGGCTGGTTCGGCGACTACGAGGACAACACGCTGCGCGACTTCGCGCGTTACAACCCGGCGAACGCCACAGCGGCTGACTTCGAGCCGGGCAAGGGTCTCATCGCCCGCGCGAACATCACCGCGTCGTACACGAACCCGCCGGCGGATCAGAAGAACGACCGAACCAACCTCGATTACGTGCTGCGCGACTTCATCGCCGACTGCGCTGCGGGCACCCTGCCGCAGGTCTCTTGGGTCACCTCGCCGGCCTCGTGGAGCGAGCACCCGAACCACGCCCCCAATGACGGCGCGATCTATGTCGACCGCGTCATCCAGGCCGTGCACGACAACCCGGAGCTGTGGGACTCGACCCTCATCATCCTCAACTATGACGAGCCCAACGGCGCCAACCGCGTCGGCCAGGGCGGCTTCTTCGACCACGTCCTGCCTCCCATCCCCGAGGACGGCACACCGGGCGAGGGTGCGCCGGGTCTGAACCCGGGCTTCGGTGGTCGCGTCCCGCTCGTGATGATCTCCCCCTGGACCCGCGGCGGCTACGTCTGCTCCGAGGTCTTCGACCACACCTCGACCATCATGCTGCTCGAGCAGTGGACCACCGCCCTCGGCAAGCCGGCCATCTGCAAGCACATCAGCGCCTGGCGCCGTACGGTCGCAGGCGACATGCTCTCGGCGATCGACTTCACCCGCTTCGACAACTCGTTCCCGTCGCTGCCGACCCCGGCAAGCCTGGCCGCGGTCGTCGACAAGGACAAGACGCTGCCGCCCGTGCCGCAGCCGCCGGTCGGCCAGCAGGTCATGCCGACGCAGGACAGCACCGGCCCGCTCAAGGTCCGCCCGCTCTCGTTCCACCAGCACGCCACCCTGGTCGAGGACCGCACCGCCGGCACGGTCACCGCGGCCATGAGCTTCGACGGCGGTCACCCGGGCAAGGGTGCGAGCATGCTGGTCTTCCCCGACAAGTACCTCCCGCAGCAGACGTACGGCACGCCGTACACGGTCAGCAACACCCACCCGCGCACCTACACGTGGGACGCGACACAGACCGGTGGTCAGTACGCGTTCTCGATCTACGGCCCGGACCGCTTCGTTCGTACGTTCGCCGGCCAGGTCGTCCCGGCCGCGCAGACCGACGGCGCCATCCCGCGGATCGAGGTCGAGCTGGTCCGCGGCTCGGGTGCCAGCCAGCAGGTCAAGCTCACCCTCCACAGCGACGGCTCGCAGGCCGTGATCTTCGAGCTGGTCGCCAACGACTTCCTCGATCGCGACCAGGCCATCTCGGTGGCCGCGGGCGCATCGAAGGTCGTCACCTGGCCGACCAAGTCGGGCTACTACGACATCGTCATCACCGCCAAGGGGGTCGACGGCTGGAAGCAGCGCTACGCCGGCCGCGTCGCCCAGAGCTGAGCGACATGCACACGGCACCCGATCAGAAGGCGCCGCAGGTTGACGGGGAGCCACGGCGGCGGTTGCTGCTGTGGGCCTCGGTCGTAGCCGCGGTCGCCGTCGCGACGGTGACGATCGTCGCGGTCAGCTTGTGGCCCGCTGGCCGGCACTCCCCGGTGAAAGGCCCCTTCGTCGACGCCGCCGCGGCGGCGTGGGCGGCGCACCCGGTCAAGCGGACGGCGGCGGGCACTGAGGTGCACGTCGTGTCCGGCACGCCGAGCTGCATCGACGACTGGCACGGCGGCCCCACCGGCAACTACAGCTTTGACGTCCTGAACGATGAGGGCGACGACATGGAGATCTACCTCCAAGACACCCGCAGCAAGAAGATCTATCTCGAGGTCGCGAACTTCGGCATCAATGCCACTCGCCAGGTCACCGGGGTCATCCCGCCCGGCACCTACAAATGGGTCTGCATCACCGCATACACCATCAAGTCAAGCAAGCCGATCGCCGTAACCGGCAATACCGATGGCGGCGGCGCCGGAACAACAGCCGTGAATGGGATCGTGCCCGTCACACCGCTCGACCTTCGGATACCCATTAATCAGTACACGGCATGGGTGCAGAGCCAGCTGCCGACGCTGAGCAGGCAGGTCACGCAGCTTGCTGCGGATCTGCACGCCGGCGACGTGGGCGCAGCGAAGCGGGACTGGTTGACAGCGCATCTCAGCTACGAGAAGCTCGGCGCCGCATACGGCGCATTCGGGAAACTGGGTGACGCGATCAACGGCGACCCGCCGAGCGACGCCGCCGCGGTCACCGCACCTCACCTCACCGGCTTCCGCAAGATCGAGGCGCTGCTCTGGGCAGGCGAGCCGCCGGCGGAGATCGCGCCGTACGCCGACGCATTGATCGCGAATGTCGGAAAGCTGCCGGCTGAGCTCGCCAAGCCGAACTCGATCACGCCGCTCGACATGGGCATTCGTGCCCATGAGATCCTCGAGGACACGCTCGGCAAGGACCTCGACGGGATCGGCGATGCCGGCAGCCACACCGAGCTCGCCACCGTCGATGCGAACATCACCGGCACCTTTCACGCGCTTCAGCCGCTGGTGCCGCTGCTGACTGCTCAGGATCCGTGGCTCGGGCCGACGCAGAGCTGGCTGCGCCAGACCCAGGTGCTCGTCGAGAGCTACCACCATGCGAACGGCTGGGTGCCGCTGACCTCCCTCACCGCTGCGCAACGAGCCGAACTCAATGCTCATGTCCAGCAGGCCGTCGAGCTTCTCTCCCACATCCCACCCATCACCGAGCCTCGCGACAGTCCCGACGAGGGAAGCGGCATGGGGAACGACAGCAGCGGCGCGACCGGAGACAACGGCAAATGAACCCGCACACCACCCGGCGAGGCCTCCTGGGCGCCCTCGCCGTCGGCTCGGCCGGCGCCGTCGCTGCCACGATCACGGCCTCGGCCGGCGTGCGAGACGACGCCGCGAGCGCGGCGACCGCCGCGCCCGGCACCGAGCAGGCGCCGTCGGCGAGCTACCCCTTCGAAGGAGCCCACCAGGCGGGCATCCTGGAACCGCCACAGCGCGCCGCCGTCTTCGTTTCGTTCACGGTCACCTCAGCCGACCGGGCTCAGCTTCAGCAGACGCTGCAGACGCTCACGTCCACCATTCGCTACCTGACAAGCGGTGAGGACGTGCCCTACGACGGCATGGCATCGACCAGCTATGAGAACGGCGTGCTCGGCACCCAGGTCGTTCCGGACGGGCTCACCGTCACGGTCAGCGTGGGCGCCAGTCTCTTCGACAAGCGGTACGGCCTCGCGAACGCCAAGCCGGCGTTGCTGCGGCCCATGGACGAGTTCCCCAACGACGCCCTCGACCGCAGCATGTGCGACGGAGACCTGCTCCTGCAGATCTGCGCCAACAATCGCGACACAGCACTGCACGCGCTGCGAATCCTCATGCGCGCCACTCGCGCCGACCTGCAGGTGTTGTGGCGCAAGGAAGGCTTCATCAGCCCGCCGCGGCCGAGTGGCACGCCGCGGAACCTGCTCGGTTTCAAGGACGGCACCGCCAACCAGGAGTTCATCGGCGATCGCACGCTCGTCGACCGTCTCGTCTGGACGCACGGCGGCCACCGGGAGCCCAACTGGGTCGAGGGCGGCTCGTACCACGTCGTGCGCCTGATCCGGATGTTCGTGGAGTTCTGGGACCGGGTCTCGATCACGGAGCAGCAGCGCATGATCGGCCGCGACCGCGACCGCGGAGCGCCGCTCGCCGGCAGCAAGGAGTTCGACGTGCCGAACTACGAACGCGACCCATACGGCAACGTCGTCCCGGTCACAGCGCACATCCGCGTGGCCAACCCGCACGACGGCTCGGCAGACGATCAGCGGATGCTGCGTCGCGGGTTCAACTACAGCGGCGGCACCGACCCCAACGGTCAGCTCGACATGGGGCTGATCTTCGTCTGCTTCAACCAGGATCTCGAGCGCCAGTTCGTGGCGGTGCAGAAGCGCCTGATCGACGAGCCGCTGGTGGACTACATCTCCCCGTTCGGCGGCGGCTACTTCTTCGCCCTCCCCGGAGTGCGGAACCGCGAGGACTGGCTGGGGCGAGGCATGTTCTCGTGACGAGCGCCAGTGGTGCTGCTCAACCTGCCGCCCCCCGCCGCACGAAGCTCCGCCGCACCTTCGACCGCCTTGACATCCCCACTGGCAATCTTTCGAAAAGAGATGAACTCACATGACCCACAAAGCCCTCCCCGCGAGGTCGCGGTTCCGCGCCAGCGGATTCGTCAGACGCGCACTCACGACCGTGCTGTCGACATCTCTGGCCATCGCCGGCCTGAGTTCCTTCGCTGTGGGTGGCGCGGTCGCTGCCCATGCGGCATCCGCGTCCGGCCTCGTTGCGCCGGTGGTGTCGTACACCTTCGACTCAGATTCCGGAACCACCACGACCGACTCCAGTGGCAACGGCAACAACGGCACCTGGCACGGCTCCCCCGCCTACGCGCCCGGACTGTCCGGTCAGGCCGCCCACGTCTCCGCCGGCCACCAGATCACGCTTCCGCGCATCGCCGGCAAGACCGACGCCAGCGGCAGCTTCTCCTACGACTTCTGGATCAAGCAGAACTCGTACACGGGGGATGCCTACCTCTTCGCCAACCAGCACGGCGGCTCGTGCAGCGACAACGCTTTCGCCACCTACAACGCCTCGGGCAGCAACGGCTCCTTGCTCGGCTGCTTCGGCACACAGGGTGTCCACGTGACCCTGGGCAATGCGCGCACCGTCGGCGCGTGGCACCACGTGGCCGCGGTCGTGGACCGCACCGCCGGCACCGCGAAGTGGTACGTGGACGGCAAGCAGTCGGGCGCGACGACCACCGTCGCCGCCGGTGACAACCTCGACTCGGGCCTGCCGTTCGCGATCGGTCAGAACGGCGCCCTGAACTACGCGTCGCAGACGGACGCGCTGTTCGACAACGTGAACTTCTACGACCAGGCCATCAGCGCCGCGCAGGTCCAGGCCGACCACCAGGCCGGTCTGCCGGGCGGGGACCCGCTGAACCTCCCCGATGCGCTCTCGACCTCGCTGCACTACTACCTCCCGTTCGACGGCAACGCCAACAGCACCACCGGGGCTGCGACGACCGCGAACGACGTCTCCTACGTCCAGGGCAAGTTCGGCCAGGCCGCGCACTTCAACTCGACCAACTCATGGGTTCGTCTGGACGACCTCTCGAGCTACCCGGCGAACTACAGCTTCACCATGGCGACGTGGGTCCGGTCCACGCAGACCGGCAGTGACCCGTCGATCTTCGGCAACAAGGACTGGAACAGCGGCTCCAACCCGGGCTTCGTGTTCTCGACCCGCACGAGCAACATCGTGCTCAACATCAACGCCGGCGATGTGGGCCGCGTGGACTACACCACGGACAAGCCCATCACGGACGGCACCTGGCACCAGGTGGCCTTCACGGTCGATCGCGCCGCGGGGACCGTCACCCTGTACATCGACGGCGTGCAGTCGGGCTCTGGCAGCATCGCCAAGTTCGCCGGTCAGCCGTTCACAGCGCTGAGCACCATGATCGGCAACGAGGGCACCGGGCACTACAACATCGGCAACGTACTCGACATCGACGAGTTCTTCCTCTTCGACCGGGCGCTGTACCCCGCCGAGGTCAAGGACCTCTACCTGGGGAGCCCGGGCGTTCAGCACGCTCCGACCATCACGGTCAAGGACACCTCGATCGGCTCGACCGGCGTGTACAGCTCCGTGGACTTCGCTCTGCACGCGTCCACGCTGGTGGACAAGTTCTCGATCAACGGTGTCATGACCGACGTCAACAACGTCGTCGACTACGACCTCAACGGCGTGAAGCCGGGCGTTCTGGGCTCGGTCGAGGGCACCAACGAGCTGAAGCTCTACACTGCCGCCGGTGAAATCGTCCCGCTGACCTTCAAGCTCGACGGCACCCCGCCGACGATCTCGCTCAACGACAACCCGGGGATGAACGTCGGCTTCGACGGCACCTACCAGGCTGTCTCTTTTGTGATGCGCGACGCCGACGGCGTCGGCCAGGTAAGCGTGAACGGCTTCCCGGTTGTGCTTCCGAGCGCGCCGGTGGTAGGGCTCAGCCACATCCGCCCCGGTTCCTACCACGCGGTCCTCGGTGACAACACGATCACTGTCGCGGACCTCGCGGGCAACGTCACCACGCAGCACTTCACTCTGACGGATGCCCCGATCGTCGGGTTCGCGGCCCCCACGGCCGGCGCTGTGCTGGGCGGCACCGCTCAGGTCGCGGCCGAGGTTGCCGGCGCGAACCTCAAGTCGTACCAGCTCCGCCTGGACGGCAAGGGCCTCGTGAATACGGTCAAGCCGGCGAACGGCGAGCTGGACGACAGCCTCGACACCACCAAGGTGAAAAACGGGGCGCACACCCTGAGCGCTACGGTCACCGACTCCCTGGGCCATGTGACCACGGCTTCGGTCGCCGTCACCGTCGCCAACTAGTACTCCAGCAGCACTTTGACGTTTTCCCTGTTCAGGGGCGGTTTGGGTGAGTGTAGTGGGCTGATTGCCGGCCCGTGTTCTCTTTCCCGGACCGCCCCTCGATCGTGTGCAGCCGCCGCTGATAGCGGCAACGGCCTGGGCAGCCTCCCGGCGTGATCGACGAGCGTGCAGTTGAGATCTGGAACGACGAGCTTGAAGAACTGTTCCTACGTACCGGCCACCGCTTCAGGCGCGTCGAGCCGCGTCGCAGGATGCGTGACTACATCCGCGGACTGCTGGGCCCGGTCGGCCGCAAGAACGGCTGGCAGCTGGCCGAATACGCCGGACACCGCACACCCGACCGCCTCCAGCGGCTCCTCAACGGCGCCCGCTGGGACGCCGATGAGCTCCGCGATGACCCGCAGCACTACGTAGCCGAACGGCTCGGCGAGCCCGACGGGGTCCTCATCCTCGACGACACCGGCTTCCTCAAGAAGGGCACCACCTCGGCCGGCGTGCAGCGCCAGTACTCCGGCACCGCCGGGAGCTGTATTTCAATAACCACTCGATGGGCAAGTCCCGGTGCCAGGCTGGAGTATGACCTGCCCTCAACCCTCCAACACTTCCGCTGCTGACCTTCGGGCCAAGTTCGATCTGATCCTGCCGCAGTTCGAAGGCGATCCGCTCATGGCTTCGCCGCCACGGCATCCCGCACACGATTCCCGAGCGGGCCGACCAGGTCCGCAACCGGGCCCGGCGAGGCAGCCGCGGCGGCCGCCCGCCGACCTTCGACCGCGAGACGTACAGGCAGCGCAATGTCGTGGAGCGGTGCTTCGACCGGCTGAAGCAGTGGCGCGGCATCGCCACCCGATACGACAAGACCGCCCACTCCTACGAAGCCGCCGTCACCCTCGCATCAACCCTGATGTGGGCGTGACATTTGACGACAGAACCTAGCCGGTGTACGTGATGTCCCGCTCCGCCGAGTAGTGCGGAATCTTCACCGTGCCCCGCGCATCGGTGGCCAGTCCACCGGGCACGCCGGGGAGCGGTCTGCTGAAGGGAACGGAGCGGAAAAGGGAACGGACTGGATCGACTCGCATGTCTCTCGGAACCGCGTACGGCACGCCGCCTCATTCCGTGCCGTACCTGGTCCACGCATGCAGCTTGTCCGGGTTGACCACCAGCCACAGGTCGGCGATCAGACCGTCGCGGATGCCCATGGACAGGACGGCGACCGTGGTGCCGGCGATGCGGACGGACAGGCCCGGGGCGCCGTTGACGTCGTCCTCGACGAGTTCCACCTCCGGTTCCTGGCGCAGGAGGCCGAGGACGAAGCGGGCCACCTTGTCCTGGCCGAGTACGGGACGCAGCGCCGCCCGCACCTTGCCGCCGCCGTCGCTGCGCGACTCGACGCCGGGGTCGAGCAGATCGACGAGAGCGCCGAGGTCACCGGTCTCGCACGCCTCGCGGAAGGCGGAGACGACCCGCCGGTGCTCCGGCGTCGTGCTGCTGCCGGTCCGTTCGCGGGCGAGGCGCCTGCGGGCGGAGGAGGCGAGTTGGCGGCAGGCCGCGGGGGTACGGCCCACCGTCTCGGCGATCTCCGTGAACGGCACGCCGAAGACGTCGTGCAGGACGAAGGCGACGCGTTCCGCGGGCGTGATCGTCTCCAGGACCACGAGCATGCCCATGCTGACGGATTCGTCGAGGGTGATCCGGTCGGCGGGGTCGCCCGCGTCCGCGGCGCCGGTGCTGCTCCACGTGGCGCTGTGCCGGACGGGTTCGGGCAGCCATTCACCGGTGTAGCGCTCCCGCCGCACCCGCGCGGAAGCGAGGTGATCGAGGCAGATGCGCGAGGCGACCCGGGTCAGCCACGCCTCCGGGGCCGCGATCGCCTCCCGGCCCTCCTCGGAGAGGGCGTACCAGCGCGCGTACGTCTCCTGGACGACATCCTCGGCCTCCTGCACGGATCCGAGCATCCGGTAGCCGAGATTGAGCAGGTGGCGGCGCTCGGCCAGGAGAGAGTGGAGGGTGGGGGCGGGGTCGGATTCGGCGTCGGAGGGCGTGGGCATCCGCTCGTCATCCCCTTCCGGCGGCCGGGGCGGTGTCGGCCACGTGGCGGGCGAGCCATGCGTCGAAGGTCTGGCTGCCGCGCGGTCCCTGGCCGGTCGGCAGCAGTCCGTCACCCTTCATGGCCCGGCCCGTGGCGCCGGGGAAGGTGACCGGCAGCAGCAGTCGCCGCTCGTTCCGGGCCCGTAGCAGGCGGCGCGTCAGGTCGACGAGTTGCTCGACGGCCGGCCCGGCGAGATCGGGGGCCATACCTTGCGCGGGGGCGAGGGCGAGGCGGACCAGATGCTGAGCCACCTCGCGGGCGGCGACCGGCAGCGTCCGCATCCTGGGCACCACCGCGAGCGGTCTCGGCACCCGGTCGAGCGTCTGCTGCGCGAACTCGTGGAACTGGGTGGCGCGCAAGACGGTCCACGGCGTCGGGCCGTTGCGCACCACGTTCTCCTGGCGCAGCTTGCCCTGGTAGTAACCCATGCCGACCCGGTCGATCCCGACGATCGACAAGGCGACGTGGTGTCCCACCCCGGCCCGCGCTTCGGCGTCCAGGAGTTTGCGGCTGACCCGCTCGAAGAACGCGCACGACTTCTTGGCGCTCGTGGTGGTCAGGTTGCTCACGTCGATGACCGCCTCGACGCCCCGCAAGGCGGCGTCGAGCCCCGCCCCCGTCGTCAGGTCCACCCCTCGTGAGCGGGCGAGCACCACCGGCTCGTGTCCGGCCGCGGTCACCTCCTCGACCACGAGCCGTCCGACCAGCCCGGTCCCTCCAGCCACCGCGATCCGCACGCCGATCCTCTCCTTCGCCGTCGTGTTCTCGTACGTCACCGTGTGCCGTTCCGCCGTACGGGGCCGAGCGGCACCAGGAGCAGAACGGAGACGAGCACCAGCGCGGACAGGGACAGGGCGTTGAGCACCTGGTCGCGCGTCCCGTACATGCCGAGATGTTGTACGTGATAGCTGAAGTGGAGCACGTTGAACACCAGCCACACCGCGCCCGTGATCTGGACCAGCCGGTTGTTGCGTACGTCCCGCAGAGCGATCAGCGCCAGCGCGGCCAAGGCCAGGAACATCGCTCCGGTGTCCTTGGCGAGGTGCTCGTTGTACGGGCCCAACTGCGGGAGCCAGCTCAATCCGAACCCGGGGAAGTTCTCGTGCCACGTCTCCGGTGCGAAGTAGGCCCACGCACCCGTGTACAGGGCAGTCACGACCAGCAGGCCGAGACACCCGTAGCGCAATTTCGTGTTCATGCTTCTACGACGAGACAGCGCCGTCCGATGTGAGGTCCAGCTCTCTCACATTCTTCGGCCCGGCTAGTAGGGCTCCGTTAAGTTGCTCTGGCTCTTGGGTTTGGGCTGGTGGTGGACGTTCTGGGCAGCGGGCGGTGGCAGGTGGTGCAGGTGCCGGT
>NZ_JBIUBT010000031.1:0-2309 GCF_044548235.1 Streptomyces sp. NPDC052043
ACCCGCTGGAACAGTTCCCACAACTCGTCCGGTACCAGCCGCTCAACGATTCCCACCACGAGCAGCAGCCTACCCAGCCAAATGAGATGACTTGTAAGCCACCCCCGGGCCTGTTCTCCCTCCGTTGATCCCGAAGAGCTCCTCGCAGCCCGTGAGCCCGCTCACCATCACGGGTGGACGCTCCTGCGAGTGCCAATTGTCGCGGGAGAGACGGAACCGCTGGGACTCAACAACCTTGCCGTGCAGGACGTCACGCGTGACGCCATCGGGGCGGTAGCCGAGTTTCCGCGACACGGACACCGAGGAGATGTTGTCGGTGAAAGACATCGACGTCGCCGACACCGCGCCCAGTTCCTCGAAGGCGAGGTGCAGCATGGCGACGCGCATCTCGGTCCCGAGTCCCCGACCCTGGTGGTTCAGCCCGATCCACGAGCCCGAAACGATCTCGCGGCGGATGCCAAAATCCACAGCTCGCATGTCCTGAACACCCACGGGGCGGCCCTCGAAGAAAGCGACAAGTTCCAGCGCCCAGTTCTGCGGTGTCCACCGTCCCAGCCGACTCCAATGCAGCTGCACGACGTGCCGTGCGCGCTCGGCCGGCGGCAGGTCGGTCCAGGGTGTCAGAAAGGGCCTGTCGTTCGGATCGTGAACGCCCCGCGCGGCAACATCGGCAACCTCCGCCAGTTCCTCCTCGGATGGAAGTCGCAACTCCAGACGCGGAGACCTTACGCTGAGGCCCTTTATCGGCCAGTGATCGATAAGCACGCGCGCCAGTTTGTACAGACCGTGGCCGGAGCGCACCTCCTTTTCCCGCTCCCCAGGCTCGGCGATACCACTGATCGGCGTGGTGTGGATGCGGTCGCGGACCTCCATAGAGTCCATGACTCCCTGCACCTTGACCTCGCCCCGGGCGAGGCGGCGGGCATGCGGTGGTGACGGCGAACTCGTGCTCGGCTGGCGAAGCGGACGACCTGGTCGACTTCCCGCACCACGGTGGCCGGGTTGCACGGGCGCCCGGTCTCGTTGAGGACCTGGCGGGTGTCGTCGTACATCAGTGGCCGGCCGTCCGGCGCACCCACCCCGGTGCTCCGTCGTCTCCACACCGCGATCTCGGTACGACGGCATGCCCACGAGGTAGAACCAGTCCGCCCTCGTCTGGCGCCGCTTCTACGGCCGCGCGGCAGCATAGTGAGCACATGCCACGCTGATGTCGCTGAGGCGTCGTGTGCGCCTTACCGCGTTCAGCTTCACTCCGAGGCGTGCTGCGTGATCAATTGCTGGCACTGCCGCGCTCGGTCTCCCATTGCCCCGTCCATGGTGGATAGCTCAGCCAGGTAGTGGAGCAGGTCTGTGACGGCGTCGGGGTCCGGGCCTCGTGACAAGAAGACCCCGGTTGCTCCTGTCACGTCTGTCTCTGGTGCGAGTATGAGCACCTGAAACAGGTCGAAGAACCTGCTGGCGTCACTGAGTGACGTTTCTGCCGGGGAACTGAGCAGATCTCTCCACTGTTCCAGACATGCCTCGGGCCCCGACCTCACCGTGTCCAGCATCGTCTTCTCGAACAGAAAGCCACGATCATCTGGTTCCGAAGCGACAGCATGGTCGAGATCCTCTTGGGCAAGGCGGTAATCCCGCGCCTGTCGGTGGGCAACGCCGCGTTGGGCGAGGGCCCAGATGTCTTGGGGGTCGAGGTTGAGTGCGGTGGTGAGGTCGGTGATGGCCTGGTCGTAGTGGCCGGCCTGCCTGTGGGTTTCGCCGCGTTGTGCGAGGGCCCAGGCGAGGGTGGGGTCGAGGTCGAGTGCGGCGGTGAGGTCGGTGATGGCTTCGTCGTAGTGGCCGGCCTCTCGGTGGGCTTCGCCGCGACTGCCGAGGGCCCAGGCGAGGGTGGGGTCGAGGTTGAGTGCGGTGGTGAGGTCGGTGATGGCCTGGTCGTAGTGGTCGGCCTGCCTGTGGGTTTCGCCGCGTTGTGCGAGGGCCCAGGCGTCTTGGGGGTCGAGGTTGAGTGCGGTGGTGAGGTCGGTGATGGCTTCGTCGTAGTGGCCGGCCTGCTGGTGGGTTTGGCCGCGACTGCCGAGGGCCCAGGCGTCTTGGGGGTCGAGGTCGAGTGCGGTGGTGAAGTCGGTGATGGCCTGGTCGTAGTGGCCGGCCTGCCTGTGGGTTTCGCCGCGACTGCCGAGGGCCCAGTCGAGGGTGGGGTCGAGGTCGAGTGCGGCGGTGAGGTCGGTGATGGCTTCGTCGTAGTGGCCGGCCTGCTGGTGGGTTTGGCCGCGACTGCCGAGGGCCCAGGCGTCTTGGGGGTCGAGGTCGAG
>NZ_JBIUBT010000031.1:2405-9242 GCF_044548235.1 Streptomyces sp. NPDC052043
CGAGTGCGGTGGTGAAGTCAGTGATGGCCTGGTCGTAGTGGTCGGCCTGCCTGTGGGTTTCGCCGCGTTGTGCGAGGGCCCAGGCGAGGGTGGGGTCGAGGTCGAGTGCGGCGGTGAGGTCGGTGATGGCTTCGTCGTAGTGGCCGGCTTCTCGGTGGGTTTCGCCGCGTTTTGCGAGGGCCCAGGCGAGGGTGGGGTCGAGGTCGAGTGCGGCGGTGAGGTCGGTGATGGCCTGGTCGTAGTGGCCGGCCTCTCGGTGGGCTTCGCCGCGACTGCCGAGGGCCCAGGCGGGGGTGGCGTCGAGGTCGAGTGCGGCGGTGAGGTCGGTGATGGCCTGGTCGTAGTGGCCGGCCTGCCTGTGGGTATCGCCGCGTTGTGCGAGGGCCCAGGCGTCTTGGGGGTCGAGGTCGAGTGCGGCGGTGAGGTCGGTGATGGCCTGGTCGTAGTGGCCGGCCTGTCTGTGGGTTTGGCCGCGACTGCCGAGGGCCCAGGCGGGGGTGGCGTCGAGGTTGAGTGCGGTGGTGAGGTCGGTGATGGCTTGGTCGTAGTGGCCGGCCTGCCTGTGGGTATCGCCGCGTTGTGCGAGGGCCCAGGCGTCTTGGGGGTCGAGGTCGAGTGCGGTGGTGAGGTCGGTGATGGCCTGGTCGTAGTGGCCGGCCTGCTGGTGGGCTTCGCCACGACTGACGAGGGCCCAGGCGTCTTGAGGGTCGAGGTCGAGTGCAACGGTGAGGTCGCTGAGTGCCCGATCGGTTTGATCGAGCCAGCGGTGGACATCGCCGCGATACGCCCAGGCACGGGCGTTGTGGGGGTCGGCGGCGACGGCCCGATCCAGTTCGGCGAGGGCTTCTTCGTCGCGGTCGTTGAGGTGGAGGCGTTGGCCGCGGTAGGTGTGTGCCCAGGCCTGGGCGGTTGTGCTGAGGTGGCCGTGGTGCAGCAGGGCAGTGAGGGCTGTGAGGGCGGGCTGATCGTCGGCGACGGCGTTCTGGAGGCGGCTCGCCCAGGAAAGGAGGGCGGGGTCGCTGGTGTCGGTGGCTGCTTGTCCGAAGGTGTCGATCCACTGGCGCAGGACTGCCGTGTCCTGGCCAGTTGCGTGGACAGCCTGTTCCAGCGCAGTCGGCAGGTCGGCTGCGGCGTGGGCGCACAGCCGGTGATGGGTCTCGGCCAGGCGGTGCTGGCGCCATCGGGGATCGCCCCACCGCTTAGCCTCGGACAAACTCTGCTCGATGCCGGTGCGCCAGGTGGCGTGTGCGTCGGCGAGCCGGAGGTGTGCTGCTGTCCAGCGCTGGGGGGAGTGGGTGCGCTGCTGGCGCACCATGCTCGCGCGTACCACTGCGTGGTATTGCTTGAAGTCGCCGTGGCCACTGACGAAGGGCTGCTGGCACAGCCACCCCCACAGTTCCTGGGCGTCTTGCGGTGCGGCGATGGCGAAGATGTCCTCGTTCAGCTGCGGTGCGAGTGCGCACGCCAGTACCGCTTCACGGTGCTGCACGTCTGAGATCCACTGCACGAAACGCTCGACCGCGGTGTCCACCACGTCCCCGCCCGCGTCCACATCCTGGGTGGTCATCGGCCGGGCGAGGGCGAGAAGTGCGACGAGCAGCGGCAGTCCCATCGACAGCTGCAGGACTGCCTCCACCACCGCTGGCTCCGTTACGCCCCGTGCGGCGAGCAGATCCCGCGTCTCCGCTTCGGAGAACACTTCCAAAGGTACGTCCGCAACCTGCCCTCGCAGCGGTGCCCATTCCCGTTCAGCGAGTTCGTTCCTCCCGGCCAGCACCACCATGACGTTGATCGGCAGCGGCCCGAAGGCGTCTGTCAGCACATCCCGCAGCCACCCATCCAGGTAGCGCCCCGTCTGTTCCCACGTGTCGAAGAACAGCACCACCCACCGGTAGCGGCTACACAACCGGCCCAGCTCTGAGACGAACGCCCGACTCAACCCCGCCGTGTCACCCCCGTGTCCCCGGCGCTCCCGTGCCCGGACACCAGCCCGCAGCCGGTCCAGCCCCTGAGCCGTGATATCCGGACTCGCCATCGCGGTGACCACCCCGGCCCCCGGAATCAGCGATGCCGCCCCCAGCGCGGCCTGTGCCACCACCCGGCTTGACGCCGAAGCCCCGCCCTCCGAGCCGGCAGCGCCCTCCACGGACGGCCCTGCGGCCGCCTCCTGATCCCGGCGATGCTGCTCGGCTTCCCGGTCGAACTCCTTGAGCGGCCCCGCCTGCTCGGCTAACTGACGGGCCAGCTCCGTCAGAGCCTGCTGCACGCCGTGGACATCGCCTTCGTCCACCACTGCGGTGACCGAATCCGCCCTGCGAGCCGCCTGCTGCCACTGCCGCAGCAGCGTGGACTTACCCACCCCACCGACACCCCGCACGTGAAACAGGAACTCGGCCGGATCCGTCACCGACCCCGGATCCTTCGCCAAGTTCTCCGCGAACCGCGACAACTGCTCCCGCCGGCCCACGAACTGCGCCTGCGCCCGCTGCCGGATCAGCTCACCCCGTGACCGAACCTGACGTCGTGCCCCCGTCATCTCCCCACCCTCTGCCCGGCCTGCCGTAACCCCGCCGCTTCGACGCCAGTCCCACCAGCATTGCGGCAACGCACCGCAGCGTGTGGAAGGGCTGACCGTCTTGCCTGGTTGACTCTTGCTGCCAGAGAGTGATGACACAAGACCGCGCATGCAGGTAGCCGATGCGGTGCGACGGGTACCCCGCCGGCAGACGAGGCCGCCGGGCCAGCCAGCCGGGTGCGCACGGTCTCGGGATCGCCTTCACCGACGTGGAGTTCGCCGACTTCTCCATCGGCTGCTCAGAGCCCGAACGAGGTCATCGCCGAGGGCATCCAGAACCGGGCCCGCCTCGTACGGGCCCTCTACACGCGCCTGGACCGCCTCACCGAATCCGTCCCGGAAAACCAGCAACGGCGTCCTGCACCGAAGGACGCCGTTGCTGGGGCTGAAGGGCCGGTTCAGTGAGGGATTGCTGCTATAGCTGGCCGTTCACCCCTGGTATGGGTCCACCACTTTCCATCCTTCGGGGACGTCTCGCAGGGTGACTCCGGGCGCGAGGACCTGGTGGACGTAAGCGCCGTTGGACCAGCTCTCGATAGTGGCGTGCACAGTGCTGATGATCGGATCTTTTGTGTTGTCGAAGAGCACTACGGGCTCCACAGGAGATGCTGCGATCGAGGTCTCGGTGGCACCTCCTGTCACGGACTGCCACCCGATAACTGGGACAACCATGATGTCTTTGTCCTGCGGATCCCCGATGGCGATGCGCCAGCCGTCGGGAGCCGGGACGAAGGAACTGCTCGCGGTGTAGGACGTCATAGTGGCTAAGCCTGCCGGACCAGACCATCGCGGGGGACCGGGTCGGCACGGTCGCCGTCCAGGCCCCGGACACCGACACCGGTCCGCGAAGCCGACAGCTACCTGTCCGCCCCGATGCAAGGCACCGTTGGCGGCCCTCGTTGTCAACACCAGTGGTCGCTCGCACGGGTCCTGGGCATCACAGTTGGCGGAACAGGGGGCGGCCTACAGCTCTTCCTGCTGTTCAAAGAGGTGGGGAGGTGGGGGTCCCCAATCGGATGACAGCAAGGTTGCTGCCGCGGCGGAGGCCGTGGCCTCCTCCGTGCTGGTGAAGGGCCTAGGGTCGCTGACCGAAGCGACGCTGACGGAGTGGGGGCCCATCAGGATCCTGACGTCGATGGCGAAGGCCACGGGCTCGGGGGCACCAGTTCCCATGCGCTGCGTCCAGCGCTGCGCCTCGCCGCCGACGAAGAGGCTCAAGGTAGCGGCCAGGGTCCGAACCGGCTCGGCCGTGGTCGTCCCGGTGGAGTACGCAACCTCGTCACGCCAGTCCATCGAATAGAGCATGCGGATCGTCAAGGCTTCCCAGTGGGTCTCCCAGTCGGCGAAGGGGTCCTCATCGTCAAAATCGACTGCCGCGCCGGCCACCGACTGCCCCACCAGGCTGTTGTAGATGGACGCCGTGAAAACGTCCGCCGCTGCGAGGGCAGAGAGCCGTTCGGTCAGGTCCGGGTCGTCGTGAGGAAGGACTTCGCGGCGGCTGATCCGGTTCAGCGCTTCGTCGAGACTGGTGAGGTATTCGACATCCAGGCCCGCGACCTTCACTTCCTCGGCCATGTCCGGGTACAGGATCCCGTTCGGGCCGAAGTCATCGGTGTTCTTACTGACGAAGCACACTGAACCGGACGGGTCGCCCTTCGCTTGTTCCAGGACGGTCATCCAGATGGCCGCGTCTCTGCTGCCCACGGCTCCCTTCCCGTTCGCCCGGGCCGGCCGCAGCCGGTAGGCCTCGCGGCGGAGGCCTTCAACGGCGGCCTCACGGCTTAGGGGCAGGACTTCCAGGGTCGTTCGGTAGATCTCCTCCCACCGCTTCAGGTAGTCCTGCGGGCTGTAGACGGCAGGAAAGTGGTGGAACGCCTCGTTCTCTACGAACTGGAGCTTCCACAAGGCCTCGTGAGCCGCATACGCCTTCTTGCACGCCGAGTCGTACTCTCGGCTTCGCTGGGCAAGCAGTTCCATAAGGACCATCTCGGGGATGGCTATCCGCTGAAGCCCGGCAGTACGAACAGCGCGGAACAGCTCCCAGATCGTGCTATTCCACGGCAGCGTGGTTACCACGCACGTGTCGAGTATGAGAGTGGGGAGGGGTGCCCGTAGCCCCTTGGGCGCGTCAGGGCGCAGATCTGCCATGGCGTCATGTTTGCAGCTCCGCTGGCCCAAGGCGATGGCGCTTTCGCTCGACGTCGTCTCTCTGCCGACGCCCTTACGTCCAACGCCAGCCGGGCGAAGGGGAGGTGGGCTTCACCAACGTCCTCCACGCCCACCTTGAAGACCATCTTGGTGAGAACTCACCGGGCACGCCCGCGCGGTGGCCGTCGACGTCCGGCGCCACGCCGCCGCCGTGCCCAAGAGCGACGGCCGCGGTGCCCTCGCCGAAGTCGTCCTCCGCGAAGCCGACGGACGCCGGTCCGCGCTGCTAAAGGGCACCGCCCGCTGCGTCCAGAACCGCGCCCGCCTCGTGCAGGCGCTCTACACGCGGCTGGACCGTCTCACCGAAACCGTCTCGGCCGCCCCGTAGTTGAGGAGGGGAGCGGCACCAAGATCCCAGTCACCGGGTGCGTTGCCCACCCAAGCGACCGGCTGGCCCTCGCTGTTACGGACCCAGTGGGGGCTCCTCCACCGAGGTCTCGTGACCGTCGTCCAGGACGCAGATTCGTTCCCAGCGGCCGTGCTTCGTGCCGGAGAATAGGTCGCGACGTTGGAGCCTGACAGCCAACGAAGCTGCGTCGGCCCTGTGCAAGACGGCGGCTGGCTGCCTGGACCAGAACGTGTCCTACGAGCCAGCCGCGTAGCGGGTGGTCGGCCGGCGCGGGCGGTTGATACCTGCCGCTTCGCGCTGGGTGTGACGTACAGGGGGCACGGCCGGGAACCCTGCACTGCCGACGGCTTGCGCTGGCCGCCGGCACGCTGGGCACTGGGCTGTTGCTGTGCTCCCGCGACCGCCTCCCCGGGCGATGACCTTCGACGTCAGGCGACGCGGCCCCGGGGCCCGGCTCGGGGCGTAGCGTCCAACGACGCTACGCCCGTGCTGTCACCGTGCTGTCACCTACGGTCGCTCCTGAGTCGGGTGATTCGGGGACGGCAGTGTCGTCAAGGTGCATCGCGTTGCTGTCTATCTGCTTCTTGAGAAGCAAGATCTCTCCGCACAAGACGTAGGTATTGAGCGCGCAGAGGTTGGCGGCTTGGAGGGCTACGGAGGCGTGAACGCCCTTGTTGGTCAGCTCGTCGACGGCGGTGAACCGCTCGTGGAGACCTTTGCCCAGGGCAACGGTTACCTTCGCCACGGACTTGCTGCTGCTCGCCTGCTTGATGAACTCGAAGAGGCGGTTGCGGTAGGCGGGCTGATCGAGTTTGTGCCCCGACTCGCTGGGCTCATCCTGCGCAGGTAGCACGTGGTCAACGGCCGCCTCCAAGATGCGGCGACACGTTGTGAGGGCCTGTGAGAGTTCCTCAGCACCGGGTCCGTCCGGCGTACTGGCGGCGGCCTCGTTCATGCGCCGGTAGACGGCGGTGAACTTCTCCACCAGATCGGGAACACCCTCGGCCAGCATCTCGTCGACCTCAGCCTTGTAGCCGCCGAAGATCGACTCGTTCACTGACGTGTAGCCGAAACGCCGCTCCCATGCCACCAGGTACGAGAACGTTCGCAATCGCGCTCTGTCCTCGATCTGCCGAAGAGCCATGTCAGCTTGAAGGCCGGCCGCACCTGTGCTTGGCAACTGCTCTGTCAGGTATTCGATGTCCGCCAGCGAGTGGGCCAGCACCATGTCAGAGCCATCGCCCTTCGCACGGTCCTTCATGTACTCGTGCATGGCTTTGATATCGGGGCTCGTACCTTCTCGATCTCCCCAGCGTGACGGGTCGGCCATCAGGCGCTGCATATCACCGCGATGCTGAGCTGGGTCACCACCCCGTGACTGCAAGTCGAGTCCGAGCCGGACTGCGGCGTGCGAGTCGCCGATGAGGCTCGCGATCCGCACGGCACGCCGAACCGATACTTGCACTGGGTGATCGTCGAACTCGTCCAACGCCCTACGAATGAGAGCCAGGATGTGAGCAGTGGAGTCCATCAGCTGAATCTAGCTGCCGAGCTTGGCGGAACGGTTCTTGATGTGCGACAGCCGCCCACACTGCATGGCGAACATCACATTTACAGCTCATCTCAATTGGCGATCATGGACTGGGAAAGGCACTGGTCGGGCTGGTGCAGCAACGGTTGAATGCTGCCGTGGAGAACATCTGGA
>NZ_JBIUBT010000032.1:0-8231 GCF_044548235.1 Streptomyces sp. NPDC052043
CCTGCACCACCTGCCACCGCCCGCTGCCCAGAACGTCCACCACCAGCCCAAACCCAAGAGCCAGAGCAACTTAACGGAGCCCTACTAGGGCCTGTCAAAACGAACGGCCCTGTCTCACATTCGGGCCGGGCTCGGCGGGTTTCTCCCAGGGGCGCCGCAGGTCAGAAGCGGCCTGGCGGAGGAGCCGCAGTTGGGTGTGGGCGGCGATGACCAGCCAGGACCAGCGGTCGCTGGCGTCGAACCTGCAGAGCTTCGGTCGGGTCCATGTCGTGGCAGGCGTCCGCCGACCTTCGACAAGCAGTTCTACAGCGACGCAACGTCGTGGAACGCTGCTTCAACCGCCTCGAGCAGTGGCGCGGTATCGCGACGCGCTATGACAAAACCGCCGAGTCCTACCAGGCAGCCGTCACTCTCGCATCGCTTCTGATGTGGGCGTGACATTTGACGACAGCTCCTAGCTAGGACGCTCCCGCCCGCCCGGGGGAGGGGGGCCGTCCGGCCCAAGCGGACCGCCACGAGGCCGTGCATGCTGGATCTACGGGGCAATACCGGAGACCTTGCCATGGTGAACCGGCGGCAGGAACCGGCCGCTGTGGGGAAGCCCCGACGAGGAGTGACGGACCATGGCCGAACAGACACCGCCGCATGTCACGGACCAACCTCTGCAGGGCGACCTCGGACGGCGCATCGAGCGGCGGCGCAGGGAACTGGGGCTCACCCGGGAGGAAGTCGCGTTCCGTGCCGGCATGGCCCCAAGCTATATCGCGCACCTGGAGCAGTTCAGCACGGCGGCACCGGAGGCGGGCACTCTGCTTCGGCTGGCCGGAGCCCTGCGGACCACTCCGACGGAACTCGGCGGCGGAAACGTCGACCTGCCACCCGGTATCGGGCGCGCCGCTTGCAGTCCTCGCCTCACCGAACTGAATGAGGAGGAGTGCCGCAGACTGCTCTCGACGCACGGCGTGGGTCGCCTGGCGGTACCTACCGAAGCCGCACCGGTCGTCGTTCCCGTCAACTACTCCGTCGTCGACGACGCCGTCGTGTTCCGGACCCGGGCGGACTCGGTGCCCACCCAGGGACGCGATCGCGAGGTGGCCTTCGAGGTCGACCGCGTGGACGACGCGTTGAGTCAGGGTTGGAGTGTCCTGGTATGCGGGCGCGCCGAAGCCGTGACCGACCCCGACGCCGTACGCCGCTTCGCCGAGCTCGCCTACAGCGGGCCGTGGACCGGAGGGGAGCACGACCTGTGGATGCGGATCGAACTCACCGCAGTCACGGGGCGCCGCATCGACACGTGGTGAGCTTCCCCGGCAGGCGCCCGAACACGTCCGCCGTGTCCCGCCTCGGCCCCGCCCGGCAGGACGGGGCCGCGCGAGCGTGTCATAGCGCCTAGGGCGCGGCCGGCACCCTCAGTGCCCGGCCTGCTGCTGTCCACGCCTTGGTCGCACCGCACGCGCCAGGTCGTGCCCGGGCGGGGGAGTGACGGCCCTCGCCCGGGCACCTGGCATGTTCACCAGATCCACTCGTGCTCGTCGTCCTCGCCCCATCCGGTGTCCCGCTCGTTCGAGGAACTGGAGCGGCGCTGAGCGCCAAGAAGGACAGGGCTTGGCCTCCTACGAGGAGAGCAGCAACGAGAAGGGCGTGGGCCAGCCCCCGATGCCGCCGATCGACAACCCCTAACTCGCGCTGGTTCTCGCTGGTGTCCCGGACTCCCTGGCGCAGACCGGCGGCAACCTGTACGCGGTCATCATCAACGTGGCAGTCAACGCGTGGATGGCCAGCCACATCCACGGGACTTACGTGGCGGGCCGCTTCGGTCACTACAGCCGAGGGGTGCCCTGCGCGACCTGTGGGGTAACCGGGACGCCTGGGTGCTCTCCCAGTACCTCTTCGATGGTGCGCCGGTACGCCGGCGCCGCCCGCACGGCCGAAGTGCCGGACCCGGACGGTGGCTCGTCGAGACGATTCGGGGACGGTGCCGACGGGCTCGTCCAGGACCGGCGGGTGCTGCGCGGCGGCGACAAGCTCAGCGCCGACGTCGTCGGCAACGGCGGCTTCGCCGGAATTGCCTGTCCCTGGAAGCCGGGCGTCACCACCTGCCACCGCTAATCTGAGCGACCGGCTGGCGCGGGGATGGCGCCCGGCGGTCGGCCCCTCAACACTGGTGGGGGACCGGCGACGGGGAGGGCACGGGCATGGCGACGCGCACGGAACCGACGGAGGCGGCGTTACCGGAGCGGCGGCCGGAGTTGGACGCGATCCGGATACTGATCGTGATCGGGCTGGTCTTCTTCCATTCGGCGCTCGTGTTCGCCACCGACGACGACTATTACGTCAAGAACGCCGAGACCACCGAAGTCATCATGATTGTCGCCGGGTTCGGGGTCGTCTGGGCCATGCCGCTGCTGTTCCTCGTCTCCGGCCTCGGCGCCTGGCACTCGTTGCTGCGCCGTGGCGCGGGCGGCTTCGCCAAGGAACGGCTGCTGCGGCTCGGCGTGCCGCTGGTCTTCGTGACCCTCGCGCTCAACCCGCTGCCGCAGTGGCTGCGGCTGCGCTCCGCCGGCGCCGACTACCACGAGTCGTACCTCGAGTTCCTCCCGCGCTTTTACGACGTGCACCTGGAGCCCGACGAGTTCCCCTTCCTCGTCCAGGGCGAGCACTTCGAGACCGGCCATCTCTGGTTCGTCGTGCTCCTCCTGGCGTTCTCCCTCATACTGGCGCCGCTCCACCGGTGCCTGCCGCGCGAGCGCGTCCGCCGTATCGGCGACCGCGTGGCGCAGGCGACCCTGCGTCGACGCGGCCTCGTGCTCCTGCCGGCGCTCGCCCTCTCGGCGATCTGCGCTCTTGCGGGCATGGAGGAGGACTACGCGGGCTGGCACCGCTGGTCGTATCTGCTGTTCTTCCTCGCCGGCTTCGCGCTCGCCGCCGACGACCGCTTCCGTACCGTGATGCGGCGCGATGCCGGGCTCGCGGCCTGGCTCGGCGTCCTGCTGTTCTTGGCGACCGGCCCCGGCGTCGCCCTCGCCGATGAGCCCTTCACGGAGATGACCGCCCTGGCCATCACCACTCGGACGCTGTTCGGGGCGGCCGGATGGTGTCTGGTCGTCGCTATTCTGGGCCTCCTGGACCGTCGGCGGTCACGGCAACCGCGAGCGGAACCGAACCCGGCCCCGACGACGCGTCGGCGCCTCTACGGCTATCTCGCCGCCGCCGTGCTGCCGCTGTACGTCCTGCACCAGCCGATCGTGGTCGCCGTCGCGTACTTCGTGGTCGCCTGGACGGCACCGATCCTCGTCGAGTACGTGGTGCTCGTAACGATCGCCCTCGCCCTCACCCTCGCCGCGTACGAGTTGCTGGTCCGCCGCACGAGGGTGACCCGGTTCCTCTTCGGAATGCGGTCCTAGCTATTAGCTAGGCTCCGTTTGGGCCGGAGCGGTAGGCGCCGGAAGCTTTCCAGCGGCGGACGTCCTGCCGGCTGAGGAGCAGGACTCCTGCCGTCAGCGCCAGGCCCAAGGGGAGGAACCCGAGCGTCCGCTGGGACGCGTCCGGGAAGAGGGGGGCCAGGCACAGCACTACCGCGAAGATCCCGGAGAAGATCTTCACGAAGCCCATGGCGACCTGACCGCCGAACCAGGTCCGCAGCAGCAGGCCGCCCATCGGCAGCCCCACGAAGAGCAGCAGCGTCGGGAGGCCGTTCGCCCCTCCGGCCTGCGTCGCGGCGAGGAACCCCGCCCAGGCCAGCGCGATCAGTGGCACCGCGACCTTGATGGCCCGCGGGCGGCTCACCCGGCCGGGCGGCAGGCCCGGCGGGTCGAGACCGGCCCGGCGGAAGACCGGCCGGATGGCCAGGGGGAACGCGCTGCGGACCCAGGCCAGGCGGTCGATCAGCCAGATCACCTCGACCTCGGGATCCGCAGCTCCGAGGGGCGCCAGGTGGGGTGTCCAGCCGGCGTCGAACCAGACGGCGCCCTTGATGTACGTGTCCGGTCCGTCGACCATGACCGCCGGCCGGCCGTCGCCCTCGCTCTCCGCCTCCAGGGAGGGCAGCCCCTTGGGGAAGGCGTCCTGCATGGCCTCCCGGAAGGACGCGTACTGTGCGGCGTCCCTGACCACGATCAACACCAACCGCTCCGGCTGGTCCTGTGCGACCACCTGCTCCACCTCCCAGCGTAGATTCCGGCCCGGGCCGCAGGCCAGCAGGACGAGCGCCGCTCGGTCCAGGGCGGCGAGCACCTGCGCCTGCCACCCTTCGTCCGAGGAGTAGTGCCGCCCCGCCCCGGCCTGCGGCAGCCGGTCCTTCGGGCGGCCGAGCGCCACCATCGTGCCGAACGGGGTGACCGCCTCCCGCAGTTGCTGCTCCTCGGTGTCGGTGTCGGCGGCCCATGGCCCGTCCCTGACCGGCCCGCGCTGCACGCGGGCGAAACCCTCGTCGTCCGCGAAGGAGCGCAGGAACAGCACGATCCGCTCGTCCTCCGGCAGCTCGGCCAGCGCCCGCAGCACCGGGGCCCGGTGCCGGCTGCCGTGCCGGAGCGCGCGCCGTCCGCCCGTCAGCAGGGCGGCCATCAGCGCCCACTCGACGGCGACGGCGGGCCAGCCATGCTCTGCGTGCCATGTGCGCATCGACCGGTACGCGAGCGCTCCGCTCGCCATACCGAGAGACATCGCCACCACGCCCACCGACTGGAGCACCACCCCCCACACCCGGGACTGCTTCAGCTCCGCGGCGACGCGCGGGGGCCGGCCGGGCCCGCCCCGGGACTCCCGCTGTCCTTCCGCCATCCGCTCCCCCTCACCGCCTTACTGACGCTCCCTCAACCAAGGCTGGCAGAATCACCCGCATGGTGGAACCGGGTGAATCCGTCACGGAGCACGTCTGGAACCGGCAGAGCGTGTGGTCGCAGGCAGCCGACGCCGCGAAGCGGTCGATCGGCAGGGCCCGTGCCACGGCACTGGTGCTGGGGATCGCGGCCGCCGCGCTGGCGACACTCGGTGCGCAGCTCATGGGCGGGCACCCGACGCCTGGCCGCACGCTGACCTTCCTAAGCGCCCTTTCCGCCGGTCTCGTGCCCGTCGCGGCAAGCCGTTTGGGGGCGTCCTCGCTCCGGGACTGGACCCGGCTGCGCTCGGTCAGCGAGGCGCTCAAGAGCGAGGTGTACATGGCCTTGGCCCGCGCCGACGTCTACCGGGAGGGCGACATCGACGGCACCCTCCTCGACCGGGCCGACCGTGTGACGGCCCAGGCCGGCGACCTGCTGCACCGGACCGACGGCCTGACACCCCGGCAGCGCCCGCTGCCGGAGGTCCGCGACGTCGGCTCCTATACCGCCATACGACTCACCGGACAGATCCGCGACTACTACCGGCCGCGCGCCGCGCTGATGTCCCGCAGGTGCACGGCCGTGCGGCGCTGCGAACTGTCCCTGGCCGTCGTCGCGTCCGGGCTGGGCGCTCTCGCCGGCGTCTACGGCACGGATAGCGCGGCCCTCTGGGTGGCGACCGTCACCACGGTGACCGCCACGGTCACCGCCCACGCGGCCGCGGCCCGCTACGCCTACCAGGAACTGGAGTTCTCCCGTACGGCCGCCGAACTCGAGAGCCTCCTGGCCCGCCGGTCGGCGGACGCGGGGGCGGACCGGGAACAGCTGGCGGACGGCATCCGGAGCGACGACGCCTTCATCAGCCGCTGCGAGTTGGTGATCTCGGCACAGAACGAGGCATGGATGGCTAAGTGGGCGGCCGACTAGGGTCCGCGAGCCCTTCCCTGACCTCTGCATACTGGGCGAGGACTTCTGTCAGTTCAGTCCGCTGACGGGTCGTCAGCGGGCCGAGTACGCAGACGGGGATGAGCCCGCTCTTGCGGACGGCGATCTTTCCCGGGTGCGACGGGGGCCACCCTGCCGGATGGGCTGGGGCCGAGCGCGCTGCGT
Organism: Streptomyces sp. NPDC052043; assembly: GCF_044548235.1. NCBI lineage: Bacteria > Bacillati > Actinomycetota > Actinomycetes > Kitasatosporales > Streptomycetaceae > Streptomyces > Streptomyces sp. NPDC052043. The sequence continues at coordinate 5,928 of NZ_JBIUBT010000032.1, forward strand.
CGATGGTGAACTGGGCGTGGAGGCCGGTGTACCTATAGGGGCGCGCGCTGCGAGACCCGCTTCCATCGAGCAGGTTGAATTCTATGGGGGCGTCGATCTCTTCGATCGTGACCCCGTTTACCTGGTTCCACCGGTATTCACGCCTGCCAGTGGTGCTGGTGGTCGCGATGCCCTGAGGCCCAACGTACAGGGACCAGCCGGAGGTCCTGAACCGGTAGGCCACTGTGCGGAGCCAGAGAAGTATCCCGAGCGCGATTGGTCCCAAGACGATTGACAGAACAAACCATGCCATCCAGCCGCTGTCGTTCTGCTCTCCGACCTTGATGCGGTGCAGCAGCAGCGGTATGACGATGCCCGGCAGCGTCACCGCCAGGAGCACCCTCGCGAAGCCGGCTAGGCAACCCTTGCCCGAGGAATCGGTGTAGGTGGACAGGGGTTCCTTTCCTGTCCACGAAATAGCGAAGGGAGCTGCCGCTTTGGGTGGTTGCTGCGTGTCGTCCGCCGTTGTGCTCGGCGGTGGCGGCTGCTCCACTTTGGTCGGCAAGGTCGGTGCGCCTGTATTGCTCGGGCCGAGACCCGCCTGCAGTTGCTGGAGACGTTCGTGGACGTGGCGCGCCGACTGGGGGCGCCGTTCGGGATCGCGCTGCAGAAGCTCGGCAACGAGCGCTGTCACCGCGGGCGGCAGGTCGGGGCGGAGCGAATCGAGGTGTGGCGCTTCTTCGTCGAGTTTGCGCCGCATGACCGCGAGCCCGTTGTGACCGGTGAACGGCGGCTGACCCGCGAGAAGGGTGAACAGCACTCCACCGAGTGCGTACAGGTCGGAGCGTTCGTCGCCGCGTTCGGTGAGGAACTGTTCCGGCGCTCCGTACTCCGGGGTGCCGGCCGGGGTCAGCTGGGAGGAGCGTGCCACGGAGAACGTGGCCTGGACGAACCCCGCGATCCCGAAGTCGACGACCTTCACGTCCCCGTCGGGGGTGACCATCACGTTGTGCGGCTTGATGTCGTAATGGATGACCCTGGCCTCGTGCGCGGCGACCAGGGCCGCGCAGATCCCGCTGACGATCTCCAAGGCGCGCGCCGGGGGCACAGGGCTCTTGGCATGGATGTATTCGGTGAGCGTCGCTCCCTTGACCTTCTCCATGACCAGGAACAGCATGTCCTCGTGGACGCCCCGGTCGTACAGGGCAACCACGTGCGGGTGGTTGATCTGTGCGGCGGCCACCGCCTCGCGTTCAAACCGCTGGGGCAGCTCCGCGTGGACAGCCCCATCGACGGCGAGCAGTTTGAGCGCGACGTCGCGGTGAAGGGTGCGGTCCCGTGCCGCCCACACTTCGCCCATGCCGCCCCGGCCGAGCCGCTTGCCCAACTCGTACCGGCCCGCGATCAGCTTTCCACGCTCCATGGCCCACCCCCGTTGACTTTGGCATACCCCTGCACCACGACACTCACCCTTGAAGGTAGCGGTGCAGGGAGGGTTTTGGGGATGCCGGCCTTGACCGCGATCTGGCCGAGGCTACTGCCCTGCTCCTTGAGGAGCTTGGCGTATTCGATCTTGTCGTCGGGGTGGGCGACGGGGCGGCCGATGTGGCGGCCGGCGGCTTCGGCGACGGCGCGGGCGTGGGCTGCGCGTTCGACGGTGAAGGTGCTTTCCATCTCGGCGAAGAGGGCCAGCAGCAGGAAAGCGATGCGGCCCATGCCTTCGTCGGCGGTGTTGAATCGCACGACTGCCCGATGTCCACCTGCGCCGCCCCGGCGGGCTCGCCGTGCCGCACCGGCAAGGGCAAGGTGGCCATCCAGTACCACAAGCGATGTCGCGCAGGCTCAGCTCCTGGTCGCGCAGGTGGAGGGCCATGGACAGCATGTCGTCGTCGGTGACGCCCGCGCCGCTGATGGTCTTGCCGCGCTTCCGCGCGCTCTCGTGGCCTTCGAGGGTGCGGTCGCGGATGTACTCGCGCTCCATGCCCGACATCGCGGCGAGCACTGTGAACACGATGCCGGACGGGTCGTGGGAGCCTTTCAGCTCTCCGGTGAGGAACTCCAGGCCGACGTCGCTCGCCTTCAGCTCCTCGGCGAGCATGGCGAGTTCGATGCCGCGGCCGAGGCACGCCGCCCTACGCCACGCCGCCCGCGACTGCCACAGGCCCTTGGCCGCCCTCGGCCTCATCGGATGAACCCGGACAGATCCCGATCTTGCAAGGGATCCTGGCTACAGTTCGAAGGCGATCCGCTCATGGCTTCGCCGCCACGGCATCCCGCACACGATTCCCGAGCGGGCCGACCAGGTCCGCAACCGGGCCCGGCGAG
>NZ_JBIUBT010000033.1:0-5271 GCF_044548235.1 Streptomyces sp. NPDC052043
ACGAACTGGCTGACCGCTGTGCACACGACGGCGTACGCACCCGCCGGCTCCCCGTCGACTACGCGTCGCACTCGGCCCACGTCGAAGCCATCGAGGGGGAGATCCGCACCGCCCTCGCCCCGATCGTCCCGCAAAGCCCCCAGATCCCGGTGTTCTCCACCCTCACCGGCGACTGGGCCGAGCCGACCTCCTTCGATGCCGACTACTGGTACCGCAACCTGCGCCACCCGGTGCGGTTCGGCCCGGCCACCCAGGCCCTCGCCGCATCGGGCCACACCGTGTTCATCGAAGTCAGCGCCCACCCGGTGCTGGTGACGGGCATCCAGGAAACGCTGGACGCGGCCGACCTGCCCGGCACCGCCTTCGGCACCCTGCGCCGTGACCAGGGCGGACCGCGGCAGTTCACCGAGGCCGTCGCGCACGCCCACCTGGCCGCTCTCCCCGTCCACTGGGGCCGACTCGCACCGGACGGCGCCCGCCCGGTCGAGCTGCCCACCTACCCGTTCCAGGAGGAACGCCTCTGGCTGGACTCCGGGTCGGCGCTGTCCGACGCGGCCGAACTGGGACTGCTCGCCGCCGGTCATCCGCTGCTGGGAGCCGCCGTCGATCTCGCGGACGGCGGTACGGTCCTCACCGGGCGACTCTCGGCCGCCGCCCAATCCTGGCTCGCCGACCACGCCGTCCTCGACACGGTCCTGCTCCCCGGCACCGCCCTGCTCGAACTGGCCATCCGCCTCGGCGACGAGGTGCGCTGCCCGCGCGTCGACGAACTCACCCTGGAGGCACCGCTCGTCCTGCCCGAGCACGGCGCCCTGCGGATCCAGCTGGTGGCCGAGGCAGCTGACGACAGCGGGCGACGCGCCTTCGCCGTGCACTCCCGCACCGACGACGACCTGCCCTGGCTGCGGCACGCGAGCGGTGTCCTCGCCCCGGACGACACGGCGGTCGCGGCCCCGCCCGCCCCCGCACCCTGGCCCCCGGCCGGCGCCCGACGCGTCGAACTGGACGGCTTCTACGCCCGACTGGCCGCCACCGGGTACGCCTACGGCCCCGCCTTCCAGGGCCTGCGCGCGCTGTGGCAGGACGGCGACGACCTGTACGCCGAGGTCGAACTACCCGACGCTTTCGCCGCCGACGCCGCACCGTACGGCATCCACCCCGCGCTGCTGGACGCCGCCTTGCACGCGCTCTGCTCCGACCGGCCGGACACCGTCCGGCTGCCCTTCGCCTGGGCCGGCGTCCGGCTGCACGCGAGCGGTGCCACCGCCGCCCGGGCCCGGCTCGGCCGCAGCGGCCCCGACCGGGTCACTCTCACGCTCACCGACGCCACCGGAGCGCCGGTGCTCACCGCCGACTCGCTCACCCTGCGCGCCACCGACGCCGCGCGGCTCGCCGACCGCCACCACAGCCCCGACGCGCTGCTCGCGCCGCACTGGCGACCGGCCGCCCCGGACCGGGCCGCACCGGTGGCCCTCTCCACCTGGGCCCTCCTGGGGGACACCCCGCTCGGCGACCCGAACGGGGCGGCGGCCGACGTCCCGCGCCGCCACCGCCACCTGGCCGGCCTCCGCGCCGAGCTGGCATCCGGTGCGACGGCTCCGGAGACCGTCCTTCTGCCCGTCGGCGCGGTGGCCGGCCCCACGGCGACCGAGGCCCCGGCCGGGACTCCGACCGACCCGGCAGCCCCGGACACCGCCAAGGCCACCCTCCTCACCGTGCTGACGGCCGTACAGCAGTTCCTCGCCGCACCCGAGCTGGCGGACAGCCGCCTCGTCCTGCTCACCCGCGGTGCCGTCGCCGCGGCGCCCGGGGAGACGGTGGCCGACCTGGCCGCCGCCGCCGTATGGGGTCTGGTGCGCACCGCGCAGTCCGAGCACCCCGGCCGGTTCGTGCTGGCCGACCTCGACGCGCCGGACACCGCGCCGGAGCTCTTGGCCGCCGCCCTCGGCGGAGAGGAACCGCAGTTCGCGATCCGGGGCGGTGAGGTCCGGCTGCCCCGCCTGATCCGCACCGGCGAGCAGGAGCGGCTGGCCCCGCCGGACGACGCGGCCGGCTGGAAGCTCGACACCACCGGCAGGGGTACCTTCGAGAACCTCGCCCTCGTCCCGTCCACCGACGCCACGCGACCCCTGGAACCCGGTGAGGTCCGGGTCGCCGTCCGTGCCGCCGGCCTGAACTTCCGCGACACACTGATCGCCCTCGGCATGTACCCCGGCGAGGCCGCGATCGGCGGCGAAGCCGCCGGAACCGTCGTCGAGGTCGCCCCCGACGTCACCGGACTGGCGCCCGGCGACCGGGTGATGGGCCTGTTCCCCCGCGGAGGCATCGCACCCCTCGCGGTCACCGACCACCGCCTGCTCGGCAGGATCCCGCGCGGCTGGACGTACACGCAGGCAACCTGCGCCCCGGTTGTCTACCTCACCGCCTACTACGGTCTGCGCGACCTCGCCGACGTACGGCAGGGCGAGACCCTGCTGATCCATGCCGTCACTGGCGGAGTCGGCATGGCCGCCCTGCAACTCGCCCGCCACTGGGGCCTGGAGGTGTACGGCACCGCCAGTCCCGGCAAGTGGGGCACCGCCCGCGCCCTCGGCCTGGACGGTGAACGGCTCTCCTCCTCCCGCGACCTGGAGTTCGAGGAGCGGTTCCGGGCCGCCACCGGTGGGCGGGGCGTGGACGTGGTGCTCAACTCCCTCGCCCGCGAGTTCGTCGACGCCTCGCTCCGGCTGCTCGGCCCCGGCGGACGGTTCCTGGAGATGGGCAAGACCGACATCCGGCCCGCCGCCGACCTCGCCGTCGCCCACCCGCACGTCGCCTACCACCCGTACGACCTGGTGCTGGACGCCGGGCCCGACCGGATCGGCGAGATGCTCGGCGAACTCGGCGACCTCTTCGAGCGGGGCGTCCTCACGCCCCTGCCCACCACCACCTGGGACGCGGCACGCACGCCCGCCGCCTTCCGCCACCTCGCCCAGGCCCGCCACACCGGCAAACTGGCCGTGCTGCTCCCGCCGCGCCTCACCCCCGCCCGCACCGTCCTGATCGTCGGCGGCACCGGCACCCTGGGCGCCCTCATCGCCCGTCACCTGGTCACCCGGCACGGCGTACGGCACCTGCTGCTCGTCGGCCGGCAGGGGGAGCGGGCGCCCGGAGCGGCCGAACTGCACGCGGAACTCACCGCATCGGGCGCCGACGTCACCATCGCCGCTTGTGACGCCGCCGACCCCGACGACCTGGCAGCCCTGCTCGCCCGCGTCCCGGCCGAGCATCCGCTGACCGCGGTCGTCCACGCGGCCGGCGTCCTCGACGACGCCACCGTGGACCGGCTCACCCCCGAGCAGTTCGACCGCGTCCTGCGCGCCAAGGCCGACGCCGCCTGGAACCTGCACCGACTGACCCAGGACGCTGACCTGTCGGCGTTCGTGGTCTTCTCCTCCCTCGCCGGCGTCCTCGGCAGCCCCGGCCAGGGCAACTACGCTGCCGCCAACGCCTATCTGGACGCACTCGTCCAGCACCGCCGCGGCCAGGGACTCCCGGCCACCTCCCTGGTCTGGGGCCTGTGGACCCAGGCCTCCGGCATGACCGGAGCGATGAACACGGCCGACCTACGACGGGTCTCGGCCCTAGGCATCCGCCCGGTCGAACCCGCCGAAGGCCTGGCTCGGTTCGACGCGGCCCTCGCCCACGGCGGCCCCGTCCTCGTCCCGGCGGACCCCGACACCGCCGCACTGCGCGCCGTCGAGCCAACGTCCGTACCGGCACTGTTGCGCGACCTGGCCCACCACACCGTACGGCCCACCGCGCACACCGGGGGGCCTGCCCGGGGCGCGGTCCTGGACGGCATGGACGAGACCGAACAGCTCCGGTATCTGCTCGACCTGGTCCGCACCCACGCGGCCACCGTCCTCGGACACACCACGGCCGAGGCGATCGACGCGGCACAGGAGTTCAAGAAGATCGGCTTCGACTCGCTGACCGCCGTCGAACTGCGTAACCGGCTCGCCACCGCGACCGGGCTGCGCCTGCCGGCCACCCTCGTCTTCGACCATCCCACGCCCACCGGGCTGGCCGCCGAACTGCGCACCCGGCTCGCCCCTGCCGACTCCACCCCCAGCGTCCTCGACGAACTCGACCGGCTCGCGGACCGGTTGCACACCGCCGACATCGACGCCGACACCCGAACGGCTATCGGCGAACGGCTCGGAGCGCTGCTGCGCTCCTGGACCATCCCGCCCGACGGCGCCGACGACCAGGCCGCCGAGGATCTCGGCTCCGCCACCGACCAAGAACTGTTCAGCGTGATCGAGAACGAGCTCGGGATCTCTTGAGCCTGCCCGGAGGATGTTGACGTCGCATGGCAAACGAACAGATGGCGAACGACGCCAAACTGCGTGACTACCTGAAGAAGGTCACCACCGAGCTCCGGCAGGCCCGTCAGCAACTCGCCGACACCGAGGCCCGTGCGCACGATCCGGTCGCGGTGGTCGGCATGGCCTGCCGCCTGCCCGGCGGTGTGGCCTCCCCCGACGACCTCTGGCAGCTCGTCGCCGAAGGGCGAGACGCCCTCGGCCCCTTCCCGACCGACCGCGGCTGGGACTTCGACACACTGTTCGACGCCGACCCCGAGCGGCCCGGCAGCTGCTACGCCCGCAGCGGCGGGTTCGTCGAGGACGTCGACGGCTTCGACGCCGCGTTCTTCGACATCTCACCGCGTGAGGCTCTCGCCATGGCCCCGCAGCAACGGCTCATCCTGGAGACCGCCTGGGAGGCCCTGGAGCGCGCCGGGCTCGAACCCGGCACCCTGCGCGGCAGCCGCACCGGTGTCTACACCGGCGCCGACGACCAGGACTACGCCACCGTGCTCGCCAGCACCTCCGCCGACCTGCACGGCTACATCGGCACCGGCACCCTCTCGGCCCTGATCTCCGGCCGTATCGCCTACATCCTCGGTCTGGAGGGTCCGGCGGTGACGGTGGACACGGCGTGCTCGTCGTCGCTGGTGGCCATTCACCTGGCCGCCCAGGCGCTGCGGCGCGGCGAGTGCACCCTCGCCCTGGCCGGCGGCGTCGCGGTGATGTCGACCCCCAACGTCCTCACCGATTTCAGCCGCCAGCGCGGCCTCGCACCCGACGGCCGCTGCAAGGCGTTCGCGGCGGGCGCGGACGGTACGGGTTTCGCCGAGGGCGCGGGCATGCTGCTTCTGGAGCGGTTGTCGGATGCGCGGCGCAATGGTCATCGGGTGTTGGCGGTGATTCGGGGGAGTGCGGTCAA
>NZ_JBIUBT010000034.1:0-4441 GCF_044548235.1 Streptomyces sp. NPDC052043
TGGCGGTGGCCGCGGCCCGTCGGGACCGGGACGAGGCGGCGACGGTGTATGCCGCGCTGGCCGCGCTGCACACACACGGCATGCACGTCGACTGGCTCCCGGCCTACGTCGGCTTGGCCGACGCGAACCGCTCGATGCCCGTGGAGTTGCCGACCTACCCCTTCGAGCGCCGGCGCTACTGGGCGCACGGCCCGGGCGCCACCGCCTCGGTGGCGTCGGCCGGGCTGGAGACGGTCGAGCATGCGGTGCTGTCGGCGGCCGTCGACCTGGCGGACGCGGACGGCCTGGTGCTGGCAGGCCGTTTCGCCCTCCGTGAGCAGGAGTGGCTGGCCGACCACACGATCGTCGGCGCGGTCGTCGTACCCGGCACGGCCTTCCTGGAGCTGGCTGTTCGCGCCGCGGACCGGGTGGGCTGCGACGAGGTCGAGGAACTGGTCCTGGAATCGCCGCTGGTGATGTCCGACCAGGAGAGCGTCGACCTGCAGATCGTGCTGGGTCGGCCCGACGACACCGGTCGGCGCACCCTCGGTATCCACAGCCGCCCCGGTGGCGCGGCCGGCCGTACCGCGCGGTGGTCTCGGCACGCCACCGGTGTCCTCGCCCCCGGTACCCCGGTGCCCGGCGCCGACCTCACGGCCTGGCCGCCGCCCGCCCCGGAACTGCCCGTCGCCGACGCCTACCAGCGGCTGGCCGCGCACGGTCTCGGCTACGGACCGGCACTGCGCGGTATGACCCGTGCCTGGGGCAGCGGGGACGACCTGTGGGCTGAGGTCGAACTGCCCGCCGGCAACACGGCCGCCGGGTATGGCGTGCACCCCGCGCTGATGGACGCGGCGCTCCACCCGTTCGCGCTGCTCGCGGTCGAGGGCGCCGGAGCGGACACCGCTCCGGTCCGGCTGCCCTTCTCCTGGGGCGGCGTCCGGCTGCACGCGTCCGGCGCGACCGCGCTGCGGGTGCACCTCGCACGCCGGGGCGAGGACGCGGTGACTCTGGAGGCGGCCGACGCGGCGGGCTCGCCGGTCGTGTCGGTGGCGTCCCTGGTGTTCCGGGCCATCGCGCCGGAACAGCTGAGCGTCGTTGGTGCCCGGCGGCACGACATGCTGTTCACCACCGTCTGGAGTCCTGTAACGGCCGACACGTCCAGCGGTCCGCGGGTGGCGCTCCTCGGTCCGGACGACCTGGGGCTGACGGGCGTGGAGCGGTACCTGACGCCCGCGACGCTGGCCGAGGCGGCCGGTACAGGGGCCCGGCTGCCCGACGTCGTACTGGTGGCCGTCGGCCCGACGGACGGGGCGGGTGCCCCCTTCGACGGTGCGGCCCGGTCCGTGCCCGCCGCGGTTCACGACACCGTCTCCCAGGTGCTGATGCTGCTCCAGGAGTGGGTGGCCGACGAGCGGCTGGCCGGCTGCCGGCTGGGTCTGGTGACCCGGAGCGCGGTCGCCCCCGACGCCGGGCCCGGCCTGGACGATCCGGTGGCTGCTCCGGTATGGGGACTCGTCCGCGCGGCGCAGGCCGAGCACCCGGGCCGGTTCCTGCTGCTGGACCTGGACGACGATCCGGCCTCGGCGCGCGCCGCGCTGACCGCGCCAGGCGTCGATGAACCCCAACTGTCCATCAGAGGTGGCACGTTATATGCCCCCAGGCTGGCCCGGGCGCAGCTCGGCGGTCGGCTCGTGCCGCCGGTGGGCGCACCGGCCTGGCGGCTGGACGCCGTACCCAGGGGGTCGCTCGCCAACTTGGCACTGGTGCCGGTTGCGACTCCGGCCGGGCCGCCCGGCGCAGGGCGGGTACGGGTCGCGGTCCGGGCGGCGGTCCTGGACAACCACGACGTGCTCGCGGCCCTCTGCATGCTGCCCGGTGAGGCGCCGCTGGGCGCGGAGGGCGCCGGAATCGTGACCGAGGTCGGTCCTGGCGTCACCGGACTCGCCCCGGGGGACCGGGTGTTCGGTCTGTTCCCCGGCGCCGTCGCCTCCCTCGCGGAGACCGACCACCGGCTTCTCGCGCCGATACCCGCCGGATGGTCGTACACGCAGGCCGCGACCTTGCCCCTGACCTCTCTCGCGGCTCACCAGGCATTGCGCGCGCTCGCCGCCGATCGGCCGGGGCGGACCCTGCTGGTGCGCGCGGCGGACAGCGGGGCGGGCCGGGCGGTGGTGGGTCTGGCCCGGCATCACGGCTGGGAGGTCCAAGCGGTGGCCGCGGACTCCGCTCAGGCCCCCGAAGGCTCGTTCGACGCGGTCCTCGACGCCGCCGAACTCCCGCCGTGGCCGGACCGGCACGCCCCGGAGGAGGCCGTGGAGGCGTTCGCCGAGCTGGTGCCGCTGTGGACGCGGGGCGTGCTCACTCCGCTGCCGGCTGTGGTGCGTGAGGTGACCGGCGTCCGTGAGTCGCTGAGCCTGCTCAACGAGACCGGGCAGGCCCAGAAGGTCGTCCTGGCAATCCCGGCCGCACTTCGGCCGGACGGCACGGTGCTGATCACCGGCGGCACCGGCGGACTCGGCGCCCTGTTCGCCCGGCATCTGGTTGCCGAGTACGGCGTACGGCGTCTGCTGTTGACCAGTCGGCGGGGTATGGGGGCTCCGGGGGCGGCGGAACTGGCCGCGGAGTTGCGTGGGTTGGGTGTCGAGGTGACCGTTGCCGCGTGTGATGTGGCGGATCGGGCGGCTCTGGCTGCGCTGTTGGAGGCGGTCCCCGCCGAGCATCCGCTGACCGCCGTCGTGCACGCGGCCGGCGTCCTCGACGACGGAACCCTGGAGACGCTGACCCCCGAACGCTGCGCCGCCGTCCTGCGGCCCAAGGCGGACGCCGCCTGGAACCTCCACCTGCTGACCCGGGGCCTCGACCTGGCCTCCTTCACGCTGTTCTCCTCGCTGGCCGGCGTCCTGGGCAACGCGGGGCAGGGCAACTACGCGGCGGCCAACGCCTTCCTCGACGCTCTCGCCGCCCGCCGTCGCGCCGAGGGACGTCCCGCGACCTCGCTTGCCTGGGGCCCTTGGGGCACCGACGGGATGGCAGGCGACCTCGACGCCGCCGACCTGGAGAGGCTGGCCCGGCTCGGCGTCGTACCACTGACGGCCGACGCGGGCCTCGCTCTGTTCGACGCGGCGGTCGGTCTGCCCGGAGCGTTCGTGGCGGCCCGCCTGGCGCCGCCCCGGCACCCGGACGGCGCGGTGCCGCATCTGCTGCGCGGCCTGCTCCCGCGCCCGGCCCGCGGGGCCGCCCAGGCGTCGTCCGCACCGCGCTCCGCACTCGCCGGCCGCCTGGCCCGACTGCCCGAGGCCGCCCGCGCGCAGGCCCTGACCGACCTGGTCCGCGAACAGGTCGCGGACGTTCTCGGACACTCCGGGCCCGCCGGCGTCGACCCGGGACGGCCCTTCAAGGAGTCCGGCTTCGACTCGCTCACCGCCGTCGAACTGCGCAACCGCCTCGACGCGGCGACCGGGCTGCGACTGCCCGCGACCCTGGTCTTCGACCACCCCACCCCCGACGCCGTCGCCGCCCTGCTGTACGAACGCCTCGCGCCCTCCGGACCGCAACCCGCCCTTGCCCGCACCGACGCCCCGGCGGCCCCGGACGACGAGGACGCGATCGCCATCATCGCTATGAGCTGCCGATACCCCGGCAGTGCGAACGACCCCGAGGCCCTTTGGCAGTTGGTAGCCAACGGCCGCGACGCGACCTCCGCGTTCCCTGCCGATCGCGGCTGGCGCGTCGAGGACCTCTACGACGTGGACCCGGATGCCCTGGGCACCGCGTACACGCGGCGCGGCGGCTTCGTCGACCACGCCGACGCCTTCGACGCCGCGTTCTTCGGCATCTCGCCGCGAGAGGCCCTGGCCATGGATCCGCAGCAGCGGCTGCTGCTGGAGACCGCCTGGGAGGTCTTCGAACGGGCCGGCATCGATCCCGCCATGGCGCGGGGCAGCGACACCGGCGTGATCCTCGGCGTCGTACCGGCCGAGTACGTCACCCGCCCGCCGGGCACCCCGCACGACCTGGAGGGCTACCTGCTGACCGGCAACACCACCAGTGTCGCCGCTGGGCGGGTGGCCTACACCTTCGGCCTCCAGGGCCCCACCTTCACCGTCGACACGGCGTGCTCCTCGTCCCTTGTGGCGCTGCACCTGGCAGTCCGGGCGCTGCGCAACGGCGAGTGCTCGCTGGCCCTCACCGGAGGGGCGACGGTCACCGCCAGCCCCACGGTGTACGTCGAGTTCAGCCGCCAGCGCGCACTCTCGCCGGACGGCCGTTGCCGGGCGTTCGCGGCGGGTGCGGACGGTACGGGTTTCGCCGAGGGCGCGGGCATGCTGCTTCTGGAGCGGTTGTCGGATGCGCGGCGCAATGGACATCGGGTGTTGGCGGTGATTCGGGGGAGTGCGGTCAATCAGGATGGTGCGTCGAACGGGTTGACGGCGCCGAACGGTCCGTCGCAGCAGCGGGT
>NZ_JBIUBT010000035.1:0-4171 GCF_044548235.1 Streptomyces sp. NPDC052043
TGCGCCTCCACCACATCCACATCAGCCGCCGACACACCCGCATCCGCCAACGCCTGCCGAATCACCCGCTGCTGCGACGGACCGTTCGGCGCCGTGAGCTGGCTGCTGGCGCCGTCCTGGTTGACGGCGCTGCCCCGGATCACGGCCAGGACGGGGTGCCCGTTGCGTCTCGCGTCCGACAGCCTCTCAAGAAGCAGCAGCCCGGAGCCCTCGCTCCAGCCGGTGCCGTCGGCCCGCGCGGAGAAGGCCTTGCAGCGGCCGTCCGGTGCGAGTCCGCGCTGGCGGCTGAATTCCACGAAGGTGTTGGGGGTGGCCATCACGGTCACACCGCCGGCGAGGGCGAGGGTGCACTCGCCGCGCCGCAGCGCCTGGGCGGCCAGGTGGATCGCGACGAGTGAGGACGAGCACGCCGTGTCCACCGTCACCGCCGGGCCGTGGAGGCCGAAGGTGTAAGCGATCCGGCCGGAGGCGATGCTGGCGGCGCTGCCCTGTACGAGGTAGCCCTCGAACTCTTCGGAGGGCTGGTGGATGCGGGTGCCGTAGTCGCTGTACATGACACCGGTGAACACGCCCACCTGTTCGCCGCGGAGGGCGGCGGGGAGGATACCGGCCCGCTCCACCGCCTCCCAGGCGAGGGTGAGCAGCAGGCGCTGCTGCGCGTCGACGGCGAGTGCCTCGCGCGGCGAGATGCCGAAGAACCCGGCGTCGAAGTGACCGGCGTCGTACAGGAAGCCGCCCTGGCGGGTGGTGGACTTGCCGACGCTGTCGGGGTCGGGGTCGTACAGCTCGTCCACACCCCAGCCGCGGTCGGCGGGGAATTCCCCGATGGCGTCGTGCCCTCCGGCCACCGTCCGCCACAGGTCGTCCGGGGTACGGACGTCACCGGGGTACCGGCAGGACATGGCGACGAGGGCGATCGGCTCACGCCTGTCCGACTCGACCTGCTGGAGCCGGCGTCGGACCTCCTGAAGGTCCGTCGTCGCCCGCTTGAGATAAGCGCGGAGCTTGTCCTCGTCCGCCATCGGCGATCCACTCTCCTCGGGGTGTACGGCGGGCAGGCCGTCCCGTTGCGGGAGGCAGCCACCCGGTTCGTTCACGGTAGGTCGGTGGTCTTGGCGGCCCCTTAGCCGTCGCTAAAGCGGGCAGCCGCGACCACCTGGTCATTCGGGGGTTTCGAGGGTGCCGTCGAGCAGACGGAACAGTTCGTCGTCGCTGACGTCGTCGATCGCGCCGGCGACGGGGCCGGAGCCGGGCTCGTGCTCCTGCCCGCGCAGCGTGCCCAGGAACTGCTGGAGTCTCGCCACGACCTCGCCGCGGGTCTCCGGGTCTGCGGCCAGCTCGGCCAGCTCGGTCTCCCAGCGTTCGAAGGCGCCCGTCCATGCGCGGTCGGCGCCGTCCGGGAACACCTCGGCGAGCAGGTGATCGGCCAGACTCGTGACGGTGGGGTGGTCGAAGACGGCGGTGGTCCGCAGCCGCAGGCCGGTGAGCGTGCCGAGCCGACGCCGTAGTTCGACAGCGGTCAGCGAGTCGACGCCCATGTCGAGGAAGCCGCGCTCGGTGTCGATCCCGTCGGCTGTCTCGAAGCCCAGCACGCGGGCCAGTTCGGCGCGGACCAGGTCCCGTACGGCCGGACGGCGATCCTGCTCCGGGAGACTGCGCAGCCGGTCGGCGAGCGCTTCGTCGGCAGACGCGTCCCGGGCGGTCTTGCGGGCCGGGCCCCCGGTCGCACGCAGCAGGCCGGACAGCAGGGCGGGCGGTTCCTCCGCAGCGGCTTGCAGCGCGGCCAGGTTCAGGTGCACCGGCGCCAGCACGGGCCGGCCGAGGGCCAGGGCGATGTCGAACAGCCGCAGGCCCTGGGCGTCGCCGATGCCGACGATGCCGGACCGCTTTAGCCTGGCCAGCGCGCCCGCGTCGAGTGCGCCGCCCATGCCGCTCTCCCGCTCCCACAGACCCCAGGCGAGGGACACGGCTGGCCGGCCGCTCGCCCGGCGGTACTGGGCGAGCGCGTCCAGGAAGGCGTTGCCCGCCGCGTAGTTGCCCTGCCCCGCGGTGCCGAGGGTGCCGGCGACGGAGGAGAACAGGACGAAGGCGGTGAGCGGGGTGTCCTGGGCGAGCAGGTGGAGGTTCCAGGCAGCGTCCACCTTGGCGGACAGGACGCTGTGCAGCTGCCGGGCGGTCATAGTGGCGACGGTCGCGTCGTCGAGGACGCCGGCCGCGTGCACGACGGCGGTCAGCGGATGCTCGGCGGGGACCGCCTCCAACAGCGCAGCCAGAGCCGCCCGATCCGCCACATCACACGCGGCAACGGTCACCTCGGCACCCAACCCACGCAACTCCGCGGCCAGTTCCGCCGCCCCCGGAGCCCCCATACCCCGCCGACTGGTCAACAGCAGACGCCGTACGCCGTACTCGGCAACCAGATGCCGGGCGAACAGCGCACCCAGCCCACCCGTACCACCGGTGACCAGAACAGTGCCCTCGCCGCCCCAGTCTGCCGGGGCCTGCCCAGCCGGCACGGCAGTCCGGGTGAGCCGCGGCACCAGGACGGTACCGCCTCGCACCGCGAGCTGGTGTTCGCCCGCAGCCAGGGCCGCGGCCACGGCACGGCCAGGCAGCTCCGTGCCGTCCGTGTCCAGCAGGACGAGCCGGCTCGGTTCCTCGGCCTGTGCGCTGCGGACCAACCCCCACAGCGGCGCGGCGGCCAGGTCCGGCACCTCGCCGTCACGGGTGGCGACCGCCGACCGGGTGACCAGGATGAGGCGGCTGTCCGCCGTGGCCGGCTCGGCGAGCCACCGCTGCAGGAGGGCGAGAGTGTCGGCGAGTGCTGCTCCGGCCGCCGCCGGGACGTCCGGCTCGTCGGGCGACGGTCCGGCCTGCAACAGGACCCTGCCGGGCAGCGGGGCGCCCGCGGCGACCGAGGCCAGCAACGAGGCGAGGTCCTCGTGTTGCCGGACCGGGGCATCGGCATCACGCAGCATGGGCAGCGACCCTACGACCGCCCAGGGGCGCGCCGGTTCCGGTGTGCCGGGCGCTTCAAAAACCCCGAGGGGTGGAGCGGTCCACTCGACGCCGAACAGCCTGCCGGACACGGCCGTGTCGGCCAGGCGGTCGGCCGCGACCGTCCGCAGGGTCAGCGAATCGGCGGTCAGCAGGACCTCGCCCGCGGCGTCGGTCAGGGTGACGGACACCTCGTCCGCGCCGATCCGGCCGAGCCGAACCCGGACGGTCCCCTCCCTCGCCTGCGCACGCCGCATGACACCGCGCCAGCCGAAGGGCAGCCGTATGCGCCGAGGCTCGTCGGACGTGCCGTCGAGCAGATCGAGCAGCAGCGGGTGCAGGGCACCGTCCAGCAGGGCGGGGTGAACGCAGTGACCGTCGGCCGACGGTGCTGCATCCGGGAGCCGGACCTCGGCCAGCAGGTCGTCGCCGAGCCGCCACGCCGCCTGAAGCGTCTGGAAGGCGGGACCGTAGGCGTACCCGAGTTCGGACAGCCGGGGGTAGACCTTGTCCAGCGGCACGCCGACCGCGTCCGCAGGCGGCCAGGCTCCGGCCGCCGCCGCACCGGCGGGTGGCGGACCGGCCGGTACGGGGCTCAGCGCCCCGGTCGCGTTCGTGGTCCAGGGGGCGTCCGGCTCGGCGTCGCCCGGCCGGGAGTGCACACCCAGCGACCGGCGTCCCGATTCGTCCGGCTGACCGACGGTCAACTGCACGTCCATGGCACCCTGTTCCGGCAGGAACAGCGGTGCCTCCAACGTCAGCTCCTCGACGGAGGAACACCCGCTTGACGAGGCCGCGTACAACGCCAGGTCGAGCAGGGACGCGCCGGGCAGCAACACCGCGCCGCCCATGGCATGGTCGGCGAGCCACGGCTGCGCCGCCACCGACAGTCGCCCGGTCAACACAAGCTCCCGCCGAGCAGCCAGCGCGACGGCGGCGCCGAGGAGGGGATGGCCCGTGGCGTCGAGCCCGAACCGGTCGGCACCGGCCGCCTGCGGGGCGGCCTCCAACCAGTAACGACGCCGCTGGAAGGCATACGTCGGCACATCCACCACCCGGGCCCCGGCCAGCTGCGCCGACCAGTCGACGTGCATGCCGTGTGTGTGCAGCGCGGCCAGCGCGGCATACACCGTCGCCGCCTCGTCCCGGTCCCGACGGGCCGCGGCCACCGCCA
>NZ_JBIUBT010000036.1:0-4136 GCF_044548235.1 Streptomyces sp. NPDC052043
ACGAACTGGCTGACCGCTGTGCACACGACGGCGTACGCACCCGCCGGCTCCCCGTCGACTACGCGTCGCACTCGGCCCACGTCGAAGCCATCGAGCAGGAGCTGAGCACACTGCTGGCCGGACTCAAACCCCGGCCCTCCGAGGCCGAGTTCTGGTCCACCACGACGGCCGGACCGCTCGCCGACACCACGGTTCTGGACGGCACGTACTGGTACCGCAACCTGCGCCGGACCGTCCGCTTCCACGAGGTCGTCGCGGCGCTGGCCGAGCGGGGCCACCGGCTGTTCGTGGAGAGCAGCCCGCACCCCGTCCTGGCCCCGGCGATCCAGGAGACTCTGGACGCCGTCGCGCCCGTTTCCGCCGGAGCCCTCGGCACGCTGCGGCGTGACGACGGCGGCCGCACGCGGCTGCTGCTGTCCCTGGCCGAGGCGTACGTCCAGGGCGCCCCGGTCTCCTGGCGCGCACTGTTCGCGGCCGCCGATGCGACCCCGCTGCCGACCTACCCGTTCCAGCGGGAGCGGTACTGGCTCGACCCGGTCGTGGGGCACGGCACCACCTCCGCCACCGGCCCGGAGAGCCATAGGCATCCTCTGCTCGACACCGCGGTCGTCCTGGCGGGCGACGCCGGTGTCCTGCTCACCGGGACGCTCTCGCTGACCGCCCACCCGTGGCTGGCCGACCACGCCGTGGACGGAGTGGTCCTGCTGCCCGGCACCGCGTTCCTCGAACTCGCCCTGCACGCCGGCCGGCAGACGGACTGCGCCGAGGTGGAGGACCTCACCCTGGAGGCGCCGCTCGCCCTGCCCGCTGTCGGAGAGACTCGGCTACAGGTACTGGTCGGCCCCGCCGACGCCGAGGGCCGCCGCCCGGTCACCATGCACTCCCGCCCGGTGGCCGCCGCCGCGGCGGACGAGGCGGACTGGACGCGGCACGCCTCCGGCACCGTACGGCCCGCGGCGGAACCGGCCCTGCCGCCGGTGCCCGCCGGCATGCCGTGGCCGCCGCAGGACGCGGTCCCGGCCGACGTCGACGCGTTCTACCCGCTGCTGGCCGAGCGCGGCTACGGCTACGGCCCGGCCTTCCAGGGGCTGCGTGTCGCCTGGCGCCGGGACGGGCACCGCTTCGCCGAGGTGCGGCTCCCCGGCAGCGACGGGTTCACGCTCCACCCCGCGCTGCTCGACGCGGCCCTGCACGTGCTGGCCCTCGAAGTGGCCACCGAGCCGGCCGACGACGGGATCCGGCTGCCCTTCTCCTGGAGCGGGGTCCGGCTGCACGCGACCGGTGCCACCGCCCTGCGTGTCGAGGTGACCCCGGTCGGCCCGGACGTCGTGTCGCTGGCGCTGAGCACGCCGGACGGCACCCTGATCGGCACCGTCGACGAACTGACGGTCCGCCCGATCAGCGCCCGGCAACTGGCCGCCCTCCGCAGCGCCGACCCCCTGCCGCTGCACCACATGGAATGGGCCGAACTGCCGCCCGCACCGGCCGCGCACGCACCCTCCTGCGTCCTGCTGGACGCCGTGGACGAGACGCGCTCCCCCACCGGGAACCCGGCCGTGGACCCGGAACTGCTGGCCCTCTCCGCTCTGGCCGACGCCGAGCGGGTGCCCCAACTCGTGCTGGTGCGGTCCACGGCCGCCCCGGACGACGGCAGTCCCGAAGCGGTCCGGGCCGCGCTGCACCGCGTGCTGGAACTCGTCCAGACCTGGCTGGAGGACGAGCGCTTCGACGATTCCCGGCTGGTCCTGTGTACCCGGAACGCGGTCGGCGCCGACCCCGGCACCCGGCTCACCGGCCTCGCGGACGCCGCCGTGTGGGGGCTCGTCCGCTCTGCCCAGTCCGAACACCCCCACCGGCTCGCCCTCCTCGACCTGGACGAGGACGCCGACCGGCTCGCCCTGCTGCACCCCGTGCTGTCCCGGCTGGCCGCGGGCGAACCCCAACTCGCCCTGCACGACGGGCGGATCCTCGCCCCCCGGCTCGTCCCCGCCCCGCCTGCGGGAGACCCGACGCCGAGTACCGGCCCGGCGGCACCCGCCGATCCGACCGACCCCGCTGCCCTCATGGGCATCGACCCGGCCGGCACCGCCCTGATCACCGGCGGCACCGGCACCCTTGGTGCCCTCTTCGCCCGCCACCTGGTCGACGCCCACGGCGTACGGCACCTGCTGCTCGCCGGCCGGCGGGGCACGGACGCCCCGGGAGCCGCCGCACTCGTCGCCGAACTGGCGGAGTCGGGCGCCGAGGTGACGGTCGCCGCCTGCGACGTGGCGGACCGGACGGCACTGGCGGACCTGGTCGCCAGCATCCCCGCCGAGCACCCGCTGACCGCCGTCGTGCACACCGCGGGCGTCCTCGACGACGGCGTCGTCGCCTCGCTCACGCCGAGCCACCTCGACACCGTCCTGCGGGCCAAGGCGGACGCGGCCTGGCATCTGCATGAGCTGACCCGGGACATGGACCTGGGCGTGTTCGTGCTGTTCTCCTCGGTCGCCGGCACCCTCGGTAGCCCCGGCCAGGCCAACTACGCTGCCGCCAATGCCTACCTCGACGCCCTCGCCCGGCACCGGCGGGCCACGGACCAGCCGGCCCTGGCGCTGGCCTGGGGGCTGTGGGCCGAGTCCAGCGGCATGACCGGCCACCTCGACGGCGCTCACCTCGAACGGCTACGGCGCGGCGGTGTCGTACCGCTCACCGGCGACGACGGGCGCGCCCTGTTCGACGCCGCGCTGCGCTCCGGACGCCCCGCACTCGTTCCCGTCCGGCTGGACACCGCCGCGCTGTGGCAGGCGGCGGCCCAGGGCACCCTGCCCACCGTGCTCCGCGACCTGGTCCCCGTCCCCGCCGGCCCGGCCGCGAGCGCCGAGGCGGAGGTTCCGGCGACCGACCGGATCCTGGCACTCCCGGCGGACCAGCGCGACCAGGTCCTTCTCGACCTGGTCCGCGCCTCCGTGGCCTCGATCCTGGGCCACGCCTCACCGGAATCGGTGGATCCGCTCCAGGCGTTCAAGGAAATCGGCTTCGACTCGCTCACCGCCGTACAGCTGCGCAACCGGCTGAACGCGGCCACCGGATTGCGGCTCCCCGCGACCCTCGTCTTCGACCACCCCACCCCAGCGGCGCTCGTCGCCCACCTGGGCACCGAACTGCTCCCGCCCGCAGGTACCCCGGCGGACCGGCTGCTGGCCAAGCTGACCGAGCTGGAGGACGCGCTGCCCGAAGAGGCGACGGACCAGGAAGTCAGGGACCTGGTCACCGCCCGGCTCGAGGCCGTTCTCGCCCGCTGGCGCCGTCCCGCGGCCACCGAGCCGGCCGAGAGGCTCAGGGAGGCGTCCACCGACGAGATTTTCGCCTTCATCGACAACGAACTCGGCCGACGCACCACCTGACAGGCCCAGGCGCGGCTGCGGCCGTCTCCGACGAGGCTGAGAAGAGGCTGAACCTGCATGACAAACGAAGAGAAGCTTGTCGACTACCTCAAGTGGGTCACGGCCGATCTCCAGCGGACCCGCGAACGCCTCCAGGAAGTGGAGGCCGAACGGCTGGAGCCGGTTGCCGTGGTCGGCATGGCGTGCCGCCTCCCCGGCGACGTCCGTGCCCCGGAGGACCTGTGGCACCTCGTGGCCTCCGGCACCGACGCCATCGGCGACCTGCCCACCGACCGGGACTGGGACCCGGACCTGTACGACCCGGACCCCGAGCGGCCGGGCCGCGCCACCACCCGCCGGGGCGGATTCCTGTATGACGCGGCCGAGTTCGACGCCGAGTTCTTCGGCATGTCCCCGCGCGAGGTGCTCGCCGTCGACCCGCAGCAGCGGCTGCTGTTGGAGACCTCCTGGGAGTCCGTGGAACGCGCGGGCATCGACCCCGGCACGCTCCGCGGCGAGCGCGTCGGCGTGTACGTCGGCGCGATGTACGGCGACTACGGCTCCCGGCTGCGACAGATACCGAGCGACCTGGAGGGCTTCATCGGCAGCGGCAGCGCGGGCAGCGTCGCCTCGGGCCGAGTCGCCTACACCCTCGGTCTGGAGGGTCCGGCGGTGACGGTGGACACGGCGTGCTCCTCGTCCCTCGTCGCCATCCACCTGGCCGCCCAGGCGCTGCGGCGCGGCGAGTGCGCCCTCGCCCTCGCCGGC
>NZ_JBIUBT010000037.1:0-3897 GCF_044548235.1 Streptomyces sp. NPDC052043
CAATCCCCGCAACTACCTGGCCTTTCTCGGACTCGCCGCCGCCCTGTGCTGCTACAAGAGACTCCTTCGCCTCACCACGTAGGACACGGTCTTAGGAGAGAGGCTGGGTGATGTCGGGCCTGAGCTGCGGCTTGGCTGGCCAAGGAAGGGAGCGGCTACTCGGCCGCAGTACACCGGTGTTGACCGTGACTGACCCCTACACGTGGCACGGTTGTGGCACGAGCCTCAGCCGACGACAGTCAGCCACGACGGCGGGTGCGCCGACAGACTAGGCGCGCGTATGCCTCGCTGTACCCCCACCGGCTTCAGCCACGCTTTTACGGGCCGACCAGAGTCACCCATGTCGGCCAAGCGCCAGCCTGGGAGGAAACTTCTCCTGAGCTGGTCCTTCTGTCTGTGCCGGCGGCAGGATTCGTACCTGTGACACCCGCTTTAGGAGTTCGATCCAAGGCTGGGTGTGACGCAGTCTTCCTTCGCTGTGCCGTCCGGATAGAGGCGCTCCTGTATGACACTGACCGACGTCGTTGATGTCAGACGTGGATGTCAGCCGAGCGCCGCTGGTGGTCCACCGCTGTCCCCTTAACCCGTGGCGACGGCACCGCCCAGACCGGCCAGGCGTAGCGCCACGTTCCGGGGCGAGTCGATCAGCTTATGGCGACCTTTGGTGGATTCCAACGCGGCCACGACGGGACTCGACAGGAACGCGATCAGCTCGTCCACCTCCTCCCGGGACGGGCGGGGAGTGAACTCCTTCCGCAAGGCATAGATGATGTTCTCGACGCTGATGTACCCGTCGTCGATGGGGTCCTCGTCCACGGCTTCCTGGAAGGCCAGGTCGATGATCCTGCGCACCAGCAGCGAGCGCCGCTCCAGTGCCTGGTATCGCTCGGCTAGGTCGTCGTTGAACGTGTCGATGTGGGAAAAGGAATCCCGCAGTTCGGTGAGGGGCATCGGGTTTCGCGAGTGGCGGTCGAGTAGGGTAGCGAGATCCTCGATGCGGAGCAGGATGACCTCATTCTCCACCGCCCAGTTTTTGAGCCGTGGAGCGAATTCCGGCCCCACTACGACTACGTGATCAGCCTTGTGCTTGCGCTTGTGGTCGCGCAGTGCGTCGAACTTGACGCTAGATTCGGCCACTTGGCCGTTCCCTGAGCTCTTCGCGTCCACGATGATTCGGTAGCGGTCCTTTGTGGCCAGCTGTGCAATGCCCAGGACGTCCGTGCGGCCCGAGCCACCGAGGTGCTCAGCCTGGAACCCGAGGAAGGCAAAGGCACGGCCGACGGCCTCCTCGAACTCCCGGCTATCCGTACCGACATTGCCGTACTGCCGCAGCTGGGCGATGACCGCTTCAGGCACCGGCAAAGCGGACGCGTCTTGCGGTCCTGCCAGATCAGTCTCCTCCGGTTCTGCTTCGACCGGCAGCTGAAGTGTCAGGTTCTTGACGAAACTTCGTCCGGCCGCAGTGACACGGAACCGCTGCCAGTCCACCCGCTCGACGAGACCTGCATCCTGGAGGAAGGCGAGCCTGAGACGGATCTCTCCGTTCGACGCCTGGGCGTAGCCGTACATCTCCTTCGCCAGGGTCACCAACGCTGAGGTGGTCGCGGGTTTGCTCAGGTGGCAGAGAATCTCACCGAAGAACAGGTATCGCGCATGCAGATACGCGGCGAGCAGTCGCTCATTCCCCTGGTCGACGAGTCGGTGCGCGTCCTCGCTCGGTGCGAAGTGGTTGAACGACGTCTGCTCGATAAGCCCGGTGTGCCGCAGGGCGTGCATCATCGTGGTGAAGGACGTCTTGCTAATGCCGAACTCGCTGCCACATAGCTCGCTGAACTCCTCGAGTCCCGCACCGTCACCCAACAGGGCCACTAGCCTTCGCAGGGCGGCGGTCGCCGTCAGGGTCGAATCCCCGTCACGGTTGTCGGAAGCGTTCCCCCGGGGGATGTAGCCGATCAGAGCGCGGCGGTTCTTCAGGTCGACCTGCTCCAACTGCAGGGAATCGCCGAAGAGTGTCAGCGGTCCCTCCTCATCGTCGTCCGATTCGGCGGGCTCCTCCCCTTCCCCCCGGGCGCTCTCGGGCGGACAGAGGGGGAGGACCTCTAGCAGGGCATCCCCCAGCTCGGTCCTAACGACCCTCTGGCCCCACAGCTCGATCATCCCCAGGCTCCTGAGCCATCCCGTGCGGTCCCGCACGGGTGACAAACTTGTCCAGTTCAGCCCGTACGTCCCTTTCGCTACTTTCAACAAGTCCACCTGCTTTGTTTGGTCCCCAATAGCCAGGAGGAGTTCGCCGAAGAACTTCACACGAGCGTGCAGATGGGCGGCCAGGAAGGAGCTGTCCTTGTTCTCAAGCCATTGCCGTGCGTAGGTGCTCGGCTGCCACTGGGCCCCGGCCGACCGTTCGGCGAGACCCGGAGCGGAGAGCACCCGCCGGCACAAGTCCTCGCAGCGGGCGCTGACACTCTTCCCTTCCGGCGTCCGCCACTCCAGAGACTCCTTACCGTCGCATGGCAGTTGAACGAGCACCTGTCGAAGCAGATCCGCCTGAGCCTCCGTACCACCTTGGATGTAGCCGAGTGAGTTGACCCGGTCGCGCCACGGCTTGGCGGGTACGGGTTGACGGCTGTGCATCTGCTCCCCCTTTACTGCGGTACTCGTATCTTCGCCTGAGAGTAGGGGGATCCACTGACAACGACGGCAGAACCTCAGAAGCCACTACCGACACGAACAACTCGGTCGACGGCGACCTGTTCGAGTACGGGATCGGAGTCCTGCCTCGTCGCACCTTCGACGATGTGGTGGAGGACACCGACGGGAGCTTCGCCGTGGTGCTGTTGCGAGTGGGGACTGACTGGGCTGCGGTAAGAAACACCCCATCTTGCCGTACCGCCACCCCTACGCGGAAACCCGTTAGCTCTGAGGGTGCTGACCTGGGCTTTCGCTGGTGACGGCGGTGGCTCGTCTGTCACTGTCGGTCGCCGTCGGTCGGCCTCGGGCACCCTCGCACGGCCCAGAGACGGCCCAGCATCGGAACGGCTTACTCAAGAGGCTGGGTCGCCACCCGCAGCTGTTCGCTGTAGGGCCAGGTGAAGGTACGGTCCGGCTCGAGGCGCCCGTCTCCCCAGTGGATCACGTGGATGCCGTTCTCCGGGTCGGCGGTGAAGAAGAGGCACACCAGCTTCGTGGACGCGCCCAGTGCCTCGAAGGTCTCGTGCAGATCCTCGTACTCCTGAGTCGTGTACCCGTCATCCAGCGGGAAGAGGCTGTCCTCCGGCTCCGGCCCGTGACTCAAGAGCATGCGGCGGCGGGTAGGGGAGGCGTCGGCAGCCAACCGCGCCCGTTCGAGCGGCTTGAGCCGGTTGGCGTACTTAAAGGGGAAGAGCGCGTGGTCATTGATGACGGCGTACTCGTACCCGCGTAGGTCCCGCACGGCTTCTCCCAGTTGCCGCGCAGTGTCCGCCAGGTTCTCGCGCACCGCCTCCGCCAAGGTTGAACCGTAGGGGCTGCGCTTCTTCAGTCTCGCGGTGAGGTGTACTGCGTGAGCCCGTGCATGGGCCCTCGCCAATTGCTCCGGGACGGCTTCGACGAGCCTGCTGGCGTGCCGCCCGAACCGCTCCACGGCCCAGTCCGACGGCTCACCGCGGTCGCTACCCAGCACGGACATACAGAGTCCCCCTCCCTCAGTCACCCCGCCTATCAACTGTGTGACACGTACACGAAGGACCAACAAGGGAGCGATCCGGCCACATGGCGTTACGGGTCCTACTGGTGCCCGCGGCAGGCTAGGCGCGAGCAGGGGTTTAGACCGTGTCCTACGTGGTGAGGCGAAGGAGTCTCTTGTAGCAGCACAGGGCGGCGGCGAGTCCGAGAAAGGCCAGGTAGTTGCGGGGATTGCGC
>NZ_JBIUBT010000038.1:0-3431 GCF_044548235.1 Streptomyces sp. NPDC052043
CGCCATGGCCAGAACCCCGATACCGGCCGTCGTCCAGGGGCCCGCGAACCACGCGGTGAGCGCGGGCGCGACCACCAGCAGGGGGCCGAGAACGACGTTCGGCCCCGTCGCCATGTCCGCGGCAGTGATCACCACGATGAGCACGACAGGAATCAGCAGCAGCAAATGGCTCGGCTGCCACGGCTGCCCGAGATCCACACGTCCCTGCCTGGAACCCACGCCTTCCACACTGCACCGCTACCGCGGCTCGCGCCACGACGGTTGGCGCCGCCGCGTCCGCAGAACGAGAAAACCCCAGGTCGGAATGGTTCCGACCCGGGGTTCCAGGATGAGCCGCTTTCGGGATTCGAACCCGAGACCTACGCACTACGAGTTGTCCGATCTTGGTCCGAGGGCGTCCCCGGGAGTCCCTGAAGCAGGCATCGCACCTGTTCAGAGCCAACTTCCGACTCTGGGGGACAAGAGCGGACGCTCGCAGAACAAGTGATGACTGAGACCGGAACTGAGACCGCGGAGCCCCTGGTTACTTGTCCGCCCGGTGCAACTCGATGTCCTTGTTGACGAAGAGGTGGACGTAGCCGCACCGCCAGCAGATCAGGCCGGTGGCGCTCTCGTCGGCCCATGCCAACTTCATGAACTCCATGCCGTGGCTGGAGATCATCCAGATCGCCCTCGACCGGCTCGAAGCTCTGCCCAACCCTGGCTGACCAGCAGCATCCCATCCCTGCTATCAGCACCATCACAACCGGAGCCGTGGAACCCGGCGCCCACCCGGAAACGACAGCCGGACCATCAGCCCTGCCCGCAAGCAGAAATCTTCACTCTGAACGAGCAAAGGGATCGTCAGCAAGCTGACGATCCCTCATGCAAGATCGATGCTAACGACACCCCTTCGACTGCGTCGGGCCCTTCTGCGTGAAAGGCCGAGCCTGACCGGGGCGGGGCCCCGACGGCGAACTGTCGATCAGCGTGACGCGGGCGGGATGCTCTGCTCGTACTGGAAGACGTTGTAGGGGTCGTACTTCGCCTTGATCTCGCGCAGCCGCTCGAAGTGGCGTCTCCCCCAGTAGGCGGTCTCCCACTCCTGCATGGCGACGTTCGGCACGTTGACGTAGGCGCCGTCCACGAAGCTGCGCATCGCCTGGCTGAATTCGGCGGTCCAGGCCTGGCACGTCGAGGTGAGCGGGTCGCAGACGCCTGGTGTCGTTGAAGGAGTTCCCCAGGCTGCGCCGATCTCGCCGTAGAAGATCGCGTCGCGGTGCACGAACGCGGTGCCGCCGCGGGGCTCCTTCTTGATCGCCCCGCCGAAGGCATCGATGAAGTAGTTGCTGTCCTCCGTGGGAGCGTTTCGCATGTAGTGGCCGATGACGTCGATCGCCTTCTTCGGGAACAGCTTCTTGGCGAACTGTGAGAAGAACTTCACGTTGGCGGGCTCCTGCGAGCGCGGGACCTGGGCTCCGGCAAAGATGGGGCCCCAGTTACCGACCTGCACCTTCACATCGGGCGTGCCGATCGACAGGATCGGGGCCAGCATCTTTTTGGCCTCTGCCGCCGTGCCCTCCGCGAGCCACGCGAACAGCAGGATCTGGGACTTGTGGATCTCGACTTCGGATCCGAGGCGGTTGTCGGCGAACGGTACCGTACGCTGCCATGCATCGAAGATCCCATGCAGGTCCGTAAGGCCGTCCCAGGTCGCCTGCACATAGGCGATGCGCTTGAGCGGGTGCACCTTGTAGGTGAGTTGCGTGACGATTCCGAAGTTGCCGTTTCCCGCCCCACGGAGCGCCCAGAGCAGGTCTGAGTGGTCCTTCAGGTCGGCATGGATCACCTTGGCGCAGTCGCGACCCGACGGGACGACGACCTCGGTCCCGATCAGGCTGTCGCAGGCCATGCCGAGATAGCGGTTGAGGGGGCCAAGGCCGCCGCCGACCGTCGCACCGACCAAGCCGACGCTGCCCTCGCTTCCGGTCGTGACCGCGAGGTCCTGCTTGGCGAGCGTCGTCACCGCTTCCAACTGGGTCAGGCCGGCGCCGACCGTCGCGATACGAGCGTGGGTGTCGATGTGGACCGACTTGAGCTGGCTGACGTCGATCACGATGCCGTTGTCGATGTTCGACCAGCCCTCCAGGGCGTGGCGACCGCTGCGTACCCGCAGTGCGACGTTGTGCTGCCGCGCCCAGGTGAGGGCGTTCACCACGTCCTGGGTCTTCTGGGCGAAGACGATGACCAGCGGGTAGTGAGAGAACAGCTGGTCGTAGTCGATGCGATCATCCGTGTACGAGGCATCACCGGGGCGGACGACGTGACCGGTCAGCTTCGCCGGCGGACATCCCGACGACCCTTTAGTCGGGTCGCTCGCGGCCAGAAGGCCCGAGGTGCTCGCGGCCGCAATGTCCGGCGCGCCTGCGGCCGTAAGGCCCGGGACGACGACCGCCCCGGCACCGACGGCCGCTGACGCCCTGAGCAGGTAGCGGCGGGAAAAATCGCTCAAGGTCCAAATCCTCTCGATCGGGCTACGCCGGTACGCGGCTGAGGGGGCCTTTACCCGCCAGCCGCCGGGCAGTCCTTTGTGGTCGACCCCCGCACGGTAAGGGGGCGACCATGCGGTGTTTCGCGACACGCCAATTGAGGACGATGACGACAGCCTGAAGGAGTAACTCAGCGGGATCCCGTCATAACCGGTTTGGGATGCACCGCGACCCTCAACAGCTACGAGGGCCTATCCCGGCTCTACATCCGTCCCGCCCTCGGCAAGAAGCGGCTCAACCGGCTGTCACCCACGGATGTACGACGGTTCCTGACGGACTTCAAGACCGCGTGCCTCTGCTGTCTACGGGGCGCCGACACCGAGCGGCCGGAGGACAAGCGGGTCTGCTGTGCCGTCGGGCGCTGCTGCAAGCGCCGGCCGTCGGCCCGCACGGTCCAGTACATCCACGCGGTACTGAGATCCGCGCTTCAGCAGGCGATGCGCGAGGAACTGACCCGCTCGCGGCGGCGTCGTCGCGTCCGCTGAACGAGAAAACCCAGGTCAGCTAATTCCTGACCTGGGGTCCCAGTGGAGCCGCTTTCGGGATTCGAACCCGAGACCTACGCATTACCAGTTGTCCGATCTTGGTCCAGGGGTGTCCGTGAACGTACAAAGGATCGGTTCCCTGCCTGCTCAGCGGCGTCCCAGACTCTGGGGAACAAGGGCGGACGCTCGCGGAACACGCAATGACTGAGACCGGAACTGAGACCGCGGCGCCCGTAGCACGCCGACGTCCTCCGGGGAGGGCTCGGCAGTCCGCTCGTACCCCTGTCGATCTTCGCCTTCTCCCGCTTCGTCATGGAGGATGAGGGCCCGGCGGATGGCGAGGAGGGCGACGTCATCACCGAGGCGTCCGCCGGTGTGGGCGACCAGGTCGCGTTCGATGTGCTGGAGCAGCGCCTCG
>NZ_JBIUBT010000039.1:0-3204 GCF_044548235.1 Streptomyces sp. NPDC052043
CGGCGTCGTTACTGGTTGGAGGCCGCCCCGCAGGCGGCCGGTGCCGACCGGTTCGGGCTCGACGCCACGGGCCATCCCCTCCTCGGCGCCGCCGTGGAACCGGCCGAGGACGGAGGCCTGCTGCTGACGGGACGGCTCGGTCTCGGCACGCATGGCTGGCTGGCCGAGCACACCATCGGCGGTGCCGTGTTGCTGCCCGGGACCGTCTTCCTGGAGTTCGCGCTGGCCGCAGCCGACCACGCGGGCTGTGACCGCGTGGCCGAGCTGACCATCGAGAGTCCGCTGCTGATGCCCGACCGGTCAGCCGTCCGCCTCCAGGCCGCCGTGGGCCGGCCCGACGCGGAGGGCCGGCGCACGATCGGCGTGTACTCCGCCACCGGGTCCGGAGAGTGGATCCGGCACGCCACGGGCCTGCTGGAAACCGCGCGACCCGCCGTGGCCACCGGGCTCATCGCCTGGCCGCCGCCCGGCGCGACCGTCGTACCGACGGACGGCGCCTACGCCGAACTGGAATCACGCGGTTACTCGTACGGCCCGGCGTTCCAGGGCCTGCACGCGCTGTGGCGACAGGGCGAGGAGCTGTACGCGGAGGTACGCCTGCCAGCCGGTTCGGACGGTGAGGCCGGGCGGCTGGGCATCCACCCGGCGCTGCTCGACGCCGCGCTGCATCCCGTCGTACTGACCCAGCCTGAGGACAGGATGCTGCTGCCGTTCTCCTGGAACGGCGTACGCCTGCACGCGACCGGGGCCACCAGCCTGCGGGTGCGCTGGTCGCCGGCCGGAGCGGACACCGTGTCTCTCGTCGCGGCCGACAGTACCGGTGCGCCGGTGCTGAGCGTCGACTCGCTGGTGCTGCGCCCCTCGGTACCGGTCCGCCACCGGTCCGCCGGAGTCGACGACTCGCTGCACCGCGTTCTCTGGTCGCCGGCGCCCACGGGGCAGCCGCAGACCGGCGGTTGGGTGGTCGTGGACGCGGAAGCCGACCGAGGCGGCGAGCGGCCCGCCGGAGCTGGCGCCGTGCTGCTGCCGGATCTGCGCAGGTGTGACGGGCTCGGTGCGCTGACCGCCGACGGAGGACCGGTGCCGGACATGGTCGTGCTCGTGTGCGGACCGGTCGGCGGCGAGGAACCGGCGGCAGACGCCGCCCTCGGTGTGGGCCGGGTGCTGGAACTGGTTCAGGACTGGCTGGCCGAGGAACGGCTCGCCGACGCCCGGCTCGTCGTGGTGACGCGGGGCGCGATCGGTGCCCTGCCCGAAGACACCGTCCCCGATCCGGCGGGCGCCGCGCTGTGGGGCCTGCTGCGCACGGCACAGACAGAACACCCGGGCCGGTTCGTCTTGGTGGACGTTGACGACACGAACGCGTCGGCACAGGCCCTGCCCGCCGCGGTGGCGGGTGGTGAACCGCAGCTCGCGATACGCGCAGGCGTACCTTACGCGCCCCGGCTGACCGCCGCCCGCGCGGGCGGCGAACCGATGGTCCTCGACAGCGAGGGCACTGTTCTGGTCACCGGTGGTACGGGTGGGCTGGGTGCGCTGTTCGCCCGGCATCTGGTTGCCGAGTACGGCGTACGGCGTCTGCTGTTGACCAGTCGGCGGGGTATGGGGGCTCCGGGGGCGGCGGAACTGGCCGCGGAGTTGCGTGGGTTGGGTGCCGAGGTGACCGTTGCCGCGTGTGATGTGGCGGATCGGGCGGCTCTGGCTGCGCTGTTGGAGGCGGTCCCCGCCGAGCATCCGCTGACCGCCGTCGTGCACGCGGCCGGCGTCCTCGACGACGGAACCCTGGAGACGCTGACCCCCGAACGCTGCGCCGCCGTCCTGCGGCCCAAGGCGGACGCCGCCTGGAACCTCCACCTGCTGACCCGGAAGGCTCCGCTCACCGCCTTCGTCCTGTTCTCCTCGATCGTCGGCCAGATCGGCAACGCCGGCCAGGCCAA
Source organism: Streptomyces sp. NPDC052043 (assembly GCF_044548235.1). Taxonomy (NCBI): domain Bacteria; kingdom Bacillati; phylum Actinomycetota; class Actinomycetes; order Kitasatosporales; family Streptomycetaceae; genus Streptomyces; species Streptomyces sp. NPDC052043. The sequence goes on from NZ_JBIUBT010000039.1 coordinate 1,938, forward strand.
CTACGCCGCCGCCAACACCTTCCTGGACGCGCTCGCCCACCATCGACGAGCCCTGGGGCTGCCCGGCGTCTCCCTGGCCTGGAGTCTGTGGAACACCGCCGACGGCATGGGCTCGGGCCTGACGGACGCTGAGCTTTCCCGCTGGCGACTGAACGGGCTGGAACCCCTCGACCCGGAGCTGGGCCTCGCCCTGTTCGACGCGGTACTCGCCGCCGACCAGGTGCTGCTCGTGCCCGCACGGCTGGACACGGCGGCGCTGCGCGCCCGGTCCGAGGCAGGACTCGTGCCTCCGGTGCTGCGGCCGGCCGCTCGCCGTCAGGTCAGGCAGACAGCCGGCAACACGGCCGCCGGGGAGAGCTCCTGGCTCCAGCGGCTCGCCGCCCTCGGTGCGGACGAACGCCGGGGAGCCGCAAGGGAGCTGGTGCTTTCCACGGTGGCTGCCGTACTCGGTCACGGCGACCCGAAGGCGGTCGACGCCCAACTCTCCTTCCGGGAACTCGGCTTCGACTCGCTCACCGGAGTGGAACTGCGCAACCGCCTGAGCTCCCTCGCGGGCGTACGGCTTCCCGCAACCGTTGTATTCGACCACCCCATACCCGACGCACTGGCGGAACTGCTGCTCGAACGCGTACCGGGAGCCACACCGTCCGGCGCCGGAGAGGAGACCACCACCACTCCGCTCGTCGCCGCCGACGAACCGATCGCCATCATCGGCATGGCCTGCCACTATCCCGGAGGCGTCGACAGCCCCGAGGGCCTGTGGCGGCTGGTCGCGGACGGCCGGGACGCGATCACCGGGTTCCCGACCAACCGCGGCTGGGACCTGGACCGCCTCTACGACCCGGACCCCGAACGGCCCGGCACCACGTACTGCCGCCAGGGCGGCTTCCTGCACGACGCCGACCGCTTCGACGCCGAGTTCTTCGGGATCTCACCGCGCGAGGCCGTACCGATCGACCCCCAGCAGCGGCTGCTGCTGGAAACCGTCTGGGAGACCCTGGAGCAAGCCCGGCTCGACCCGGGCACCCTGCGCGGCAGCCGCACCGGCGTCTTCGTCGGCGCCATGTACAGCGACTACGGGTCGCGGATCACCAAGGCCCCCGAGGAGTACGAGGGTTACCTGCTGACCGGCAGCACCGGCAGCGTGACCTCCGGCCGTATCGCCTACACCTTCGGTCTGGAGGGTCCGGCGGTGACGGTGGACACGGCGTGCTCGTCGTCGCTGGTGGCCATTCACCTGGCCGCCCAGGCGCTGCGGCGCGGCGAG
>NZ_JBIUBT010000040.1:0-2497 GCF_044548235.1 Streptomyces sp. NPDC052043
TCTCGTGACTGCGTGCCTTTTGAAGAATGAGCCTGCGAGTTTGCGGTGTGTTGCGAGGTTAACCCGAGTGGGGTAGCCGTAGCGAAAGCGAGTCCGAATAGGGCGGTGGAGTAGCACGCTCAAGACCCGAAGCGGAGTGATCTAGCCATGGGCAGGTTGAAGCGGAGGTAAGACTTCGTGGAGGACCGAACCCACCAGGGTTGAAAACCTGGGGGATGACCTGTGGTTAGGGGTGAAAGGCCAATCAAACTCCGTGATAGCTGGTTCTCCCCGAAATGCATTTAGGTGCAGCGTCGTGTGTTTCTTGCCGGAGGTAGAGCACTGGATAGGCGATGGGCCCTACCGGGTTACTGACCTTAGCCAAACTCCGAATGCCGGTAAGTGAGAGCGCGGCAGTGAGACTGTGGGGGATAAGCTCCATGGTCGAGAGGGAAACAGCCCAGAGCATCGACTAAGGCCCCTAAGCGTACGCTAAGTGGGAAAGGATGTGGAGTCGCACAGACAACCAGGAGGTTGGCTTAGAAGCAGCCACCCTTGAAAGAGTGCGTAATAGCTCACTGGTCTAGTGATTCCGCGCCGACAATGTAGCGGGGCTCAAGCGTACCGCCGAAGTCGTGTCATTGCGATATTAACCTCCAACGAGGATCGTGATGGGTAGGGGAGCGTCGTCTGCCGGGTGAAGCAGCACCGGAAGGTAGTTGTGGACGGTTGACGAGTGAGAATGCAGGCATGAGTAGCGATACACACGTGAGAAACGTGTGCGCCGATTGACTAAGGGTTCCTGGGTCAAGCTGATCTGCCCAGGGTAAGTCGGGACCTAAGGCGAGGCCGACAGGCGTAGTCGATGGATAACCGGTTGATATTCCGGTACCCGCTGTGAAGCGTCAAACATCGAATCCAGTGATGCTAAGGCCGTGAAGCCGCCGGTGATCCCTTCGGGGTGATTCGGAGTGGTGGAGCCGCTGAACCAAGTTGGTAGTAGGTGAGTGATGGGGTGACGCAGGAAGGTAGTCCATCCCGGGCGGTGGTTGTCCCGGGGTAAGGGTGTAGGACGTCAGGTAGGTAAATCCGCCTGGCATGTGTCTGAGACCTGATGCCGAGCCGATTGTGGTGAAGTGGATGATCCTATGCTGTCGAGAAAAGCCTCTAGCGAGTTTCATGGCGGCCCGTACCCTAAACCGACTCAGGTGGTCAGGTAGAGAATACCGAGGCGTTCGGGTGAACTATGGTTAAGGAACTCGGCAAAATGCCCCCGTAACTTCGGGAGAAGGGGGGCCACACCTGGTGAGGGAACTTGCTTCCTGAGCTGGGGGTGGCCGCAGAGACCAGCGAGAAGCGACTGTTTACTAAAAACACAGGTCCGTGCGAAGCCGTAAGGCGATGTATACGGACTGACGCCTGCCCGGTGCTGGAACGTTAAGGGGACCGGTTAGCTCACTTTCGGGTGGGCGAAGCTGAGAACTTAAGCGCCAGTAAACGGCGGTGGTAACTATAACCATCCTAAGGTAGCGAAATTCCTTGTCGGGTAAGTTCCGACCTGCACGAATGGCGTAACGACTTCTCGACTGTCTCAACCATAGGCCCGGTGAAATTGCACTACGAGTAAAGATGCTCGTTTCGCGCAGCAGGACGGAAAGACCCCGGGACCTTTACTACAGTTTGATATTGGTGTTCGGTTCGGCTTGTGTAGGATAGCTGGGAGACTTTGAAGCGGCCACGCCAGTGGTTGTGGAGTCGTCGTTGAAATACCAGTCTGGTCGTGCTGGATGTCTAACCTGGGTCCGTGATCCGGATCAGGGACAGTGTCTGATGGGTAGTTTAACTGGGGCGGTTGCCTCCTAAAGAGTAACGGAGGCGCCCAAAGGTTCCCTCAGCCTGGTTGGCAATCAGGTGTTGAGTGTAAGTGCACAAGGGAGCTTGACTGTGAGACCGACGGGTCGAGCAGGGACGAAAGTCGGGACTAGTGATCCGGCGGTGGCTTGTGGAAGCGCCGTCGCTCAACGGATAAAAGGTACCCCGGGGATAACAGGCTGATCTTCCCCAAGAGTCCATATCGACGGGATGGTTTGGCACCTCGATGTCGGCTCGTCGCATCCTGGGGCTGGAGTCGGTCCCAAGGGTTGGGCTGTTCGCCCATTAAAGCGGTACGCGAGCTGGGTTTAGAACGTCGTGAGACAGTTCGGTCCCTATCCGCTGTGCGCGTAGGAGTCTTGAGAAGGGCTGTCCCTAGTACGAGAGGACCGGGACGGACGAACCTCTGGTGTGCCAGTTGTTCTGCCAAGGGCATGGCTGGTTGGCTACGTTCGGGAGGGATAACCGCTGAAAGCATCTAAGCGGGAAGCCTGCTTCGAGATGAGGACTCCCACCCACTTGATGGGGTAAGGCTCCCAGTAGACGACTGGGTTGATAGGCCGGATCTGGAAGCACCGTGAGGTGTGGAGGTGACCGGTACTAATAGGCCGAGGGCTTGTCCTCAGTTGCTCGCGTCCACTGTGTT
>NZ_JBIUBT010000041.1:0-1787 GCF_044548235.1 Streptomyces sp. NPDC052043
TGGTCGGTTCCGTAGGTGGGGGTGTGGGTGGTGGTGAGGGTTTTGCCGTTGCCGAGGTACATGTGGACGCCGCAGGGGAGGCAGGGGTCGAAGCTGCGGACGGTGCGCATGATGTCGACGCCTTTGAAGGTGTCGGAGTCGTTTTCTTCGAAGATGGGTTGGCCTTGGACGGCGTCTTCGTAGGGGCCGGGGGTGCCGTAGTGGTCGCGGGGGCTGGCGTTCCAGGGGGTGGGTGGGTAGGGGTGGTAGTTGGCGATTTTCTGGTTCTTGATGACGAGGTGGTGGGAGAGGACGCCGCGGACGGCTTCGTGGAAGCCGCAGCCGATGGCTTCGTCGGGGACTTCGAAGTTTTCGAAGACTTTGGTTTCGCCGGCGCGGACGAGTTGTTGGGCTTGTTCGAGGAATTGGAGGGCCATGGCGGCGGCGTAGGCGATGAAGTAGGGGCGGGCGCGGTCGCGTTCGATGGTGTTGGACCATTGGGGGATGGTCCATTCGAGGGTGGTTTCGGGGAGTTTTTCGCCGTGGGGGAGGGTGATGCGGACGCTGTGGCCGGTGGCTTTGATGTAGGGGGTGTCGACGAGTCCGTTCAGGGCGGTGGACCAGAGGCGGGCGAGGGGGCCGCCGCCGGTGTCGAGGGCGAGGTGCTGGCCGGTTTCGGGGTGGTGCCAGCGGGGGCTCATGACCCAGCTGTAGTTGTGGTCGAAGGCGCGTTTTTGGGGGTGGGGGAGGGTGGTCTGGTTCCAGGGGTGGCGGATGTCGACGGGGTTGCCGAGGGGGTCGTGGGTGACGAAGGGTTCCTCGGTGGTCCAGTCGTCGTAATAACTGGAGCCGAGGAGGATGCGGAGGCCGAGGTTGATGTCGACGAGGTTGTTGGTGACGAGTTTGCCGTCGACGATGATGCCGGGGGTGACGTACATGGCCTTGCCCCAGTGGTTCATCGTCTCGTAGCGGTAGTCGACGATGTCGGGGTTTTGCCAGGCGCCCCAGCAGGCCAGGAGGATGCGGCGGCGGCCGACTTCTTCGTAGCCGGGCAGGGCTTGGTAGAAGAAGTCGAAGACGTCGTCGTTGAGGGCGACGGCTTGTTTGACGAAGTCGATGACGCGCATGAGGCGGGCGAGGTAGTCGGTGAAGACGGCGGGTTGGGGCATGGTGCCGGTGCCGCCGGGATACAGGGTGGAGGGGTGGACGTGGCGTCCCTCCATGAGGCAGAACATCTCCCGGGTGATCCTCGACATTTTCAGCGCCTGTTTGTAGATCTCGCCTTCGAAGGGGTTGAAGGCGCGCATGATGTCGGCGATGGTGCGGTAGCCGTGGAGATGCCCGCGCGGGGCCTCGGTGCGTTCGGCGCGGGCCAGGACGCCGGGGTTGGTGGCTTTGACCATGGCTTCGCAGAAGTCGACGAAGACGAGGTTGTCCTGGAAGATCGTGTGGTCGAACATGTACTCGGCGGCTTCGCCGAGGTTGGTGATGTGTTCGGCGAGCGGTGGGGGTTTGACGCCGTAGGCCATCTGCTGGGCGTAGTTGGAGCAGGTGGTGTGGTTGTCGCCGCAGATGCCGCAGATGCGTGAGGTGATGAAGCCGGCGTCGCGGGGGTCCTTGCCCTTCATGAACACCGAGTAGCCGCGGAACAGGGAAGACGTCGAGTGACACTCGACGACCTCCCGGTTCGCGAAATCGATCTTCGTGTAGATGCCCAGATTCCCGATGATCCGTGTGATCGGATCCCAGGACATGTCCACGATCTGAGCGGGCTTACGCCCCGCCCGCCGCGCCTCGGTGGTCGTCAT
>NZ_JBIUBT010000042.1:0-1772 GCF_044548235.1 Streptomyces sp. NPDC052043
GATCAGTAAGGGCGTGCAGATCTTTAACTCGTGGCTTTCCGCTCGGTGATTCGTTGGTATGGCATGAGCGGTTTGGAAGGGCAATGGGCCGTGTTGGCGGCCAAGTTCAGGGCGATTCTGCCGCACCTCGACGAGCGACAGCGTCGCCTGTTGATAGGAGCGGAAGCCCAGTCCCTCGGCCACGGCGGGATCAGAGCGGTCGCCCGTGCCGCCGGTGTCCGTGAAGCCACTGTGTCTGTCGGAATGAGGGAACTCGACTCCAAAGAGGCCCCGTTGGGACGCATCCGCCGACCCGGAGGTGGCCGCAAACGCGTCGTCGACCTGAACCCAGCCGTTCGTGAGGAACTCCTCATGCTGGTCGAGCCCGACGTCCGCGGAGATCCCATGTCGCCGCTGCGCTGGACGACCAAGTCCACCCGCAAGCTCGCCGAGCAGCTGACCCGCCAGGGCCACAAGATCTCCGCGGATACAGTGGGCGACCTTTTGCGCGAGGAGGGTTTCAGCCTGCAGAGCAATGCCAAAACGCTGGAAGGCAAGCAGCGCCCCGACCGGGACGCCCAGTTCCACTACCTCAACGAGCAGGCCCGCGGCCACCAGGACAGCGGGGCTCCGGTGATCAGTGTGGACACAAAGAAGAAGGAACTGGTCGGCCCCTTCAAGAACAACGGCCGCGAATGGGAGCCGAGAGGCGAGCCGGTGCGGGTCGACACCCACGACTTCCCCGACCGTGAGCTGGGCAGAGCGGTGCCCTACGGCATCTACGACGTCGCCGCGAACACCGGCTGGGTCAACGTGGGCACCGACCACGACACCGCTGCGTTCGCCGTCGAATCCATCCGCCGCTGGTGGAACGGAGCCGGGCGGGCCGCCTATCCCACAGCCGGCCGGCTGCTGATCACCGCCGACGCGGGCGGCTCCAACGGGTACCGCACCCGCACATGGAAGACCGAACTCGCCCGGTTCGCAGCCGAGTCCGGACTGGCGATCACCGTCTGCCACCTGCCTCCCGGAACGTCGAAGTGGAACCGGATCGAGCACAGGCTGTTCTCCCACATCACCATGAATTGGCGCGGAAGGCCCCTGACCAGCCACGAAGTCATCGTCGAGACCATCGCCGCGACCACCACCACGACCGGCCTGACCGTGCACGCCGAACTCGACACCAACTGCTACCCCACCGGTATCCAGGTCAGCGACGACGAGATCGCCGCCCTGCCGATCACCCGGCACCGCTTCCACGGCGACTGGAACTACACCCTCCACCCCCAGCACCCGCTGGACACGGCGCCCACCAGCAGCACGTCAGACCAGACACCGGCGAGCGAGCCACATCGCCTCACCACGTATTCACTGCAGGACCCAGAGCTGACCGGCATGACCCGCCAACAGCTCAGCGAGCTCATCGACGCGCTGACTCCTGCACTGGAGGTTCAACGCGAGCAAGTGCTCCACACCCGCCGCGGTCACGAGCGCCTGGTCGCCCCCGGCACAGGCGCCAAAGCCAAGCTCACACCCGATGACCGGATCCTGGCCACCGTGCTCCACCTGCGCAAACTCGCCACCGTGAACCTCCTGGGCGAGCTCTTCGGTGTCGCCGCCGCGACCATCAGCCGAGCGAACCAGGAAGTCCGGCCTCTCCTGGAAGCACACGGCCACCACGTCAACGCCTCCACCGTCCGGTTCTGTACACCCGCCGACGTGGCCGCGTTCCTTACCTCCGACCCCACCCAAACCAAGGTCAAAAAGACGAGTTAAAGATCTGCACGCCCTAA
>NZ_JBIUBT010000043.1:0-1586 GCF_044548235.1 Streptomyces sp. NPDC052043
GCCGGAGTCGCGGAACGCGTCGACCGCTGGGCGGAGGCAACGCAGGCCTGCCACACCTCGACGACCTCGTACAGCCGCCCGGCGGTCGGATGCCATGGATGCCAGCCAGTCGACCGCCGACTTACTGATCGTTTCAGAATGGATTGAGCTACGGGTCTTGTGCTCGACGATCTTGGTCGGCAGGGTGTCTGGAGTGCGTGCTGATCTTGTCCCTGACGATCTGTGGGAGCGGGTGGCTCCGCTGCTGCCGCCTGCTCCCGAGCGGCGCCGTCGCCACCCCGGGCGGCTGCGTGTTCCCGACCGAGTGGCACTCGCTGGTGTGATGTATGTGCTGCGGACTGGTGTCGCATGGCGTGATGTCCCCGCGGAGACGGTGGGCTGCTCCGGGGTGACGGCCTGGCGCCGTCTGCGGGACTGGACCGAGGCCGGCGTGTGGTCGCGTCTGCACGCGGCCCTGCTGGCCGAGCTGCGCCGTGTCAGCCTGCTGGACCTGGATGACTGCTCTGCGGACGGGTCGCACGTCCGGGCTCTCAAAGGGGGGATCACGTCGGCCCCTCACCCGTCGATCGTGCCCGCCCCGGCTCAAAGCACCACCTGATTGTCGACCGCCACGGAACCCCGCTCGCCGTCACGCTCACCGGCGGCAACCGCCACGACGTCACCCAGCTCCTGCCGCTACTGGACGCCATCCCACCGATCCGGGGACTGCGGGGCCGTCCCCGCCGCAAACCCCGGCGCCTGTACGCCGACCGGGGCTATGACTTCGACAAGTACCGCCGCCTGTTGCGGAAGCGCGGCATCAAGCCCCTGATCGCCCGACGCGGCGTCGCCCACGGCTACGGACTGGGCAAGGTGCGCTGGGTGGTCGAGCGTGCCTTCGCCTGGCTGCATCAGTTCAAACGGCTCCGCACCCGCTACGAACGACGCGCCGATCTCCACCGGGGCCTGCTCGAACTGGCCTGCAGCCTCATATGCCTCCGCCGCCTACGAACCTCATCCTGAAGCAATCAGTTGGCTACGCTGAACCAGCCCGGACGCACCTCGGTCAGAAGCGGTTGCAACGACCGCACTGCGGACCGCATGTCCTGATCCGTAACGTCATGAGGCTCCGGCAGGCTCAGCCCATACCCGCGGAGCCGCCAGAGGTCGAAGACTTCGCTCCCGTCGGCTGCGAAGTCCACATCGACCTCAGTGCCGTTGTCGCTCACGAAGCGGCACCCTGCGCCATGGACCTTGTAGGAGTAGGTGCCGATGTGATCACTCCGGCTGATCCGGCGCGAACGGGCCAGGCCGACGACGTCCGCCAGTCGCTCAAGCGAGGGGATCGCCAACCTCATGGCCTCATCAATCGTGTTCAGGGCGCGGACGTAACCGAGCACGAGGTCGCGCGCAGCCTCAAACCGTTCCATACGGTGTCATCCCCCTGGGCCCGTGACTCAAGGGATTGTTCCATGGAACCTCCAGCACCGCCGCGAGACGGCATTCTGAAACGATCAGTAAGGGCGTGCAGATCTTTAACTCGTGGCTTTCCGCTCGGTGATTCGTTGGTATGGCATGAGCGGTTTGGAAGGGCAATGGGCCGTGTT
>NZ_JBIUBT010000044.1:0-1424 GCF_044548235.1 Streptomyces sp. NPDC052043
TCCGTTAAGTTGCTCTGGCTCTTGGGTTTGGGCTGGTGGTGGACGTTCTGGGCAGCGGGCGGTGGCAGGTGGTGCAGGTGCCGGTCCAGCAGTTCAGCAGGTCTTGGATGGTGTCGAGGATCTGGTAGAGGGTGAGTCCGCTGTATCGGCTTTTGGGATCAGGCGCTGTTCCGTGAGGAATGCGTGGGCGGCGGTGACCAGGGTGACGTGGTGGTGCCACCCGGTCCAGGAGCGGCCCTCGAAGTGGTCCAGGCCCAGGCCGTGCTTGAGTTCCCGGTAATCGTGCTCGATGCGCCAGCGGATCTTGGCCAGGCGGACCAGTTCAGCCATCGAGGTGGCGGCGGGCAGGTTGGACAGCCAGTAGTCGGTGGGTGCTTCGGCGTCTTCGGGCCATTCGACCAGCAGCGTGACCTCGGGCAGGACACCGTTCCAGCAGCCTTCCCGCGCGGTGGCGGCGGCCCGGGCCAGGCGGCGGGATCGGATCCCGGCCGGCCACACCCGCAGGGCCAAAAAGCGTGAGCGCATCGGTCCGCGGGAGCCTTCCCGCCAGGTCACCTCGGTGAAGGCCTGCCGTCCACGGACGGCCGCCAGCGCGGCCACCGGGGAGGGCTTGTCCCGGTAGCGGGGCTGCGACTTGCTGCCGTTGCCCGACCAGGGCGGCGTGACCGGCTCGGCGTCGTGCGGGTGGACGGTCACATCCGAGCGGATGGCGACGACATAGCCGATGCCCCGGCTGTCCAGGCCGTCGCGGAAGTCGGCGTTCTGCCCATAGCCGGCGTCCGCCACCAGCACCGGCGGGACCATGCCCCACCCGGCCAGCTCATCGATGCTGTCCAAGGCCAGGCGCCACTTCTCCCGATGCCCTACCCCCGGTGGAATCCCGGTCTTGCACCGCCGTCCCGGATCGTCGACCCACTCCTGGGGGACGAACAACCGCCACTGCAGCGGACAGGACGCGGCATCGGAGACCGCATGCACGCTGACCGCGACCTGGCAGCTGGCCCGCTTGCCCAACGCCCCGCAGTACTGGCGCGCGACCGCCACCGACATCTTCCCGTCCTTGGGGAACGACACGTCATCGACCACCCAGGCATCTGGGCCGATCAGCGGCACCATGCGCTCCGCGATGCGCCGGAGCACCGGCATCGGATCCCAGGTCGACTGGTTCACGAACTGCTGCAGGTTCTGCTCGTTGCCGTCCGGCAGTCGCTCCGCCATCGGCTGGATCGACTTGCGCCGCCCATCCAGCATCAGCCCTCGCAGGTAGCAGTCACCCTTCGCCCGCTGATCCTTGCGTGGCACCGATGCGAAGACATCCGCTACGAATAACGCCAACTTCGCCCGAGCACGGTTCACTTCATGTGCGTCCACAACGTCCAACATGCCCCAAACAGGGCCGAGAAGACCTAACGGAGCCCTACTAG
>NZ_JBIUBT010000045.1:0-1395 GCF_044548235.1 Streptomyces sp. NPDC052043
TCGCGATCTCCCACAGCCCGTCCGGAACAATCCAACTCCACGTACCCCGCCCCATGAACAGACCAACGACCGCCTCACCACGTAGGACACGGTCTAAGAGGTCATCTCATTTGGTGAGTCTGCGATAGCAGATGAGGGTGCAGGCGATGCTGGTGAAGGCGAGGAAGTGGTCGGCCTTGCGTTCGTAGCGGCGGTGGAGCCGTCGGCAGCCGGCGAGCCAGGACATGGTGCGTTCGATGGTCCACCGGTGCCGTCCGAGCCGCTGCGAGGTCTCGACGCCTTTACGGGCGATGCGGTGCCGGATGCCCCGCTGGGACAGCCATTTCCGCAGGTGTGCGTAGTCGTAGCCCTTGTCGGCGTGAAACTTGCCGGGCCTGCGTCGGCGGGGGCCCCGGCGGGAGCGGATGGGCGGTATGCCCTTCACGAGCGGGATCAGGGCTTGGCTGTCGTGGACGTTGGCGCCCGAGATTCCGACGGACAGGGGCAGACCCGCCCGCTCGGTGATCAGGTGGATCTTCGAGCCGTACTTGCCCCGGTCGACAGGATTCGGACCTGTCAGGTCCCCCTTTTCAGGGCCCGCATGTTCACCGAGTCGATCGCGCACCGGGACCAGTCCAGATCGCCGCGGGCTCCGAGTTCGTCGAGGACCAGGCGGTGCAGCTTGGCCCAGACCCGGGCCTTCGACCACTCGGTGAACCTGCGGTGAGCCGTCGCTCCGGACGGTCCGAACGATGCTGCGGGAAGCTGCTGCCACGTGCAGCCCGACGTTGCCACGAACACGATTGCGGCCAGCACTTCACGGTCGCCGTGGCGGCGCCGGCCACCACCCTGAGGCCGCGACGGTGCCTTCGGAACCACCCGCTGGAACAACTGCCACAGCTCATCCGACACCAGCCGCTCAACGATCCCCACGCCGGCAGGCTAGCGACCTCAAGGAGAAGCACGGCAGTCAGTGGCCCATTCGGCGCTGCTCGTCGAACCGAAGCAGCACCCGTACCAGACGCCACACTCCGGCCGTCGCTCCGAGCAGTGCACCCCCCACCAACACGCCCTTCCTCAGTGAACCGGAGATGTCAAAGGCTAGTGCGAGAGCCAGAGCGACGGCGAAGACCGCCGCAGCCAGCACGACGGCAGTCACCAGGGCGAAAACGATCTCCACCGTCATTGCGTCCTTTTCCCACCGCGACTCACGCCCCATGTCCATGCTGCAAGTCTCACATCACGGTCAAACCATGGCGCCTGGGCCGGACAGCCTGACTCTCACACTCGAAGGCACACTCACCAATTGAGATGACCTCTAAGACCGTGTCCTACGTGGTGAGGCGGTCGTTGGTCTGTTCATGGGGCGGGGTACGTGGAGTTGGATTGTTCCGGACGGGCTGTGGGAGATCGCGA
>NZ_JBIUBT010000047.1:0-1231 GCF_044548235.1 Streptomyces sp. NPDC052043
TTTACAGCTCATCTCAATTGGCGATCATGGACTGGGAAAGGCACTGGTCGGGCTGGTGCAGCAACGGTTGAATGCTGCCGTGGAGAACATCTGGACACCGGCCCACCAGGCGGTGGAGAACGAGGACGCAGAGACCCTGGCTCAGCTCCTGGCCAAGGGGGTCGACCCCGATGAGGTATGCGGCAACATGACGCTCCTGACGCATGCCATTGATGCGGAGGGCGATGGCGCCTTGCAGAGCGGCAGCCCGCTAACCGTGCATACCACCGCAGTGCTCCTGGCCTTCGGCGCTGACCCAGAGCTCCCAGGGCCCGACGGGCAAGCACCCATGGATCTCGCCGGTCACTACGGCCATGACCTGGCAGTCAAGCTGTTGCAGCGGCACATCAACGAGTCAGGCGGCGCAGGCAGATGAGGGTGCAGGCGATGCTGGTGAAGGCGAGGAAGTGTTCGGCCTTGCGTTCGTAGCGGCGATGAAGGCGGCGGCAGCCGGCCAACCAGGAGGCGGTCCGTTCTACGACCCAACGGTGGCGGCCCAACCGCTGGGAACTGTCCACGCCCTTGCGGGCGATCCGGTGCCGGATGCCGCGTGCCGATAACCATCGCCGCAGGTGGGCGTAGTCGTAGCCTTTGTCGGCGTGCAGTTTTGCCGGTCGGCGCCGCCGAGGCCCTCGGCGGGAGCGGATCGGCGGGATGCCCTGCACGAGCGGGACCAGGGCCTGGCTGTCGTGGACGTTGGCCCCGGAGATTCCGGCAGACAGGGGCAGACCATTCCGGTCGGTGATCAAGTGGATCTTCGAGCCGAATTTTCCCCGGTCGATAGGATTCGGACCTGTCAGGTCCCCCTTTTCAGGGCCCGCATGTTGACCGAATCGATCGCGCAGCGGGACCAGTCCAGCTCTCCACGGGAGCCGAGTTCGTCGAGGACCAGGCGGTGCAGCTTGGCCCATACCCTGGCCTTGCTCCACTCGGTGAACCGGCGGTGAGCTGTTGCCCCGGAGGGCCCGAACGAAGCGGCGGAGAGCTGCTGCCACGTGCAGCCCGACGTCGCCACGAACACGATCGCGGCCAGTACCTCACGGTCACCGTGGCGACGCCGGCCGCCGCCTTGAGGACGGGTCGGCGCCTCTGGCGCCACCCGCTGGAACAGTTCCCACAACTCGTCCGGTACCAGCCGCTCAACGATTCCCACCACGAGCAGCAGCCTACCCAGCCAAATGAGATGACTTGT
>NZ_JBIUBT010000048.1:0-1081 GCF_044548235.1 Streptomyces sp. NPDC052043
TGGCATCCGACCGCCGGGCGGCTGTACGAGGTCGTCGAGGTGTGGCAGGCCTGCGTTGCCTCCGCCCAGCGGTCGACGCGTTCCGCGACTCCGGCCGTGACGGGTCTGGGTTCGTGGACCTGGAGGAGATCCGGAGCAGGCGCCCGTGACCGGTCAGCCGTACGCGGTCCGGTTGTCGCCGCCGGCCGCGAAGGTACTCACCGCCCTGCCCGAGCATGCGGCGCAGATGGCCCGGGACGTCCTGGATGCCGCGGTCGGGAACCCGCGGGGTTTCCCGCAGTGCGACGTCGGCGACCCTGAGGGCGAGGACGTGCGCATCGCGTCCGTCGGCCAGCTGTCCGTCGTCTACTTCGCCAACCACGCCCTGCGCCACCTGTCCGTCCTGGACATCGTCTGGCTCGGCTTTAAGAGGTGAGGCGGCCCGATGATCGGTCGACCACCGAACCCCCACCCGCCGGCGCCGCCGTGAACGCCGAAGGGCCCGGCGGACGGGTGTCTCGCCGGGCCCCGGGTCGGGTCGGGTCGGGTCAGTAGAGCTGGATGCGGGTGAGGACGATGTGCGGCGGATCGGCGTCGGCGACGATGACGTACTCGGCGATGCCGAGCGAGCCGTCCGCGCCGAGCGGCATGCGCCGCCGCTGCGACCACTTCGCCGACGCGGTGCTGCCCGGCACCTCGCCCCTCGTCTCGTTGATCACGACGGTGGCGGCCACGATCGCGCCGAACACCGCGCCGGGCAGGGTCTTGTCCATGAGAAGTTCGGTGACCTCCTCCGACAGCACGCAGGGCAGACCCTCCGGCTCCTCGCCGAACGGCTCACTCAACGGGCAGGCCCGCCGCGCGGCGGCGCTCGATCAGGTCGGAGACCGCCGTGGTGGGCAGCGTCCCGTCCAGGGCGGCCGCGGTCAGCCGGTCCCCGGCCGGGTCGGTGTCGAGCTGTGCCTCGCACCACCAGCGGCGCAGGACGCCCTCCGCCTGCTCGGGCGCGGCGCCCAGCAGCTGGCGGTAGAACTCCATACGGCGCTCGCCCGACAGCGCGGCCGCGATGCCCTCGGCGTTGCGCGGCACCCGCTCCGGCTCG
>NZ_JBIUBT010000049.1:0-1044 GCF_044548235.1 Streptomyces sp. NPDC052043
GACGGCTTGCTTGCCGCGTTGCGTGCTCTGGTGGAGGGGCGGGAGGTGCCGGGTGTGGTGTGTGGGGAGGCTGTTGCCGAGGGGCGTGCGGCGTTTGTGTTCTCTGGTCAGGGTGCTCAGCGGGTGGGTATGGGGCGGGAGTTGTACGAGGCCTTTCCGGTGTTCGCGGCTGCTTTGGATGAGGTGTGTGGGTATCTGGATCCGTTGATGGGGCGTTCGTTGCGGGAGGTGATGTTCGAGGGGCCGGTGGAGGTGCTGGATCGGACGGAGGTGACGCAGCCGGCGTTGTTCGCGTTTGAGGTGGCGTTGTTCCGGTTGGTGGAGTCCTTTGGGGTGCGGCCGGATGCGGTGGTGGGGCATTCGGTGGGTGAGCTGGCTGCCGCGTATGTGGCGGGTGTGGTGTCGCTGGCGGATGCGTGTGCGGTGGTGGCGGCTCGTGGTCGGTTGATGGGTGCGGCTCGTGCGGGCGGGGCGATGGTCGCGGTGGAGGCGTCGGAGTCGGAGGTGGTGGAGGTCCTCGGCGAGGGGGTGTCGATCGCCGGGGTGAACGGGCCTGCGGCTGTGGTGATCTCCGGGGATGAGGCGGCGGTGCTGGCGGCTGCGGGTGTGTTGGAGGAGCGGGGGTGTCGCACGCGTCGGTTGCGGGTCAGTCATGCGTTTCATTCCGCGCATATGGACGGTGTGCTGGAGGAGTTCGCGGCTGTGGTGGGGCAGGTGCGTTGGGGTGCGCCCTCCCTGGTCGTGGCGTCGACCCTGTCGGGTGTTGTGGATGTGGAGCAGTGGTCGGATCCGGGGTATTGGGTGCGGCAGATCCGTGAGCCGGTCCGATTTTTTGACGGTATTCGGGCGTTGGAGGCCGAGGGTGTCACCGTGTTCCTGGAGTTGGGTCCGGACGCGGCGCTGACCGGAGCGGTCCCGGCGTGTCTGGCGGACCCGGAGTCGGAGGTGCTGGCGGTGGCCGCGGCCCGTCGGGACCGGGACGAGGCGGCGACGGTGTATGCCGCGCTGGCCGCGCTGCACACACACGGCATGCACGTCGACTGG
>NZ_JBIUBT010000050.1:0-1011 GCF_044548235.1 Streptomyces sp. NPDC052043
CTGGTGGTGCGCCTGGACGGCAACAACGCCGAGCTGGGTCGCCAGATCCTGGACGACCGCAACCACCCGCTGGTGCAGCGTGTGGACACCATGGACGGCGCGGCCGACAAGGCCGCCGAGCTGGCTGCTGCCGCGAAGTAAGGGACGAGGTCACAGAACACCATGGCTATCTTCCTCACCAAGGAATCCAAGGTCATCGTCCAGGGCATGACCGGCTCCGAGGGCCAGAAGCACACGCGTCGCATGCTCGCCTCGGGCACGAACATCGTCGGTGGCGTGAACCCGCGCAAGGCGGGCCAGAGCGTCGACTTCGACGGCACCGAGGTACCGGTCTTCGGTTCGGTCAAGGACGCCATCGACAAGACCGGCGCCGACGTCACGGTCATCTTCGTGCCGGAGAAGTTCACCAAGGACGCGGTGATCGAGGCGATCGACGCCGAGATCCCCCTCGCGGTGGTCATCACCGAGGGCATCGCGGTGCACGACACGGCGTCCTTCTGGGCGTACGCCGGCAAGAAGGGCAACAAGACGCGGATCATCGGCCCGAACTGCCCGGGTCTGATCACGCCGGGTCAGTCGAACGCGGGCATCATCCCGGCCGACATCACCAAGCCGGGCCGGATCGGTCTGGTGTCGAAGTCGGGCACGCTGACGTACCAGATGATGTACGAGCTGCGGGACATCGGCTTCTCCACCTGCGTGGGCATCGGCGGTGACCCGATCATCGGCACCACGCACATCGACGCGCTGAAGGCGTTCCAGGACGACCCGGACACCGACCTGATCGTGATGATCGGTGAGATCGGCGGCGACGCCGAGGAGCGGGCCGCGGCCTTCATCAAGGAGAACGTGACCAAGCCGGTCGTCGGCTACGTCGCGGGCTTCACCGCGCCGGAGGGCAAGACCATGGGCCACGCGGGTGCCATCGTCTCCGGTTCCTCCGGCACGGCCCAGGCCAAGAAGGAGGCCCTCGAGGCCGCGGGCGTCAAGGTCGGCAAGACCCCGACCGAG